>NZ_JYJK01000013.1 GCF_003263785.1 Vibrio variabilis
TAGATATTGTCATTCCTGACGTTAAAATCAAGCCTACACTAAAAATAAATTGTAAAACTTAAACTAAATCAATAAATCTTAAAAAACTGTGATAAAAATTTGGGCAGTGAATGTCACTGCCCAAATAATCAACTAGATATTATAGGAAAGCTGGGATGCCGTACTGGCCTTCTAGCATACCTACAGCAAGCATTGCTACTAGACAGATTACGAATACACCGACTGGGATGACAATCTTATCTACAAAAGATAGACGAGAAGCACGCTCTTTGTCACCGATCAGGCCATTATTATCTAGGAACATGGTCAGAGCCCATGCTAGTACTGGGTTTGCAACGACAGATGCAAAGATACAGATACCCGCAGCTTGTGAATCTTTCGTCTCTTTAACCATCTGCATGCCCGCTTCTAGTAGCGGAAGGAATACACCTACTAGTAGTGCAACACGCATCACTGGCGGCCATACCGCAACGTCCATTGGGAAACCAAGGATGGCCACGATGATACATAGTGAACCAAGAAGGATTGCACCACCTGGAATTGGACGCTTAGCGATAGCTGCTGGGATCATGTAAGTACCCCAAGACGACGTGATGTTACCACCACCCACAGCCGTACCAACCATTTGACGTACAGAACACATAGTCATAGTGTCATCTACGTCCATAAGCACTTTTTCAGTCTTACGTGGGTAGTTCAGCTCTTGGAAGATACGGTGACCTAGGAAGTCAGGAGACCACATCGCTACAGCAAGAATCGCAAACGGTAGAGAGGCAATGAAGTGTTGTAGGTTAGGAAGACCTAACATCCAACCTTCTTCCGTGCTGCCCCACCAGTAAACTGGGTTAAGGTTAGGTAGACCCATTTCTGTTTCGAACGTCAAGTCGAAGCCTGCACCTAAACCAAGCGCAAGCAGTAGACCCGTTACCGCACATACAGGGATTGCCAACCAACGCATGTTGATTTTTGCAAGGTATGCGTAAACAGCAATGTTGATGCCTAGTACGATTAGACCAATGTAACCCATGCTGCCAGCTTCAACATCTGCAGACTGAAGACCGACTGCCCACTCTTGGATTGAGCCGATTTGGCTCATCGTACCGGTAAAGCCTAGGAAGATTAACAGGCCACCTGCAGTACCTTGAGAGGTGAGGTTAACGAGCTTAGATCCACCTTTAAAGTAGCTAAGTAGTAGACCGAACACACCAAGAAGGATAGCAAGAGCAAGAGGGTGAGCACCGGCAAGCGCAATAGAACCGATAAGCGGGATCATTGGGCCGTGGTTACCAGCAAGGTTGGCGCGTGGGTTAATGAAACCTGATGCGAGAATACAGAACAATAACGCTGGAATAAGCATTTCAACACGAGCAACCTCAATGGCAAATTCTTTACCTAGGTTTACGTGATCCCAAGCGGCGGTTAGACCGTCTGCCCATGACATCATTACCGCTGAGTACATCGCGATAATGCCGATAGTACCAGCGAGAGCAGGTACCAAATCTTCGAGTTCAAAGCGGAAATCGCGGCCCGGTAGGTTAAGACCAAAGCGTCGCGGTTTCATGATTTGAAGTTCGTGGTCTAGGTATTCAGAGCGGCTGACAAACTCAGATGCTGGACGGTGAAGCTCTTGATAGCTCTTAGTCTCGATATCCGAATCAGAATGCGCTTTGTTAACTGCGTCTGACATAGATTCCTCATTTATATATAAAGTTAGTCGTTTGGCTTGATATGCGAATTCCATTCACCGTTTGCCTCGGCCAGGAGGTGCACGTGGTTAACGTGCTAAGGATAGACAACATTCTAAAAGTCGGGTGAATAATTCGTGCTATATCAATGCTGCCGAGTCTAACAAGCAACACTAACGCCTTGATTGATCTTGATCACTTTAAGAAAAAATGTGAAAGAAAACTACAACAGTTGTTTGAAATGGCGCACTTTATTAACAATCTCCGTAACTGACTTTCAGTAACTTTCCCTACATTCCAATTACATTCACAAAGTGAATTGGACGTTTTATCGTCGCGAGAAAAACTTGGCACAGACTTTGCGACACTGACAGCATATGAGAGAGAGTGGCAACACTTTGCCGCCAGGATATGAATTAGGAATGTAACTATGAAAAAAGCAGTAATGTTGCCACTCGTCGCGGCGATTTCAGGAGCTATGGTTGGCTGTGGTGGTGGCGGTGGTGGTGGATCGACGCCTCCTGCACCGAGCTTGACTTACTATACGTTTAGTTTTTACAAGCCGGCTGAAGTAGATTACAACCCTGCATCTAGCTGTACAGTTTTTGATATTTATGAAGATACAGCTAGTCAACCTGCAAAACTAAAGGCAATGAACTATCTTGCGATTGGTACGTCTTTGGATTCACTTATCAAAGCAATTTATTCCGATGAAAATGGTGTCCAGGTTGGAACAGAGGTAAGCACAGTAAATGGGTCTCTACGTATTGCTTTGGAAAACATTCCAAACAATGGTTACGTAACGATACAAGAGCAGTATGGCCCAGCAGTATATGCCCAGTCTTTTTCAAAAGAGGTGCTGACTTCTGATACGAGCATGCGAAATACATTTATATCAGTTCTAAATCCTGCTTCTAAAGGAAGCTGTTTAACCGGTAACAATGATGCACCAAGAACAATTACTAGTCTGTCATATGCTAATGATGAGGACGCATCGGGCAATCCAAACATTCGAATCTACTTTGACTCTCAGTTGGAAACAATAGAGAGCACTAACACCTCGTTGGATTCCATTGAAGGCGTCAACAAAGAGAGCACTATGATCAGTCAGTATAGAACGACAGATCGCAGTCAATTGTTCCAGTACGGTTTTGATGGTTGGAACAACAATACGATGAAGTTTACTGGTAACCAGGGCACAGCCGACACGTCGAAGTCACAAATTGTATCGGATAACCTACAGCCTAATAAAATCGAGCTTAATGTCATCTACAACAACTTTATGTATGAGTTGGCAGAGCTATCAGTAGCAAATGATCAAGCTGCATTTTATCACCCAGACGAACGTTTAGGTGAATCTTGGGCGTACAGTATGAGCGGCTCTATCGCTGCTGCTGGTTGGGAGGCAAGCTACCAAGATGTGATTGCACCCAATTCTTGGTCGATTTCAATTGACGATGAGGGGCTCTTTATGTCTAACAATGCTAATGATGCCAAAGCTAGCGTATCAAATGAGACCGTAGATGTTAGGGCAAGTATTGGTATTAACTCAGAAAAA
This sequence comes from Vibrio variabilis, assembly GCF_003263785.1. Taxonomy (GTDB): domain Bacteria; phylum Pseudomonadota; class Gammaproteobacteria; order Enterobacterales; family Vibrionaceae; genus Vibrio; species Vibrio variabilis. The sequence continues at coordinate 3,244 of NZ_JYJK01000013.1, forward strand.
GGACTTCAGCGCATAGCTTACGAGCAAGGAGATGGCGCTGGGTACTTAGTTAAGCACACAGTTTATACTCATATTTCTCCAACGGTCAAAATACCAAAGCTTGATCTAAGTGAGTTTGACAGCAGTGTTGCGGATAATTTGAGAATTACGTCGACCTCAAAGATATCACAATCGTATCTATTCACTGAAAATGACAAAGATGTGGTTCTAGCTGATTTTATGACTGCGTTCCGTCATGGAGGCCATGGTAACGTAGATAACGATAGCATGAGTATTGTTAAGTCACTGCAAGATATGAGATACACATTGAACAATATTGCACAAACAAGATCTTACTATCTACATCGATATGATAACTAAGCCTATTCTAGATTTAGAATAATTAGCAGCCCTCTCCACCGTGAGAGGGCTTTTTTGATCTGACTATCAAATCTATCAACTAGACCATAATGTTGGCTAATGGCCAATAAGTAGATCTTATCCACTGAAAGAGGGGTGATATTTAGCTATAGATTCCGAATGATCGTGGTTTTATGTAACAATATCGCAATAAAAGGTGCTGCGGTATGAAAAACAACCACTGACTAAAAGTGCAGCATTCAGCGAATAATATTCATAAAAAGCAGTGGTAAACACTTTAATTTGCATAATCTGTCAGATACAATGCCTGCGTAGTCAAAAATTACAGGTTAATAGTTTGTTGCAACCTATGCTTTCTAGTGCTAGCTTGTATCGAACAAACAAAAGGTCGGAGTACCTTTGCCTATCAAATAGGCTTAGCAGTCAATAATATACAGGGAGCACAAGCGCATGAATGAAGTACCCGCGCTGGACATAAAAGAACTGCACAAGACCTTTGGTCAAAATGAAGTTTTAAAAGGGATTTCCCTTGCTGCACATAAAGGTGATGTCATCTCAATTATTGGCTCATCAGGCTCTGGGAAGAGCACCTTTCTACGTTGTATCAACTTACTGGAAACGCCAACAGAGGGTGAGATTTGGGTTAATGGTGAATTGATCCAAATGAAGAAAAACCGTCAGGGCGAGTCACTTCCTGCTAATGAAAAACAAGTTCAGCGAATCCGTTCTCGCTTAGCGATGGTTTTTCAGGGTTTCAATCTTTGGTCACACATGACCGTCCTAGAGAACATCATTGAGGCGCCAATTCATGTTTTGGGTGTGCCGAAAGCACAAGCTATTGAAAATGCCGAGCTACTTCTAAAGAAAGTGGGTCTGTATGAGCGCCGTGATTACTATCCAGGGCACCTTTCAGGCGGACAGCAACAACGTGCTGCCATTGCGCGCGCATTGGCGGTTGAGCCAGAGGTCATGCTGTTCGATGAACCAACCTCCGCTCTTGATCCAGAGTTGGTTGGTGAAGTGTTGGGCGTTATGCAAGATTTGGCTGAAGAAGGCAGAACCATGCTCGTGGTAACACACGAAATGGCGTTTGCTCGTGACGTCTCCAACCACGTGATGTTCTTGCATCAAGGTCGAGTGGAAGAGCAGGGTGACCCAGCAAAACTGTTCACCAACCCAGAATCGGAACGTCTACAACAATTTATTTCATCTATCTACTAATATAGAAGATGATCTTCTGGGCTAAGGCTCAGAAAAATCAATAAAAACACAACACAAAAACAAAAATTTCAATCACAGGAGTATGGAAATGAAAAAGTGGTTAATGGTAGCAGCACTGGCTGCAACAGCTGCGACTGGAGTAGCACAAGCTAAGGAATGGAAAACTGTGCGCTTTGGTATTGAGGGGGCATACCCTCCATTTAGCTGGACTGAAGCTGATGGTTCTATCAAAGGTTTCGATGTTGATATGGCTAACGCGCTTTGTGAAGAGTTAAAAGCGAAGTGTGTTATCGTTCCTCAAGATTGGGATGGCATCATTCCGTCACTACTAGCTCGTAAATACGACGCAATCATTGCTGCAATGTCTATCACTGAAGAGCGTAAGAAGAAAGTTGATTTCACTGGCAAATACGCTCAAATCCCAAACAAATTCATCGCTAAAAAAGGTGCGGGTCTAAACTTTGACAACCTTAGCGGCGCAAAAATTGGTGTTCAGCGTGCTACAACGCACGACAAGTACCTAACAGACAACTATGGCGATCAAGTAGAAATCGTACGCTACGGTTCGTTTGACGAAGCTTACCTAGATCTTGCTAACGGTCGTATCGTTGCAGTACTGGGTGACGCATCTGCTCTAGAAGAAGGCGTGATCAACAAAGATGGTGGCGACGCTTATGAGTTTGTTGGTCCATCTCTAACTGACGCGAAGTGGTTCGGTGAAGGTATGGGTATTGCGGTACGTAAGCAAGACAAAGACCTAACGAAGCAACTTGACGCTGCAATCACTTCTCTACGCGCTAGCGGTAAGTACGACGAGATTGCATCTAAGTACTTCAACTACGACGTTTACGGTCAGTAATCTGACGGTTTAATAAAAGACGAGGGCTTGAGCTAGTCTCAAGCCCTTTTTACTAAAGGGCGAGTCACAGGCCTTTTGGTAAGACTGACCAACAATTTTGCTGTGCTGTTGGAAGGAACTATGCTCGATTTACAAGGATATGAAGCCTCAATACTAAAAGGGGCCGTACTCACCATAGAAGTGGCAATCTTGTCACTGATCCTCGCTATGGTGCTGGGTATGTTAGGTGCGCTTGCTAAGATGGCACCTTACAAATGGGCGCGTGCGATTGCGACCCTTTACACGACTATCATCCGAGGTATTCCAGACCTCGTACTTATGATGCTGATTTTCTTCGGCGGACAGATCTTACTCAACAACAGTTTGTATGCAATAAACGAGTGGTTGAACGAATGGTTTACATCGAGCGACCCAAACCACGAATGGACTTCGTATCTTCCAGATTATATTGATGTGTCGCCTTTCATTGCCGGTGTACTGACTATTGGTTTTATTTTTGGCGCTTACATGGCAGAAACCTTCCGCGGCGCGATCATGGCAGTAGACAAAGGTGAGCTGGAAGCGGCTAAAGCGTATGGCATGAGTTCAACTTTAGCCTTTCGACGCATCCTACTGCCGCAGATGATTCGCCACGCTTTGCCGGGGTTTGGTAACAACTGGCTAGTACTGCTTAAAACAACAGCCTTGGTATCGATTATCGGTCTTGAAGACATGGTACGGATGAGCTCGCTCGCGGCGGGTACCACAAAGATGCCGTTTACGTTCTACATGGCCGTAGCATCATCTTCTTAATCTTCACAAGTATCTCTACCGGGTTTCTAAAACTGGTTGAGCGCAAATTCAGTATTCATGTGAGGTAAGCTATGGACTTTTCTCTGATTATCGACAGCTTGCCTATCTATTTTGACGGCCTTTGGACCACAGTCTGGTTGGTGCTATCGGCACTCATTATTGGCTTAGGTGTGGCTATTCCGCTTGCTATAGCGCGTAACAGCGACAACTATTTGCTGAGCTTACCGTCATGGGGCTTTATTTACTTTTTCCGTGGCACACCGCTACTGGTTCAGCTTTACCTGATTTATTACGGTATGGATCAATTTTTCCCAGTGAAAGATACCCTCTGGGAGAATGCTTGGTTCTGTGCTTTAGTCGCATTTGTACTCAACACCTCGGCTTACACTGCGGAAATTATTCGTGGTGCCATCAACGGCTTGCCACGTGGTGAAGTTGAAGCGGCGAAAGCGTATGGTATGAGCACTTGGAAAACCTATCGTCGCATCATTTTACCATCGGCATTAAGGCGTGCACTGCCTGCATACAGTAACGAAGTGATCTTTATGCTTCATGGTTCAGCCGTGGCTGGTATTGTGACAATCATGGATCTTACCGGCGCTGCTCGTTTGGTAAACTCTCGTTACTACGCGCCATTTGAGTCGTTCTTGGCGGCGGGTATGTTCTACATGGCACTGACGTTTATTATTCTTTGGTGCTTCAAGAAAGCCGAAAAACGTTTCTTGGCTTACCTGAGACCGCTCGGCTCTCAGTAGCCGTTAAGTTAGAAAGAGTCAGCGTAAAACAAAAGAAAGGAGGCGATATCATCAGATATCGCCTCCTTTATACTTTCTCTATTTCGTTTAACGGCTAGTTACGAGAAGGTAGACCAAATCGGCGCATGATCAGACGGCTTCTCAATGCCACGTAGCTCGTAATCGATGTCTGCTTCCACACACTTTGCCGCTAGACTTGGCGTCGCTAAAACTACGTCAATGCGCAGGCCGCGGTTGTCATCAAAGCCGCGCGAGCGGTAATCAAACCATGAGAACTTGTCGTCCGCATTTGGATGGAGCTGACGGAAGGTGTCCACAAAGCCCCAATCAAGTAGCGTTTTTAGCCACTCACGCTCTTCTGGCTGGAATGAACACTTACCGGTTTTTAGCCAGCGCTTACGGTTAGGCTCACCGATACCAATATCGAGGTCGATTGGGCTGATGTTAATGTCGCCCATCACAATGACTTGCTCGTCATTGCTGTGGTACTCGTTCAAGTACTTCATAAGATCTTGGTAGAACTCGCGCTTGTATGGGTATTTCGTTTCGTGAGCGATGTTATCGCCTTGAGGGAAGTAGCCGTTGAGCACGGTAACTTTTTCGCCGTTTTCATCTTCAAACGTCGCCATGATCATGCGCTTCTGATGATCTTCGTTATCGGTTGGAAAACCTTTTTGCACCGAAATCGGCTCTTTCTTGCAAAGCATAGCCACGCCGTAATGTGCTTTTTGACCGTGAAAGTAAACTTTGTAGCCCATCTCTTCAACGGCTTCGACTGGGAAGGCTTCATCGTGAACTTTGATTTCTTGAAGACCGATGACATCTGGCTGATGCTTGTCAATTAGGGCTTGCAGTTGATGCAGTCTTGCTCGCAGACCATTGATATTAAAGCTAATGACTTTCATTTCTCACTAATCCTGTGATTTTTTAAATCGAAAGCAAAATACTAGCATTCTGGCTCAAACACATCCATCGATAGTGTTGAGCTAAGGATGTAAAAATGCTGTAATAAAACGCTCAATAAATAAGACCTTCGGTCGATACAAAAACAATACATGCTCCCCGTTTGCAAAAAGGATGTACTATGCGAACTCTCTCCGTGCAGTGGAAAATCACGGTACTAGCAGGCTTATGCTTGCTGTTCACCTCTATCGCCTTAATTGGCTTTTCACTTTATAACGCCGTCAATAGCCAGCAGTCGATCCAGGCGATGAGCTCACAGTCAGTTTCTGAGAAATCTCAGGCTCTGCTTGAAGCGCAAGCAGAGATCAACGCTCGCGAGGTTAAAGCCTACTTCGATGAAGCGGTTTACCGAGCGGAAATGCTGATTGCGAACGCCAAGTTTCAAAAGTTCAATGCTGAAGAGAACTTCTTGCCAAGTGAAGACTTGCGAGTAGCACTGGATGAGATGGTACGTCAGGCCGTGATTCAGTTTCCTTCCATACAAGGCGCGTACTTGGTATTTAAGCCAAATCAACTCGACGGCGAGGACAGTAACTATGAGGGCGCCGACTACGTAGGTTCAAACGAAATCGGCCAGTTTGCAACGTACTGGCAAATAGCTGCAACGGGTGAAAACGCAGTCCGCACGGTGCTAACTAAACAGATTCAAAACGCGATGGAAAATGCCGAGCGTTTTTACTGCCCACTAGCAAGTGGCGCTGCGTGTGTGAGCACACCTAGGCTGACCCAAGTGGGGGAAGCTCAGCACCTGACTTCTTCTTTGTCGTTGCCTATTGAAGTTGATAGCCAAGTGATTGGCTTTCTTGGTATTGATTTACAGCTAACTCAGCTGGCGAAAACGGTACTCGATTCGGATTCTAGCCTGTTTAACGGCAGTGGCCATGTCAACATCATCAGTTTAGATGAAAGCGTCATTGCCAGTGACAATACGGATATCGCAGTAGGCTCGCGTTACCAAAGTCAGGTACTCAACGCAGATCAAATCACTGACCTAATGTTTGGTGAGCAAGCAGAGACTCTGTGGAGCGCCGATAATCAATGGTTAACCGTGTTTAGCCCGGTGAGTATTGCCAACCAAACTTGGGGTGTATTCTTCGATATGCCGCGTGATAGTGTGCTCCACGATGCGATTACACTCGACAGTATCATTTCTCAGCAGTTAAGTGATGGCATTGTATTTGAAGTCATGGTGGGGGCAGGCTTCGTCCTCGTTGGCTTAATCATTATTAGCGTGATGTCCTCGCGTCTGGTGAAGCCTATTCGCGAAGTGGTTACTCGTCTCGAGGACATTGCCAGCGGTGAAGGCGATCTTACCCAACGTTTAGATGTGAAATCACAAGATGAAATTGGCCAGCTAGCAAAACAATTCAATGCGTTTCTCGCCAAGCTGCAAACCACTATCCAGCAAGTGGCGGTGACGACAGAGAAAATCAGTGGCACTGCTGAATCCGCGAATCAAACCGCAATCGCAACAAGAGAGAGCAGCGAAGCGCAATTCCGCGAAGTAGACTTAGTCGCAACCGCGTCAGAAGAGATGACGCAAACAGCTGCGCTGGTGGTTCAAAATGCGGAAGTGGCGGTAGAAGCCGCGTCTACAGCGAATGAGTCAGCAAGCCAAGGTCAAGAAGTAGCGGAGCTCTCAGCGAGCGAAATGGTTCGTTTGGTTGAGCAGATGAAAGTGACGGTGCCAGTCGTGGAAGAGCTTGCTAAGAATAACGCCAACATCACCGAGATTCTGGCAGTGATTGAAGGCATATCTGAGCAAACCAACTTGCTTGCACTGAATGCGGCTATTGAAGCTGCACGTGCGGGTGAGCAGGGTCGTGGTTTTGCAGTTGTTGCTGATGAGGTTCGTAGCCTTGCAAGCCGCACCCAAGACTCGGTCGGTGAGATCCAGCAAGTCATTGAGCGCGTTCAAAAAGGCACGGCAGATGTGGTTGCTGCGATGCAAGAGAGCTCCAACCTCGCTGACTCAACATCGAATCATGTTCAGCAAGCGGTATCTGCATTGAGCCGCATTTTCGAGTCGATCTCTGCCATCAACGACATGAACTCACAAATTGTTCGCGCTGCGGAAGAGCAGCAATCGGTATCGAGTGAGGTGAACCAGAATGTGAGTAACATTCGTGATTTGAGTGCTAAGATCCTTGAAAATGCCGGTGAAGCCGAAAAGGTTGGACAGGAGATCAATTCGCTGTCGGATACACAACAATCACTGATGAATCAGTTCAAAGTGTAACCGTAGCCTGATATAGGATACTCAAAACATAAAAAGGCGCACTTTAAAAAAGAGTGCGCCTTTTTCATGACTGAGAGTCAGGGCGTCAATCCGTTTGTTGTGGTTGTACCGATTTCTCAGCTGCGATGTTTACTTTGCCAAATCGCTCACGCATACGCTGTAGCATGACCCATACAACAGGCACAACCAGGCAGCCTAGTACTGTTGCAGCCAGCATGCCGCCAAAAGTACTGTAGCCTACCGCACGACGCGCACCGTCACCGGCTCCGGTTGCAATCACCAAAGGTACGACACCTAAAATGAAGGAGAATGCTGTCATCAATACCGCACGAAAACGAAGTTTAGTGGCAGAGACGGCAGCCTCAACAATCGATAGTCCCTGAGTTTCACGCAGCTCTTTAGCAAATTCGACGATCAATATCGCGTTTCGACTTGCCATGCCCACCATGAGCACCAAGCCCACTTGAGTGTAGATATTGATATCGCCACCCATAATCCAAGTGTGGAACAGAGCGCCAAAAACGGCGGTCGGCACACAAAGAATAATCGCTAGCGGCGTCACCCATGACTCATATTGTGCCACCAAGAACAGGAAGGTGAACAGCATTGCCATGCCAAACATAATTGGAGCTGCGTTGCCCGCTTTTTGCTCTTGATAGGTTAAGCCAGACCAATCGTACTTGTAACCACTTGGCAATGTGCTGTCCGCAATACTCGCCATTGCTGCCACCGCCTGCCCCGAGCTGTACCCAGGCGCTGCGACACCGTTAATCATCAGTGAGCTATAGAGGTTAAAGCGCTCTACCGCTTCAGCACCTAGCACATTGTTGATCTCGATAAGCGAGTTGAGCGGCACCATTTTCCCATCATTTGAGCGCACGTAGTAGCTCGAGATGTCACTGCTGTCTGAGCGGCTTTGTGCTTCTGACTGCAAGAACACTTTATAGTTACGACCAAACTCGGTGAAGTCGTTCACGTACAAACCACCTAGGTAGGTTTGCAGCGTCATGTAGACCGACTGTAAATCGACATTGGTCGATTTGATTTTGTCTCGTTTTAGCTTAACCTCAACTTGTGGCGTGTTAGCGCGGAACATAGTGTAAGTAAAATCAATGGCTGGATGTGCCATCGCTTTGGCCATTAATTCATCGCCAACAGCGGCAAGCTCTGCTGGAGAGCGTCCTAGGGTATCTTCAAGGCGCATTTCAAAGCCAGAGTTCATACCAAGTGCCGGAATTGGCGGCGCGAAGAAGCTGATGATATCGGCATTTTTGATGTGATTGAGCTTGTCTTGTACTCGTCCCATGATGGCTTTCATGTGCAAGTTGGCATCGGTGCGCTCAGACCAGTGATCGAGGTTGACGATCATCATTGCAGAGTTCGAAGCCGCTGCGTTGCCAAGCAAGCTAAAGCCTGGCGCAGAGACCACACTTGATACGCCTTCTTCTTCAAGCACCATGTCAATGGCATCACGGGTAATTTGCTCGGTACGCGCTAGTGACGCTGCTTGTGGTAGCTCAATATTGACAAAGAAGTTACCCGAGTCCTCATCGGGTAAGAAGCCGCTTGGCATCTTATACCCCATAAGCACAATGGCAATAATCATGACGCCAAAGCCAATCATGCTCAGTGTGAGTCGCTTAATCATCAGTGTGACGCTATTACCAAGTCCTGCCGTTGCCTTATCTAGATATTTGTTGAAGGCTTGCAACCATTTACCTGGTTTAGGACCGCCCGGGCGCATCAAAATAGCAGCAAGTGCAGGTGTTAACGTTAGAGCGTTTACAGTCGATATCGCAATTGAGACCGAAAGCGTAATACCAAACTGCTGATATAGCTGCCCCGTCAGTCCCGGCATCATAGTGACGGGACCAAATACCGCGAACAGTACTAAGGCAGAGGCGAGGATTGGGCCGGTGACTTCTTGCATCGCTTTGATAGTGGCATCCATGGCAGAAAGATCTTCCTCCGCCATTAAACGCTCAACATTTTCTACGACGATGATCGCCGCGTCCACCACGGCACCTATGGAAAGTACCAAGCCCAGCAGTGTTAGCATATTCATCGACATACCCATCGCTTGCATCACAGCAAAGGTAGCGATGACCGAGACTGGGATAGCAATCACAGGGATAATGGTCGTACGCCAGTCTTGAAGGAAAATATAAGTCACTGCGGTTACCAAAATAATGGCAATCACAAGCGTTTCCATGACTTCGGCGATGGAGACTTTAACAAACTCGGTTTGGTTGTACGGGATTTGGTAATCAATACCTTGCGGAAAGCGCGATTTAAGCTCTTCCATCTTGGCGTAAATGCCTTCCGATATCTCGAGTGCGTTGGCACCCGGCGCTTGATAAATCGCGAGCAAGGCCGCATCCGACTGGTCATACATGGCTTTGACAATGTACTGCTGTGAGCCAAGTTCAACGCGACCTAGATCAGAGATACGCACCAGTTTGCCAGAGGTGTCGGCTTTGACTACAATATCTTCAAATTGCTGTTTATGACGCAGGCGGCCCTCTGTGCGCACCACCATTTGGAACGGTGATGTTTGGGTGGCGTAAGGGCTGCACCAACGCTACCCGCAGGGCGAATGACGTTTTGCTCGCCAATCGCACTAGCCACATCTTCTGGCACAATACCAAGACTGGCCATTTTGCTCGGATCCAGCCAAATACGCATCGCGTATTCCATGTCACCAATGTTGCGAACCTTAGACACGCCATTGACACGCGCTAGCTCGTCTTTGATGTTCATGTTGGCGTAGTTGTTGAGGAACAGGCCGTCTTTAGATTGATCTGGAGAGTGCACCATAACCGCCATCATGATGTTGGATGCGGTCTTTTCAACCTTAACACCTGAGCGTTTTACTTCTTCAGGAAGCTTCGCCATTGCACGGTTTACGCGGTTCTGAACAAGGATTTGCGCTTTGTCGGCATCAAAGCCCACTTCGAACGCAACCGTGAGAATGTAGTTACCGTCACTGGCAGATTTCGAGCGCATGTAAATCATACCCTCTACACCGTTGACCTCTTTCTCTATTTCGGTCGCTACTGTGTCGCGCAGCACTTCGGCGTTTGCACCAGTGAATTCGGTAGAGACTTCGATTTCCGGCGGCGCAACGTTAGGGTACTGTTCAACCGGTGCCTTGAGCAGCGCAATCAGACCGATGATGGTCATGATGATGCTCAGTACAATGGCGAACTTTGGGCGACGAATGAAATATTCAACCATACGTTAGCCCTCAGTTGTTACTTTAGCCACTGCTGGGCTATCAGTATTCGTTGAACTGACCGATACGTTTGAACCAGGTTTTACTTTCTGCAAACCTTCGCTCACCACCTGTTCTCCTGCTTCAATACCAGACTCCACTAGGAAAACCGTGTCTAGCTGCTGGTACCACTGGATATAGCGTTTTTCGATAAGGTTTTTGCTATCGACAACGTAGACAAAGTGACCACCTTGATCGAACTGAACCGACTCGCTTGGCACGGACAGTGGCGTGAGTGAATCATCGACGACTTCAATAGTGACGTATTGGCCAGGCAGTAGCAGCAAATCAGGGTTTGGGAAGTTAAGGCGAACCGTGATGGTGCCTGTTTCTACATCCACGCGGTTATCGACAAAACCAACTTGACCAAGGTATGGATAGGTTGCACCGTTTGAGAGTTTCAGGTGAACTTCAAAGTCGCTGGCGTGTTTTTCATCCAGTAGCATGGCTTCTTGGAACTCAGCAAGACCCGAGGTCTCGTTCACTGCGATATTCACCCAAGTGGTATCGAGCTTAACCACTGTCGTCAGTGGCTGTCCTTCCGGCGTCACAATGTCACCAATGCTGTAACCGGAATTGCTGACACGGCCATCGATAGGGCTGTAAATCTTGGTCCAGTTTAGTTCAAGCTCTGCTTTATCGAATTCAGACTTAGCAATTTCATAAGCAGCAATAGACGTGGTTTCTTCTAGCTCGACTTCTTCGAATTCAAGAGGAGAAAGGGAGCCTTCTTTGTGAAGCTTAACGGCGCGTTGCAGTGTGCGCTGCGCCTGAAGCATTTTCGCCTTTGTTTTAGCAAGCTCGGCTTTAGCGGCATTCAATCGCACTTGGAATGGTTGTGGGTCGAGCGCGTATAAAAGCTCACCCTTTTTCACATCCGCACCTTCCGCGACCGCTTTAGTGATCAATCGACCAGAAACCAATGGGCGTATTTGTACATCTTCAGGAGCATGAGTTCGGCCAACATATTCAGTGGTTGGAAACACGTCGCTATGGGTCACTGTGACCGTGCTGACTTCAACGGAAGATGGGTGTAAATCGGTATTTTGTTCAGCACCACATCCAGAAAGAAAAAGAAGTGAAAGCGAGAGGGCGGTGCTTATTGCGGTTTTGGTCATAAAGATCTCCGATGTGCAAACCCAGGGCAGAAAAAGTGGGCGATTGATGCTCGCCGCTTCTGGCTATACAGCCCTAATTTTGCGAAACAGTGATGGTTTTATTGCATCATTTAGGCGCGAGCATCCTAGACGCAAAGACCTAAACTGCTGAGTGAAATGATACAAATATCAATTTATATCGAAAAAACATCACGATACGGATGTTAAGGAGATACGCGATGCTAAAACAGTACGGCCATTACTTAAGTGATTGAATTATGGTGATAATGCCACTTTGGTAGTGAGTTTTATAAAAGATGGGATTGAAGGGTGAATGTGACTGGGTTTGGTATTTTTGACTTTATTTTTCTAACTTGCTGAATTTATTGGATTGTGCTGTTTTTTGAACCGTTTGGAATAGTTTTTAGGGGGCAGATGGAAAGTGTGAGCTTGATCATCGGGGTTTAGAAATAGCTAAGGTTTTAGGGCAAGATTTTTGAGAGCACTTGAGAGAAAAAAAGCGCTCTGGTGAGGAGCGCTTTGTGGATGCTTTACGTTGGCGTGCGAGATTAAGCGTCTTCGGCGTGACCGAACATCTTCGCTGCGTACTCGACACGCTCTTCTGGACTAGGATACTCAAATGGATTTGGCGTTCCTAATGACTCGATATGCTGTAGCCTTGGCAAAATACCGCAACCATTAGCAATTTGAATCGCAAGACCAGGTCGCGCATTGAGCTCAAGCACCATAGGACCCTCTTCTTTATCAAGCACCATGTCCGTTCCCATATAACCCAGACCTGTCATTTCATACGCACTAGAGGCGAGCGTGAGCAGTCGTTTCCAATGCGGAACCGCAAGTGTCGCTAGCTCTTTGCCGGTATCTGGGTGATGGGTGATAGGGCGGTCAAACTGTACCGCACGCACTGCTTTGCCGGTGGCAATATCGATACCAACCCCGACCGCGCCCTGGTGAAGGTTCGCTTTGCCGTCAGAAGCGGAAGTAGACAAGCGCATCATCGCCATAACAGGGTAGCCCTGAAATACAATAATACGTACGTCTGGCACACCCTCATAACTAAAACCATCGAAGCAGTTGTCAAACTTGATCAGGTTTTCAACAACAGCCACGTCGTTCTTACCACCAAGTGAGAACAGACCGGCAAGGGTGTTACTGATATGACGCTCAACATCGGCTTTGTTAATGGTCGCGCCAGACGGCTTAGTATAAACGCCATCCTTGTGGCTTACGATCACCAAGATACCCTTACCGCCACTGCCTTGCGCTGGCTTAATCACAAACCCCGGCCAATCTTTAACCATAGCGTGAATGCGTTTTGCTTCCGCTTGGTTATTTACTACGCCAATGAGCGCTGGCGTTGTCGCGCCCGCTTTCTCTGCAATGATTTTGGTTTTTAGCTTGTCATCCACAAGTGGATACTTCGAGCGGTCATTGTACTTACCAATGTAACCATGGTTACGCTGGTTCATACCCATGATGCCGCGGTCACGAAGCTTAAAAGGACTGGTTAGCTTTCCAAGCATAGATTAGTCCTCCGTCAGTGGCTTAAAGCGACGCAGTTCAGTGAGTCGGTAACCTGTGTATGTACCGAGTAGCAAGATACCGCCAAGGATAACCAGCTGCAGACCGATAAAGTTAAACGTTAGGTGCTGAACATAAGGGTTTGTCATTGCCAGGTAGACAAGAACGGCTGTTAATAGCGAACCACCACCTTGCAGTACCACTTCCTTCGCACCTTCTTCCTCCCAAAGGATAGACATACGTTCGATTGTCCAAGAAAGGATAATCATAGGGAAGAAGGTAATAGATAGACCTTCGGTTAGACCGATCTTAAATGCGACAACCGTAAATACTGAGATAATCAGTATTACCGTGATGATGACCGCGGATATTCGGGCGACCAACAGAAGATTGAGCTTGGATAGGTAGCTACGAATCACCAGACCCGTACCGACAATCAATAGGAAACCCACAATACCGGTGACGAGCTGAGTTTGTACAAAGGCCACCGCAATCAACACTGGCATGAAGGTACCAGAGGTCTTTAGACCAATTAGAATACGCAGGAATACAACAATCAGCGCACCGATTGGGATCAGCATGATGGTTTTGAACATGGCTTGCTCTTCGAGAGGCAAGCTATGGATAGAGAAGTTTAATAGGCCGTCAGCATCCACTTTACTGTCGGTTGCTTCTTGAGGAGAGACCTCTTGAGCAATCATAGTAAAGTGAACTTTACTGTCTTTACCGCCAACGACATCAAGCAGCGATACGTTAGATTCGTCCCAAACAAGCAGATTGGCTTGTTTTTTACCCTCTGTGGATTCTGGAGAGAAGATTTGCCACTTAGCACCGTCCCACACACTCAGCATTTGTTGAATAGACTGACGTCGACGACCATCTTCCAGTTCGATAACGCCCACAACTTTGCTTGGTACTTCCGCGAACGCGAGCAGTTTTGCCGCGGCTTGAAGCTTAGTCATGTTATTAAGAATAAGTGCCGAGTTTTGGCTGTCACCATCGTTCAGCGCTTTGATAAGTTCACGTGTGAAGGTGATGTTGTCAGACGAGCGGGATTGTGCGCGATCCATCAGGGCAACGGCTGCCGCTTCTTCCGGTCCATCAAAGGTGGGTTTAATCACGTCTTCCGCTGGAGGGGTAGAGCTAGCCAGCGCTTGGTCGTCCACAAGAAATTGTGTTTTGTAGTAGATGGTTTGCGGACCTTGTGCTTCGCGGATTGACCACTCAGCACGGCGACCGGCATCAGAATCGACATAAGAAACACCGTAACCTGGAGAAGAGGCAGACTCACCAATCAGTGTGAACCCTTCTTGAGTATAGGGTGCCGCGAGTGAAACCTTAGCCGGCTTACCAATCGCATTAAATTCGACGCGAGCCTCAATGTCCCAAACTTGACGAGTTTCGCCTGGAGTCCATGGTACGCCATAGGTATCGTGTCGGATGACACTAAGAGCAATACCCGCTGCTATGAGTAATGCTACTGATAAGAAAAATGGAATACGTGAAGTCATAAACAACCTTATTATTGTAATTGCTTCCCTGAAGGAGGTGTTATTTTAAAGAAAACTACTTGTTAGATGAAAGTATATATTGCTGACTTACATCAACTAAAGCAATATCTTTGATAAATTCTCTTCCTAGTAATATAGGGTGGGTCATTTGTGAGCGATCTGCCAGTGTAAATTGTGCTTTTTCATGGATTTTTCCAACACGGATCCAAAGTTCAACCACGGCTCTTCGTTCCATTTTTTCACTGGTTGATTGGCGAATTTTCACATATCGAATGACGGGTGCTTCTATCCAGCGATCGTTTTCTTTGCGGGACTTTTCATCAAGAAGTTTAAATTTCACCCACTGCTTACCATCTCTTTCGAATGCTTGAATATCCGATGCACTGAGTGACGACGTTACCGCGCCGGTATCGACACGCGCATCAAAACTGCGGTCTAGGATATCAAGGTGGACTTGTTCAACGGAGCCTAAAACGACAGGAGTAGAAGAGGAGGCTTTAGGAGCGATAATGGGCAGTGGCTTGTTTTGCTTTTCTGCTTGCTCTTCGCCAAGTTGTGCTTGCTTCAAAGCTTCGACTTCTTTAGTGAGTGCGATGACTTCGTTTTCTAAGCTATCAATGTAATCAGCGTTGTTGCTTAACTGCAGCGTAAGGTTAGTCAGTTTGTTGTCGAGGCGCGCTTCAGATTCTTGAATAGCGCTGATGGTGTTTTGATGAAGTTCTTGGTGATTGACTGTAGAACAACCTGAAAGTAGGCCGATGGCGACAAGAGGTGCCAAGCGTTTATACATCTTAAACCCTAAAAAACAATAAAATGGAACTGGAAGACTAGGGATTTTATCGTAACCAATAGGGAGTGCGATACTCCCTATTGTCAGAGCTGCGTCAGACTTATAAAAGCTCGGTCAAAGTTGCTGTATTTGGCAACAGTTTCTCATCGAATGAGACTATTTGTTCGGGTTTTCAGCCACTAACACTGCGCGTCTAGGTGCTGGATACCCTTCGACTGTTTTGCTTGGGTCGTTAGGATCTAAGTATTCAGGCAGTGAATTATGTGTCATCCAACCTGTCGTGCGCTGCTCGTCTGTAGAAGTTACATTTTCATCGACAATACGCACATTTACAAAGCCCACTTTTTCTAACCAAACTTTTAGTGCGCGCGCAGATGGGAAAAAGTACACATTGCGCATTTGTGCGTAGCGATCGACAGGAACAAGCACCGCATTTTCATCACCCTCGATAACTAGGGTCTCGAGTACCAGCTCGCCGCCTGCGACCAATTGGTTTTTCAATTGGATCAGATGGTCAAGCGGAGAGCGGCGGTGGTATAACACACCCATGCTAAATACCGTATCAAAGGCCTGAAGTTCCGGAAGCTGCTCGATACCAAGTGGTAAAAGGTGGGCACGCTGGTCACCGCCCATCATTTTGCGAATCGCTTCAAACTGCACTAGGAATAGATGTGAAGGATCGATACCCACACAAAGGCGCGCGCCTTCACCTAGCATGCGCACATGTGATAGCCGTTGCCACAGCCCACATCCAAGACTGAACGGTTTTTGAGTGGAGAAATGTGCGGTAATACGCGATCCCATTTCCAGTCAGAGCGCCATTCGGTGTCGATATGAATATCGTGAACGCGATAAGGGCCTTTGCGCCATGGATGGAAGGTGCGCAGCAGGTTTTCTAGCTTTTTCATTTCACCCATCGCGAGCGGTTCATTGTTCGCAAGCGACACTTCCGATTTCAGTTCAACGTTATCAGGCTGACCGGTTGGAATTTTCGCGAGTGCGCGCAACCAGCGGTCAAAATCACCATGCTCGGCATTCTGCCAGTCGGTGAGTTGCTGTGGCAGGATGTTAAGCCAAGGCTGAAGTTTGGTATCTTGAGCGATGAGCTGATAAAAGTTAGCAAAGTTAAACATGAAACTCTCAACAATAATGGGTGACAATAGCTAGGGTAAAATTAGTGTGCAGATTATTTATAGGCTGCAGTCTACTTAATGGCGAACATAGAGCCGAAGTTAAAACATTGGAACCAGACTTCGTAGCTAGTAAAGCCAATCTCTTTGAAGCGCTCTTTGTGCATGGTGATTGAGTCAGGACGCATTACATTTTCAATGGCACTGCGTTTTTGACTGATTTCGAGCTCGCTGTAGCCGTTAGCGCGTTTGAAGTCATGATGCAGGTCGATGAGTAGCTCATTTGAGTTCTCATCTTCAAACACATACTTCTCAGACAGAATCAAAATACCGCCAGGGCGTAAACCGGCGTAGATTTTTTCTAGCAGCGCACGGCGATCGTCTGGTGATAGAAACTGCAAGGTAAAGTTAAGAACCACAACAGAGGCATCTTTGATTTCAATATCGCGAATGTCTGCCTCGACGACAGTCACAGGCGTGTCTGAGCGGTAGGCGTTGACGTGTAACTTACAGCGCTCAACCATTGCTGATGAATTATCGACGGCAATGATCTGACAACCTTCTTGGCTGATATTACGACGCATAGACAACGTAGCTGCGCCAAGTGAACAACCCAAATCGTAAATAGAAGAGTGTGGCTTAGCAAAGCGTTCTGCAACATACCAATTGCAGAAATAATGTTGCTGTAGCCAGGTACGCTACGCTGGATCATATCTGGAAAGACTTCTGCTACTCGCTCATCAAAGGTGAAATCACCAATTCTGTCGATAGGAGCAGAGAAAATGGTGTCTTTATTCTGCATGTTAAGATTCCCCATTGCCGATTCGGACGGACGCAATAAAAAAGGCGCGCATTTTACGTCATTTCAGCCGAAATGTCATTAATGCTTTCAAAGCCAGTATCACTGGGTAGTTGGGCGGCTAAAACATCGAGATTTGATGGTCATCACGAAGACAAGGAAAGGTCGGTTTATCGCTTAAAGTAATATTGCCCGCTAGCGAAGATTTGAGCTCCTTATAGAGCTTGATTGCCAGTTCCGGTGCTTCTACATTGTCTGGCGTGTGGATCATTAAATAGGGCTGCTTACCTTGCTCAATCCACTGCGCCAGCTTCTTCTCCCAAGGTTTAAAAAACGCCAAGTTGGCTTCCATATCTGGGTGACCTATGAAACGGATCATTGGATGATCGGCGGTGGCAATGGCATGCACGGGTACTTTGGGCTTTTTATCGTGAGCATCAATGACCGCGGCGGTTGTTGGAGCCGCAGCAAAAACGGGACGAGAGTCCATGATAATGCGGTCGATGTGATGCTCCATGAGCCATTGATTGAAGACCCGCTCTTCCTCAGACTTGTTGAAAAAGCCCAAATGCCTCACTTCAACACCAAGTTTCATCTCAGACGGAAATTTGGCACAGAACGCTTGCAGAGCTGGGAGATCAGCAGGTGAAAACTTGCTCGGCAGTTGAATTGTCCACATACCCACTTTATTGTGCAAAGGTGCCATTACCTGCAGGAAGGCCATGAGTTCGTCTTGGCATTGGTTGAGCATTCGCTCATGGGTAATCGCTTTCGGAAGTTTAAAGGTAAAGCGGAAATCCTCAGAGGTCGCGTCATTCCAACTGGCGACCGTTTTTGCGCTCGGCGTGGCGTAAAACGTTGTGTTGCCCTCGACCGTATCAAATACAGAGGCGTATCGCGCTAAGCGCTCCCCAGGTTTGGTACCTTTTCCGTAGAAAGAGTGCTGCCAGTCATTGTGAGACCACATGGTCAATCCAAGTCGCAATGTCGGTTCACTCATTTCTCATCCTTTCATACAAGTCAACAAAAGCTAATAAGGAATAGGATTTGTTGATATTTTGTCCGTTTCAAGTGTTCTTGCTTAGCAACAGGCAATTAAACACAACAATTCTATCAAATTAGGTCGATTTTAGACGATTTTCCGAGTATAAATGAACCTTTGATTTTGTGGGTGGATTTAGTATTGGCGACTTTTCATGCCATCACCCACAATATAGATTTCATATAAACGTTTTCATATAAACAATCGGAAATTGGGAAATTCATTATGCGTAGCCATTACTGTGGTCACCTGAACAAGTCCCTTGCAGGACAAACTGTAGAACTGTGCGGCTGGGTAAACCGTCGTCGTGATTTAGGCGGTCTTATCTTTATTGATATGCGAGATCGTGAAGGTATCGTTCAGGTTGTTGTTGATCCAGATATGGCTGATGCTTATGAAGTAGCGAACCAACTTCGTAACGAATTCTGCATCAAGCTAACTGGTGAAGTTCGTGTGCGTCCAGAGAGCCAAGTAAACAAAGACATGGCGACAGGTGAAGTAGAGATCCTCGCAAAAGGTCTTGAAATCATCAACCGTAGCGACGTGCTACCTCTAGACTTCAACCAAACGAATACTGAAGAGCAACGTCTGAAGTACCGTTACATCGACCTACGTCGTCCAGAGATGAGCGATCGTATTAAACTGCGTGCAAAAGCATCTAGCTTTGTTCGTCGTTTCCTAGATGACAACGGCTTCCTAGACATTGAAACACCAGTACTAACAAAAGCGACACCAGAAGGTGCTCGTGACTACCTAGTACCAAGCCGCGTGCACAAAGGTTCGTTCTACGCACTTCCTCAGTCTCCACAGCTATTCAAACAGCTGCTGATGATGTCTGGTTTCGACCGTTACTACCAAATCGTTAAGTGTTTCCGTGATGAAGACTTGCGTGCTGACCGTCAACCAGAATTCACACAGATCGATATCGAAACATCATTCATGTCGGCTGACCAAGTACGTGAAGTGACTGAAAAAATGGTTCGCGACATGTGGCAAGAGCTACTGAACGTAGACCTAGGTCAGTTCCCAGTTATGCCATTCTCTGAAGCGATTCGTCGTTTTGGTAGCGACAAACCAGATCTACGTAACCCCCTAGAGCTAGTGGATGTTGCTGATCTAGTGAAAGACGTTGAGTTCAAAGTATTCTCAGGTCCAGCAAACGACGAGAAAGGTCGCGTAGCGGTTATCCGTGTACCAGGCGGCGCTTCTCTAACTCGTAAGCAAATCGACAGCTATGCTGAGTACGTAGGTATCTACGGCGCGAAAGGCCTAGCATGGATGAAGGTTAACGACCGTGCTGCTGGCATGGAAGGTATCCAATCTCCAGTTGCTAAGTTCCTTAATGAAGAAGTGATCAACGGTATTCTTGAGCGTACTAACGCAGAATCTGGTGACATCATCCTATTCGGTGCTGACAAAGCAAACACAGTGCAGAAGCAATGGGTGCGCTACGCCTTAAGCTGGGTAAAGATCTTGAGCTTACTGATGAGTCTAAATGGGCGCCATTATGGGTTGTTGACTTCCCAATGTTCGAAGAAGATGACGAGGGTAACCTGCACGCAATGCACCACCCATTCACGTCTCCTCTTGGCATGACAGCGGAAGAGCTAAAAGCGAACCCAGCGGCAGCAAACTCTAATGCGTACGACATGGTTCTAAACGGCTATGAAGTAGGTGGCGGCTCTGTTCGTATCCACAACGCAGAAATGCAAGCAGCGGTATTTGAGATTCTTGGTATCGATGCAGAAGAGCAACGCGAGAAGTTTGGCTTCCTACTAGACGCACTGAAGTTCGGTACACCACCACACGCAGGTCTAGCATTCGGTCTTGACCGTCTAGTGATGCTTCTTTGTGGTACAGAGAACATCCGTGACGTTATCGCATTCCCGAAAACAACCGCAGCAGCGTGTCTACTAACAGATGCACCAAGTGCAGCAAATCCTGCAGCACTAGAAGAGCTAGCGATTGCTGTGACGGCCGCGAAAGAGAAGAAAGACGCTTAATCTTTCTCTTGTGTTGTGGCGATGCGCAGCGAGCCTTTTTTTGCTCCTCCCCCTATTAAGGGGAGAACAACAGGCTTATTACTAGGTAATATCGCTAGGCGACGCGCAGCGAGCCTTCTGCTCCTCCCCTTTATAAGGGGAGGCTGGGAGAGGTGCTCTTTTCTTGCTTAATTGATTGAAATAAAGCAGCAAAACCAAGAGCACCCCCTCTAACTCCCCCTTATTAAGGGGGAGAACAATAGGCTCGTTACTACGTAACATCGCAACACAAAACAAAAACTCCCGCATCCGCGGGAGTTTTTGTTTCCAAATTCGGTATAGTTAATACTGCTATATAAAAGAACAACGCCACAAAACCCAAAGGACTAACCATGGCAGGCAACACCAAACGGACGCATACATGTCAATAATTCTAGGAATCGACCCAGGCTCAAGAATCACAGGCTACGGCGTGATCCGCCAGCAGGGTCGACATCTACAGTATCTGGGTAGCGGCTGTATTCGCACCTCAGAAAAAGAACTCCCCGGTCGATTAAAACAGATCTACGCAGGTGTCAGTGAAATTATCACTCAGTTCCAGCCGGATGTGTTCGCCATCGAGCAAGTCTTCATGGCCAAAAATGCCGACTCAGCACTGAAGCTTGGTCAAGCAAGAGGTAGTGCGATTGTCGCGGCAGTCAACCACGACTTGCCTGTTTACGAGTACGCAGCAAGGCTTATCAAACAAGCGGTTGTAGGCACCGGTGGCGCGGATAAAGCTCAAGTGCAACACATGGTCATGGCGATGTTGAAGCTGCCTTCAAAGCCGCAGGCGGATGCTGCCGATGCGCTGGGTGTGGCTATTTGTCATGCCAACACCAATAAAACGCTTGTCGCTCTCGCGGGAAAGGCGAGTGGTGCCAAGAAAGGACGCTATCGTTAAAAAGAGTACTGGAGGTCGAAAATTGGTGCATGGATCTCAGTACTTACCGTCTTGTATACCGATAGTTTTAACGATAACCAGCCCACAGTTTTAGAGCTTTTTACCTAGCGCGCCTTGTTAATTATTTGTTAACTTTCTAAGATTGGTCTGATGAGTGGCTCAAAGGACCAATAATAAGGAAAACAAAGGCATGTGGCACAATTTAATAAATAACGCTCAAAGTCTCTCCCGCAATACGCTCCGCAAAGCTGAAATCACTGCTGTATTTACTGTTGTCGCGCTGATCGTTGGTCTGTACAGCGCTGTTAAGTGGCAATCTAATGGTCATGCACTGCTGTTTCTAACGTCGGTACTGCTGATTGCAATTGAAGTGACTGGCTTAGTGGTGTTGCGTTTTACCAAGCAAATCACGCTAGCGCTCAATATCGGCTTTCTTGGGATGGTCGTTCATGCAGTGAACATCATTTATCAAAGTGGTGGTATCGTCGATTCTACGCAGTCTTTTTGGGCACCTTTGCTCATTGTCGCCTTTTACCTCTCGGCTTCTAGAGCGATGGCTCTGACTTGGAGTATTGGTATTCTGCTGGTTGCGGGCGTCATGACGTATCTTCACACTAGCGGTTTTTCATTTCCAACTATTTCACTATCGGCGTCAAAGCAAAATATCGAAATATGGTCTGGTATGCTATTGCCACTTTGCGTGATCTGTTTTGCACAAAGTTTCACAGCTAAGCAAAAGGAAAGTGCCATTCATCGTGCAGAAAAGGCGATGAAAGAGAGTGCACTGCAAGCCGAAAAAGCGTCGCAAGGTGAAAAGCGTATGGACGGTATGCTAGTGACTGTAAATGCGAGTGTGAAAGAGCTCGATGAAGTCATCCATCAGGTGAATACGCAATCGTCGCAGCTGAACTCAAACGTGCAGTCACTGGGAATGAACAGCGCTTCACAGGCGAGCGCTGCAGAACAGATGAGTCAGCAACTTGAACAACTGTCCTCGTTTACTCAAGAGTCAGTCACCTTTATGGAGCAAGTTATCAATCAAACCGACGCCATCAAGCAGCAAGCAGAAAGTAGCTCGGAAATGCTCAATGCTTCAACTGAGGCGATTGCCAATATTGATAACAGCAACCAAAAAGTCGTCTCAGTGATTGAGCTTATCACGTCAGTGGCCGAGCAAACCAACTTGCTTGCCCTCAATGCGGCCATCGAAGCGGCGCGAGCGGGCGATCATGGCCGAGGTTTTGCGGTCGTTGCTGAGCAAGTAAGGGAGCTTTCTTCGAAGACCAGTAATTCGGTTGAGGAAATTCGCACATTAATCAGTAACAGTCAGCAGCAGATTGACTCGGGGCAGCAAACCATTCAAACCACGGTAAAAGAGCTCAGCCAGATGATTGAGCAAGTCCAAGTCATTTCAACTGAAATCACCGATCTTAGTCACTTAGTGACCCAGCAAAATCAGGCGATAGGAGAGCTCGATCAGGCGAGTAGCGATGTGGCTCGCTCGGTAACAGGGAGCAAAGCGATTGCTGAGGATATTCAAACCATCAGTGACGAGCTCAATCAGCAGATTGCAGAAGGTACGGAGCTCTCCGAACGATTGCGTTCCGCTATGAGCTAAAATGTGAAGAGAATAACTGGATACCCATCCAGTTATTCTATATCCTAAGCCCTATTGCAACAAACAATGAGACATAGACTGTGATAGGACGACTGCGTGGCACGCTAATCGAAAAACAACCCCTGAACTACTGATTGAAGTTGGTGGCGTAGGGTACGAAGTTCAAATGCCAATGAGCTGTTTCTACGAGCTGCCAGAAATTGGTCAAGAAGCCATTATTTACACCCATTTTGTCGTTCGTGAAGATGCACAGCTTCTTTACGGTTTCAATACCGTGCGTGAGCGCGCTCTGTTCCGCGAAGTCATCAAAGCTAACGGTGTCGGCCCTAAACTCGGCTAGGTATCCTATCTGGCATGTCTGCTAGTCAATTCGTCTCGTGCGTTGAGCGCGAAGATATCTCGACACTTGTTAAGCTGCCTGGCGTGGGTAAGAAAACCGCTGAGCGTCTCGTGGTTGAAATGAAAGACCGCCTCAAAGGTTGGGGCGCTGGTGATCTGTTTACACCAGCGACTGACGCTGCGCCGATGGACAGCGTTGGCACAATCTCTAGCGAAAGTGCTGAAGAAGAAGCGGTGAGCGCACTATTGGCATTGGGTTACAAGCCAACACAAGCATCGAAAGTGGTTTCTCAAGTCGCGAAACCAGACATGACCAGTGAAGCGCTGATCCGCGAAGCACTGCGTGCTATGGTTTAATGACTAAGCGCTATTTTTAGAGAGACAGTGAGTTCAGAGAGACAGTGAGATGATTGAAGCCGATCGCTTAATCGCCCCAGAAAACCCAGTTTTCCGTGATGAAGACGTCATCGATAGAGCTATTCGTCCTAAGAAGCTGGCTGACTATGAAGGTCAGGAGCACGTTAGCGACCAGATGGAAATTTTCATCAAAGCCGCACAGCTGCGTAACGAAGCGCTCGACCACCTATTAATATTCGGACCTCCTGGTCTGGGTAAAACCACACTGGCGAATATCGTTGCCAACGAGATGGAAGTGAACATTCGCACCACTTCGGGGCCCGTACTAGAAAAAGCCGGTGACCTTGCTGCGCTGTTGACCAATCTTGAAGAAAACGATGTCTTGTTTATCGACGAGATCCACCGCCTAAGCCCAATGGTAGAAGAGGTGCTGTATCCAGCGATGGAAGACTATCAGCTAGATATCATGATTGGCGAAGGGCCTGCCGCGCGCTCCATTAAAATTGATTTGCCGCCGTTTACGCTTATCGGCGCAACGACGCGCGCTGGCTCACTAACATCGCCACTTCGCGACCGTTTCGGTATCGTGCAGCGTCTGGAATACTACAAGATTGCCGACCTTCAAAATATCGTACAACGCAGTGCTCGTTGCCTAGGTTTGTCGATGAATCCAGAAGGGGCTCTAGAGACTCGCCCGCCGAGCTCGTGGAACCGCCTCG
>NZ_JYJK01000014.1 GCF_003263785.1 Vibrio variabilis
AGAATAATTGCCAGCTGTCCACCGCCAACCAAACGGCTCACCGCCATCACGACTCCCGACAGCAGCAAGGCACCAACAGACGCGCCGCCCAGACCACAACAAAGCCACTCTGAGGGAGGAGTATTTGCGCCAGCACCGCACCAAGCAGCGCCCCCGATGCAATACCTAAAGTTGAAGGTGAGGCAAACTCGTTATTAAGCGATATCTGGATAAGCAGACCGGAACTTGCGTGCAATGGGCCGATCATTATTGCCATCAGCGCAGTAGGTAACCACACACTGTTGAACATGGCTTGCGCCACAATGGGATCACCAATAGACGGCAATATCGTTAGGTATCCAACTAACGCCAGCACCAGTAATCCAAAAAGCGGGAGAAATGTCTTAACCATGCTCTGCCTCACTGATTTGTTCTGCACTGCCTTCAGGCGAATGTGTATCTGATGAATGAGTATCTGGTGAATGAACGCTTTTTATATTGGCGCCATGAGAATGCGCTTCGATTGCCACTGTAAAAGCGCGAGCCATACGTTCAATGGATACCGGACCGCCAAAACTCCAAAGCGGCTCTACCGGCTCGATATGATGATCGCGAACAAAAGGCAGTGTCTTCCAAACTGGAGAAGCCGTGATGTACTCACTATTGGCTTGATCGCCGGCTAACAAAACCAAGGTATTGTTAAGCTGGGGCAGTTGCTCGATAGTCAGATGGGTAAAGTCTTTACCAGGCAGGGCTTGAGTCCAGTGATAATTTAGCCCTAAACGGTGGATAATTTGCCCCGCTAGACTGTTGTCACTAAAGACCCGAAGTCCGTAGCCCATGCCGACAAACTTGGCATAGGTGATGGGCTTAGAGTATTGCAGGCGCTGGCGGAGCTTGGCGAGTGTTTGGTGCAACGTCTCGACTATCATCTCTCCCTGCTCGCTATTGCCAGTGACCTTGGCTATGGCTTTGAACACACGTAGAGACTGATCAAAGTAGTTAAACGCGCTCTCATCACTCGACGCATATTGCCGATAAAGCAAGGTTGGCGCGATTTGCTCAAGCTGCGGCAGTAACCGCTGATGACGAAATTGGTAACCAACAATCAGATCCGGTTTCAAGCTCGCAATCGCAGCGAGACTGGGCTCTTGGCGACGGCCAATATCCAATACATGATCACCAATGGCAGGATGGTTGGTTTGCCACTTTTTATAACCATTAATTTGCGGCGCACCTAGGGGCTCAATGCCCAGTGTCAGCAACATTTCAGCAACGCTCCAATTAAGCGCTACTACCCTTAACTTAGGCTTATCAACACTCACACAGGTTGCCAAGCATATCTGGTCAGGGATTTGAGCTTGGCTCGACGTCGCGACCAACATGATTATCGCTACCCAAAACGTTTTCATCGCTGCGCCTCCGGCCACAAAATCCACTGACCATCAACGTTTACCTGCTTAATCGGTGTGTGGTAAATGTCGGAAATCACATCAGGTGCCAACACCTCACTGACCTTCCCTTGCGCAACAATACTACCCTCGGAAATCAGCATCGCATTATCACTGTAGAGCTTAGCTTGATTGAGATCGTGCAATACCCAGACGACCGTTTTGCCGTAGTCTGTATTAAGCCGCCTGACTATGGTGAGTAGATTGATTTGATGAGCAATATCGAGCCATGAAGTGGGCTCATCCAACATGAGGATAGGCGTATCCTGAGCCAGCACCATGGCCAGCCAGCAGCGTTGAAGTTCACCACCTGAAAGTGATGTCAGGGGCGTGTCTTGGTAACCGCTGACTTCGGTCTCTCGCATCGCCCACTCAATCAGCGCTCGATCTTTATCATCACTGCGCTGATACCAGCGCTTATGTGGGTGGCGACCGAAAGCCACAAGCTCTTTCACCGTTAAGGTGGCCGGTAGCGGGTTTCGTTGGGGCAATAACGCCAAGGAACGCGCGAGATGTGGTTTAGAAAGGTTCGAAAGTGGGGCACCTTCCAGCGTCACGTCACCGCTCGTCGGTGCACACAGACCGCTGACAACAGAAAGTAGCGTGCTTTTCCCTGAACCATTAGGACCGACCAGTGCAGTCACCTCCTTTCGGAAGGTGCCACTGACATCGCTCAGTAAAGTTTTACCCTGAACATTTAGATTAAGATTGGAGAACGTTAGCGACATAACGGTTAAAACTCCGCACTGTAGCTAAGCGCAAATGTGCGACCTTGACCGTTGTAACGAAATAGCTCAGGGGCAGAAATCGTTCCGTATAGAACCTGAGCGCGCTGACTCCAAATCGTTTCGTAAACCGTGTTAAACAGGTTCTCGATACCAAAATTAATTTGACCTACAGGTAGCGCGTAGTAACCGGTTAAGCCCGCCAAATGGTATCCGTCTAGCTTGTTATTGTCTGCGTCCTCGTAGTCTGCCAAGGATTGCAAAAACAGCTCCGCACCATAATTTAGGTTGTCGTAACCCACTCTCGTCACCGCACTAGACGGGCTAGCAAACTGCACTGACATGTCTTGCCAAGAGCCTTGGTTTTTCTCTTCACTGCGGATCCATTGCCCTTGAATACCGGCATAGATGTTTTGTGTGAAGTAGTAATCAAACTGACCTTCGATACCATAAATACGACTCTCTTCATTGCCGACGTCTAAGGTCATATCGCTGGTATCGATCTTCTGAGTCTTGTCCGACAACGAGTAATACCCTGCGACCTGAGTCTGATAGTTCTCTTCTGTAGCGCGCCAACCCAGTTCAATCGAATTGGTTTTCACTCCCGGCAGCGGCGTGTTGTTAATATTGACACTGTTAACTAAGGTCGCTCGCCCCGGATTAGAGGTATAGTCGTACGTCCCTTTACCGTAAACTTTTGCTGGATCTGGCACATTGAAGCCTTGGCTAAAGTTCGCCCATAGCTGCTGGCTGTCTGACAAGTCATAAACACCACCTGCATTGAATAGCCAAACATCCGTTGATGAGCTACCGCCAGGTATTGCATCCGCACCAGAGATAAGCCCCTGAGCCACATACTCTTGTTGAGACAAGCCAACGAAATCGCTAACGTCATAACGCGTTTGTTGATAACGAACTCCACCGGTTAACAACCAATCTGGCGCTACACGCCAATTAGCTTGAGCAAACAATGCTGCATTTTGAGTATCGATTTCTGGATAGCGCTGATGCTCACGCAACTTTTCAAACGTCATCGCCCCCGAAGCCATCGCAGTTGCAAGATCAAACACCCGCTGTTTTGCACTGAATGTCTCAGAGGCGTAGTCGCCACCGTAGTTTAGTGACACGTCTTGCCACTCTTTTTGTAGCATTAACTTGCCACCAAAAATGCTGGTGTCTTGCTGAGAAGCGCCATACATAGGGGTTCGAGTATCTGGGAATGGAAAAAAACCTAGCTCTTCGCTACGGTAGTAGAGTTGCGCTAGCAGCGCATGAGACAACACATCATCATGCTTGTACTGAGCATTCACGAAAGACCGTTTTGTTGACGGCTGTTCGTCAAGCTTCAAACCTTTTTGAATGTCAATGAACTCAGGAAAGCCCATAATGCCTGCCAAATTAGAGCCTAAATACGCGCCATACTCAGTATCTTGCTGACTGTCATAATATTGTGCCGTAAGAGATAGCGACTGCTGCTCGTCAAAGTGAAACTCTAGATTGCCCATAACATCAACGGCATCGTTGAACTGCATGTCTGTTTGCGTTATGTCTGGCATGATCATGTTGCCATCGCCATCAAACGCGGCGCCTTTCCCCTCATAAGCAACCGAAAGGCGACCTGCCACCGTGTCATTACCACCAGAAATGGCGACTGCGGCCTGTTTGGTAAGATCTTCACTGCTGTTAAAGCCAGAGACACCGCCAATACGAGCCTCAACGCCCAACTCTCCAGACTCGCCTTTTTTGGTAATGATATTGATGATACCGCCCGATGCTCCCGCGCCAAATAATGCGGTCGCACCAGATAGCACCTCAACACGCTCGATGTTAAATGGGTTAATACTGTCGAATTGGCGGCTGATCTCACGCGTTGAGTTCAGCGATACACCATCAATCATCACGAGTGCTGAGCGCCCACGTAGATTCTGTGAGTAGTTAGTTCGACTTCCACTACCAAAGTCAAAACCTGGTATCAGTCTTCCGAGGGCTCCTTTTAAGTCAGCGCCCGCATTGATCTGCTTTTCGAGTTCTTTTTGATCGATTACCCACATGGTTGTTGCAGAATCCGCGATCGTGCTTTGGATTTTTGAGCCCGTTACAATCACCGTTTCTAGGTCTGATTTTGGTGAGGCGTAAGCGGCACTGTGAACCAAGATGGCCATGGCCAGTGTGGTGAGGGGAAGACCCTTTCTCACTAAAGTGTTCATGTTGTTCCTTTACTTTCTGATATAGAGGTGGTTAAAAGCGAGCGAGATGTCGATACTACGACCCACATCAGACTCAAAATAACGAGTGCGAACAGGCTCGATGCATAGAGAGCATTGATGCCAACGCTCAGGCACAGCGCAGCACTTGCAGTGCCGACTAGGTGTCCCAAAGAATGACTTTGAACCAGCAAACCACTGGTCTCAGACACCTTGCGCTTCGGCTCTCCACGTCGAAACGCGACTTGGCTGTACCAAGGGGGTAATCCCGCTATCGATAGCGCGAGAGCTAAGCCTGCGAGAATAAAGTTTGTTAAATTGGGGTCTGGGATCAGCGCAAGTAAGCCGAAGCCCACTAAACCGAAGGCAATGATGAAAAGGCGAGTCTTAAGCCACTTAGCTAGACAAGGCATAACCCAGACTTGCAGAATGAACAGCAGTACCGACAACGCAAGCATCAATAAAGCAAGCATCTCACTCGCCTGTTCGGCGTCCCCTACTAGTGATGTCATCTCGGGAGCGAGTGCGAGTTGAAAACTCGCCACCAAGGCGGTGGTAGACAGCGCTATGACAAGCGGCGCGATCAAAGAGGACGGATAGAGTAAAAATAGCGACAGCGTCTGGGTTTTAGGCGCAGTAGATAGCTCTGCTTCTTGGCCGGTAGAAGAAATAGATAGACGCTTAAAATAGCTCCAAGACATCGGCACAAAAGGAATCGTCAATACCCAAAGCCAATCAACTGGCAATAGAACCAATCCCGGTCCTGCAAGTCGTCCGAGTGTCAAAGCTCCACTTATTTTGGATAGCTTCTTGTACCGTCTTTGCTCACATGACGTTTGTGCATACATGCTCCCTTGAGCGACCGGCATGAACGCACTTGAAAAGAACCCCATAAATAAACGAGATACACCAATCAATACGAGAAACTCAATACTGAACTGGACGCTATTGGTCGCACCTAAAAGCAAAGCCACAAACAAAGCATTCGATAGAAAGTAGCCCAAGATCGTTATTTTTGTGCTAGATAAGTAACCAAGGCGAATAATGACTCCTGCCAAAACGCCGAGCCAATAAAGAAACTCAGCATATTTAAATTCAGGAAAGCCATGATCAAAGACCATGATTTCCCTGAGCCTTCAATACCGAGTACTGCCACTAAAATTGGCAATAAACTCAACAACAATGTTTGATTTAGCCCTACTGCAAGTAAGGCACCACGCATCCACATAGCAACAACTACACTACATATTTTATGAAAATGATAATAATTATCGTTATGATTGTTGATCTCATAGCAATTTGTCAATAGATTATTTACATAAACGAATCACATCCATATCTATATATTTATCAATTAGATAATGACAAAAAGGGACAAATCGTGACAAAGCAGTACTGGTATCAGGCAAATCAAAAGCTCATCGCCAAAGCACTTAGCGAGCTTGATTTTGAAGAGATGTTTGAGTTCGACCGTGAGGTCGCCATGAGTAAAGACATTGCGCGGATAACACTTGTTTTAAATAAGGTCACCTGGCAGTTTGATGCAAGAAAAAGTATTTGGGGAATGTATAACCCTATTATTAATTCGATAAATAATGAAAACTCAAATAACCCAACAATTAGTGAGTTTTTAATTGATCTTCAAGCGACAATAAAAATAAACGACATTGACCTTTCTGGTCTCATAGAAGAAATGAATCAAACCCTATTCAGTGAAGTGGAACGCGTCAAAATACTCGAGCATGTCACCGCGTCGGATATCATCAATTGCGATGAAATCCAAAGACAACGTTATCTCGATGCACACCCAAAGCTTATCGCTAACAAAGGTCGATTAGGCTGGGGAGAAGATGAGTTAAAACGTTACTCACCAGAAACCAGTGTCGGTTTTCAACTGCGTTATGTGGCTGTGCACCATTCACTTTGCCACAGCGGGTTTCGTGACGTTCTAGCAGCTGCCGATTTGATCAAAGCCACCATGTCACCGAGTGATTATGACGGTTTGCATGCACAGTTACCAAAAGGTCACGAAACGGATTACCTTATGATTGCTATACACCCTTGGCAATATCAACGCTTTATCCGTATTCAATTCCAAGACTACTTTGAGGATGGACGGTGTATCGACCTCGGTTACTCAAAAGCACTATGGCAGCCCCAACAGTCCATACGCACGCTCAGCGCCCTATCCCCTGAGACCAAATTCGATGTTAAAACAGCCGTCACCATACTCAATACCTCTTGCTATCGCGGCATTCCAGGCAAATACATTCAGCAAGGGGCAGCCATATCGACTTGGCTAGCAGACATTGCTAGCAACGACCCACTACTTAACTCCCTCGGGCTTAAGGTGCAGCAAGAACTCGGGGGAATTTTTGTTTCTCACCCGTATCAATCTCAAATCGAAGGCGCCTATCGATACAATGAAATGCTCGGCTGCATTTGGCGAGAACGTGCGGAGTCAGTCATCAATTCAGAACAAAGACCGATGTCGATGGCAACATTAATGCAGGATGATGGCAAAGGAAACGCATGTATCTTGGCGTTAATCGATGCCTCTGGTCTTTCGCAGGAACAATGGCTAACTCAACTGTTTCGCCATGTCGTCATCCCGCTCTACCACTTGATGTGCCAATATGGTGTAGGGCTCGTCGCTCACGGGCAAAATGTGACACTGACTCTTGAAAACAATCAGCCGGTAGGCTGTATCATCAAAGACTTTCATGGCGACTTAAGGTTGGTGGACGAAGAACTCCCTGAACTGGACTCACTCGATGATGCCATCAAGCAAAACCTGACACGCTACCAGCCAAGTACCTCGTTCATGACCTACTGACCGGTCATTTCGTCACTGTGCTTCGATTTATTTCCCCGTGGTTAGAAACAACCGAGTCAGGACAGAACGGACTTGAACCCCAAGGGATCAGTGAGACAAAATTCTACGGCATACTCGCTAAAGAGATTCAACGCTACCAAGCGGCTCACCCCCATTTAAAACCCCGCTTTGAAGCCTTCAACCTGCTTAGCGAACACATCGATAAGGTCTGTCTTAACCGAGTGAAGTTTAAAATTGGATATGGGGAAAGTAATCAAAGGCCACTGCCTGAGCTTGGGGAGCCGATACGGAACCCTTTGGTAATTGGGCTTGAAACGTAACTAAGAACAAATTGATGTGCTCGATTGCAGTGACTGAGTGTCACTGCAATTGAAAAATACTACCTTAAACTCAAACACCAAAGCAGTGAATTGCAATAAACACGATCACTGTAGAATCGTCATCGTTGCCAAACAAATAAGGACTGAAACCGTCAAAATCCACAGGACGTATATATATGTAATGGAAAGCTTTATGAAGATTGGAGAACATACGGAGCGTATTTCCGTCAATCGCCGCTTTTTTGCCCATTTAGGGAAGGTGACAGCAGTAAGCAAAGCTATACCGTGTGTTAGTGCTACGAAATGGAACCCTCTCACTAGCGCAAGCTCTCCCCTTGTATAATGCTCTGGGGAAAAAGCGTACTGAATAACTCTCCTTGGAGTAAAAAAAGTCAAAACTCCGCCAACCAATATAAACCACACTAATAGCAGACCACCAAATGCAAAGAACAATATGAATGCCCACTCTACAATCTGCATATTTTATTCCCGCCGAGAGTACTGACAATAAAAGTCACCAATAGAAACAATTAACTACGTCGCTGGGAGGAATAATTGA
>NZ_JYJK01000015.1 GCF_003263785.1 Vibrio variabilis
AAGTTTGTTGTGTATTGCGCGTTGTTGTCTTGCACCATTGGTGGCAGACCCAGCGTTTCACAGCGTTCCTTGGTCATGGTCAAGCAGATAAGACCGCGACCATGGGTGGCCATAAAGTTGATAGCTTCAGGAGTAATATGTTCAGCGGCCATGATAAGGTCGCCTTCGTTTTCACGATCTTCGTCATCCATCAGGATGACCATTTTTCCTAAACGGATATCTTCAATGATTTCTTGCGGCGTACTAATTGGCATTTCACGTTCCTGTTGTTGCGATCGTTTTTATCTAGGTTTTACGGCTCTAATGTTCTTCGATATTTAAATGCGAGAAACTAGGCAAAACCATTTTGTTGTAAGAATTCCATCGTCAGTCTCGACTCAGGCTCAGAGTGCGTCTGCGCTTGAAGTAATCGCTCCATGTAACGAGCCATAACATCGACTTCAAGGTTTACTTTTCTGCCAACCTGGAACTGGTCGATGGTCGTCTCTTCCGACGTATGCGGCACGATAGTCAGCTTAAACGCATCTTTTCGAAGATCGTTCACCGTTAAACTAATACCATCAACGGTAATCGAGCCTTTTTCAGCGACATACTTAGTGATCTCTGATGGCATCTGTACCCAGTACTCCACTGCACGACCGACCTGCTGTCTATCGACAATCTCACCCACACCATCAACGTGGCCAGAGACAATATGACCACCGAAACGCGTGGTCGGCAGCATGGCTTTCTCAAGGTTCACCTTGTCACCCACACTGTAATTGGCAAAGCCCGTTTTCTTAAGCGTCTCTAATGATAAATCCGCTTGGTAACTACTGTCGGTGAACGCCACCACAGTGAGACACACACCATTGGTCGCAATGCTGTCACCGAGCTTTACATCGCCCATGTCCAGTTTGCCTACGTCAACGGTGACGCTGATGTCTTCCCCTTTTGGCGTGATCGCTTTTAGGGTACCAACGGCTTCAATAATTCCTGTAAACATCTTCTATTTCTTTATGAGTTGTGGCGTGGCAACGATTCGAATATCACTGCCCACCATTCGAATATCTTTAATGTCGAGTTCGATAACCTGTTGCATCGACTCAAGCCCAAGCGCGCCGATCAGTCCTCGACCATCAGCCCCATAAGCTTAGGTGCTAAATAGACAATAAGCTCATCGACAAGCTGCTGCTCGATCATCGAGCCCGCCAGCGTCGCGCCCGCTTCCACCCAAACATGGTTAATTTGGTGCTCTGCCGCCAGTGCATCTAGCGTTTGAGCAAGGTCTAGCTGCCCGATTGAACCTGCTGGGATATTGAGATCGCCACCTTCATGCGCCACTCGGATGATGGTGCCTTCAGTGCTGAACAGTTTTAGATCGGCGCTGAGCTGATTCTGTCTGTCTAAAATAACTCGAGTTGGCTGACGAAGCTCTGTCGAGTCAATCACCGAGTGAACTTGGCTTGGCAATTCATTCCAGCGAACATTGAGAGAGGCATTGTCATCAATCACGGTGCGGCTAGTCGACAAAATCGCGCCAGCTTCAGCACGGTAGGCCTGCACATCGCGGCGCGCTTCAGCGCCTGTGATCCACTGGCTTTGACCATTAGCCAGTGCGGTTTGGCCATCGAGACTGGCCGCCATTTTAAGCTGAACGAAGGGACGATTGGTTTCCATTTTCTTTAGAAAACCGCGGTTTAGTGCTCGCGCATCTTGCTCTAAGATGCCAACCTGCACTTCAATACCCGCCTCTTCAAGCATGGCAAAACCACGCCCGGCGACTTGTGGGTTTGGATCGGACATGGCACAGACGACTTTAGCGACGCCCGCTTTTATCAGCCTTCGGCGCAGGGTGGTGTGCGCCCATAATGGGAACATGGCTCTAAGGTGACGTACGCCGTAGCGCCCTTAGTTTGTTCTCCCGCCATACGCATTGCATGCACTTCGGCGTGCGGCTCTCCCGCTTTCTTATGGTATCCCTGCCCCACAATGACATCATTTTGCGTGATCACGCAGCCGACATTCGGGTTTGGAGCAGTGGTGAAGCGGCCTTTCTTGGCTAGGTCAATCGCTAAGCTCATCATCTGATAGTC
The DNA here is from genome assembly GCF_003263785.1 of Vibrio variabilis. Classification (GTDB taxonomy): domain Bacteria; phylum Pseudomonadota; class Gammaproteobacteria; order Enterobacterales; family Vibrionaceae; genus Vibrio; species Vibrio variabilis. Next base: position 2,076 of record NZ_JYJK01000015.1, read on the forward strand.
AATAGCGCTAAACTGACTCATAGTAATCCATACCTATCGCTTATTTGAGTGAGCCGTTAGTCTTCCAAGCGAGCGATTTCTTCACCGAACTCGCGAATATCTTCAAAACTACGGTAAACAGAGGCGAAACGAATATACGCCACTTTATCCAGCTCCTTGAGCTGAGTCATGACTAGGTTACCTATCATTTCGCTTGGGACTTCACGCTCGCCGGTAGCGCGAAGTTGAGATTCAATGTGACTGATCGCAAGTTCAATCGAGTCAGCACTTACAGGGCGCTTTTCTAGCGCTCGCTGGATACCGCCGACCATCTTATCCTTGTTGAAAGGCTCACGATTACCATTGGATTTAATCACCTTTGGCATAACCAGTTCGGCGGTTTCAAAGGTGGTGAAACGCTCACTGCACGCCAAACATTGGCGACGACGGCGCACCTGATGGCCATCGGCTACCAGTCTGGAATCGATAACTTTTGTGTCATTTTCTGAACAAAATGGACAATGCATAACACCTCCTATGGTTTAGCCCACAGTTTAGCGAAAATTCATCTATTAAGAAATCCACTATTTAGCCCGTAAAGTAACGTAATTAGGTGTAATCTTGGATGGCGTCACACTCTTGCCAGCCAAACTCACTCATTAGGCTCAGCCAAACTGAATCAAACCCTGCTTGAATACGCACTGGCTCACCCGTCATTGGGTGGTTAAACGTCAAACAAGATGCGTGCAATAACATGCGATGGGCATCGTAATGCTCTCTAAACAAGCGGTTATGTCGGCCATCACCATGAGTCGTGTCACCGACAATGGGGTGACTCAAATGATGCATATGACGACGAAGCTGATGCTTGCGACCCGTCTTCGGCTTCATTTCCATTAGGCAGTAGCGGCTGGTTGGAAAACGTCCTGTTGAGTGTGGCACTTCAACCTTAGCCAAAGGCTCATATGCGGTGACTGCTGCTGCGCCTCTTTTTCTTGATCGGCAAACTTGTCGGCAATCTTATCGAGTTCCACTTTCAGTGGATAATCTAAAACATCACCTTGCTCAATCCAGCCACGTACGATGGCATGGTAAGTTTTCTCAATATTGTGCTCGGCAAACATCGGCATCGCTTTTGCGGCTATCTCACTGGAAAGCGCAAACAACAGCACGCCCGATGTCGGTCTATCCAAGCGGTGTAAAGGGAAAACATGCTGACCAATTTGGTCGCGCAGAGTTTGCATGACAAAACGTGTTTCGTTTTTATCAAGCCATGAACGGTGTACCAACATACCCGCAGGTTTGTTCACCGCGATGAGGAACTCATCTCGATAGACAATCTCTAATGGCTCCACCTCTGGCAACGCAGTCGATTCACTCATTTTGCAGCCTCATCTATCTGTTTAAGCACCGTTAGAACCTCATTCAACTCAGGGCGAAGCTTCCACACCTCTTCAAAGTATGGCGTGATTTCAAACCCTTTTGGCGTGTCGCCACCCGCCTCAATCAGAGATTCCATTCGGGCAATAAAAATCCATTGCAACCACTCTTGAGGCTCAAGGGTATCGACCGCGAAAGGCTGTTGGCTACTCAATGCCGCTGCATCTGGGGCATGCTGCTGCCAAAGTGCGTGTTTTTTAAGCTGCTGTTTCAGCTCAATAAGTAATAACTTCATAGATCTATCTAGTAGCGCGACGAACTATTTCACGAGTTTGCATCATCGCTATTGAAAATGGTCGTCAATGACTTGAAAATTGGCGATAGAATACCATCTATTGTTCTATACCCAAACCGTACTAGGAACCCCTCCATGGAAACCATTCATACTTTGACGGATCTATTGGTCAACAGTGGCTGCCAATATCATATTTACGATATCTCAAGACGTGTACAACTGATTGATAACGACCAGTTTGCTGCCGTCGAGCGCGCCAGTCAGCCTTACCCGTATCCGATTCAAAGACAGGCTCAGTTCGCCATCGCCTACTGGAACGAAGAAAAACAACCTTGGATTTGGTTCCTTAAATTCCAGTTGGATGAGCGCGGTTTGCTAAGCCAAGGCGATGTCGGCCAGTTTCTAAAATATGTTCTTGAAGCAATGGGTACGCGTCTTGGAAAAGAGATGAGTGAAGAGCAGCAACAAAAGCTGTCCAACAACCCATTTACGTTTAAGCCAACAGACGACAAGTTGGCTGTCTTCCATAGCTTAGTCAGAGCGAAGCTCGATCTCACCACCAGCCAATATTACCAACATGCTCGTGACTACTTCCGTGGTGACCTTGGCTGGGATAACTGGCAAACGGTTGGGCTGCAAGGCATCACGGATATGGCAGCAAGGCTTGGGCAAGAAGAAAATGGCCGCTTGATCCGTACCAGTTTGCGTCACCTTGCAAGCGAGCCCCGTTATGCCCTACTTGGGGCTCTTGAGCATGTGGCGTTGCCAGAAAAGCTCTCCACAAGCTTGCGCGAACTTGCTCAATTTGAATGTGAGTCCGATGATCCGGATCTGTTCTTATTAGCGGCCTATGCTCGCGCGTTATCGGGTGGCAAGCCAGAGCAACTTGAGTCATTGGTGACTGAAATTTTGGCCAGTGCGCGTTTGAGTCATCAAGAAGTGCTGATTGCCATTGCAGGCCGTGCATGGCAGCCTCTGACTACTCCAGCCTTAGCCGAGAAGTTTTTGGTACGTCTAGCACAAACGGGTAACCAAGGCTTGTTTAATCAGTTGTTTGCCGATCTGGTGATGATGCCGAGCCTGCGTTTGGTGCTTTTGCCATTGCTGCACTCTAGCCCATCACCAGAGCTCGCCAGCGCATTGGTGGCGCTGCAACAAGCTGCAACACAAGGAAAAACTCACTAGGAAGGTGAAATGATAGATAATCTTTTGATGATATTGGCGCTGAGTATGTTCTGCTTTGTATTTTGGCAGCAGCGGCGTCAATCTGAGATTGCTAAAGCGGCGGTGACACGTCGCTGTAAGGAGTTAGATCTGCAAATGTTGAGCGTCTCGTTTGGCGCTCACAGGCTAAGAGATGCCAACGGCCGATTCGGTTGGCATACTATTTATGAGTTTGAGTTTTCAGCGCTTGGTGACGACTATTATCAAGGTAAGCTGGTGATGAAAGGCTTCCATGTGCTGAATTTTCACTTTCCGGCACACCGAATGTAGATTGAAACTGATAGTACGGGCCATGCTCATCTTCCGCTTGTCCGTACTGCTCAAACCCAAGTTTACTCAGCAATCGAATCGAAGAAGCATGGTCAGTGTCAACGTTCGCTTCAAGCCTCTTAAGCCTAATGTATGAACAGCATCGGGAATAAACGCTCTTAATACCTCTGTTGCAATCCCTTTGTTCCAGTATTGCTTATCAAAGATATAGCCTATCTCTCCTTCACCTTCTGCTCCACGCTCAATGAAAATATGCCCCATATAATCGCGCGTACGCAGATCCAGTGCCGCCATCGCATAGAACTTTGAATCGCTCAGTATGGATTGAAACAATCGGCGCGCAGTGGCTAGGGTATGAGGACCATTCATGTGTTTACGATTTTTCGCGCACACGTTAAGCATCAGAAAATCCGACTCTAAATAGTCGGTATAGGGGACGAGAATGGTTCTGCGAGTAACTATTGTCATTGACTTCCTTTTCGTAACTAAATACCCAAGTAACCTAATATAGGCTTTAGACTCTGCGTTCTTTAGATTAAGTGCGACACTTACATGAGAAGTATGAAAGTTAGGGTTTATAAATAAGAAAAGCCCCAACACTTGCGTATTGGGGCTATAGTCTTACTCGCAGCAGTCCGGCTACTAAAAATGCTCCATGCATCATCCGTAATAGTGGCTGAATCCTTCAGCTATATCCATTCGTCGCCGTCCTAGCGGTGTCCATCTCATCCAATGACGCTAACCATCCCAGTCAGCTCGCTTCACTTGTTCCTTGAGCGGTGTCCTTGACCATCATCCTGATGGGGTTCCTGCACTCTTCCTGAGTGTATCCATTTCCTTAAAAATCACCGTCCTGATGATTGTTCGCTTCCCGCGCTATCCTAACTTCCGTGCTGGTTACGTTTCCCTTGGTAACCAAATCTTCTTCCTGAAGATGACCTTCCAATGTCATTCCTGTTCCGTGTCAGCATCCTTCCGACAGGTTCTAATTTACCCTAATGGCGATTCTGGACAATCTACCCAATACAAAAAGTTTTGCACTGACACTGTTAAGTTAAGGTTAAATGCCATATTAAACATATAGTTAACTATTTTTCCTTCCAAATTTCTGGCGATCTTTTCTCTTTATCTCACAGCTCGTGTGAGAGATCTCGCACAGGGGGTTTCCAAATTGGCTAATGTCTTAGATTCGTTCGCTTAAAGTCGCTGGTGATGCCTGTCACATAAGCTCCGCCTGTACCTCCCTTAGATTCGAAGGTACTATTAATGCAAAGCCTATTTAACGGAATAACCACCATGATGACCAAAGATGTCTCTGCTGAGATTGAAGCTGCAATCAGCTCATTGCACGCCGAGGGAAAAGAGCCAACGGTTGCACTCGTAAAGGCGCGATTGAAGACTAAAGTACCAATGCCTGCGCTGATCACTGTGATCAAATCCTGGAAGAGCAGCCAACATGTACCAAAAGTTGAAATCGCGGCTGAGAAAGCAGAACAACCGCTAGAGCTAAGAGTGAAAGAATTAGAACAGCAAGTTGCCGCGCTGACTCAGCGATTAGCCGCATTGGAGCAATCTCGTGACTGAACCGTTAAAACAAGCCGTTAAGATCTGGGTCGATGCCGATGCTTGCCCAAAAGTGATTAGAGAGACACTGTGCCGCGCCGCCGAGCGTACGGGTTTGACTTGCACCTTTGTGGCTAACCACAGCGTACCTGTACCAAAGCGAGACAATATCCACTCACTGACCGTACCTGCTGGTTTTGACATTGCAGACAATGAAATCGTGAAAAGAGTCAACGCCGGTGACCTGGTTATTACCTCTGATATTCCTTTAGCAGATGAAGTCATCACCAAAAACGCTGTGGCGCTCAGCCCACGTGGCGAGCTTTACACCAAAGACACGATTAAGGCTCGCCTCAATATCCGTGACTTTATGGACACCATGCGCTCGAGTGGCGTTCAAACTGGCGGTCCTGCGCCACTTGGGCAAACAGAGCGCCGCGAGTTTGCCAATCATTTGGATAGATTTCTAGCAAGAGCAACGCGCTAGGCGAAGTCGACAATCTCCAGACAAAAAAAGAGTCAGCCGATATTCGACTAACTCTTTTTATATTTGGGCGTATTCAAGCGTTAAGGACGTGGCAAGTAGTCCGCTTTCCCCACCCATTTGTAGCTGGTGAGCTCTTCCAAGCCCATAGGGCCGCGCGCGTGCAGTTTTTGCGTCGATACCGCGACTTCAGCACCAAGACCAAACTGCGCACCATCCGTAAAGCGTGTAGAGGCATTCACGTACACAGCCGCTGAACCAACAGAGTTAATGAACTTCTCTGAGTTCACCAGGCTGTTGGTCATGATAGAGTCTGAGTGACTAGCATTATGAACACGCATATGGTCAATCGCTTCTTCAACATCAGCCACGACTTTCACGCCTAGAGTGAAGCTTAGCCATTCAGTATCGAAGTCGCCTTCAGCGGCATCACTCAGATCATCAAAGCCTGCCAACATCGCTTTCGCTTTTGGCTCTGCAACCAGTGAGACTTTACCTTTCAAGCGCTCCGCAATCATTGGCAGGAACTCAGCAGCAACGTTCTCATGCACAAGCAGAGTATCTAATGAGTTACATGCTGAAGGGCGTTGCACTTTTGAGTTCTCAACCACATCCAAAGAGCGAGTCAGATCCGCGCTGTCATCCACAAAGATATGACTGATGCCAAAGCCACCAATGATCACTGGGATGTTGCTGTTCTCTTTACACATCTTGTGCAGACCAGCACCACCACGAGGGATGATCATATCCACGTAGTCATCCAATTTAAGCAGTTGTGAAACCAGTTCACGATCCGGTTTTTCGATGTACTGTACTGATGCGGCAGGCAGACCTGCTTTATCAAGAGCAGACTGAATCACTTTAACCAGTTCCATGTTAGAGAAGAACGTCTCTTTACCGCCACGAAGAATACTGGCGTTGCCGGTTTTCAAACACAGTGCTGCGATATCAATCGTAACGTTTGGGCGCGCTTCATAAATCACGCCAACAACACCAAGTGGTACGCGGCGACGCGATAGGCTCATGCCATTTTCAAGCACTTTGCTATCGATTTCACTACCAACAGGATCAGACAGCGTGATAACGTTGCGAACGTCATCTGCAATGCCTTTCAGGCGCTGTTCGTTAAGCAGTAGACGATCAAGTAGCGCTTCTGTTAGACCGGCTTCGCGGCCTAGGTCGATGTCTTTCGCGTTCGCTTTCAAAATAACGTCTGCGTTCGCTTCAAGTTCATCGGCGATGATTTGCAGTGCGCGATTCTTTTGCGCCGTTGACGCGGTCGCCAAAGCAAAGCTGGCTTGCTTCGCGTTTTGGCCTAGTTTAATCATGTCCATAACGGTTCCCTTTATTCTTAATCTTGAATGACGACCATATCGTCGCGATGAATCACTTCTGCACCATAATCATAGCCAAGCGTATCAGCAATTTCTTTACTGTGCTTGCCAGCTATTTTGGCCAGATCGGCATCGGAGTAGCCACAAATTCCTTTTGCAACTAAAGCTCCGTCATTGGTCGTCACACGTACCACTTCACCACGAGCGAAGCGGCCTGAAACTTTTATAACCCCTTTGGCAAGCAAGCTACTGCCCTTGCCTATTACCGCATTCACTGCGCCTGAATCGATAACAATGTTACCGGTTGCCGCAGGGCCTGCAAGAATCCAACGTTTACGATTTTCCAATGCTTCTGGTAGAGGCAGGAAGCGAGTACCTTGAGGCTCATCAGATAGAGAGTCAAACACTACGTTTTCCGCACTACCCGCTGCAATAATAACCTCAATCCCCGCTCGGCGTGCAATGTCTGCCGCTTGAAGCTTGGTTGCCATGCCACCGGTACCTAATGTAGTGCCGCTGCCACCTGCGATTTTGCGAAGTGTCTCGTCAATCGTTGTGACTTCACGGATCAGCTCTGCATTTGGGTCTTTGCGAGGATCAGCTGTGAACAAACCGCGTTGGTCAGTCAGCAGCAACAGCTTATCCGCACCACACAAAATGCCTACCAAGGCCGATAGGTTGTCGTTGTCACCAACCTTAATTTCACTGGTCGCGACCGCATCATTTTCGTTCACCACTGGAATGATGTCGTTCTCAACCAAAGCATTGATGGTATCGCGCGCATTAAGAAAGCGCTCACGGTCTTCAAGATCGGCGCGCGTTAGTAGCATTTGACCGATTTTAAGCCCGTAAATAGCAAACAAAGACTCCCATACTTGAATAAGCTGGCTTTGACCAACGGCGGCTAATAGCTGCTTACTCGCCATCGTTTTGGGAAGTTCGGGGTAGCCTAGGTGCTCACGACCCGCCGCAATTGCACCAGAAGATACCATTACAACGGAGTGCCCAAGCTTTTTCAGCTCGGCACATTGTCTGACCAGCTCAACCATGTGCGCTTTGTTTAGCGCTAGGGAACCACCTGTTAGGACGCTAGTACCTAACTTCACCACTACCGTTTTTTTATCGGCAGTTTGACGAGTAATATCCAAAGTTATCTCTACTTGTTTGACGTGAAAAATTGAATAAGGAGTGATGTTTTAGCAATCAAACATCATTTGTACAAGTAAAAAAGCAAAGCGTGGGGAAAAGAGACACAAAAAAGGCTCCAAAGCTGCGCAGAGCAGGCTTTGGAGCCTTTTTTTTCGAGAGTTATACAAACTCTACGGAGTCGTCATGGATAGAGACAGCCAGTTCGAATTTATCGTTGAGTGTCGCTTCCAATTTTTGATGAAACACCTCTTGGGTGCGATTTATCTCGTTAATAGCCGATTTTGGTGCCGATTCTAAAATCCACTCACCGGTTTGATTGTAGCGACCAATTTGATACGTCGCCTCAAACTGCCCATCTACAAGGGCTAAGTCGAGCCACCAGCCCCAAAACTCTCTATCTTCTGGAGACTTGGTATCATCCACGCACACCGAAAGACAGTCAAAGTGATAGCTACCGTCTTTACTCAAGGTTTCTCGTAAATACGGACCAATAGCTTTAAACGCAGCAATTAAGCGATAGTGAGTAGGGGTTTTCGCCGTTTCTGACATAGGGAAACTCCGTTTCTATATGAAATAGGGATAAAAAACAAATAGCGATAATAAATTGTGTTTAATTTATATTTTTATCATGCACTTGATTACACAATCATTTCACATAGTTCACTAAATTCGCACAAATGTCACTTTAAAAGTTCGTCCTCCAACCACTTGATGGCCATTTCGAGGGATTGCTCATATCCCTTTGCGATACCTTTCGCAGGTATTTCACGTGCTTTACCATATTGGCTAAACATCGCTAACAGGCGGTTATCGGACAGCGGTGACACGATATCCCCTTCCATACTCATCGCCAAAATAGGCACTTTGGTTCGGCGAGAGGATAAGAAGCTTGAATTTTCAGCGACCACGCCATCAGTTGTCCGGCAAGGCTATTAATATCTACGGCATCTTTCCCAAGACGCGACGCGAGCATATCGATGTACATTTTTGGCATTGACTGAATGATCTGCGGTGTCGCTAAGCAATGGTGAATAGGTGCACCTAGCGTCACGCATGCTTTAATCTTATCTGGTTCAAGGAACGACAAGCGAGCCATGGCATTGCCACCAAATCGAAAGCCAAGCAATCCGACTCTAAAGTGATCCACCCAAGGAATATGCGGAAGCTCACTTAATACCGCCTGGTGCAGACACGATGTGTCTTCGGTTAGTGGCCAATGAGAGCTGTGTCCTATTGATGGCATATCGACAGTAAGCATGGCGATGCCAGCTGGGGCTAAATAGTCTCTAAATAGTCGCCACATATCCGTTTGCAGCGTATCTAGCCCAGCACTGACGATGACAACTGGCTGAGGTTTTTCGGTGCTTACCAGGTGAAGATTAGCGGTAATACGTCGATTCTGATATGGGATCTCAACTTGCTTAATGATGTGGCTGGTGTGTTTCGCGGCTTCGTTGTAGGCATTGTTTGCCAGCACCTGTGCTTGCAGCGCCAAGTTGTCATTTTTAAGATGCGGATAGCCTGCGATGCTAAAGCTCAGGGAAGCCTTAAACAGCTCTTCCGCCGCGGCATCGCCTTGCAAGTCATTGGCACGTTTTTGATGCATCATGCCATGCTTGGTCCACTCATAGTTCCAGTTACCACTGTGATAGCCCATAACAGTGTCCAGCCACTCATCGACAGTGCGTGAGTGGTCCGAAGAGGCAATCTTCGCCAGCACCGACTCTAGCTCAATCGGATCCATGCCCTGCCAAACCCATTGCAAGCGTAATAGATTACGATACCACGAGGTGGGCTGCTGTGACTGACGCTCCTCAAGTATGCGGATACTGCTTGGCATGTATCGGATAAGGTGAGAGGTTTCTTTGGCCTGCTTGTTTTTTTCAAACAAGGTTTCAGAGATGTTTTTGCTGACTTCTTCGGACATACGCGCACCTAGCATTACCTGTTAACAGCAACAATATAATCGAATAATCGCTAATATTCAGTGTTTTTGTCTCTCATTTGCGGCAAATTACCCACAAACTGACGTCGAAACTCAGTCGGTGTTTGACTTACTAACTTACGAAACTGATGACGAAAAGTGCTTTCAGACGCAAACCCACAATGGTAAGCAATGTGTGACACCGTTGACGAGGTTGTGGCTAGCAGCTCCTTGGCGCGATCCACTCGTGCTCGCGTTAACCATTCAATCACCGGCAGTCCGACGACATTCTTGAATGTTCGCTGAAAGGTGCGCGGCGTCATATCCATTTGGCGTGCTAGCGAATCCACTGTATGAGATTCAGACAATCGCTCTCTTACCCAATCCATTACTTCCGCTATCTTGGTCTGCGATGTCGCCATCGCCTGCTGCGAAACGATCTGCAACTGGTCTCCATCTCGGTAAGCAGGAATAACAAGGCGCTGCGCGACCATGTTAGCAATCCGATAACCGTGATCCTGTCGCACGATATAGAGCATCATATCCAACCCGGCGGCCGAACCCGCAGAGGTCACCATGTTCCCATCTTCAATGTATAACGAAGATGATGATACCCGAAGGCTTGGATAGCGCTGTGAAAGTAGGTTTGAGTGGTGCCAATGTGTTGTCGCTGAGCGGCCGTTTAACAATCCCGCTGCCGCAAGCACAAATGCCCCAGTGCAAATACTGCAAATTCGTGCACCACGTTCATGTGCGCGCTTAAGTGCATTCACCAATACCTCTGGCGGCTGCTCATCCACATTTCGCCAACCAGGAAGAATGATGGTATCGGCTTGCTCTAATATCTCAGGGCCGTGCTCAAACGTCACCGATACGCCCCCAATGGCTTGTACGGTACGTGACTCTATGCCACAAACCTTAAACTGGTACCAATCAACGCCAAGCTCCGGTCGCTCAAGTCCAAATATTTCCACCGCACAGCCAAACTCAAAAGTTCTCAGTGACTCGAACCCCACTAAAACAACAGAGTGTGGCAGCGAGTTGGCATGATCTTGGGGCATTTTGTCTCTATCCATCCTGTTGTATGAGCCTTTTTGCTTATAGCCTTTTATAAAGATTACCACACATGGACTTTAGCCAAGCGATGAACCTGACGACCTACTTCAAATTATTTCTCTCTGCTTTTTTTGGGGAGGCTCGGCGATTGCCGGGAAAATAGCGATGGAGACCTTTTCAGTCTCCATGGTCACCATTTTGCGATTTGGTATTGCCGCCTTAGTGCTAGCGCTACTCTATCGGCGACAAATTCAAAGCTATTCTATGCCCTTGATGCGTCATTTGAGGGTAGCGCTAACTGCATTCTTTGGGATCACGGCATGCTATTACTTTTACTTCCGAGGCCTTGACCTGTCGAGTGCGTTTAATGCGGGAGTCATTGAAGCTACGATTCCATGCCTGACACTGTTTATCGCAGCCTGCAGCGGCAAGCGAGAGAGTCTCACAAAAGTGATTGGCTTTATAGCTGCCTATATCGGGGTTATTTACATCGTATTTGATGGGCAATTGGAGAAACTGCTCAGTATTGAGTATTCGGTGGGCGATTTGCTGCTGTTAGTTAGCACTTTCTGCTTTGCGGTGTACAACATTTTTGTGGAGCGCAATAAACAAGATACGCCTAACCATCTGTTTATGTACTACATCTTCTTTTACGGGAGCCTATTGTTGCTGCCTTGGCCACTTTTGGAGTGGTGGATGACGGATAGTGCCATGGTATTAAAGCCGGTAGGGCTAGACGCGATTATTGCCGTTCTGTTTATGGCATTGGGTGGCTCTGTGGTGGCATATCTATTTTTCAACCAAGCCATTTCCGTTATCGGCGCCGCCAGTGCATCGTCATTTATTAATTTGGTACCTGTGATTACCGTGTTCCTATCGGTGTTCTACCTTAAGGAAGAGATATCTATCAGTCAGTGGATAGGGTCTGCCATCATCTTTGTCGGTGTGGCTATCTCCAACTATGAACCAAAGCGTCGCCAAGCTTCTAGAAGCTCGCTAACCAACAAACCGGCTGAGTAACATGCAAAAGACAAACTCATGGCCAGACGAAAAAAAACCGCGATATCAACTATCGCGGTTTTTCAAACATCACTGTTTACTTTTGCTTACGGTTAATTGGCTCAACGTAAGACAGCGCCATATCCCATGGCTGTTCGATCCAACAATCTTGGTCGATATCAACAATGTATTCGTCAACTAGCTCAACGCCAGCAGGCTTAGCACACACTGTTACTAGTTTAGCTTTAGGGTACATTTCACGGATTTTACGAGCCGTGTCGCCGCTATCCACTAGATCATCAACGATTAGGTAACCTTCACCGTCGTGCTCTGGTGCTTTCAGTACCGTCATATCACGTTGGTGATCGTGGTCGTAGCTAGAGATACATACTGTATCTACATAACGAATACCTAGCTCACGAGCTAGAATCGCTGCTGGTACTAGACCGCCACGACTTACACCGATAATGCCTTTCCACTGTTCAGCTGGCATTTGACGCTCAGCGAGTTGACGGCAATATGCGTGCATATTGTCCCAAGTGATGATGAATTTGTTAGCCATAATAATAACCTAATTAAACCGTATTCGAGACTTAAGCAGCCACAATGTACTTGATGACAAAGATTGCAGACATTACCCATACACTCATAGATACGTCGCGACCTTTACCACTCAATGCCTTAATAGCAGCATAAGCGATGAAGCCAAGTGAGATGCCCTCTGCAATTGAGAATGTAAATGGCATCAGCAAGCAAGTGACAACAACCGGTGCCGCTTCAGTGATGTCTCTCCAGTCGATACCAACTAGACCAGACATCATGAGGATTGCTACATAGAATAGCGCACCCGCGGTTGCGTAAGCTGGGATCATACCCGCCAAAGGCGAGAAGAATAATGCAAGTACAAACAAAATGCCAACAACAACTGCAGTCAGACCTGTACGACCACCGGCTGCAACGCCTGCTGTACTCTCTACATAAGACGTTGTGTTTGATGTACCCAGTAGTGCACCTACTGAAGTCGCTGTTGAGTCAGCCAGTAGTGCTTTGTTGAGGCGAGGAATTTTACCATCTTTACCGATAAGGTCTGCTTTTTGAGCTACGCCTACTAGCGTGCCTGCCGTGTCGAACAAGTCAACAAATAGGAAAGCAAACACAACAGAAATCATACCGATTTCGAACACTGCAGAGAAATCAAGCTGCATGAACGTTGGTGCAATGCTTGGTGGCGTAGACATAATGCCGCCCCACTGAACATCACCAAAAATAAGGCCTAGACCTGTTACTGCAAGGATGGCAATCATTACCGCACCTTTCACGCCACGGTGGACAAGAGCGATAGTAATGAAGAAACCGACAGCAGCCAGTGTGCTGGTAGAGAAGTAATGTGACCTAGAGAGACAAGCGTCGCTGGGTTATCAACGACGATACCCGCGTTCTTTAGAGCAATCAGCGCAAGGAACAGACCGATACCCGCTGAGATGCCGGTACGAAGCGACATAGGAATGGAGTTAATAATCCACTCACGGATCTTAAACACACTCAATAGAATGAATAAAATACCAGAGCAGAATACCGCCGCCAGTGCGACTTGCCATGTATAACCCATGCCCAGAACAACCGCATAGGTAAAGAAGGCGTTTAGACCCATACCTGGCGCTTGAGCAATTGGGTAGTTAGCAACAAAACCCATGATAAAACAGCCAATCGCAGCTGCTAGACAGGTTGCAACGAATACTGCGCCGCGATCCATGCCGGCATCAGCTAGAATTGCTGGGTTAACAAAGATAATGTAAGCCATCGTCAGGAAGGTAGTAATACCTGCGATAACCTCAGTGCGCACTGTGGTGCCATTTTCACTGAGCTTGAACAGCTTCTCGAGCATAATCGAATCCCTAAAAAGTGTAAAAAGTAAACGGTTGCGTAAACGATTGGCGCGAATTATAAGGTTATCAAAACGCAAATTCCAGCTAGAATTTAGACTCTAATCAACATATTTTCCGGTTGATATGAAACCTATTCGGTAACGACTGCTAACAAATTGAAATAGTTACCGCGTACGCGCCCTACTTCATCATAGTGACACGGTGAGGCAACTGGACAAAAAATCACCATACATTTTGAGATTAATGTGGCATTTCCTAGAAAAAGGCAAAAAAAACGCCACTCCTAGGAGTGGCGGTAGAATAATTTGGTCATCAATTGGGGTATATAACCAAGAACAAATTCTAAATTAAGGGGAAAACCTTGATTGCTATCTACCGTAGTAGACATTGTACGCGAAGCCTTTCGTGTATACGTTTTGATTAGTCCAAAACATCGCGCTTGCTAAACCTTGCATAACATCACCTTCTAACAAAACAAATAATGGGAAAAGTTGCTTTGAATCTCGGTTCCTTGGAGGCGATAAATCGGGCTCAATCCTTGAACAAACTTTGTTGAATCACTCAACTGTTCAAAAGAATACCATATCGGATTTAAATTACAACCCCAATGGCGATCCAAGTCACACAAATTTCATATTTGCTGAAATTTACCGCCATTTCTGTAATTTTATTACGGATAATATTATCATTAATATGCAAACACACTCATTTTATAAATCATTTCAGTACCACGCGAGATTACATAATTGCTTTGCTTTTACTACTCGTTGTTTACAACTAATGGTATCCTTGGCTTTATCTTAAATAAGCTAGAAAACCAGATGTTCTCACCTCTAATCCAATCATCTGAGGAATAACAATCTAGCCTAGTCTGCATAAAGGAGAGTTCCGTGTCTGAATTCCATTCTGAAATCAGCAAGTTGTCACCAGCACCGGTTTGGCAATTTTTCGACAAAATCTGCTCAATCCCACACCCTTCAAAGCATGAAGAAGCCCTAGCACAATACATTATCGGCTGGGCGAAAGAGCAAGGTCTTGATGTTAAACGCGACGCAACAGGCAACGTGTTTATCAAAAAGCCAGCAACAGCAGGCATGGAAAATAAAAAAGGTGTAGTTCTACAAGCGCACATCGACATGGTGCCTCAGAAAAATGAAGACACTGACCACGATTTCACTCAAGACCCAATCCAGCCATATATTGATGGTGAATGGGTAACCGCGAAAGGCACAACGCTTGGTGCTGACAATGGCATCGGCATGGCAACGTGCCTGGCTGTACTTGCTTCAAACGACATCAAACACGGCCCACTAGAAGTTCTACTGACCATCGATGAAGAAGCCGGCATGACTGGCGCATTCGGCCTAGAGGCAGGTTGGCTAGAAGGTGACATTCTTCTCAACACTGACTCTGAGCAAGAAGGCGAAGTGTACATGGGTTGTGCGGGCGGTATTGACGCAGCTATCACCTTCGACATCACTCGCGAAGCGGCACCTCAAGGCTATGTTGCACGTCAGCTAACACTGAAAGGTCTAAAAGGCGGCCACTCTGGCTGTGATATTCACACTGGTCGTGGCAACGCCAACAAACTGCTTGGCCGTTTCTTAGCAGGTCACGCCAAAGAACTTGATGCTCGTCTCATTGAATTCCGTGGCGGCAGTCTACGTAACGCTATTCCACGCGAAGGTTTTGTTACTCTGGCACTACCAGAAGAAAACCTAGCTAAGCTAGAAGAACTTTACAGCTTCTACACTGAGCTTCTGAAATCTGAGCTAGGCGCTATTGAAACTGACATTGTTAGCTTTAACGAAGCCGCAGATCTTGGCGATGTGTTCGAGTCTAATGCTCAATCCCGCTTTATCGCAGCACTGAATGCTTGTCCGAATGGTGTTATTCGTATGAGTGACGACATTGAAGGTGTCGTTGAGACGTCACTTAACGTTGGTGTAATCACGACGCAAGCGGATAAAGTTGAAGTGCTATGTCTTATTCGCTCGCTAATCGATTCTGGCCGCTCTCAGGTTGAGGGAATGCTGGCATCTGTCGCTGAACTTGCTGGTGCAACCATTGAGTGTTCAGGCGCGTACCCGGGTTGGAAACCAGATCCAGAATCTGAGATCATGGCTATCTTCCGTGATATGTACCAAGGTATCTACGGTCACAAACCAAACATCATGGTGATCCACGCAGGTCTAGAGTGTGGCCTATTCAAAGAACCGTATCCAAACATGGACATGGTCTCTTTCGGCCCAACCATTAAGTTCCCTCACTCGCCTGACGAGAAAGTGAAAATTGACACGGTTGAGCTATTCTGGAACCAAATGGTAGCCCTACTAGAAGCGATTCCGGCTAAAGCGTAATTAAGCCAGTGTTGTGATTGATAAGCCGATGTTTAACCAAAACATCGGCTTTTTTGTTTCACATCAATTGTGGCTTTTGAGTTTCCTCTGCAGCCTGTGTATATTGAGACCAGTTATCATTTATAGAGAAAGACATTATGCAAGTTTACGGTTGTTGTGAATTGGTTCGTGAAATCTACGCACAAATTGGTAGTGGCGACCAAGCCTACATTCCACAAGCAATTTCATGTGCCGTTCGTGCGCTAAACGAAGTGGCTGCTAACGAAAGCCTTCCAAAAGACGTGCGCGAGCAAGCGCCTTCGCGGCGGCAAACTTATTGATTTCGGATTTTGAAGACAAGTAGAGACTAACGATGAATCTAGCCAACTTTGAAACTATGGATCCTGTGATGCTAATGAGTATCGTCAACATGAAACTGCGCGACGACTTTGGCGGGGATTTAGATAAGCTCGTCAGCTACTTCGACATCAGCAAAACTGCTCTTATCGAAAAGCTTGCCAGTGCAGGCTTTGACTTCCTAGAAGATGCCGGTCAGTTTAGATAAACAAAAACACCGCTAGGTTTCCCTCAGCGGTGTTTTTTCATGCTTGAATCATAGTCAGTGATCAGCCAAATGACGCCCAAATCACGGTAACGACAAGCACTGGCAGATAAACTTCACGTACCAAGGCCATACTTTACCAAACCAGCCAAGTTGGAAGTCCGGGCAACCTTGCTCAAGCTCTTTGATCTTACTCGCGCGGCTCCATACCCAACCACCAAACAAGCAGAACAAGAGTGCGGCAATAGGCTGTAAGTATTGCGTCGCAACCATAGCGACAAAGCCGAACAGTTCACCAAAATTAAGTACGATGTAGATACTAAACAGCGCAATAAGCGCACCGAGTACCCAACTGGTTTTCTTACGACCGGTGTTAAAGCGCTCATCGACAAGGGCAACCGGACACTCCAACATCGAAATGGATGACGTTAGCGCCGCAATGGTCAACAGCAAGAAAAACACCACAGAGAACACTAAGCCAAGCATGCCCAATGACTCAAACATCAATGGTAACACCGTAAACACCAAAGTATCAGAACTCAGTAGTGAGCCGTCTTCTGCGTAAATCTGAACGCCTTTTTGCATCGCGACAAACATCGCCGGCATCACTACGAGACCTGCAATAAACGCTACCGACGTATCGACTAAGGTCACATTCATCGCCATCTTCGGTAGGTTCTCTTTTTTCGACAAATAAGAGCCGTAGATAAGCATCGAGCAGCCACCAATCGTCAACGAGAAGAAGCCTTGTCCCATGGCTGCGAGAATGAGTTTTCTGTCCCATACTTTTTCAAAATCTGGGATCAAGTAATGTTTAAGACCTTCAATTGCACCCTGCTGCATCATGATATAGATAAACAGCAATCCAAAAAGGATAAACAGCGACGGCATCAAACGTGTCGACCATTTTTCAATGCCTTTCTTTACCCCGCCTTGAACAATCAACACCGTCAACAAATAGAAAAGCACCGTACCAAACACGTTTCTTTCGACACTAAATCCTTTGAACCAATCCGCGAGTGACGTCAGACCGGCGATGTCTGCCAGTGCGCCAAACAAGAAGCAAATCAGCCAGCCGCCAACGATGGAATAGAACGCCAATACCGCACAAGGTACCGCAAGGCCGATCCAGCCGACCATGCCACCCAACTGCTTGCCGATAGGATGGGAGGTAAGAGATTTCATGCTATCGACAGGGTTGGCTTGTCCATGTCGACCAATGGCCATTTCCACCACTAACATAGGAAACGCCACGACCAATATCATGACTAAATACACTAAAAGGAAAGCACCACCACCATTGCTGGCAGCTTGTGTTGGGAAACCCCAAATATTGCCCAGTCCAACGGCTGCACCTGCTGCGGCAAGAATAAAGCCTAATCGGGAACCAAAGTGCTCTCTTGGAGCGGAAGATGTGTTTGACATACCTACTGCACTTATCATGTTGTACTAGTTTGCTGGTACGGTATGTGAAAAATGAATGAAGAGCAAATGTTTTTGGCGTAATACTCTAATTTTTACTACCCAAGCAAATAAAACACCCGCAACATGAGCGTCATGTAGATACCCGAACTAGCTAAATCTACTTAAATGAAATAAAAAGCCCCAAAGAAAATACCTATTTCCTTTGGGGCGAACGCATCAGTTAGAGTGGCATTTAGATAGTAAAGACTTGATAGTCCTTAAGCTCCGGAATGGTTTTCTGTAACTGCTGCTCTTGCTCTGCGACATCATTTAGCGAGTCACAGTACTCTTCTGCCTGCTGCTTTAACGACTCTGACTGTTCTTTCATGGTGTCCGACATTTTTGCTTTGAGTTCATCCATCTGTTTAGAGAGCTCTGTAAGATTTAACCCACCCTCTTCACTCATCTTCTCTTGTAACGCAGTAAATGCGCTACTGAAAAACTCTTTGTTAAAGACCTCTTTTGCCTTGGCTAAATCTTGCTCCCAATTGTCCATAAAACTGCTAAAGGCTTCAGACTTTAGAACAAAATCACCGTTCTCTTCGTAGCGAGATTGAACATCTTCAAAAAACTCACCAACCGCTTGTTTGACGTTTTGAAACGCCTCAGAGTTATCGAAACTCTCAGCGACGTCATCGATAAGTTCATTGGTTAGCTCAAGGCCATTAGACGCGAGCTCTTTCGCTTGAGGCACGTACTTGTTCATATTCTCTCGATAGCTTTCCAAGGCATCTTGTTGTAACCGACTCAGTTCAATCGCTTTACCGTTAATGAACAGGTTGTTGTCTCCATCAATCAGGACCTTAGAACTGGCTTTAACGATTTCGACTTGTTCACCATCTAGGTGAACTTCATTCTTAATGTCCACGCCGCATTGCCCAAAAGCGTAAGCATTGCTCGCCACTAAAGCACTGCTCAGTACGACACCGCTAAGCAGCGCTGTTGTCGTTGGAAAAAGTTGAGGTAATTTCATAGCACACCTTATTGGTTTGATCGGCTGTCTAATTGTCGACGCGATCCAGTGTCGTTACTGAATCGAGATAATAGCATAGTGCTGCACGGGATCTCCGATAGCCAGACTCACTTCATCATCGATATTCTGTCCTAGCAAAGCCTTACCGAGTGGCGAATGGGGAGTCACCACAGTGAGCGCCGCCAACCCAGAGTCCGTTGTTACCTCAGCATCCTTTATTGTCACGCCACCGCCACAGGGCAACATCCAATACCATGCGATATGCTCATCATCATTCTCGACACAGACTAAAGCCGTTAACCCAACACTGTCTTGCTCAGAAAATTCTCGCAGCGTCGTGCGCTTTAGCGTTGCGATGTCGCTCTTTATTTGCTCTAAACGCATGGCCTGACCATGTGCCAAATAGGACGCTTCTAATGCTAACGTGTCATATTTGTGCTCTGGTACGGTTTCTTCATTGGTCGCGGCATCCACGGTTTGCTCCATGGCTGAGACCAGTGTTGTCACTTTGCTTTCAAGTTCATTTATCACTGCAGTCAGCAGTGCGCGCTTGTCCATACTATTCCTCAAACATTGACAGTTGCCGAGCTTGCTCTAAAGGCTCTAGCATCACACTCAATCCCAGCAGTCGAATTTCTCGCCCTTGCTGCCTTTCAAGTACCTCGCGCAGCAAGTCTTTGAAATAAGGGAGATCGAGCTGGTTGTGTACGTGTTCAATGGTGGTTAACTTAAAGTCTGCAAACTTTACCTTAATTCCTTGTTTGATGACATTGCGTTTCGGTGTCGCTCTTGCGAGGCGAGATTCAAGTTCCGGATACAGTTTGTCTTCAATCACCTGCCAACACTCGTCAAAACTGGAGATGTTGACGCTAAAGGTGCGCTCAACGCCAATCGACTTTCTTTCTCGCTCCACGACAACTTGTCTTTCATCAATGCCATGACTTTTCTTCCATAATGAAGCGCCCAAGCGACCGAAACGCACAATCAACTCTCGATAGTCACTTTTGCGAATATCCAAGCAGGTAAAAAAGCCGGCACTATTGAGTTTCTCTAAGCTAACCTTCCCGACACCCGGTATTTTGCCCAAATCCAACTCATCGACCACTTGTTGCACTTGATCGGGTGGGATCACAAACTGCCCATTGGGTTTATTCATATCCGAGGCAATCTTGGCCAAAAACTTAAGCGGCGCCACCCCTGCAGATGCGGTCAGTTGCAATTCATTCCAGATATCGGCACGAATACGCTCAGCAATGCGCGTCGCTGAGTTTTGACAGTGAGGGGAATCTGTGACATCGAGGTAGGCCTCATCGAGCGATAGCGGCTCAATGAGCGAGGTATAGCGAGCAAAAATTTCTCGTATGTGCTTTGAGGTTTCTTTGTAAACTTCCATTCGTCCTGGGACGAGCAGCAAATTAGGACACAGCTTTAAGGCTTGAGCCGTCGGCATCGCTGAGCGGACACCAAACTTTCTCGCTTCATAGTTACACGTGCTGATCACCCCACGCTGCGCTCGCTGCCACCAACGGCAAGAGGCTTACCTCGATAATGTGGATTATCACGCATCTCTACCGCAGCGTAGAAGCAATCCATATCCACATGGATGAATTTTCGAATAGAGTCAGACACGGCATTGAACTGTTTATTTATACAGTTAAAAGTATACGCCGATTTTGAGTGAGAACCAACCAAAAAGACCAGAGCGTTGCTCTGGTCTTTGTTATTCAGTTATCGAAAGGCTTGATTAAGCGATGCGATCTTTTTCCCAAGCCGCGAGCTTTTCTGCTCGCGCTTGCTCACGTGCTTCACGCTTTTTACGAGCATCACATGGCTCTGGGCAGTTACATACCTTGTCGACACCAACGGCACCAAGACCGCCACAACTGCCTTTTACTACTTTCTTTTGGAAGATGTAACCCACAGACATGGCAACAATCACCGCAAGAAAAACGCCGAAAGTAATTAGAAATGTACTCATAGTTGTCACCCGTTACTTGTTGAGGTAAGGCATAAACGCGCTCGACGCGATTTCATCAAACCCATCTTCTGTTTTTACAATAATAAACGCTGGAATGCCATTTTGCTCGGCAACTTCCAGTGCTTGCTCTTCACCCAGTACCATCAAGCCTGTCGCTAAACCGTCTGCTGTCATAGAAGACTTATCAAGAACCGTCACCGACACCACTTTGTTGTTGATAGGCTTGCCCGTTTTCGGGTCGATAATGTGTGAGTAACGAACACCGTCTTGCTCAAAGTAATTACGGTAGTCGCCTGACGTTGCGATAGCCATGTCGCCTGGCTCAATGATTTCTTGAACACTACGCTCATCCGTCGCTGGCTTTTCAATCGCGATACGCCATTTCACGCCTTCACGGTTAAGACCTTTCAAGCGCATCTCACCACCGACTTCGACCATATAATCTTGAACGCCGATACGCTCTAGATATTCAGCGAGGACATCGACTCCCCACCTTTTGCAATCGTCGACAAGTCCACATACAAACCATGCAGGTCTTTCTTCAACGTCGTCTCAGTTGCAGAAAGATGCTGAATGCCCGTTTGCGCTTTGCGCTCAGCAAGTTGCTCTTCTGTCGGTACGACTTCTGGACGCGCTTCTGGGCCAAAGCCCCAAAGGTTAACCAAAGGCCCTACTGTCACGTCCAAAGCGCCCAATGTGACTTCATTGAGTCGAATTGCTTCTTTCACCACAATCGCGGTTTGTTTCGATACAGGAAATGCTTCTGTCCCATAGAAACGGTTGAAGCGGCTCAACTCAGAATCTTGGCGATAAGTCGACATTTGGTCGTTCACTTGTTCAAGTAAGCGATTAAGCTCTGCCTGAATGGTTTCCGGTTTTGGGCTATTGTCGGTCGCAATGTATTTCACATTATAAATCGTCCCCATTGTCGGGCCGCTCAAATGCACTTGCTCACGATCATTACCACACGCGGTTAAAAGTACCGCTGCTAGCATTGCGGCTAGCACTAATTTCAACTGTTTAGTTAAATGAAACTTAGTTAGATGAAACATGCCTTTACTCACCTAATGAATTAAAAATACTTACGTTTGCCACAGCGATGGATGTTGTCGCAAATGAAAGCATTCTGTCTATCTCTATTTAAAAACAAATGGCCGGCTCCCATGAGCCAGCCATGTTCATTACTTCAAGGAAGATTAACCACCGAAGTCATCTAGAAGGATGTTTTCATCTTCTACACCAAGATCTTTCAGCATGCCGATGACAGCCGCGTTCATCATTGGTGGACCACACATGTAGTATTCACAATCTTCTGGCGCTTCGTGATCTTTGAGGTAGTTCTCATAGATGACGTTGTGGATGAAGCCTGTGTAACCATCCCAGTTATCTTCTGGCATTGGGTCAGACAGTGCAACGTGCCACTGGAAGTTGTCGTTTTCAGCTTGTAGGCCATCGAAATCTTCCACGTAGAACATTTCGCGACGAGAACGAGCACCATACCAGAATGACATCTTACGCTTAGACTTCAGACGCTTAAGTTGGTCAAAGATGTGCGAACGCATTGGTGCCATACCAGCACCACCACCGATGAAGACCATCTCGTTGTCAGTATCTTTCGCGAAGAACTCACCAAATGGACCAGAGATCGTACACTTGTCACCTTCTTTCAGTGACCAGATGAACGAAGACATGATACCAGGTGGTACATCAGGATTATTAGGCGGTGGCGTAGCGATACGCACGTTCAGCATAATAATGCCTTCTTCTTCTGGGTAGTTAGCCATTGAGTATGCACGGATGCACTCTTCGTTAACGACAGACTCGTAGCGGAACAGGTTAAACTTGTCCCAATCTTCACGGTACTCTTCTGGTACGTCGAAGTCAGAGTATTTAACGTGGTGAGCAGGAGCTTCAATCTGGATGTAACCACCAGCACGGAAAGGTACTGATTCGCCATCTGGGATTTGTAGCTTAAGCTCTTTAATGAATGTCGCTTTGTTATCATTAGAGATAACGGTACATTCCCACTTCTTAACGCCGAAGATCTCTTCTGGAAGCTCGATGTCCATGTCAGTCTTCATTGCTACCTGACACGCTAGACGCTCACCTTCACGTGCTTCACCTTTAGAGATATGGTCAAGCTCGGTTGGTAGAATGTCACCACCGCCAGATTTCACTTTTACGCGACACTGACCACAAGAGCCACCGCCACCACAAGCAGATGATACGAATACGCCAGCGCCTGCTAGTGCATTCAGTAGTTTGCCACCTGGTTGTGTGGTGATCGCAAGATCAGGGTTTTCGTTTACAGAGATCGTGATGTCGCCTGTTGGTACTAGCTTAGATTTAGCGAATAAAATCACTAAAACTAGGGCTAGAACAATCAGCGTAAACATCACTACACCAAGAATAATGTCCATTGACTATTCCTTATACCTTACAGTTGAACACCAGAGAATGACATAAAGCCCAGTGCCATCAGACCTACCGTGATGAACGTGATACCAAGACCACGAAGACCAGGAGGAACGTCAGAGTACTTCATCTTCTCGCGGATACCTGCTAGCGCAACGATAGCTAGCATCCAACCCACACCAGAACCAAAACCGTATACGACAGATTCTGCAAAGTTGTAATCACGCTGTACCATGAATGATACGCCACCAAAGATCGCACAGTTCACCGTGATAAGCGGTAGGAAGATACCCAGTGCGTTATACAAAGGTGGGAAGAAGCGGTCTAGTACCATCTCAAGGATCTGTACTAGCGCTGCGATTACACCGATAAAGGTAATAAAGTTTAGAAAGCTAAGGTCGACACCTGCCACCAATGCATTTTCTTTAAGAACTAGGTTGTAAAGCAGGTTGTTCACCGGTACTGCCACTGTCAGTACAACGATAACCGCAACACCTAGACCGAAAGAGGTCTTAACCTTTTTCGATACCGCTAGGAATGTACACATACCTAGGAAGAAAGAAAGCGCAAGGTTTTCGATGAAAATCGACTTAACCATTAAGCTAATATAATGTTCCATGACAGCCTTACTCCTTCGCTTCTACTTGTTCTGGCCTAATTGTACGAATTGCCAGATCAGGAAGCCGATTAGGAAGAACGCAGAAGGCGCTAGTAGCATCATGCCGTTTGGCTGATACCAACCACCGTTACTTACTAGCGGCAGTACTTCCAGACCGAATAGCTTGCCTGAACCAAACAGTTCACGGAAGAAGCCAACAGTAATAAGAACGAAGCCATAACCCAGACCGTTACCAATACCGTCGATTAGCGATGGTAGTGGCGCAGACTTCATAGCAAATGCTTCCGCACGACCCATTACGATACAGTTAGTAATGATCAGACCAACGAATACCGAAAGCTGCTTAGAGATATCGTAAAGATACGCTTTCAGGATTTGGTCAACCACGATTACCAAAGATGCAATGATCGCCATCTGTACGATGATACGAACGCTATTTGGGATATGGTTACGAATTAGAGATACGAAGAAGTTAGACAGTGCAGTAACGAAAATTACCGCCAGCGTCATAACAAATGCTGTCTCTAGTTTTGTGGTTACCGCAAGAGCAGAACACACACCAAGAACTTGAAGAGCGATCGGGTTGTTATCCAACACCGGTGCCATCAGGCTCTTCTTCATTTCTTTAGCATCAGCCATTAGTTCAGACCTCCGTCACGAACTTTAGCTAGGAATGGACCAAAGCCCATGTCACCCAACCAGAAGTCAAACGTACCTTGAACGCCGTTACCTGTCAGTGTTGCACCAGATAGACCGTCAACACCGTGCTCAGAACCTTCAGGTGCGCCACCTTTCACGATTGCAATCGCTGGCTTGAAGTTTTCATCAAACAGTTTCTTGCCAACAAACTGTGCACGCCAAGATGGGTTTTCGATTTCGCCACCCAATCCAGGAGTTTCACCTTGCTCGTAGTAGGTAATACCGTTCACAGTATTACCGTCTGTTTGAACCGCAACAAACGCGTACATCATAGACCATAGACCGGTACCGTGTACGGGTAGGATAATGCTGCTCACTTCACCGTCTTGCTTAACTAGGTACACAGTACCTACGTTTGCACGACGAAGAATCTTAGCAAAGTCTTGGTCAGCGGTAAGACGGATAGACTCAGATGGGTCTTTTGCCGCTTTACGTTGATCGTAGCTGTTTGCGTCGCTGCCATCTGGCGCCGTATCAACAAACTCACCAGTGTTGAAGTCAACAAGACGAGGCTCAATGTACTGGCTGTAAAGCTCAGCAACTGTACCTTCGGCTTCGATACCCGCTACTTCAATGATTTTCGACTGTTTATCTAGAACCGCGTTCGCGCGTTGCTTGTCACGCAGACCTACTGCTGCAAGCGATACAACGATTGAGCACACTAAGCTCAACGCGATAACAACAAACAGCGTCTTTTTAATGCTATCGTTATTACTTGCCATAGCGAGCTTCTCTCCGTTTGATGTTCTTCTCGATCACGAAGTGGTCGAATAGAGGTGCGAACAGGTTAGCAAATAGAATTGCTAGCATCATACCTTCTGGGTAAGCCGGGTTAACAACACGGATCATGACACACATTGCGCCAATCAAAATGCCGTATGCCCATTTACCGTTATTAGTGAACGATGCCGAAACTGGGTCTGTTGCCATAAAGAACATACCGAATGCAAAACCACCTAGTACTAGGTGCCAGTGCCAAGGCATAGCAAACAGAGCATTGGTGTCAGAACCAACAACATTAAACAGAGTTGCTACTGCAACCATACCGATCATGACACCAGCAATGATGCGCCAAGACGCAATGCCCATGTACACGATCATTGCCGCACCAATCATAAGTGCTAGCGTTGAAACTTCACCAATCGAACCAGGGATGTTACCGATGAACGCATCCATCCAAGAGATAGTTTGGCCAGTGATGTTGTTAATTAGTGCGCCTTCGCCACCTTGTGCCCATTGGCTAAGAGCCGTAGCACCTGAGTAGCCGTCAGCTGCAACCCATACCAAGTCACCCGAGATTTGCGCTGGGTAAGCGAAGA
Source organism: Vibrio variabilis (assembly GCF_003263785.1). Classification (GTDB taxonomy): domain Bacteria; phylum Pseudomonadota; class Gammaproteobacteria; order Enterobacterales; family Vibrionaceae; genus Vibrio; species Vibrio variabilis. The sequence goes on from NZ_JYJK01000015.1 coordinate 27,987, forward strand.
ATAGGAAAGCACGGCCAGCAAGCGCTGGGTTAAGGAAGTTACGACCAGTACCACCAAAGATTTCTTTTGCAACAACAACACCAAAGGTAATACCTAGCGCTGCTTGCCAAAGTGGAAGTGTTGGCGGAACGATCAATGCGAAAAGAATAGAAGTTACAAAGAAACCTTCGTTAACTTCGTGCTTACGCACCATACAGAACAACACTTCCCAGAAACCACCAACAATAAACACTGTTGCGTAGATAGGTAGGAAGTAAGTTGCACCCAAGATCATCTTACTGCCCCAACCCGCGTCGGTGCCTAGCGTGCCGCCAAGACCTTGAGTTAGCCAGTAGTGCCAGTTGCCATCGATAACACCCGCTAGCTCTGCGCCAGTGTAAAGATGGTTAAGTGCCATAACCGCTTGGTTACCCGCGTTGTACATACCCCAGAACATTGCTGGGAATACTGCGAACCAAACCATGATCATGATGCGTTTTAGGTCAACGCTATCACGGACATGCGAGCTGCGCTTCGTGACAAGACCTGGCGTGTAGAATAGCGTCGCCGCTGCTTCGTACAGAGCAAACCATTTTTCATGTTTGCCGCCTGGCTCGAAATGATGCTCGATATCCTCGATGAATTTCTTAAGCATGGATTACCCTTCCTTCTCAATCTTGTCTAGGCACTCACGCAGGAGTTGACCGTATTCGTACTTACCTGGACAAACAAAGGTGCATAGCGCCAAATCTTCTTCATCTAGCTCTAGAGCACCAAGACGCTGAGCGCTGTCTTGATCGCCTGCACATAGATCACGAAGTAATAGCGTTGGCTCCATATCTAGCGGCATGACTTTCTCATAGTTGCCGATTGGAACCATTGCACGATCACTACCATTGGTTGTGGTTGTCATGTTGAACAACTGACCTTTGAATAGGTGACCAAGGAATGATTTAGTGATAGAGAACTTGTTCTTACCAGGCATTGCCCAGCCAAACAGCTCTTTGTCACGACCTTCACGAAGTACAGAAACCTGCTGGTGGTAACGACCTAGGTAGGCGTGTGGACCAGTAGCGTGTGTACCAGAAAGCACAGAACCAGAAATGATTCGAACTTCACCAGGCATCAACTCGTTATCTGTTACATCTTCTAGGCTCGCACCAAGCTGCGTTCTAACCAGACGAGGGTTATTTACTACAGGGCCAGCAAGAGACACAACGCGATCCGTGTACAGTTCACCTGTAGTGAAAAGCTTACCGAATGCAATCACATCTTGATAATTGATGCTCCAAGCAACGTTGTTCGCGCTGACTGGATATAGGAAATGCATGTGAGTGCCGACTAGACCCGCTGGGTGCGGACCGTTGAAGACATGCTCTTCGACATTGGATTGAGTTGAGCGAGGAAGACTCGTGCCTGTTTTGCAGACATACACTTTACCGTCTGTCAATTTCGACAGTAGGTCAAGACCTGCAACAAACGCGTCTTTTTGCTCGTTGATAATCAATTCAGGCTCTGCTGCTAGTGGATTAGTATCCATAGCAGTCACGAAAATCGCTTGAGTCGTAGAATCGATCGCCGGAACCTTGCTGAACGGACGAGTACGCAACGCAGTCCACATACCAGACTCAACCAATTGAGTTTTGATCACGTCGCGATCAAGACCCGCTAGTTGGTCAGCTGTGTAGCTATCGAAAGTAACTTGCTCGTCACCTGCCACTTCAATCACAACGGATTGTAGGACACGCTTCGCGCCACGGTTAACTTCAATAACCTTACCGCTTGCTGGAGAAGTAAACTTCACGCCTGGGTTCTTTTTGTCTTCAAAAACAACCTGACCTTTCTTTACTTCGTCACCCACGCGAACATGCATCGTTGGACGCATACCCACGTACTCTTCGCCAAGCAAGGCGACTTTAGTGATGGACTTACCATCATTAATCACCTGGGAAGGAGTTCCTGCGATAGGAAGATCCAAGCCCTTCTTTATTGTAATCATACGCACTTGCACTACTTTTATCGGGAAAAAGATTCTTTTAATTTGCGTAACATTTAGACACGACATTGAGTGTCTGGCTCTGGCTTCTTTTCGAGCCGAAGCAGCAACATCACTTTAACAATCTCGTCATAGAATCAATGCGAGATTTTTCTGGAGCGGTAGTTTAGCATCTTTTACAAAGGGTATGCCACGACCAATCTCAGCAATAGCCGCTTTATTTGGAAACTTTTGCTACATCTGGGGTTGCGAATATGTGTAACTTTGACCAAACGCACAAACTGCTATTAATGCATTTAAAAATAAGCGATTAGCTTGTTCACAATCTGAAACATTCACCATTATCAAAATCACATAACATTATATGTTGATACGCTGTTAATGATTTACCCCCAAAGAGGTAGGTAAAACCTTAGCTTTACCCAGGATAAATTGATGGTGATTATCAGTAAACCCTCACCTTGTTGCTAAACTGTGTTCTCAGTTTCTATTTTTGGTACCGCACCAATAAACAGGTTTGCCGTTACTTACCGCCACCAGCACAATTTGGGCTAGCAGGGGCAAGTTGGTTCTCTTCGTTCCACTCTTCAGGAGTGTAGGTGTGGATCGCTAAAGCATGCACCGAACCTGCGAGCTCTTCAGCAAGCACAGTATTAACCTTACGATGCCGAGTAATAAGACGCTCGCCAGAAAAATCTTCACTGATGACAATGACCTTAAAGTGACTCTCTGAGCCTGGCGGGACATTATGCATATGACTTTCATTGCGAACATCGAGATGTGTTGGATGGAAAGCTTGATGGAGCTTTTGCTCGATAGATTGTTGAATCATCATACTTCCTTGGGCTGAAACCGACATTTATTTTTATATAGTCGGTAAAGTATATACTTTACTTAATCAATAATCTTCCCTTAAATCACATTCTGCTTGGCTTAGTTAGGGGGATTTTGTCAAAATACAACCATTGTCACCAATTCAAGAAATTATGAAAACTGAACTGAACCTACTAGAGCGCAGCTACTCGCTTTTTCGCTACCCGAAACTTGCCAATGAGCAGCTCCAAGCATGGGATGCGGGAGACGAGTATCTGATTCAACATGTTGAAGAGCTCGCCTTGCCTAAGTCATCGAATATTTTGATCCTCAACGATAACTTTGGAGCACTGAGCTGTTGGTTTAGTGAAGAGCACAAGGTGACTGCCGTCACAGACTCTTTTGTTTCCCAACAAGGTATCAAAAGCAACTTGTCGGCAAATAAACTTAATGGCGTAACTCTCTTGAGTTCAACTGATGCATGGCCAAACGACATCGACCTCGTGCTGATGCAAATCCCACGCAATAATCGCTACTTAACTTGGCAGTTAGACCAACTTGCTCAAAAGTACGCAGGCCGCAGCCCGTTCATTGCGGTGAACAAAGCGAAAGAGATCCACACTTCAACACTGAAGTTGTTTGAGAAGTTTGCAGGTCCCACCACAACATCGCTGGCAAGGAAAAAACATCGCCTAGTGTTTACTGAGCTATCTAGTGCGACACAAAAGCCAGCGGTTGATGCGTATACAACTTGGCAGGTTGAAGGGCACGATCTAACACTGGCAAACTTACCCAATGTTTACTCAGGCGAAAGCTTGGATCTGGGCGCTCGCTTTATGCTAGAGCATCTATCCAAACTCGACGCGGACAATAAAGATGTCGTCGACCTTGGCTGTGGCAATGGCGTTTTGTCGATAAAGCTCAAGCAGTTGTTCCCAGCCGCTCGCATTACCGCGGTCGATGAGAGCTTTATGGCATCAGCTCGGCAAAGCATAACTTTGAACTTAATCAGTTAGATGACGCTCAGTGCAAGTTCATTACGAACAATTGCTTAGATGGCTTTGAAGCGGCCTCACAAGATCGTGTCGTCTGTAACCCACCCTTCCATCAACAGCAAGCCATTACCGATCACATCGCTTGGCAAATGTTCTGTGATGCAAAGCATGTTCTTCGCCCTAAAGGCGAATTAATGGTTATCGGCAATCGTCACCTAGGCTACGATAAAAAACTGGCACGTCTCTTTGGCAAGCACAATGTGAAGCTTGTCGCTTCTAATGCCAAATTTGTTATTTTACAGGCAACTAAGTAAAGATTGAGTCATAGTTGCCCTTAGGCAACGTGCATAACAATAAGAATTCGCTATGATGCCAGCCATCGCTCGGTTTGGCTTCAATAGTTTTAGAGTGTGAAAAGGAATCATTAATGAAAAAGCTCGTTTTAGCGGCTTCCGTCGTATTGCTTGCTGCATGTGCAAGCCCTCAACAAGAACAAGTCAATTTTGCGCCTAAAGCGACAACTAGTGCCGCTAAAGTCGTCGAAAACAAATCAATGTCACTCTCTAGTAAAGACGTGCGAACCGCTCAATACGTTGCACTGCTCGACAATGGCCGCTCGAACATTACGCCAGTACACACTCGTCAAAATCTTCGTATTGGCATTGAAAATGCGCTAGTGAATCAATTTTCATCACAGGGCTACCAAGTCACCGTGAACAGCGACAATTCGCTTCAAGTTGAAGTGCAGGAGGCATTGGTCTCGGTTAAACACACCGTGATGGAAAATGACATGACAGCAAACGTTGTGCTCGAACTGACCGCCGAGAATGCAAAAGGTAAGCTAGTAAAAACTTACACGGGTACAGCAAAGCGCTCAGGCCTTATGAGCGCATCTAACGACGATATCGAAACCGTACTGAACGACACGGTTAACTTGGTACTTAAAGAGATCGCCAACGACAAAGAACTGCAAGACTACATGAAGGAACGTTTCTAATGCTAAAAACAGCTATTGCTACCCTAGCGCTTGTTGCAACTAGCGTATTCGCAGGTCCCAAAGTTGCAGTGGATACCAACTTAGGTCGCTTCGTGGTTGAACTTAACCAAGAAAAAGCACCGGTAAGCGTTGAGAACTTCCTAAAGTACGTGGATGACGGCAGCTATGTAAACAGCCAGTTCCATCGTGTGATCCCAGGTTTTATGGCACAAGGTGGTGGCTTTGCCAAAGATTTCAAACGCCTACCAACTTATGCGCCTATTGAAAATGAAGCATCAAACGGCTTGGATAACGATGCAGCGACGATTGCCATGGCGCGCACTCGCGATCCAAACTCAGCGACACGTCAGTTCTTTATCAACTTCGTTGACAATGATTTTCTCAACTACAGCGTGACTAACCCAGCTATGCCGTATTCGGTAAGGTTGTTGAAGGTTTTGACGTCGTACAAAAAATGGGGCAAAAACCAACGCGCAGCACCCGCGGAATGAGCGACGTGCCACTTGATCCCATCATTATTACTAAAATGGAAAAAATCAGCGATTAACACCAGCAAGAGAGAGCCTCGCCTCTCTCTTTGCTTGTTATACGTATCCATTCCCTTTCGCTGCACTCGCAAGGAGCACACCTGTGGAACAAAAAATGACTTGGCTTGAGACAGTCAAAAGTTACTGGGATAAAAGGCTGCTTTGGGTCTTTATGATGGGTTGTTTCAAGCGGCTTCCCTTGGGTTTTGATTGGATCGAACATGTCTGGCTGGCTAAAAGATGCCGGGCTCACTCGTGCAGCTATCGGTTACTTTGGCTCAGTGTTTGCGGTTTATGCCATCAACTTTCTTTGGGCGCCTTTAGTCGACAGGGTGAAACTTCCGGTTCTGCACAGTACGCTTGGTCAACGCCGTAGTTGGATTTTCCTTTGTCAGAGCTTTATTTTGGTCGGGACACTGTTTATTGCAGGTGTTAACCCGGCGAACAACCTGATGTTTACATCTATGTTGGCACTGTGCATCGCCATTTCATCAGCGACGCAAGACATCGCAATTGATGCTTATCGTATCGATACTTTTCCAAAATCAGAGTCCCGTAAACTGCCGCAAGCGTCTGCAATGGCCGTGATCGGTTGGTGGACTGGTTACTCATTGCCGGGCTATTTAGCGTTCATCAATGCTGATTCTATGGGATGGAATGGTGTTTACTACGGCATGGCAGGTATCGTTGTGATCCTTATGTTGTTTACTCTTTTTGTCAGTGAACCGAAAACCGATCGCGAAGCACTGCAAGCACAAGCCGAAGCTCGTCACAACAAAGTAGTCGGCAGTCGCTTTACCACCTGGATTTCTGTCACGGTCGTCGAGCCATTTTTAGACTTCTTCCGTCGCAATGGTGTGCAAGTTGCGATCACCTTATTGCTGTTCGTGTTCCTATTTAAGATTGGCGAAGCCTTCCTAGGACGTATGTCAATTACCTTCTACAAAGAAATTGGCTTCAGTAACGAGCAAATTGGCTACTACTCTAAGCTTATTGGTTGGGGGCGACCATCCTCTTTACGCTACTAGGCAGTATGGTCAACGTTCGCTTCGGCATTGTAAAAGGCTTGATGATTGGCGGCATTGCAATGAGTGCCAGTAATCTGATGTTTGCATGGATAGCAAAAGTGGGGCCTAGCGAGACGCTGTTCTTAGCAACCATCATTGTCGATAACTTCACAACGGCATTTTCGACCGTCGCGTTTGTGTCCTTCCTGACCGTGCTTACCGGCCAAGCATTTTCTGCTACTCAGTACGCGCTACTCGCGTCTTTGGGTAACTTCGGTAGAACAACATTGGCATCGTTCAGTGGTGAAATGGTCGACGCCCTTAATGACTGGAGTTTGTTCTTTATTATTACGTCGCTCATGGTGATCCCAAGTCTTATCATGCTGTACTCACTACGCCATTACTTTAGTGACCTGCTTGAAAAAGCGAAACATAAAGACGAAAGCCCAACACCGAAAGAGCAAGAAAACCTGACTCAGTAAAACGGCTATGACAACGTAGAAAAGGCTCGCTATGATGCGAGCCTTTTGTTTTGATGATCCTTTCTAGACAAGATCTAAGGATACATTCCTTTACCGAAGCGGTTAAAGACTCTCGCCACACCCTGGGTAAATATCATAGGCTCGGTCAGAATCGACAGGCACAAACAATCTTGTCCGGTTGCGGTCTGAGGCGCGTGCTTAGTATCACCGTCTTCGCGAATGAAGTCGCCTTCGTGGTACTCACCGTTTTCGTCACTGAAGCTGCCATGGAGAACCACTGTTGATTCAAACCCTTTGTGAGTGTGCTGAGGCACCTGTACTCCTTCCGTGATGTACAACAGACTCACTTTACAATCTTCATCAATCTCGATATTGGACGTAAACACTTTTCCGCCGTAACTCTTCCACTCTCCCATTCGCTCTACGAAAGGTTTTAGCGTTGATGGTACCTTGAACGACTTGCCGTTCACTTCTACAGTCGCTGCGGTTCTCACCTTAGGTTTGCTAAAGTCAGCGTCAAGCGTCATGATGTCGTTCATCATGTTGTCAAATACGAGAGCAAGCTCAGAGTCAGAGATGGCGCCCTCAGTACCGCTGGCAACCAAATCCTCAGCAGCCTCTTCCTCGTACTTAGCCACCAATTGACGGCAGTAAGAGCATGTTTCTAAATGCGTGGCGACGGCAGCCCCGTGAGCCGAATCGATTTCTCCGGTCGCATAACACTTTAAAACTTGTTTTTCTGGGTGGTAACTCATATTACTCCGCCTCCATTGAATGTCTTAGTTTTTCTACAGCTAGTCTGAGACGGGACTTCACTGTCCCCAAGGGGATGTCAAACATGTCTGCCACCTGCTGATGAGGTAACTCCTCCAGGTAGACTGCTCGAACCACTTCTCTCTGAGCCTTTGGTAAATCTTCTAAGAATCTAATAATTTGTTCTTTAAGTCTGTCAGTCTCGGGAGAGTAGTGCTCGACGAAATCAGGCGGGCAGTAATCTGTTGGCCAAATGTCGTCGGCATGCACGTGCAGCTCCTTGCCTTTTTGCTTGCGCAGCATGTCAAAACACAAATTGCGCGCGATAGTGTATATCCAAGTTGATAGAGAGCTCTTACTTCCGTCAAACAAATGTGCTTTTTGCCAAACTGTGGCCATGGTCTCTTGTACCATCTCGATGGCCACTTGCTCGTTGCCCATGTGCTTGTACGTAAACTGCTTGAGACGCGGTGAAAAGTAACTGAACACAATGCCAAAAGCACGTTTGTCACGCTGCTTCACCTGTTCCATACATTCCGCCCACTCTTGTTTGGTGAGCGCCTCTGGACTATCTACTATCATATTTCTGTCCCTAAAGTTTTGAACGCGACATTGCCACTATAACCTCTCATATTACGCTCGATTAGTCTCCACGGATCATCTTTGACTGCACTTAATGTCGAGTTTCCTCACGAATGTCACCCGACTTGAACGCCTCGGCCAAAAAGTCAATGGCCACAGTACAGTCAGACTGAGTCACTAGGTGCTCAAAGTGGTGGCAGTCTAGGGGAAGTACCTCTAGCCAGCGCTGGCACACCCATGACGCATCGTCAAAAAACTTGTGTAGATATAGGTCGCCGATTTGAGGAAACTTCTTATACACATCTTGCAACCGCTCGCCAAGAAACTGGTTTTCATCACTCAGCTCAGCCGTTGACCACCCTTCGAGCCAGTCGACGTTGGCGAATCGCAATCCATCATTGTCGGCATCAACGTCTAATACATTAAACTTTTTAATACCGGAAACGGTAACGCCAAGCATGCCATCATCAAGCGTCTCAAAGTCGACGATGCTGACGAACGTCCCAACAGAAGACACGTTTTTCGGCGCACCAGACTCTCCGCTAATCAAACACACTCCAAAGCCAGTCTCACTTTTTAAACACTCGGATACCATTCGCTTGTAGCGAGGCTCGAAAATACGAAGCCTCATCTTTCCTTCTGGCAATACCACTGAACGCAGTGGAAAAAGCATAATTCGTGACATCATTCTTCCCTTTGTTACTACATCACTGTTTACGCCGCTTCGCGACTTCGGATCATCCTTGTTTGTTACTTAAAGTCGGTACAAGTTGCACAAATGCAAACACAAATTGATCGTTTTGCACTCAATTTATAGAAGTTCCCTTAAACCTTCTTGTTTTGTGATAGGTCTCACAAACTTTAGTAAACGTTTGCGGTGTTGCACATTTACTTTGGGATATAAATCGCTATCATGCCCACCCATCGGATGAGTTCGCACGGAAAGCGGCCAATTTACAGTACAACTTGAAGAGTTTTCACACTATGCGTAAATCACTTTTAGCTCTTGGCGTTGTTGCAGCAGTTGCTGCAGTGCCAGCTTCTGCAGAATATCTATATGGCTTTGGTGGCGTTTATCTTGATTACCAAAAATGGGATCACGAATTCACATCAAACAACGGCGATGCAAACAGTGCTCGTAACAAAGCAGTACTAGGTATTGAGGGTGGCGCAGGTTTCACTTGGGGTGAAATCTACGGTTTCTACGACTACGAAAACTTCAACAAAGGCGACGGTGAGAAGCACGGTGCATCTCTTAAAGGAACCGCTCACATTTACCTAGGTGACACAGGCGCGTCTCTTTATGGTCAAGTTTACGACACAGGTTCAGCTGGTTTTGGCGAGCACAACCGCGTAGTTGGTTTTGGTTACACAGACCTGGTTTCTGACAACGGTTGGTTCAAGCCTTGGATTGGTGTTCACCATGTAAGTACCACTGGTACTGTTCCACGTACAGGCCCTGACGGTAAAGAGTTCGGTGAGAACGTTTCTGGTTGGAACGGCTACATGGGTGGTTGGACAGCTGGCTACAACTTCAACATCGGTGGTCAAAAATTCTCGACTGTAAACTGGAACGAAATCGAGTTTGCACGTAACGATCGTTACGCCGAGTCTCAAGGCGGTAAAGAAGGTGTGAACGGTGGCCTAAGCCTATTCTGGCACCCAGTTAAAAACGTAAAAACGGGTATCACATACCGTTACACGTACAACAAGCTAGGTATCAAAGGTTGGAATGACTTTGCTATCTACCGTGTACAATACGACTTCTAATTGCTGAAGTTAGAAAAATGGCGCTACGGCGCCATTTTTTGTACCCGCTTACTTAGGTTGTTTTCGACCATTCCCGTTATCTTTGTTATCCTTCGAGCTTCACTCATCACCTTGTAGCTAATGTGAATATCACTATTCTCGGCCCTGGAGCCATCGGCTCTTTATACGCCTATCGGCTCAACCAAGCTGGGCATTCAGTCTCCCTGTGGGGACGTCATCCCGCTAGCCCAGTAGAGTTTTCATTAGACGAATGCCCGGTACTCTCGTTTGCCAATCGAGACCGTCACTGTTTACAACATTGCGATCTACTGATCGTCACACTCAAAGCATGGCAAGTGGAAGCTGCGCTTAGCCCAATATTAGAAATGCTGCATCAAGATACGATCATCCTGTTTTTACACAATGGCATGGGAACGGTGGAAAGGCTACAAGCTCAGTTGCACAACAGACCGGTTCTCCTCGGCACCACAACACACGGGGCATTGAGAGTGACGGCCAACGAAATCCGCCATACCGGCCAAGGTCAAACTCTTATAGGTGCATGGAATCCTCTAGGACAACAATGTCAGTTTGTTGCTGAAGTACTCGACCACGCCATCGCTCCGGTCAAATGGCACGAAGACATTCGATCCGCACTCTGGACTAAACTCATCATCAATTGTGCGATAAACCCACTTACGGCCACCCTTGATTGCCAGAACGGACAATTAGTCCACTCTCAATATCGTTCGCAACTCAGTGCAATTGTCAGTGAAGCGGCCATGTGTGCTCGAACGCAAACGATCGAACTTGATGACAAAGCACTTTTGCAAACAGTTCTCACTGTCGCAAAGGCGACCGAAGAAAATTACTCTTCGATGCATCAAGACATTTATAATAAGAGACAGAGTGAAATCGACTTTATCACCGGCTACGTTTTGGACATTGCGCAAAAATACCAACTGGCAGTCCCTCAAAATGCCGCCCTTTTTCAACAGATCAAACAGATAGAAGCAAGCTGGAGCCAGCATGACTAAAAAGGTACTTGTCCCTATCGCCCCAGGCACAGAAGAAATGGAAGCCATCACCATCATAGATACTATGGTGAGAGCAGGTTTTGACGTCACGGTGGCGAGCGCTGACTTCGATGGCGCATTGACAATGAAAGCTCCCGAGGGGTCACCTTAACGGCCGATTGTAAATTGGTCGATATTGCAGACGACGAGTTCGATGTTATCGCGCTGCCTGGTGGTGTCGGCGGCTCGGAAGTATTTCGTGACAGCACATTATTGGTCGAGATAGTTCGCCAACACAAATACGATGGCAAACTCATGGCGGCTATTTGCGCAGCCCCTGCCCTTGTGCTGCAGCACCATCAACTTTATCCCGATGCTTTAATGACCTGCCACCCAAGTTTTAAATCTCATATCCCAGAAAGCTGTTGGCGCGAAAAGCGCGTTACCATGGATATCAACCACAACCTGATTACCAGCCAAGGTCCAGGTACTGCGCTTGAGTTTGCCATCGAGATCATCATTGCACTCTGTGGTAAAGAAAAGGCATGGCAAGTCGCCGAGCCTATGGTCACCAACCCAACGCTGCATTATCACGAAATGGGAAAGTAAGATGACTGATTTACAAGCAATTCGTGACCAGTTCCCGGCAATTGATGGCGAAACCGTTTATCTAGACAGTGCGGCGACCACACAAAAGCCTCAAGCCGTCATTGACTGCATCACAGACTATTACCGCAATCAAAATGCCAATGTTCATCGCGGCACCCATTCGCTGACTGCTCTGGCGACGTCCCGTTTCGAAGCGGCTCGTGAAACGGTCGCGCGTTTTATTAATGCCAGCAGCGAGAAAGAGATCATCTGGACACGTGGAGCGACCGAGGCGCTGAACCTCATCGCACAAACCTACGCCCGTAATCAGTTACAGCCAGGTGACGAAATCTTGGTTTCTGAAATGGAGCACCATGCCAACATTGTTCCGTGGCAAATTGTCGCCGAGCAAACCGGTGCTAAAGTGGTCAAGGTGCCAATGGGTGAAGGTTGTCAATTTAACCTCGATGCGTTCCGAGCATTGGTCAACAGCCACACAAAAATCGTGGCCGTGGCTCAAGTCACCAACGTGACGGGAACCGTGCTGCCGCTCAACGACATCATCGCGATCACTCGCGCTCATAGCCAAGCTGTGGTCGTCGTCGATGGCGCGCAAGGCGTGGTGCATCAACCGACTGACGTTCAAACTTTGGATGCCGATTTCTACGTTTTTTCGGGGCATAAACTCTATGCGCCTGCGGGTATTGGCGTACTGTATGGAAAACTCGCTCTGCTCGAAGCGATGCCACCATGGCACGGCGGCGGAAAAATGGTCGAAAAAGTCTCGTTCGAAGGCACAACATTTAGTGAGTTGCCCGGTAAGTTTGAAGCGGGTACACCCAATGTCGCTGGTGCCCTGGCGCTTGCCTGCTCTATTAAATGGCTTGCCCAATATAACCATGCCGATCTTGAAAAGCACATCTGCGCGCTTCAAAAACGCGCCTACGACGCCCTAAACCAACTCGATGATATTCAAATCATCGGCTATCAGCCCGGTGCTAGCGTCATCACTTTTGTCATGGATGGCGTGCATCATCAAGACTTGGCCACATTGCTTGATCAGCAAAATGTCGCAGTACGCGCTGGACACCACTGTGCCCATCCACTTATGGACGCGTTAGGCGTAAAAGGTACCGTGCGAGCTTCATTCGCGATCTACAACTCTGAGCAAGATGTTGACCGCTTTATCGCTTCGGTAGAAAAAGCTGTCGATATGCTTTAAACGCAAAAAGGCCATTGGTAGCAACGCCCCCAATGGCCTTTTAAAATCACTGCAATCGATAGTGCTTCTAAACGCGGTTAAAGCGAGCGCTGCGCCTGTTCGCGAATCGTATTCACGATAGCCTTAAGGCCATTGCCGCGTGAAGGACTAAGATGATTGATAAGGTTCAACTGCTCAAAATAGCCTTCGAGATCAAACTCAGCGATTTGCTGTGAGGTTTTGCCATTGAAGGCAGCCAACACAATCGCAATCAAGCCGCGAACGATACGTGCATCAGAGTCCGCCTTAATTACCCATGCCTCATCGACCTGTTCAAGCACTAGCCACACTGAGCTTTCACAGCCCGCCACCAGCACTTGCTCCTGTTTATCAGCCTCATCCATGACCGGTAGTTTCTTACCCCACTGAATGACTTGGCGGTAGCGATCTTCCCAGCCTTTCAACTGAGTCATCGTATCGACAATTTGCTGCGCTTGGATTTCACTGCCAAATGGATTGCTGTTACTCATCTCGACTACCTATTACTTTGCTGCGTACTTTTGCAGAATTTTTTCAACGATGCGCGATACCGCGACAAAGCCAAATGTCGCCGTGACCACCGTTGCCGCGCCAAAACCCGCTGGCACAGTCCATACGTTTTGGCCCTTCTGCGGTGGATTTTACGCCACACACACTGCCGTCCGCTTGAGGATATTTGAGCTGCTCAGTCGAGAACACACAATCAATACCAAATTTACGAGCAGGGTTCTTAGTGAAGTTGTGATGACGACGCAAGGTATCTTTGAGCTTTTTGGCGAGCGGATCTTGAATCGTTTTGGTCAAATCCGCCACCATGATTTGGGTTGGATCAACTTGACCTCCTGCACCACCGGTTGTGATGACTTTAATCTTGTTGCTGCGGCAATAAGCCAGTAACGCCGCTTTCGGCTTAATGCTGTCAATCGCATCCAACACGTAATCAAACTCTTTGCTGATGTACTCGGCCACGTTGTCTGGAGTAATAAAGTCATCAATCAGATTCACTTTGCACTCTGGGTTGATCAGCTTAACGCGCTCTGCCATCACTTCGATTTTACTTTGACCAACGGTACCTGACATCGCATGGATTTGACGGTTAATGTTGGTCACACACACGTCATCCATATCAATCAGTGTTAACTCACCGACACCGGTTCTCGCTAGCGCTTCTACTGCCCACGATCCCACACCACCAATGCCGACCACACACACGTGTGCTGCACGTAATATGTCGACCTCACTATGACCATAAAGTCGGCGTGTGCCACCAAAACGTTGGTTGTAGCTGTCAGAGGCAGGTTGGTTCAATTCGCGCATGGGTTACCTTGCATTGTCCAAGTAAAAAAGAAGAGTGCGATTTATACGCACTCTTACTAAAAAGGTCAACTCTGTCGGTGTTGTAGCCGCTGATTGTGATGGCCTACTTGCTCTCGCTCTTCGTATCCGTTTCGGTATCAGGCTTGTCTTGCGAAGAGGTAGAAGACTTAGCCGACGCTTCAGACGGGTTTGCTGGAGAGGTCTTTTCTGCTGGCATTAACCATGGGTCTGCGGTTGTCGAGTTTTCTAAACCCAATTTCCACACGCGGCCAAAGTGCTTGTAATGCCCTGCTTGAGTGCCGGCAAACTCGCCCATACCATGATAGAGATCGAAGTGGTTACCTTTCACCGCACCACCAGTATCGAGCACGATTAGCAGTCTTAACTCATGTGCACCACTCCAAGTACCATCGGCGTTAAGCAGTGGCACTTCCGCCAGTATCGGAGTCCCCATTGGGAATGCAGAGCGATCGCCCGCAACCGATGCCATAGGTAATAACGGAATACCTGCAGTACCTCTTACTGGCGCTGCATTTTGCGGTTGGAAGAATACAAACGATGGGTTTTCCTCAAGGAGTGCCTGCACCGTTTTCTCATCTTGTGCCATCACCCACTCTTTGATCGCTTTGAGTGACATTTTCTCCTTTGGCACTTCACCACGCTCTATCAACACACGGCCAATACTCACGTACGCTTTGTTGTTTTTTCCTGCATAGGCAAAATATTCTAAGGTGTCATCATCTTCAAAGTGAACGAAGCCACTGCCTTGCACTTCCATAATAAATGGGTCGATGAGGTTTTCAGCATAGCCGAGTTCAAGTCCCTGGCCATTGAGTGCGCCGCCATAAATTTCTGCGCGAGTTGGACACTCTTGCTGACACTCTGGCATCGCATACACCGGATAGCGGAACTTCTCATCCGGCTTATGACGAAGCTCCATCACAGGTGAGAAATAGCCCGTGAAAAGTACATTGCCTTTGTTATCACCACCGCCAAGCTGCGCCGCTTGAACACCGTAATTTGCCAACTGTTTAGGGTCGCCACTTTGCACAGCCCATGCTTCTAGCTGTTCGTATAATGGTTGGTAGGTTTTCGCCATAGATGGCGAGGCAGTGACCACCTCATTCGCTTGAGCAGCAAAGGAGTGAAAGTTGCGAGGTTTGTTGGATTCAATTTGCTCTGTTTTATTTAGCAGGCTAGTGAACTCACCATCTAGGTGCTGCTGGGCGCGATCACTCTGCGCGCAGCCAAACACCAATAAAACAGAAGCAAGTGGCAAAATACGTTTGATCAAGTTAGTCATCCCTTATGGTTCGTGCATTCAGGATGGCAAACTCTATAAAAAAGCGCAATAAAACCGATGCTTATCTCAGGTCTTTTTTGTGTTTTCCTGACAAAACAAACGTTGGGTTGTAATGAGTCGGTGAAAGCTGTCGTATCTCGGTCTTGTTACGGTTAAGAAATTGATAACGATACTCGGTCACCCCTACGGTAAACCAAAGCTCTTTCGTTGATAGCTCAAAAGAAGTAGCGACCACACGGTTATTGATCGCCACCTTATTATCTCCAAGTTCAAACGACGCTCTCGCATAAGGAGCCACATCTTTCTCGATCCACAGTCCAAACACCGCTTCTTTAGGGTTAATGTGGTCTTGAACTCGACCATATAAATCGTTGTATAAGCCAATCACTGAGGCCGTACCCACTAATGCCAGCAAAATTAGTACTCGTTCCAACCACTTGTTGGGTCTAATCGTACTGCGAGGCGTTAACGTGACATCCACGCTACTGACAATACTACTCTCTTTGCCTTCACTCATAGCTCGCCTTCTTCTGTATTCTGCGTCAGTGTGTCACTTGATTCATAAAGGGGCAAGTCTCTCCTTCGCTCCATACTAAATTTCCCTTGCGCATTTTTGAATAAAAAGTCATTATTTCAACATAAATAAACCACGAGTAATCATTGTGAAGATCCGCAGTACCGCCCTAGTAAAAGGATTTCGGCAGTCCACTCCGTATGTTAATGCTCACCGCAACAAAACCATGGTCATCATGCTAGGTGGAGAAGCATTCACCGACAAAAACTTCACCAATATTGTGAGTGACATCGCGTTGCTACATAGTTTGGGCGTTAAGTTAGTGCTGGTGCATGGCGCAAGGCCGCAAATCAACCAACTTCTTGAACACAATGATTGTCACTGTCCCTATCACAAAGGCATTCGAGTCACGACAGAAAAGTGCTTAGACTATGTAATGCAGGCGACGGGGCGTCTGCAACTGGATATCACTGCACGTCTCTCTATGAGCCTGAATAACACACCAATGGCGGGTAACCAGCTCAATGTTATTAGTGGCAACTTTGTCATTGCCCAACCGCTCGGCGTTGATGATGGCATCGACTACTGCCACAGTGGTCGCGTGCGCCGTATTGATATTCAAGGTATCAATCGTGTTCTTGAGCAAGGTTCAATCGCCTTACTCGGTCCTGTGGCAGGTTCGGTAACGGGTGAGACCTTCAATCTCCTCTCTGAAGAAGTGGCGACCCAAGTGGCTATAAAATTAAATGCAGATAAGTTAATTGGTTTTTGCTCTGAGCAAGGGGTGCTCGATGAAAATGGTAATGCCATCGCTGAACTATTCCCTTCTGAGGTCAATCAACTGATTGAACAACTTGAAGCCAAAGAACTGGCTGACGAAGGCCATAGTAGCGGCACTCTGCGTTTCTTACGCGGCGCGCAATCCGCTTGTCGCGCAGGGATTCCACGTTGCCACTTAATTAGCTATAAAATCGATGGTGCGCTGATTCAGGAGCTGTTCTCTATTGATGGTATCGGCACACAAATCGTCATGGCCAGTGCCGAGCAAGTCAGACAGGCTGACATAGATGATATTGGCGGCATCTTTGAGCTGATTAGACCTTTAGAAGAAAAAGGGATTTTGGTTCGCCGCTCTAGAGAGCAGCTTGAGCAAGAGATCCACCAGTTCACCTTGATCGAGAAAGATGGTTTGGTGATTGGCTGCGCAGCACTTTATCCTTACCAGCAAGAAAAGATGGCCGAAATGGCCTGCGTTGCGATCCATCCCGACTATCGCGATGGCAATCGGGGCGTGCTGCTCCTGAATCATATGAAGCAGCAATCAAAGATGATGGGGATTGAGCATATATTTGTACTCACTACACACAGCCTGCACTGGTTTAGAGAGCAAGGTTTTCTTGAAGTAGGGGTAGAATCGCTGCCGATGGCGAAGCAAGACCTCTACAATTTACAAAGGCGCTCCAAGATCCTATCGGTCTCGGTGTAGTGTTAAAAAATCATTCATGACGACTTTAAATTTATGAAATCGATTGCCGTCATGAATTAGCACAAATCGTTTTACAAAAGGTCAATTCCTGTTTAAAATTCGCGCAAATCACAGCTATTTATGTGACAGGACTCCCAAAAAGCAACGTGCTGGCGGGCAGTGCAAGGAATGCTAGGTGAACACCACATTCAAGAGTGACATCTATGCGAACGGTTATTTGTAATTCGATTCAAAGTTTCTGGGATATGGCGGAAAACCACTTCCTAGAAGGACTCAACGTCCACTGTGTTTTTCCTGTATCCGAAAAAGTCAGATCGTTAATGGCGATTTACCAGCAGCAGTATCGGATCAAGCAAATCACCTACTCTGAGGTCTTTAATCCGGCTTAACCGAGCCAAACTATCTCCAGAATAGCACTGCCAAGGATGGTAGAGTTTCTCTCTCACTTACTTTCCGACTCAGCTACGCATTTACGCCAATCGCAATGACAGTCCACTGTGACGCAGCGTTTTATGACGTATCCCCTTCCCTAATACTTTGCCATCCGCCACTAAGGTGAAACGCGATTTTGCACGGGTAATTCCGGTGTAAATCAACTCTTTGGTGAGCAGAGGGCTAAATTCACCCGGTAATATCATAAAGGTATGGGCAAACTCACTGCCTTGAGATTTATGAATCGTCATGGCATAAGCCGTTTCGTGCTCTGGCATTCGACTTGGCAATACCGACTTTATGCTGCCATCAGGGAGCTCAAAGAAGACCTTCAGCCTTGGTGTTTGAGCACTATGATCCCATAGGCAAATGCCTATATCTCCATTGTAAAGTCCAAGCCCGTGATCGTTTTTCGTCACCATCAGCGGTCGCCCCACATACCAAAGCTCTTCACCTCGCGAAATCACGCCGCGCTGCTTCAGACGTGACTCTATCCTCTGGTTAAGGCCAGTAACACCAAAATCACCCTCTCGAACTGCACACAGCAAGCGGTTTTGAGCGAATAAACCTAAGACTTCACGCGCAACGCCGTGCTGCCAGTTCACTAACGCATCGCTGCTTTGCAGCGACTCACCTTGTGGAGACGCTGCTCTCGACTCAGTCAAATACGGTTTGTAAGCCCGCACCATAGCATCAATCAATTTTTGATAGCTATCACCACTCAGTGGCAGCCATTCAATATCCTCAAACCCTTTGCTCCAAACCTGCTCGAAACCTCGACTACTTGCAGCGTTAACCTGTTTTGCAAGTTGTCCTATGCCTGAACGCGCGTCAAAGCGATAGCTTTTTTGCAGAACGCATAGACTATCTGCAAGTGGCGATACCAACTGTTTGCCAGTACGTCCAAACTGGCAGTCAAACTGAGTGAGTGCTTTCACCCGTTCGTTTTGCTTTTGGCTGTAACCTTGAGCCGAAAAATCACAGATATCAGATAGCACCGCTCCCGCTTCAACTGAGGCGAGCTGATCTTTGTCGCCTAATAAGATAAGCCGTGCGTGGCTTGGTAGCGCATCGAGCAATCGGTGCATCATAGGCAAATCGACCATAGAGGCTTCATCGAGCACCAACACATCGAGATGCAACGGATTGGTTTTATCGTGCCTAAACTCAACACGGCCTGGAATGGCACCAAGTAACCTGTGCAGGGTACTCGAGTCGGTGGGAATACGCTGTTTAAGCTCCGGTGACAGCGCCAAGGCATCCACCGCTTTACCAATCGATTCCGTCAGGCGCGCTGCTGCTTTACCCGTTGGCGCAACCAACTTAATGGTGGGGGTTTCTCCTTGCGCGCTCGCCTGATGCACCATTGCCGCGAGCAGTTTGGTGACTGTCGTGGTTTTACCCGTACCAGGCCCTCCGGAAATAACGGCGAAGCGGCGGGTTAATGCTACCGCAGCCGCCACCTTTTGCCAGTTCAGGCAGGTATTGAGCGGAATTGCAGCATCCAGTATTTGAAGCTCACTGGCAGAGTTCGCTGACGTGACAATGCGATCCACCTGATCCCAGT
Source organism: Vibrio variabilis (assembly GCF_003263785.1). GTDB lineage: Bacteria > Pseudomonadota > Gammaproteobacteria > Enterobacterales > Vibrionaceae > Vibrio > Vibrio variabilis. The sequence goes on from NZ_JYJK01000015.1 coordinate 47,330, forward strand.
CGATCGAGCCATCATCAACAACGTCTAAGAAGTCACACACCAGTTGCTGTCGTGAAACTTGGTTGTTTTGTTCATTAGAGAGCGAGGCTAATGCCGAGTACAGGTAGTGATATTCTCGGGCAAACAGCTGATCAAGGATCTGCGCCGCTTGCTGAAGTTGAGTGCTGGGCAGCTCAATCGGCGTCGCCATCGACAACAGCCGCTCTGCGATGGTTTGCTCATAATAAAAGTAGCGCTGTAAATAGAGCCGATTTTGCTGCCAGACTAGAGGCGTGACCGCACCCTCTAAGGATGCGCCTGGAGCCAATACAGTGATCGTTGACGCACGCTCCATTACCTGCAGCCAATCAACCTGATTGACCTTATCTTCCAACGGCGCAGCAGCGGCGCCATAGAGTCCAATCAGGCTTGGTAACGGTGGCAAAGCCTGCTCAGCCAAATTGCTACCTAAGTCGCTATCTAAGTTGACGCAAATGTGGCCTTGCCCGAGCTGGCTACTTGTGATTGCCGCCAGCCACATCACTTCATCGGGATACTCGGTTTCAATGGAAGCAACAAACTTGGCGAACTGATGATCCAGCGGTCGTAAACATTTTTTATCGACCAAGTCGGAAATCCAATGGGAAAAAGCGCGCTGTTCAGTCATTAAAATCCAAGCCCCATTTGTTGATTTGCTCCTTCGTCGGTATCACTGTTTTCAGTCTCGATGGCATTCAGATCACCGGAAATCAGCGCATCAAGGTTTTCAATCATTGCTTTAGTCGGACGCGCATTGAAGATTCCCGCATCGGAGTTCGGCTCAATGCCACGTAAGAACAGATAGTAAACGCCGCCAAAATGCTGCTCATAATCGTAATCGCAAATACGCGTTTTTAAGAAGCGATGCAGCGCCAAGGCATAGAGTTGATACTGTAAGTCATAGCGATGGTCGACCATGGCATGTTCGAGTTGAGCTCGCTGGTAACTGTTGCTGTCCTCACCAAGGTGATTCGATTTCCAGTCGAGGACGTAGTACTTGCCATGATGCTCAAACACTAAGTCAATAAAGCCTTTCAACATGCCTTTAACCGTATAAAAGCCCAGCTCATGCGCCTTGGCAGATAAGCTATCGTGGCGCTGAATCACTCGATTAAGCGAAGGCGCATCAAGTACATCTATCGGCAATAGAAACTCCATCTCCACCAAGCGCTGCGAAGGGCTTTTATCTCGAAGGTATAGGTTCTCACCGTCTAGAGCCGTGTTCATCACCTGATCCACCAGCAAAGTAATCACTGGCAGCCACTCTGCGTCGTACTGCTCTTTGGCAAGCAGTTCAGCGATGATCTTTTCGTTATGCTCAGAGCCAGCGGGCTCGGTAAACTCAATTTCTTCAAATACCGTGTGTAGGAAGGTACCCGGACGAGCGCCTTTTGGAAAATGGAAGATGGTTTTCTCCGGCTCCAACAGCGGATCCAGTTGCTGCTCGTCTGAAGAGTCGATATCTAAGCCCGACTCTTCAATAAACACCTCATCACTGCTGCATGGTGACTCTGTTTCACCAAAGCCGAGTAACTCGTCAGACGCCAGTCCCGATCAATGGTATGTTGCTGCGTTTTTGCATTAAGCTCAGGTGCAGATACAGACGGCAAGCGATACGACTCACCATCGGGTTCTGGTGGCGCTGTAATCGCGATGTCCTGACACGATTTTGCTAACTGGTTTAGCATGGTTTCTAGCTCGCTGACGCCCAGCTCTTGGCCGTTTTGCACCAAGAAGCCTAGAGCGCTGTGGTGAACGCCGGTAGGCTCTTTGGTAGAGCGTCCGTTGCGAAGTGGCGCAATACCGATAAAACAGCCATACACGGCACGAGTCAGCGCTACATAGATAAGGCGTAGGTCTTCCGCTAGGCGCTCTTTGTCTGCCTGAGCCAGTGCGGCTTTGGACTTTCTAAGATCCAGCACCGATTCCTGATTTGTTGCATCATAGTATTTCGCTTCCATCGCTTCGCGATAGCTGACCACAAAAGGCAAGTAAACCAGATCATATTCAAGGCCTTTCGACTTATGAATGGTGATGATTTGCACCAGATTTCGCTCCGATTCCAAACGCTGAATATGCTCATCGGAGGCGCCTAACCCTTGCTTAGCATCTTCGATAGACTGGGCAAACCAACGTAGCAATGCGGTGTCACTTTCCACATCTTGTCGAGCAGCTTGCAATAGCTCTCCCAAGTGTAAGTAGTCAGTTAGTAAACGCTCACCGCCAACGGTGGCCAATAGACGATTCGACATTTCGCGCTTAAACAGCACCGAGCGCAGCATGGGCAACACACCGCGGGATTGCCACAACTGACGGTAATCACGAAACTCAGCAATCACTTGCTCCCACAAGTTCTCATCGTTATTCAGGCCATCAAGCACATCAGCGGGTAGCGCGAACAGCTCTGAGGCAAGTGCACTTTTCAGCAGTCGTTCATCGTCTTGATACCAAATCGCTTGCAGAAGGCGCAGCATATCTTCTGCCACTGCGCTAGAAAACACACTGTCTCGATTAGAGAGATAAACACTGGCAATGCCACGCTCAGCCAACGCCTGTTTGATCAGTTGCCCTTCACTACCGGTTCGAACCAGCACGGCAATATCACCCGCTTCAACCGGATGCTCGCTATCACCATCCGCTAACACAACATTGTTAGTTTGCGATTCAGTCAGCACCATTTTGATGTGCTGGGCAGTGGCAGCGGCCATGTGCTGCTGATAGTCCCCTTTGGCAATAGGCGCATCGGCATCTTGGAGCCAAAACTGCAGTGCAGGCTGACTCTCACCATATTGCAGCCACTGACGTTTTCCCGCTTTCGGACTGGCATTAACCGGATAAAAGGGAATGTCGCTGTCGTACAAAAACGGCGAATCTGCTTGTTCAAACAGCGCGTTGACGCTGCTCACCATACGCTCACTGGAGCGCCAGTTGGTGCCCAAGGTGTAGTGATCAACAACCTGATTTCTTGCTTGGATATAGGTGAAGATATCAGCGCCGCGAAAGCCATAAATCGCCTGCTTTGGGTCGCCAATCATAAACCAGCCACACTCAGGGTTGTCTAAATACACCGAGCTGAAAATTTGGTACTGCAGTGGATCGGTATCTTGGAATTCATCGATCATCGCCACCGGAAATTGGCTGCGAATTTTTTCGGCTAAGCGCTCGCCAGATTCGAGCTCTAAAGCGGCGCTCAGTTGAGTCAATAGATCGTCAAAAGAGAGCCACTGCTTTTGCTGCTTGGCTAACGCTAATCTCTGACGACACGCTTTAATCGCCATTGCGAGTAGCGGGGTTTTCAACTCAGGAGGCGTTGCTAGAAAGGCCTCAATCTCGGCAAAAACTGCCATCGTTGGTGGCTCGCCCTTAGGCGTTTTTTCAATCAGCACCGCTTGGGAAAATTTTTCAAGCGCGCTCGGTAAGCTGTAATCCAGCGTCTCTTGCTGAGCCCATTCCGTAATGCTTGCCACCCAAGTTGGCAGGGATTTTTTGGTGTAACTGCGTTTATTGACATCAGATTGTGAGATGCAAGTGACCACATCGTCGCTAACGGCTAACCAGTTGGCTTTTAGCGTCTTTATTTTCTCTAGATTGGCTTGATGCAGAGCGGCAATGTCCATGCTCTGTCCATCGCTATCCGTTGTTGAGTCAATATCTTGTAAGGTAATGGCAGGGCCTGTCAGATAACGTCCGATATCACTGAGCAGCGCACTTGGCGTGGCCCAAATTTTGCGAATTTCAGAGGCCATCGCGAGGTTTAACGGATAAAACTGACTGCGCCAAAAATCTGCCGCGACCTGCGCTTTTAAACGGCTTTCATCCGTCACGAACTCGTTGTTAAAACGAGCGCCTGACTCGAACGCGTTTTGGGTCAGCATGCGCTGGCAGAAACCGTGAATGGTGTAGACCGCCGCTTCATCCATTTGGCGCTCAGCCTGAAGCAAGGTTTCGGTGGCGTAACGATGATCGCTTACTTCCAAAAGCAATGGCTGAATGACCGGATCGTCACTTTCGCCTCGGGCAAACGCGATACGAGCCTGATGGATACGGGCACGAATTCGATCGCGAAGTTCTGCTGTCGCGGCTTCGGTAAAGGTCACCACCAAGATCTGGTCAACCGTTAGTGGCTGACGATGCGCGCTACCCTCTTTGCCATGACCGAGCAGCAGTCTTAGATAGAGACCCGCGATAGTAAAGGTTTTACCCGTGCCCGCAGAGGCTTCAATCAGCCGAGCACCATGCAATGGAAAGGTCATGGTATTCAGCGCAGTCGGCTTCTTAGGCGGTGCTCCGTCCAAGGATTGACCTTGGGCATCGCTATCTAACAATGGGTTATCTGAAGAGTGCTCATTTGGCTTCATGTCTGAACTCAACTGTGATCTAACGCTTAAAATCTAATTTTAAACAAGCGGATATAATTAATAACTATGTAAGTTGCGATCCCATTCACGGAATTAATCACCCTCACACTCTACTATTTCGCCCAGAAATACGGGTCCCTCTGACCCTCCCCGGCCGTCCAGCACTCTCCCTACACACTATAATGAAGACTGGCGGCCACTCCCTTTTAAAGGCTTTAGCCCGCAGGGCTTGCCGAGTAATACTCTTCTGCACTGATACTCATAGTTCGCGGCGCTTCTAATACTAAGTGCGCGAGTGTTTTAGCTTCACTCGCCAGTGCCTCACTCCATTCATTCCAAACCCGAGAAATATAAGGATTGTCACCTTCACCGATGTGCATGTAACCACCTTGGAAGCGACCTGCCATTTTGCTGAGCATTTTCTCATCGCTCGGTGTCCATTGCCCACGACTGTAGTTGGCCTCAATCCCAGCCAGCGCCGTCTCAGGGAAATAGCAAAGCGGCGTATCCAAACCTTGCAGATACAAACTGATTAGCTGGGTTAAGTAGTCTTTGGCATTCTCAGCGCTCAACGCTGGATAAATGCGATGGACGACGCCTTCTTTTTTGTCATACGCCAGCATGTGAGTTTTACACTGCCTACCTGCCACGGCCACCAGCAGATGATCTATCCATGCGGCAAGATAGTCGGTTGCGCGCAGCTACCGCTTCGATAGCGCACTACACCACTTTGATAACACCCGGTTACCCAACCTTGCAGCGCGACATGACAGTCATTTATATCTAGTGTCAAATCGACTTCAACATCTTCAGCTTCTTGACTCACTAGCGGCGTAATAGCCTCTGCCAACTCTTGGGTTTGCGAGACGTTAGCGGCAAACTCCAGTTCACCAAACTCATTGACCGGCAAATAGCCCTTGGCTTTTTGTTCTGATTTAAATGCGTGCAGCTTTTCGCCTTCAATGTGACCTTTGGCCTCTATCATGGCATCGAGCAGAGATTTACGAAGACCAAAACTTTCCAATCCACTTAGCACAAATGGCTCTTCATCTTCGAGTCCAAGAAGGCTTTCCTCAAAGTTGACTTGCAGACGTCGATTAAACAGATACTGCACCGGCAAGCGCCAGAAGCGCTGTAGCTCGGTCAACTCCAATTCGACCTTTTCACCTTGCGCTCGAGCAATGGGGTCTAAGTTAAACGGCAGAGATAAGCTTTGTGTCGCCTCAAGCGTTGTTTGCTGCGCTGATGGCAACCACTCGGCCGCGTAACTTTGCAGTGCACTCGAGGCATCAAAGTGCGCAGCGCTGAATGGCACCATAGGGTATTCACGCAGCAAAGATTGAGTGAGTTTGGCGCCAGAGCTATCAACGTCTAGCGCTTCATCACCTTGCAAGCAGTAGTTTTGCTCACAGTATTCTAAAAGCTCTGAAACCAGTACGGATGGCACGCGCTCGGTATTGTCTTGAATGGAACGTCCGACGTAACTGATGTAGAGGCTTTGCTGCGCCGAAAGCAGCGCTTCGAGAAATAGATAACGGTCATCATCACGTCTTGAACGATCGCCCGGCTTGGTTCGACCTACCATGAGATCAAAGCTCTCTGGCGGCACACTGCGAGGGTAGACACCATCGTTCATGCCCAATAGACAAACGGTATTGAACGGGATAGAGCGCATTGGCATCAAGGTACAGAAATTGACTTGTCCTGCCAAAAAGCGCTGACTGACGCGCGAGCCAGAAAGCTTATCAATGAAGTACTGACGAACAATGCGCGGTGCCAGTGCCTCGTCGTATCGCGCATCCAACAGCTGGTCACCAAGTGCCGACAAAGTATCGCGGATCGATTTAACAACGACCTCACCTTCAATATCCACGGCAAAAAAGTCATCGACCAATTGGTTGATCGCTTGCTGCCACTTCTCAATCGTCATGGTGTGGTTAAGCACCTTGCGATAATGCGCCAGCTTATCGATAAACTGCGCTAGCTTACCGGCAGTTTCGGCTTGCATGCCTTGCGTTTGCTCGTAAGGGGAAATGCTCTCTTCACCGACCATCAGAAGACCAGCCTGCTCACTCACCGCATAGCCCGCCAGCATACGAGAAATACCAAACATCCAAGAGTTTTGACCAAACTCAGGTAAGTCAAACTCACTTGCTGTTTGATTATCGATACCCCAACGGATCTGCGCCTCTTCCACCCAAGCACGCAGCAGCGAAAACTCATGTTCACTGATATCAAATCGCGCCATGATTGCAGGTACTTCCAAAAGCTCAAGCACTTCACTGCTGGTACAACGCAAGTCAGGCAGTTGCAAAAGCTGGTTAAAGGCATTGAGCAATGGGCTTTCTTTATCGGCCGTACGGTCAGAAATAGAGAACGGGATATAACGCTCACCAGAAGCATTGCCAAACACCGCCTGAATAGCCGGACTGTAGGCATTGATATCCGCCACCATGACGATGATGTCACGCGGCTTCAAATCCGGATTGCGGTCGAACATCGCCAGTAAGTTATCGTGCAGCACTTCCACCTCGCGCATTGGGCTATGACAAACATGCACCGATAGCGAGGCATCTTCAGCGGCAATCGCGGGCTTGTGGCTGGATGAAAGCAATAAGGCATCGTCTTGATGCTCTTCTAGATTAAGAATATCCGCCTGAAGGTTGCCAAGCAGCGTGCTCTATCTACATCAACAAAGGCTTCAATCTCGTTCGATTCAAGTTGTGACAATAGATACAAGTTATCCCTGCCAAGTTTACCCATAGATGCAAGCAAGCTGTTGCCCACTTCAGAGAGATGCAGCTCGTCGTCTACATTCGCTTCCACATCGCCTTTAAGCTGCGGCGCGAGATCCCATTCCCCCTCTTGCCACTGCTGACTGTCAGCAAAGGCGTCGAGATCATTAAGCTGCTTGCGCTTGGCGGCGGCGAGTTTTGCTAGGTATTTACGATCGCGCACCTCACCCCAGTAGAATCGACAAGGTTGGTAAACATTAGATGAACATCGATATGCTCACCAAGGGCTTTCAGTGCGTCGAGATAACGAGGCGGTAGTGAAGAAATACCAAACACAAACAAACGCTTAGGAAGCTGATTGAGTCCCTGCGTTTTAACATCTTGGTTATTGGCGAGGACATCAATGAAGTGCTCATAAAGGTTGGCACGGTGATACGGAGACTGACCAAGCGCCACAGTATGATCGTACAGTGCTTGCCAAAGTTTTGGCTGCCACGGCTGCTCGTCTTCAAGCTCAAAAACCGGTAAACCGGCTTCCCATGAGGCTATCCACTCTGGGCGATATACTAAGTATCCATCGTAGATATCGGCGATTTTTTCTGCCAATTGGTAGCGTTTCGATGCATCTTGGTCATCGGTTAAATATTGAGCGAGCGGCGCAAAGTCGGGATCCGTTAAGTGCTCAGGCAAAAGGTGCATGATCTTCCACGTCATCGCTTCTTTGTTGAATGCACTGCGCGCAGGCACATCATCCAACACTTGAACAAAGCGATCCCATATAAAAGTAGCTGGAAGTGGGAAGTCGATGTTGGCCGCAATACCAAACTCTTCCGCCAACGCCATTTTCAGCCATTGAGACATGCCTGGGCTTTGGACGAGAATTTGTTCTTTCTCAAACGGGTTTTCAATTGGGTCGAGTTTGATGAGCTGAACCAATAAGGATTTGAGCACATCTATCTGATTTGAGTGGTAAACGGTGAACACGTGACGGCGCGCCTTTCGCTAATTTTCCTCCCTCAAGGTTAACACAGTCCCTGTGTATCTAAGACCTTTTACGCCGTGATATTTGCTTGTTTGGGTAAATAAGCAACGAGGTAACGAATCGCCACGTAGCTAACAACAATCGTCGCGACCACTAGCTCTATATTGCAAGCGCGGTGATCTGTTTCACCATCTCAACTGGCGCGTGTTGTGCGCTCATCCAAGCGGCGAGTTTGTACTGCGCTGTTGCGCTGATCACCATTGGGAAAGTGAAAGCTGCGTAACCAGGGCTGAATCGCAAGCGCATCAATTTGATAAACGCAAGGTAGATGAATAGTGTCATCAACACACCAATGCCAAATAGCAGCGCAATAATGATGGCAGATGGATCTGACGCAACCGTTAGGTAACCGGCAAGCGATAAGCTCGCTGGCGCTGCCATAATTGCCATGGTTGGTTTTGCCGCATCTGGGATCTCATGAGTAAACACCAAACGGTAGATCATGGTTGGTAGCATGACCGCATAAGCAACAAGACCGAATACTAAAGCGCTATTGGCAATCCATGCTAAGTCTGGATTTCCCGAGAAGGCCACATCCGCAACGATAATGCCGACTGGTGGTACAAACCAACTGGGTACCATGTGGTGCAACTCGAAATTGCGCATACGGTGGTAAGTAAAACTTGCCAAGAACACAATGTGCAGCGCCACAGCGCCAAGCCATAGTGCGTCACCGACATTAGGTGCAAATTGGCCAACAGAGTGAGACACCACCATGGTCGCCATGGCAAACGTTGGGGCAACACTGCCTACCACAGGGTGTGCAAGCTCCTGACGCAATACGTGATTATGGAACAAGTATTTGTAGGCAAGGATAATAAGCAACAGGCTAGCAATTGCAGCACCTGTCCACTGGGCAACATGATTAAGCGGCAGCGCGTTTTCCCAGCTCCAGCCAAGGCTGGCAATACCCAGTGCCAATCCTGCCATTGGGGTTGGCGCCGCTTTTACTCTGTTATGTGCTTTTGTCACTCTCGCAATCATCACAATCACCTCAATTCTTCAGTTGCGGTGATTGTAAACCTTGCTTATGTTTAACTATATTCAATTATTTAATTTACTCGTTAAGTTTAACTGAACATGAAGCCACACATCTCGTTAAAACAGCTCAAGGTCTTTGTTGCGGTGACTCAGCATCAAACGCTTACTGCAGCTTCGGACACGCTTTTTCTCTCTAAAGCGGCGGTCAGCATGTCGCTGAGTGAGCTGGAAAAACAGATAGGTCACGCCCTGTTTGATCGGGTCAACAACCGCTTAGTCATCAACCAAGAAGGCCAAAAACTGCTGCCCCTTGCCGATGAACTGCTCAGCCGAAGCCGAGATATTGAATCACTGTTTGGTGATGAGCAGAGCTATCGCGGCGTGCTACGTATCGGTGCCAGTGACACTGTGGGCAACCAAGTCGCACCATTTCTACTCAGCGATTTTCGCGACGAGCATCAGCATAAGTCCCAGCAACTGTTTATCTCCAACACCGCTTTGATTTGTCAAAAGCTCATCGACTATCAACTCGATATCGGCTTGGTGGAAGGTAAAACCTTGCACCCTGAGCTTGATAGCTACCCGTTTAGCGAAGATGAGATGTGTATTGTGGTTTCTCCCAAGCATCCTCTTGCCAAAAAGTCGCACGTCACGCTGGAAGACTTAGAAAACAGTGACTGGATCTTGCGCGAACCTGGCTCCGGCACTCGGGAGTTTTTCCTGCGTACCGTGGCACCAAGGATAGAGATCTGGCATGAAGCCTTTGAGCTCAATACTACCGAAGCCATTATTAACAGCGTATCCGCCAATCTTGGCTTGGCTTGTCTATCGACTCTGGCTACGCAAAGCGCCATTGATGATGGTCGCTTAGTGCCTATATCGGTCTCGCTCGACATGAAACGACGCTTTTGGCTGCTGGTTCATAAAGAGAAGTACCAAAGTCCTCTTCTCGAGCGCTTTATCCTGTTCTGCCAGCAATGGCGTGCGGCGACTTCAGTCAAAAACACGCAATGCGAGACGAATAGGAATTAGGCAAACAGCTCTCACTTTTGCGCCCTCGACTGGACATTAACTTTGACCCTCTGTATAAACAGACAGTATTAGAACCTTAAAATTTAACTAGAGGATTAACCATGGCTGTAATCGTCAAGTACGTGGTGGAACGCAACGGAGAAGAAAAGATGACTTTTACCTCTAAAGCAGAAGCTGACGCTTATGACAAAATGTTGGATATGGCGGATGAGCTGTTTTCTCTGCTAGGTGAAAGCAAGCTTATCGAAGATGAAGAGAAACAAGAAGAGCTGTCGCTATACCTTGCTCAGCGTAAAGAAGAAGTGCTTTACGCGCTTGGTGCTAAGCGCAAGCCAACGCCAAAAAAGCCAAAAGTGGTTAAGCCTGTTGAAGAGCAGGATGCAGAAGACGCAGCCTAATGCGTTAACTTGCTAATATTGCACAAGCAAATCCAATAGCCAGTAGAGCGTCGAGTTTTACTGGCTATTTTGCTTTTTGAGCCTTAATCAAGTAAATCCAACTGCTTAAATCAGTGCTATCGAATAAGCGAATGCACGCCGATAAATTTCTTATTAGGAAAAAACATCGCTGAAAAGACAAAGGGTATCGTTTTACAGACTTTTGTCGTTTTTGCCCTTTCATCTGCCATCACGTCTCTTTAAGATGATTCCTAACAAATCAATCAAGGTCGCCGCCAATCGCTGCGGCTTTGAGACAAATCTATACATGGAGACATAGAGTCATGGCAGCATTCTCAATCGCTTTTGGTACTGCAACCAAAAACCGCGACGGTAAAATCATCGAAGCATTCTTCCCTCACCCACGTCTAAACCCATCTGACGCGCTAGTTGCAGCAGTGGCAGAGGTGTCTGGTTACGCGGAAGGCAACCAAGCTATCGAAATTTCTGCAGCGCAAAGCGCGGCTCTAGCGACAGCATTCTCTAGCAATGATGATGCAGAAAACGCAGCATTTGCCGAAAAAGCAGCAAGCTCTTCACAACCACTAGTACTGGTTGTACTGGCGACAGACGAGAAGCCTCAATCTGTAGCAGAAGGCTTCCTAAAACTGCAACTTATCTCAAACCGCCTAGTAAAGCCTCACGGTACTGTCCTTGATGGCATCTTCGGTCTACTTCACAACATCGCTTGGACAAACCAAGGTGCAATCGATCTTCCTGAGCTAGCTGAGCGTCAAATCGAAGCACGTCTAGCGGGTGAAACGCTGACTGTCGATTGCGTAGACAAGTTCCCTAAAATGGTTGATTACGTGGTTCCAACAGGCGTTCGTATTGCAGATACATCTCGCGTACGTCTTGGTGCTCACGTTGGCGAAGGCACAACGGTTATGCACGAAGGTTTCATCAACTTCAACGCAGGTACAACTGGCGTGAGCATGGTTGAAGGTCGTATCTCTGCAGGTGTTGTGGTTGGCAACGGCTCGGACATCGGCGGCGGTGCATCTATTATGGGTACGCTATCTGGTGGTGGTACGGTTGTAGTTTCCATTGGCGAAAACTCACTACTCGGCGCGAACGCGGGTCTTGGTTTCCCACTAGGCGATCGCTGTACTGTTGAGTCTGGTCTTTACGTAACCGCTGGCTCCAAAGTGCGCATGCTGGACGCATCTGGTGCGGAAGTTGAAATTGTTAAAGCTCGCGACCTCGCTGGCAAGCCAGACCTTCTGTTCCGTCGCAACTCAGTGACAGGTCAAATTGAATGTCTAACCAACAAAACAGCCGTTGAACTGAACAGCGAGCTTCACAGCAACAACTAATCCTCAGTTGCTGAAAGGGTAATACCCCAAAAAAAGAAAACCTCAGTCCATCTTATGGTACTGAGGTTTTTTATATCGGCGAGCTTAAAACCACTGAGTTATTGAGAGCGCTAGATATCCAGATCTTTGTTCTCGATGCTCACGGCGACCGGGCGACTTATCATGTTCACTAGCATGATCGAACGCGCTTCTCCGTCAGCCTCTTGGAAAATCGCCTCGATACCAGCGAACTGACCGCCGGTTACTCGAACTGTCTCACCGTGTTTTGGTAAGCTGTCGGTTTCCGGTTCATCCGGACGCTCCGCTAACAGCTGCAACTCGTCAATAAGTGCTGAGTCGATCTCTTTAGGATGAGCTCCAAAACGGATAAAGTCCACCACACCACGCGTTGAGCGCACGGTTGTGAATGACGGGCCTTGCTCGTAATCAAACTCCACAAACACATAGGAAGGAAAGAGCGGCTCCTTCACCTTCTGTCTTTTTCCTCTGAGGATCTTTTCTACTTCTACTTCTGGGTAGTAGCAGGATAAGCCTTGATTCTCGAGGTGCATTTTTGCTCGGCCTTGTTCACCGCGCTTACAATAAAGCAAATACCAACGTTTCATTTTATCTGTTCGATTAAACTGTTTAATTTAATTACTTGATGTTTTTGTTTTGTCTGCATCGTACCACTAAACCCAACACTGTGCCCGTTTAACCATCTTTTGTCTGCGATCAAACCGATGAAAAATCCGAATAGATGCTGGCCGGTAAAAATGAAAAGTTAGATTGCAGCACGAAATTTACGTATCATTAGTGAAAAATTTTCTTACATTTCATTGCGTTAAACATTTATTTCACAAAGTCTACAAATTCCGCCTATTGCGGTTATTAATTTTGTCAGGTATACCATTTGGCACATTAAATTCTTTGATGATAAAAATTAGTAAAACTTATGACAGCACAACGCAACATCTTCGGCCACCCTCGCGGCCTATTCCTACTGTTCGGTACCGAACTTTGGGAACGTTTCTCATATTATGCTATGCGCGCAATATTGGTTTTGTTCCTAACAGACACCACAATCAATGGTGGTATGGGCTGGTCTACTAAAGATGCTCTGGATCTCTATGGTATCTATACTGGACTAGTTTACATCACTCCGCTTATCGGTGGTTATATTGCTGACAACTACCTAGGTCAACGTAAGTCCATCATCATCGGTGGCGTACTGATGGCTGCTGGGCAATTTGTATTAGCAGCAGCGGCATCCGGTGAGCCAAGTGCCAGATGTTCTACGGCGGTCTAGCACTGCTTATCGCTGGTAACGGTATGTTTAAGCCAAACATCTCAACCATGGTTGGCGACCTTTACGCAGAAGGCGACAACCGACGTGATGGCGCATTCACCATCTTCTACATGGGTATCAACATTGGTGCACTGCTTGCAGGTATCGTTGTTGGTTCAGCAACTGACTCTTTTGGTTGGTCAGCAGGCTTCATCGTGGCAGGTATCGGTATGGTGATCAGCCTAGTGATGCAAATGACGATGGCAAACTCTTGGCTAGGTGATATTGGTAATGTCCCAGCTGCTGCACGTGCTCGTGAGCTAAACCAATCAAAAGCCAAAGCGCCACTGACTCGTGAAGAGATGGATCGCTTGAAGGTAATCCTAATTATGGGTCTGTTTGTAATTGTCTTCTGGGCGGTTTCGAACAAGCGGGCGGTCTAATGAACATCTACACCCAGCAGTACACAGATCGCATGATTGGTGACTTTGAAGTACCAGCGGCTTGGTTCCAATCTCTGAACCCGTTCTTCATTATTACGCTTGCTCCAGTGCTTGCCGCAATCTGGGTTAAACTGGGCAAACGTGAACCGAACTCTCCGGTTAAATTTGCACTTGCACTGTTCTTCCTAGCAGCTGGCTTCCTTTGCATGGTTGGCGCGGTACTTGAGCAAGGTGGCGATAGCAGCGTTAAAACCTCAATGCTGTGGCTCGTGGGTGCATTCTTCTTCCATACGCTAGGTGAACTTTGCCTATCACCAATTGGTCTATCACTGGTGACTAAGCTTGCGCCACTGCGTCTTGCGTCTCTAATGATGGGAGCGTGGTTTGGCTTCAACGCGATTGCTAACTACGTAGCGGGTCTTGTTGGTTCACATGTGGGCGAACTGGGCGCTATGGCAATCTTCAGTGGTATCGCTATTACAGCCGTTATCTGTGGCGTTATCCTTCTGTTGTTCGCGAATACACTTGTTAAGTGGATGCACGGTGCAGAGCAAGGCTCAGTAAGCAATGCAGAGCAAGTAGAAGAGCAGCAAGCTCAAATCGCTTAATTGCTTATTCGATTAATCGAGTTACAAAAAGAAAGGCCAGTCATCGTGACTGGCCTTTTTAGTATCTATGCTGTTGGATTGAAGAGCTAAGCGTTATGCACCAACTCTGCCATCATCGCGACGTGGGCGTCTGAGTCGTTGAGACATTCGATGTAACTGAAGCGCTCACCTCCAGCTTCGATAAAGGTCTCTTTGGCCTCGATAGCGATCTCTTCTAGGGTTTCCAAACAATCGACCGAGAATGCGGGCGTCATAACATCGATGGTCTTAATGCCTTCGCTTGGCATCTTCTCAAGGGTTTTATCCGTGTAAGGCTGTAGCCACTCTTCGCGACCAAAGATCGATTGGTAGCTCATCCCCATCTGAGATTCATCCAAACCAAGCTCTTGACGCAGCAAGTCGGTGGTTGCCTGACAATGCTGTGGGTACACGTCACCATTGTCCGCATAACGCTTTGGTATGCCGTGGTAAGAACACAATAGGTAATCGGCGCGGCCATTTTGCTCCCAGTGCGCTCTGACCTTATCAGCAAGCGCTTTGATGTACATTGGGTGATCGTGATAGTCACGAATCATGGAGAAGGCCGGTAAGGTTGAAATCGACTTACACGCTTTCGCGATACCATCAAACGCGGCGGCTGTAGTGGTACCCGAGTACTGCGGATAAAGCGGCAATACCACTATCTTTTCTACGCCTTGGTCGAGAAGTTTGGTGATCCCGCTTTGTAGCGATGGATTACCGTAACTCATGCCAAGCTCAACAGGAAGGTTGATTGATTGAGCAAGCTTATCCGCCTGACGCTTGGAGTACACCATGAGAGGTGAGCCCTCGTCCATCCATACCGATTGATAGGCTTTAGCGACTTTGGGAGAGCGAATAGGAAGAATGATACCGTGCAGCACCGGACACCAAATCCAACGGGTCATATCTACGACGCGATGATCGTGCAGAAACTGCTCTAAAAAGCGTCTTACCCCTTTTGCTGTCGGTTCATCTGGCGTGCCAAGGTTGACTAACAACACACCTGTTTTTGACGAATCGCTCATAGACTTCCTTTGTTTTATATATAAATTCTAAGCGAATTATATACCTATGTGCGCTTTTCTTGGATCAAAAAAAACGACCTCGAAAGGTCGTTTTTTTAGCGAATTCACAAATGTCGATTAAGACAGAGCTTTTTCGATGTCTGCGCTTACGTCAGCCACTTGCTTAGTACCGTCAAATTTCAGGTACTTAGTGTTGCCTGCTTCTGCTTCTTTACCGTAGTAAGCGATTAGCGGAGCAGTTTGATCGTGGTATACACCTAGGCGAGCACGAACAGTTTCTTCTTTGTCGTCGTCACGAACCACTAGGTCTTCACCAGTCACGTCATCTTTACCTTCCACTTTAGGTGGGTTGTAAACAACGTGGTAAGTGCGACCAGAAGCTAGGTGAGCACGACGACCCGCCATACGCTCAACGATTACGTCGTCAGCTACGTCGAATTCGATCACGTAGTCTACATCTACGCCCATCTCTTTTAGGCCGTCAGCCTGAGGGATAGTACGTGGGAAGCCGTCTAGTAGGAAACCTTTCTCACAGTCGTCTTGAGCGATACGCTCTTTGATTAGACCAAGAATGATGTCGTCAGATACAAGTTGACCTGCATCGATAACTGCTTTCGCTTTCTTACCAAGCTCAGTGCCTGCTTTGATTGCTGCACGTAGCATGTCACCAGTAGAAATTTGTGGAATACCGTATTTTTCCATGATGAATTGAGCTTGTGTGCCTTTACCTGCACCTGGAGCACCTAAAAGAATGATGCGCATGACTTGTCCTCTTATATAAAAAAAGATTTATACCGAAGCCTACTGCTTGATGCCAAAGGGGCATGTTTGCTGCGATACGTTTCGGTATAAACGGTTTATTCAAAAATAGTTGAATCTTTAACTTGGCGCGCATTCTATCATAGAAATCGCTTGCCTGACGCCAAAAGTGTCTAAAGATCCTGCATTGCACTCTAAAGTTACCTAAAAGTGTGCGTTTAGCCTGAGAAAACAAGAGCTCGAATGTTCGAGCTCTTGAATTAGACTAGGGTGTCAAACTCCGCAAGGGAATTAGACTTTAGCCAAAAGCTTGTTGATCGCACCCAAGAATTGAGAAGGATCGGTCATCGAGCCACGCTCGGCGAGCATCGCTTGACCAAGAAGTACCTCAACCCAGCGGCCAAATGCTTCTTCGTCGGCTTCATCCGCCATACGCTTCACCAACTCATGCTCAGGTTGATTTCAAAGATGTACTTCACTTCTGGTACTTCCTGACCCGCCGCTTCAAGAAGCTTCGCCATTTGCGTACCCATTTCGAAATCATCCGTCACAACAACAGCAGGAGTGTTTGCTAGCTTGAACGTAGTACGAACCTCTTTAACGCGCTCACCTAGGTAGGTTTGCGTGCGCTCAACCACTGACTTGAACTCTTCTTCGGTCTCTTTTTGCTTCTCTTTCTCTTCTTCGCCTTCGAACTTGCTCAGATCAAGACCCGCTTTAGTGATTGACTGGAACTGCTTACCATCAAACTCAGTGAGGTAATTCATTAGCCATTCGTCGATGCGGTCATACATCAAGACAACTTCAATGCCTTTCGCTTTAAACTGCTCAAGGTGAGGGCTGTTCTTCGCGGCTGCATAGCTGTCTGCTGTTAGGTAGTAGATCTTATCTTGGCCTTCTTTCATGCGCTCAACGTAGGACGCTAGAGAAATCGTCTGCTCTGCTGAGTCAACTTCTGTCGAAGCGAAGCGCAGTAGACCAGCCACCTTCTCTTTGTTCGCCATGTCTTCGGCAGGGCCTTCTTTTAGCACTAGGCCAAACTCTTTCCAGAATGACTGATATTTTTCTTCGTCATTCTTTGCCATGCGCTCAAGCATAGTAAGAACACGCTTAGTACACGCACCACGCAGCGACTGTGTCACCTTGTTGTCTTGAAGGATTTCGCGAGAAACGTTCAGCGGTAGATCGTTCGAATCTATCAAACCACGCACAAATCGTAGGTAAGACGGCATGAACTGCTCAGCGTCATCCATAATGAACACGCGTTGAACGTAAAGCTTTAGGCCGCTCTTATGGTCACGGTTCATCATGTCCCAAGGTGCTTTCGCTGGGATGTAAAGCAGGCTGGTGTAGTCGTTCTTACCTTCTACACGGTTGTGGCTCCATACCAGTGGATCCGCAAAATCGTGAGAAACGTGTTTGTAGAACTCTTGATACTCTTCGTCTTTGATATCAGATTTATTTCGCGTCCAAAGCGCTTGAGCTTTATTGATTTGCTCCCACTTACCTTGGTCGGTCTCTTTACCCTCTTCATCACGCTCAAGAGTCCAAATAGACACTGGAATACCGATATGGTCAGAGTATTTGCTGATCACATCACGTAGCGCCATTCAGATAGGAACTCTTTACCTTCTTCACGCATGTGAAGCACGATATCGGTACCGCGAGTCTCTTTGGTGATGTCTTCGATGGTGTAATCACCTTCACCAGCTGAATGCCATTGCACCGCTTGGTCTGCTGACGTGCCTGCAGCACGAGTGCGCACGGTCACGGCATCAGCAACAATAAAGGCAGAGTAGAAACCAACACCAAATTGGCCGATAAGCTGTGAGTCTTTGCTCTGCTCTTCAGACAGTTTGGCAAAGAACTCCTTGGTACCTGACTTGGCAATCGTCCCGAGATGCTCAATCACGTCATCGCGGGTCATACCGATACCGTTATCGGATACGGTCAAGGTATTGTTGTCTGTGTCAAACGACAGCTTCACACCTAGGTCAGCATCGCCTTGATACAGCTCTGAGTTCGATAGAGCTTGGAAGCGCAGCTTGTCAGCAGCGTCCGATGCATTGGAAATCAGCTCTCTAAGAAAAATTTCTTTGTTTGAATACAGAGAGTGGATCATAAGGTGAAGAAGTTGTTTTACCTCGGACTGAAAGCCACGGGTCTCTTTGTTCTTAGTTTCAACGGTGCTCATGCTATCTCCATTTACACATTTCATACCGAGTTTTACTGACGTCATGCTCGGTATCACTATGATTAGTTGCTTAAAGAGATGAGGATGAAGATTGTAAATTCAAGGTAAAGATAAATAAAAATACTGTTTTTTTGATTTGTTTTTATTATCCTACTGCACCTGACTATAAAAAAATCCTAAAATTCTATAATTGGCTCTGTAGGTATACAGCGCCAAAATACCTGTTCCGTCGCGTTGCGGCACTAAAAAGAAGAATGCAATGAGTAACATAGGCACTAAGTTTATACTCGGCCAGAAGTACATTTTTGACCCAAACAGCAACTCGTTGGTCGATCAAACCAATAACGATGAAGTCGTTCGTCTTGGTAGTAATGAAAGTCGCATCTTACTTCTACTTGCTGAAAGACCGAATGAAGTAGTCACGCGAAACGAGCTGCATGATTTCGTTTGGCGTGAACAAGGCTTCGAGGTTGACGACTCTAGCCTTACGCAAGCTATCTCTACGCTGCGTAAAATGCTGAAAGACCCTACCAAATCTCCTCAGTTTGTTAAAACGGTGCCAAAACGTGGTTACCAGTTGATCTCTGCCGTTGAGCGCTCTGCACCAAAAGCCTCTTCAGACACGGTGGATGAGGCGCCGGTTGCTGAATTGCCAACTGACAAACTGGAAACGGTTACTAGTGCTACTGCACCAGCAGCCACTGTGGCTATTGCACCAAAGCCAAAAACGCCACCAAGTGTTTGGGCTATGGTTGCCGCTGCTATTTTGCTACCCATTTTAGTCTTAATAGGCACTAACCCAGCGCAATCGACCTTTAAACCACTGAGCGTCGTCAATGAGGTTCAGATTGTGACACCAGAAAGCCACCCTGACGTGACGAGCTGGCTACCAAAGATTGAACAGTGCGTAGCAAAATATGTAGAAACCCACACTGGTGAGATGTTACCAGCTGAGGTCATTGTCACTGGCGACCAAAGCGATCAAATCGCGCTAAACTTTATCCACAAAGTCGAGCATTCACGTGAGAACAGCACTATGCGTATCTTCACTGAACAGTCTGACTTGTCTAAAGTGTGTCAGTAAGGAGTCGTCACCGATGAAAATGAAATACGCCGCTATCTTACTGGCAATCTCAACTGCGTTGAGTGCCTGGTTATACTGGGGAAGCGATCTTAAGCTAGAGCAAGTGCTTACTTCAAATGAGTGGCAATCGAACATGGTTGGCATTATTGCCGCTAGACATTATCCAGATACGGATATTGGTCCATTGAGCCGCCTTGAAATGTCAGCAAACGTGAAGTACCTGCCTGGTGGCGAGTATATTCGCGAGTCTTCGATGCGCCTGTTTGGTGACGATCCAGAAACTCATACGCTGATTAAAATTTCTGAAATGGGCACGTGGACTATCAGTGACAATTATCTACTGATTTCGCCACGTGAGTTTAAAGATACTGCGACCGCGCAGTCTGATGAGTTTACTCATGAGCAACTTGCGATGATCAAGCAGTTCCTAAAAATGGAAGCGCAGCAGAGCCGTCGTATCGACATCGTCAACGAGAAAACACTGCTACTGACCAGTTTGAACCAAGGTTCGTCAATCTTGTTCTCAAACTAACTCGGTTCAGATATAAAGTATTCAAAGGAGGCGCAAGCTCCTTTTTTTAGTCATAACAACAGGGAAGATTATGCAAAAAGCGATCATCGACATTTACTATTGCCGCCAATGTAACTGGATGCTGCGCGCCACTTGGATGACCCAAGAGCTGCTGCACACATTTAGCGAAGAAGTAGAGACCATCCGCCTTCACCCAGATACGGGTGGACGATTTGAAATTTGGTGCAATGGTGTACAGATTTGGGAGCGTAAGAGTGATGGTGGCTTTCCAGAAGCGAAGGTTCTTAAGCAGAAAGTGCGTGATATTATCGCGCCAGATCGCGACTTAGGGCATGTGGATAGCACAAGTCGTTAAGACAAAAAAACAGAGCCAAAGCTCTGTTTTTTTATAGGTTTAGAACTAATTAGCCCAGCAGACTCAATGCCGCGTTTGGCGCCTGCTTGGCTTGCGCCAAGATTGAGCTTGAAGCTTGCGATAGGATTTGACTCTTAGTCATCGCCGTCGTTTCTTTCGCGAAGTCGGTATCTTTGATACGGCTCTTCGACGCGTTCACGTTCTCGTTGATGTTATCCAAGTTGTTGATTGCGTGGTTGAAACGGTTTTGGAATGCACCAAGCTCTGCACGGTGACTGTCCACATATTTTAGTGCTGAGTCTAGAATAGCAACCGACTCTTGCGCACCGCCAACAGAGGTTACGTCAATCGTATCAACCGTTACCGCTTTACCTGCTTGCATGTCTAGGTCACTTGCTAGACCGCCGGAGAAAGCCACAGCGCCGTCTACTTTGTTGTTACCAGCAAACACTTGCAGCTTACCGTCTTCATCAACCGACGCTTTCACCATGTCTTGTTGACCATTGATGTACGTCGCTAGCTGCTCAATATCATCACCCTCTTTCGCGTTGATAGTGATCGTTTGTGCGTCGCCAAAGCTGTCTGTTAGGTCAATCGTTAAGTCGTTAGCACCTGCCGCTACGCTCCAGTCTTTGTCTTTCGCGTTCGCAGCTTGGTAGCTCGTGCCGCCCATTTGTGCGTTGTCAGAGCGCATGTCACGTAGCTCAGCATCACCGCCTCACCGTTGTCAGCACCGATTTGGAATGACTTAGTGCCGTGTGTGCCGTTCAGTAGCTTGTTACCACCGAAAGACGTAGTTTCTGCGATACGGTTTAGTTCGTCGTTTAGCGCTGTCACTTCTTCTTGAATCGCAACACGCTCAGCTTTTGAGTTAGAACCGTTCGCTGATTGAAGTGATAGATCACGCATACGTTGCAGGATGTTGGTGGTCTCATTCATCGCACCTTCAGCCGTTTGTGCGATAGACACACCGTCGTTAGCGTTACGTACCGCTACGTCAAGACCACGGCTTTGTACGTTCAAACGGTTAGAGATTTGTAGACCCGCTGCGTCATCTTTCGCGCTGTTGATCTTGTGACCAGACGACAAACGCTCCATTGAGGTTTGTTGAGCTTGGTTCGCGTTGTTTAGGTAACGCTGCGCTGTCATCGCTGATACGTTTGTATTTACATTCACTGCCATGTTTGTTTCTCCAATTGATTTTCCGGTGTAGCGGTTTCCGACGTCTCGGAAAACCAAGTAGTTCTCTCAAAGTTACTTTCTTTATCGTCCTTAAAACCAAACACTTGAGATAAAAAGTGAACAAAGTTGCGAATTTTTGAGCTTTCGAGTGGAAGATGTGACAGAAATGGTAAAAAGAAATGTTTTATCAAAAAAAGACTAAAGTTCGACTTTAAACGGTCGATGCCCTTAGCCTTGTAATAACGTTAATGCCAAATTCGGTGTTTGTTTCGCTTGCGCCAACACTGTCGTGCTCACCTGCTGCAAGATTTGTTGCTTAAGCATTTGAGTGGTCTCTTTGGCATAATCGGTATCGCGGATGCGACTTTGTGAAACGGAAAGGTTCTCTTCCATATTGGCGAGATTATTGATGGTATGGTTGAGACGATTTTGAGTCGCACCAAGCTCTGCTCTGTGGCTATCGACAAATTTCATCGCCTTATCTAGCACAGACACAGACAGTTGCGCGCCACCGACGGTGCCAATAGACATGTCGTTGACGGTCACGACTTGACCATTTTGCAAACCGACTTCACTGGCAAAGCTGCCCGAAAAACTCACCGCTCCTGTTACTTTGTCCGAATCGGCAAAGACCTGAAGTTGACCATTCTCATCCACTGACGCCGACAATACATCCGTTTGCCCATTAATGTAGGTGGCCACCTGCTCGATATCATCCCCTTGTTTGAGCTCAATCGTTACCGATTGGTTGCTCCCTTGAGCGTCAACATAGCTGAATGCGAGGGCATTGTTGCTCTGCCCTACTCGCCACTCTGGCGATGCACTGTTACCAGCTTGATACACTGCGCCGCCCATGGACAATTGATCCGTTCGCAAATTAGCAAGCCCTACTTGCAGAGCTTCACCCGACTGAGCACCAATTTGAAACGCTGAGGTACCAAATGTGCCATTAAGGAGCTTCCTTCCGCCAAAGCTTGTGGTTTCAGCAATACGGTTTAATTCATCATTAAGCGCGACAAACTCTTGCTCTAACGCTTGTCTGTCTTGTTGAGAGTTGGCGCCGTTGGCGCTTTGCAAAGAAAGATCACGCATGCGCTGTAGGATTTGTGTTGCTTCGTTCATCGCGCCTTCTGCCGTTTGCATGATGGAAATGCCGTCATTCGCGTTACGCTGAGCAACACCAAGTCCACTAATCTGAGCATCGAGTCGATTGGCTATCTGCAAGCCTGCAGCATCGTCTTTGGCGCTGTTAATACGATGTCCAGATGACAAACGCTCTAAGGACTGGCTAAGCGCTTTGCTCGCCGCTCCCAAGTGGTTTTGCGCCACCATAGCACTGACATTGGTATTCACAGTAATCGACATGTCGCTTCCAAAATCGGGATGAATTGATTAGCTTTATTATCGACCAAAGATTTGGAAACTTGAGAGATTTAGAGAAGCACCGCCAAGGGCAAATAATTTGACCTTGGCAGTGTTATATCGGAGAGCGACTGAAATTAAGCTTTAACAGTCAACGCTGATAGCATCGCCTGTGACGGTGCAAAGAAGTATGCGCCCGTGACCGCTTTAGTAAAGCGAAGCAACTGATCAGTTTTGCCATCAGTAACGCCATACATGCTCTCTAACATCGCATCGAAGTTGTGAACCGTATTGCAGTAGGCAATGAACAGAAGACCATGTGGGCCACTCACTGTGCCGTAAGGCAAACTATGACGAACGATTTTCAGTCCTTTGCCTTCTTCTTTGATGTCAACTCGACCTACGTGCGAGGCAGCTGGAACATCCTCGAGTTCAATACTGTCTGGCTTAGTGCGGCCAACCACTTTCTCTTGCGCAGCGACATTCAAACGGTTCCACGCTGGTAGGTTGTGCTCGAAACGCTGCACCATCACATAACTACCACCAGCAAACTCACCGTCGGCGACTAGCGCTACTTCAGCGCGCTGCTCCCCTTTGGGATTCTCAGTGCCGTCAACGAAATCGGTCATGTCACGTGAATCCATAAAGCGGAAACCTTGTGTTTCGTCGACAATAGTAACGTGCTCAGAAATTTGTCCCATCAGCTTGCGTAGCAAGTAAAAATGCAAATCGTGTCGTTGTGAGTGGCAATGGATTAATACATCCACGTCCGTTGATGGTGCGAAAACATCGCCTTCACCTAGCTCTGGGAACGGCTTTAGCTCTGCCGGCATGGTTTGGTCTAACTTTGACCAAAATGCGTGCGAGAAAGCGACAGAGAGCGTTAGTTCTGCACCTGGTTGAGATTGATTCAGTTCATCCACTAAACTTGGTAGGGTGTGCAACGCATCCAAAACCTGTTGAGCGTTTTGATTGACTTTTAGTTGGGCGTACAACGCAAAAGGTTCAGCTTCTGGCGTAATCGCGCTTTGTGGTAATGACATTGTCTTTCCTCTGTTTTTTCCGCTCAGTGTATTTTCTACTGATGGTGGATTGTATGACCTTGATCAGGAACTGAAGTGATTTTGGCTGGCAGCGCTAAACTATCGGTCACTCGACGACTATTTATCAGGTAAATAGCAAACCAAGCAAGCAGGACCAATGTCACCGCGTTCGGCCAACTAAACTGCCAATGATGCAAGTTAACCAAGTACCCCGTATGAACTAACTGCATTGCCACAATAGCGAGCGTTACCGGCTTAAGTAAGCTAACTAGAAAGTTAGTTTTGTTGGAATCGCTTTTGCGAAGTCCGACCAACCACATACCGATGACAATCGGCAGCCCCATCGCCAGTCCAATGTATAGCATCGTATGATTAGGGTAGACGTATTGGAGAATGTTGCTGCCTTCCTGACGACTTGCACCCGCAACAACGAACACCACCCAGGCACGAATTAAAAAAGCCCACCCGAGCCAAAGCCACACTGGCGGCTTGAGCAAACCATGCTGGTCATACTGTTCTATGGCATAGCGCATTATAAGTCTCTAAAATTATCTGATATCAAACTATATGGTGCTAATCTTGCTTTGATTCAAGACTGAGCAAACCATTGTGTTAAGATGTTCGAAAAATAACAAGCTCAAAAGTTCGTGCGGAACCGAGATGAAAACCAATAAAAACACGCCTTCAGTGGAAACTCAGCAAGAGGCGATGAAAATTGCCAAAGCAACGCAAAAACCAGGACAGACCAAGGAGCAAACCAAGCTGGTCGCTCAGGGTATTGAGAAAGGTATAGCACTCTACAAGAAACAACAAAAAGAGAAAAAGCGTCAAGCTGACAAGGCTCAGAAAAGACAGAAACGCGCTAAATCCGTCGAGCCAGCAAATAACCAGACAACCGCAGACACTGTCGAGCCTGTGTCAGCTCCCCGCACGGTCATTTTACCTTGGGTACTGCTCGCGATCAGTTGGGTGGGGTTCATTACCTATGTTGCACTTTAAGCGAACATTAGGGCTTGGGACTGCGATCGCTTTGTTGCTCTCTGGCTGTGCTCAGCCGTTTAATCAATTGCAGTCAGAACAAGCAGCCCAGGTTGAAATGCGACTTGATGCGAGTCTGGATGTCTCGGATTGTGAATGGAAAGGTGATGTAACGGGTTCTGAAGGGCATTGGTATACGTATCTATTCTTCAAAAACGATTCTTTAACGCAAGGTGCGGTCAACGACATCAAAAATCACGCCGCTGCGCTAGGTGGCGATACGGTGTTGCTCCTCACCCCAGTTTATTTCAGCACCTCTGTCACCCTCTTTGGTAGTGCTTATCGCTGCAAAAAATAAAGCCGAAGCTTAGCTTCGGCTTTATTTTTCATTCTCATGCACTTTGGGTTACCGCGCACAATGAGTATGCAAATCCTCTTGCAGCGAGCTATACGCCCAGCGTGGTTTCAATATCGTCTTGACGATCTATGACCCACTGGCTGTCAAAAGGCCCCCAGTCTGATAACTGGTAGTAACCATCATTGTGTCGACGCCCATCTTGAACAAACATGAGCTCAATGCCGATACCTGGTAGCGCTTTGATAACATCTTGAATGGTACGGCGAGGCCAACCCGTTTTCTCGATTAGTTTTGGCACATTCGGTCTTTCAATGCTCTCAACGAGCAAGGCAAGATAGAGACGACGTGCAAAAACAGGACTCAGTTCCATTGACACCTCCTATTTATGTGCTTTTCCAATATATTGCATTTCCATTTGGCCGTTTTGCGCTCGATCAAGTTCTCGCTCATCGTGTGAATTTCGAAATTCAACAATTTGTAACCTTGAGTGGCAAAAACCGGCATAAAAACTGTGACCACTGACAAGGTTTTGTTTAACGCAGCACTTCTTGATAGGATGCTTAAACACAAGCAAGTGTTGAGCGTCAGTTTTTATTTCTGAGCGCTCTACACACAATAAAAAGTAAACAGTTCAACGCCCATAAGGAAGTCATCATGGCCACAACGATGTTTGGTATTCCCAACTGTGACACGATTAAAAAAGCAAAAAAATGGCTTGAAGCCAATGAGTTAGACTATCAATTTCATAACTACCGTAAGGATGGCATCAGCGAAGAAATGGTTCGTCAGTTCTGTGAACAACTCGGCTGGGAACAAGTGGTCAATAAACGCGGCACAACATACCGTCAACTGACTCAAGAGCAAAAGGACGGCTTGAATCAAGAAACGGCGATTGCGCTTCTTGTTGAACACTCAGCGATGATCAAGCGCCCTATCCTAGATGTGGACGGCACGCTGCACATTGGATTCAAAGCAGACCAATACCAACAAGTATTTGGTGTTTAATATAGACACCGCATTAACTACCTTTCATTAGTAAATTTAGAAACAAGGATCCTCAAGGATGAATGACAGCCCAGTATTGGCTCTTGCAAAAGATTTAATTAGCCGCCAATCCGTGACACCAGAAGACGCCGATTGCCAGAAAGTGATGATCGAGCGCTTAGAAAAACTCGGTTTTGAAATCGAAGTCATGGTATTTGAAGACACCACGAACTTTTGGGCTCGTCGTGGCACTGAAGCACCACTGTTTGCGTTTGCAGGCCACACCGACGTAGTGCCTGCGGGCAACCTCGACCACTGGCATACACCTCCATTTGAACCAACTATCATCGACGGTCATTTGCACGGTCGCGGCGCGGCGGACATGAAAGGCTCACTCGCCTGTATGATTGTTGCGGTTGAGCGCTTTATTGAGAATCATCCAAATCACACTGGCTCGATTGGCTTCTTAATCACCTCTGACGAAGAAGGCCCGTTTATCAATGGCACGACACGCGTCGTAGACACCCTGATGGCACGTGATGAACTCATCGACATGTGTATTGTCGGAGAACCATCTAGCACACACAGCGTTGGCGATGTGATTAAAAATGGTCGTCGTGGTTCCATCACCGGTGATCTCACCGTTAAAGGCACACAAGGCCACGTTGCTTACCCTCATTTAGCCAACAATCCCGTTCACCAAGCGCTGCCAGCGCTAGCAGAATTAGCGGCAACTAAGTGGGATGACGGCAACGAATACTTCCCTCCAACGAGCTTTCAGATCCCGAACCTGCATTCAGGCACCAGCGCGAGCAATGTGATTCCAGGTGAGTTCAACGTGCAGTTTAACTTCCGTTTCAGTACCGAACTGACCGACGAAACCATTAAAAGTCGTGTTCATTCAACGCTAGACTTGCATGGATTGGATTACGACCTTAACTGGACACTAAGTGGTCACCCGTTCCTAACGGATAAAGGTAACCTACTTGATGCCGTCGTTAGCGCGGTCGAAGAAGTCAATCACCATAAACCAGAGCTCCTGACAACGGGCGGCACCTCTGATGGTCGCTTCATTGCTCGAATGGGCGCGCAAGTGGTTGAACTAGGACCTGTCAACGCAACAATCCACAAAGTCAATGAATGCGTCAATGTCGCTGATCTTGAAAAACTCACTGACATGTATGAGCACACTTTGATTAACTTGTTCGCTAAGTCCTAAGTCAGGTTCAGAGTACTAGGTAAAACGTAATATGCAGATAGCGCAGCTTGTTGGGCAGTCCACAGAAGCCTTGGTTGACACCACCATTGGGAGTAAGTCGTTTTTGGTACACGAGCAGGTACAGGATGACTTACTGGCGTTAGTGAATGCAGCAAACCAAGCAGGATTTGAGTTATTCCTAGCAAGCGGCTATCGCTCGTTTGAGCGTCAGCTGACCATTTGGAACAACAAAATGGCGGGCACAACGCCAATTTTGGATCAAAATAGTCAGCCGATGGCGTCAGAGCAAATGAGTGAACTCGAAAAAGTTCAGGCGATCTTAAAATGGAGTGCCCTACCCGGCGCAAGTCGCCATCACTGGGGCACGGATTTCGATGTCTACGCTGGTAATTTGCTTCCCAATGACACTCAGTTACAGTTGGAACCATGGGAATACTTAGATGGCCATCAGCGTGAGTTTTACCTTTGGCTCAAAGAGTATGCCCCTCTGTATGGCTTTTTCTTCCCTTATGGCAAAGACTTAGGTGGTGTGGCGATGGAGCGTGGCATATCAGCCATCGCCAAGCCAGTTCGGCCTGCTTAGCGCACTTTTGTTGCGATAAGTGGCGACAAGTTTTACAGCAATCGGAGATTTTGGGACGTGAGGCGATACTTTCTCAGCTCGATTCCATCTACAATCAATATGTGACCAACATAAACCGTTAAGAGCAGACAATGATTGAATGGCTATTTAACCCTTGGGTAATCATCATCGTGGTACTGGCCGTGGTGATTGGCAACATTGCTGCGCTCAAGTACACCGCAAACATGAAATTTCAGCAAAGTGACAAGGTCAACTCACGCAAAAATCAGCTCGATCGTCTCAATGAGTTAGACAAACAAAAATATGGCGACAACTCAAACGATGAGCACGATAGACCAAAGTAACTCAAGGCTGTTTTTTGAACGTTGTATGTTAATTGCAGAGTAAAACGCAAAGACAAAAAAGGACCTTAACGGTCCTTTTTTCGTGAATCATGATTAAGACTCTATCTTAATCACTGCTCTTTTTTGATAACGGTCGCGATAAGCGGTTCAAGTGAACGTAGTAGACTCTCTGCAACGGGCTTACCATCACTATCGGTCACGTTGATCGACGTACGGTTACCTAAATCACCAAACAAGAAGGTGTACTCGCCCGGCTCAAGATCGATAGGCTTAAGCCCCACTTCATTCCAGAAATCGTCATCTGGTGACGCATACTTAGCTTTCGCGGTACCTTGAGACTGATTACGCTCTTCAATGGTAAAGCCCATTTTCGGTAGTAGCGTTGGAAGCTCTTGCCACAAGACATTGTATGGCGTACGTGCAATGATAACCGGCAAGCCACTACGATCTGTACCCATGCTGATTGGGATGGACTTCACCAATTCTTGAGCACGTAGCGCCGCTTCTTCACGAAGGTCGCGGTCATAACGAGCCGTGACTAAGTTCGTCATCAAGGTATTGTAGCGCTCTTCATTCACTCGAGTAACGGGTTTCACCGAGCCACCTTCACGCCAGTCGATCAACTTCATTTTGAAGCCAAAACGATTGTTGGCTTCAAAACGAGTGATTTCGTAGCGGCTGCCAATTTCAACATCTTCGTCTTCAGACACCCAAGATACCCAATCAGTTTCGATGCGGTCGTCGGTCTCTTCAACAGCCTGAACATTGATTTCAGCTAACATGGTTTTCACCGTCGCCCAAACCTTATCCATTTCTTCTTGTTGAAGTAGCCACAGCGTTACTTCTGAGCCCTGTCGTTCTACACGAGCGCCTGGGATCAATTCTAAGACTTGTTGCGGCGGACGAATATCGACTTCACGACCGATTCCACCAGAAAAGTCACCTTGAGGGATCTCGTAGTTAGGGTAGAACTGAGGTGTCGCGCCTTCAGGTAGCGTCCAGCTTCTTAGATCTGGTGACTCAAGATAGTTGAAGTCATCTTTGGCTTCGCGACGGGTTTTCGGATCACTTGAGCACGCGGCTAAAACAATAACAGCTAACGTAGAGACCGCTAGCTGACGTGAAAATTTCATTGATACTCCCTTATATAAGAGGAGCCTATCACTCCTCTTATCATTCAATTTAGTAAATGCAGGCTTCGGTCAGTGCTTTCGCCACAATCGGTTTCGCATTTTCAGACAGCTCTGTCATTGGCAGTCTCAGGTCGCCATTGGCGATGAGACCCATTTTGTGCGCCGCCCACTTAACTGGGATCGGGCTTGATTCAACAAATAAATTCTTGTGCAGCGTCATTAGGCGCTCATTGATAAGCTTAGCTTCTTCAAACTTACCCTCTAAGGCTAGATGCATCATGTTGGCCATGTCTGCTGCTGCGATATTGTTGGTCACAGAGATAACGCCTTTGCCGCCCATTTGAACAAAATCAAGGCCAGTCGCGTCATCACCACTTAGTAAGATAAAATCTTCGCCACAAAGTTCACGATGAATTTGCACTCGAGACAGATCACCCGTCGCATCTTTCAGAGCAACGATGTTTGAAATTTCGGCCAAACGCGCAACGGTTTCTGGCTGCATATCCACACCAGTACGACCTGGTACATTGTAAAGAATCTGTGGAATGTCCGTCTCTTCAGAAATCGCTTTGTAGTGCTGGTACAAACCTTCCTGTGTCGGCTTGTTGTAATAAGGAGTCACACTCAAGCAACCTGCAATGCCGACGTTGTTAAATAGACGGCTAAACGTAATCGCTTCATGAGTGGCATTGGCACCAGTGCCAGCAATAATTGGTAAGCGGCCATCAGCGAACTCAACGGTTTTCGCGACGACTTTTACATGTTCTTCAACCGTTAATGTTGCTGACTCACCAGTTGTACCAACAGCAACAATGCCATCCGTACCCGCAGCAATATGATACTCGACCAGTTTTCGTAAACTAACAAAATCGACTTCGCCATCGGTGGTAAGTGGGGTTATAAGCGCAACAATACTTCCTGAAAACATGGTGATCTCCCTAAATTGATACTTACTGCATGGTACTGTAATGCTATTGATAAACACAAGAGCTGAAAAACAGATCCCATCAAGAAGTGGATGAATAATGTCAGATTTCAGATATGAGGCACGTGTAAGATGCGCTATTTCGCCCAAAAGGTGTCAGTGGTGGGTTAATTTTGCGCTTGCGCAGCCAAGGTGCTTACATAACCGACACTTTCGCGATCAGCGCGGGTATTAAGATTTTTGATTTGCGAGAATCGGTTACATCAATCACAAGAGCTTTGCCCAGAGCTATGCTAACATATAGCCAACAAGGAACTTAGAGTGACACTATGAATCAGTATTTAGTGATTACCGCAGTTGGCTCAGACCGACCAGGGATCTGCAATGAAATCGTCCACCTCGTTGCCAACGCAGGTTGTAATATCATCGATAGTCGCATCGCCATGTTCGGCAATGAGTTCACGCTCATCATGCTGATATCTGGCAACCCAAGCTACATCACTCGCGTAGAAACCACCCTACCGCTTTTAGGTCAGGAACATGATCTGATCACCATGATGAAGCGTACTTCCAAACACGACTCAATCCCGAATCAATATACCGTCGAAGTGTTTATTGAATCCGAGGATCGCGTCGGATTAACTGAGGAGTTTACCCAGTTCTTCGCTGACAAAAACATTGGCCTCGCCTCGCTCAGCGCGCAGACCATTGTCAAAGAACGAGCGGGTACCGACGTTGATCAGTTCCAAATTGCATTAAGTGCCAACGTTGAAGAAGACTGCAATCTCATGCAGCTTCAAGAGGAATTTGAGGCGCTGTGCAATCAGCTTTCTGTGAAAGGGTCGCTAAACTTCATCAGCGGCGGCAACTAAAAATAACAATTCGATCTATAAAGAACACAATCTTCAAAGGAAATTCAATGAACACATTGACTGCGGGCACACCAGCCCCACAATTTTCACTGCTCGACCAAGACGGTAACACGGTGACTTTGGCCGATTTTAAAGGTAAGAAAGTCCTGTTTTACTTCTACCCTAAAGCGATGACGCCAGGCTGTACTGTTCAAGCGCAAGGCCTTCGCGATACCAAAGCAGAGCTCGACGCTCACAATGTGGTTGTGCTTGGCGTGAGCATTGATCCTGTGAAGCGCTTGGGTAAGTTTATCGAACGTGACCAACTTAACTTCACGCTATTGTCAGACGAAGACCACGCTGTCGCAGAGCAGTTTGGTGTGTGGGGCGAAAAGAAG
>NZ_JYJK01000016.1 GCF_003263785.1 Vibrio variabilis
TGATTTATGGGCAAAGTCTACGACGGTCTGCACCGCATCAGCTTTTTGATCAACGAAGAAGGTGTGATTGAGCACGTGTTCAACAAGTTCAAAACCAAGACTCACCACGAAGTGGTATTGGATTACTTGAACGGCTAAGCCTTCAGTAACGCTTAGTTATAGAAAAGCCGCTCTTTTGAGCGGCTTTTTACTATGACTACTATTTGCTTCTATGTAGCGGGTTGTATGGGTTCATCATGACTTGGCAGTGCATTCCATACCGCTTTTACCAGCGTTGCCAGCGGTATTGCAAAGAACACACCCCAAAAGCCCCACAGGCCTCCAAACACCAATACAGCAACGATGATCGCCACTGGATGCAGGTTCACTGCCTCTGAGAACAAGATCGGTACCAATACATTCCCGTCTAGCGCTTGAATAATGCCATAAGCCACCAGCAGCCAGTAAAATTGTGGTGTTAGGCCCCATTGGAACAAGCCCACGATTGCCACTGGCACCGTGACAGCGGCTGCACCAATATATGGGATCAGCACAGAGAAGCCGACAAGCACTGCAAGCAGTACCGCATAGCGCAAATCTAGAATCGCAAAGGTGATGTAACTGACTGTTCCGACAATGAGGATTTCCAGCACTTTACCGCGAATATAGTTGGAGATCTGCTGGTTCATCTCAATCCACACTTTATTCGCCAAGCGGCGATTTCTTGGCAGCACGCCGCTCGCCATATCCACCATTTCGTCTTTATCCTTCAGCAAGAAGAACACCAATAGCGGAACTAGAATCAAATAGACAGCAAGCGCCGCTAAACTCACTAAAGACGCCAATGACCCTTTCACTACGTTCTCACCGAGCAGCAATACTTTATCTTTGACGTTACTGATAATGGTCTCGACAATATGCACTTCAGCAAGGTCTGGATAGCGCTCTGGGATCGACGCCACAAACTGCTGCAATCCGCTGTACATGTTAGGGATATCGTTGAGAAGGTTGCCGATTTGGTTCCATATGGTCGGAACCAAACCAAAGATAGCCATCAGCATCAAGCCGATAAACACTAGAATTACGGTTATCACAGCGAATGTGCGCGGTAACCCAAGCTTTCTTAGCTGACTAACCGGCCATTCGAGTAAGTAAGCCAGCACGATCGCCACCAGCAATGGTGCAATCAAATTGCCAAAGAAGTAAATGGTGATAAAACCAAATAGCAAAATAACCACCAGACTGACCGCATCTGGATCTGAAAAACGTCGTTTATACCAACGACGGACCATGTCTAGCATTCGCTATCCTTCTTATTAACTATCGTCATTACGGTAACCTCACCTTGCTGTTGGCACTGCACGTCAGCTTTATGCTTGAGCAGGTAGCTGCTGCAATCACGAACGGATTGACTATCAATGAGTCTAACTTTCAGTGTCTGGTTAGAATCCAGCGCCTTATAGGCTCGCTTGACCAAAAGCAGCGACATAGGACAACGCTCTTGCTCTAAATTGAGTTCAATGTGCGTCATCAGCTTGTTTTCACTCATCATCTTGCACACGCAGCATGTGGTTTACCTTCTATGGGTCTATTGTAAAGACTTTTTAAAGCATCCCCAACCCGTATGTGTTACAGAACGCCAATTACCTCAACAATGTATCACCAACAAACAATAACTAAAGTCTATCTTTGTCACGGATAAGTCCTTTTCTAACGCCTATCCGTATGCAAAAATGTTGCCCTAGAGGATATGGTAGGAAACCCAACGTCAGTTTTGTGGTCTTACTTACCAACTATAAAGGAGTGACCTCACTAGCATGTTGAAACGTACCCGTTCGTTGCTTTGCTTATGTATTGCAGCCACATTATCTACTCCCCAAGTGTCGCACGCCGAGGTGGATCTGCCCGATATCGGCACGGCTGCGGGTGCAACCCTAACCATAGATCAAGAGCTTATCTATGGCGATGCCTACATGCGTATGATTCGTGCCAGTTCACCTATCATTAACGACCCTGTGCTCAACGAATACATCGACTCGGTAGGACATCGACTCGTCTCCAGCGCTAACGATGTGAAAACGCCGTTTACTTTCTTTATGATCCGCGATCGCAACATCAACGCATTTGCCTTCTTTGGCGGATATGTCGCGCTTCACTCAGGACTGTTTCTGCATGCACACTCAGAAAGTGAGCTTGCCTCTGTTATGGCGCACGAAATTGCCCACGTGACACAGCGTCACCTCGCACGCCGAATGGAGGACGAGGCACGCCGCTCTCCAGCAACCGTTGCCGCGCTGGTCGGTTCACTGCTGCTCGCTATCGCTGCCCCTCAAGCAGGCATGGCAGCACTCACGGCAACAACTGCGGGCTCGATGCAGGCTTCGATCAACTACACCCGTAGTAATGAAAAAGAAGCAGACCGTTTTGGTATTGCCACCTTGGCTCGCGCAGAGTTCGATGTCAATGACATGCCACGTTTTTTCGGCCGTCTTGCCGATGAATACCGATACGCCAGTAAGCCACCACCTATGCTGCTGACTCACCCATTACCAGAAGATCGTATTACCGATACCCGTGAACGTGCTCAGGCCTATCCACCGCTGCGTGTGCAACCATCCATCGGTTATCATTTGGCCAGAGCACGCATTGTTGCTCGCCATGCTGGCATCAAATCCGATGCAGCAATGGACTGGTTTAAGCGCACCGCCAGAAAAGCGCCACCGAAAATTCAGAACTCGTTTGAGTATGGTAAGGCGTTGGTCTATCTCGACACGAACCAGCTAGACAAAGCCGAAGCGATACTCGATAAATTGCTCAAACATGATCCGAACAACAACTTCTATCTCGACGCGGCATCGGATCTATATATCGCGAAAAAGCAGCCTGAAAAATCAGTCAAACTGATGGAAAGTGCGCTCAAGGTGAAACCGAACAATGCGGTTATTACTATCAACTATGCTAATGCGCTGCTTGAGAGTGACAAAACGAATGAGGCGATCAAGGTACTGCAGCGCTTTACCCACGATAGACCCAAAGACACCAACGGCTGGCACTTACTCTCTGAAGCTAACATTAAGCTGGGTAACAGTGCGGAAGACTTGGCCGCACGCGCTGAGCTTATGGCGTTAAACGCTCAGTGGGATAAGTCGATTCAACTCTACTCCCAGGCCAGCCAACTCGCCGAACTCGGAAGCTTAAAACAAGCTCGCTATGACGCGCGAATCGACCAACTGCTGGTCGCCCGTGAGCGTTTCATGGCACTACAATAAAAACAGAAAAGGAACCCTTATGTCAGTCACCATTTTTCATAACCCACGCTGCTCAAAAAGCCGTCAAACACTGTCTCTACTTGAAGAAAAAGGCATTGAACCAGAAGTTGTGAAGTATCTAGATACACCGCCAACGGTTGAAAAGCTTAAAGAGATCTTTGAACAACTCGAACTAGAAAGCGTGCGTGCAATGATGCGTACCAAAGAAGACATCTACAAGCAGCTCAACCTCGCTGACCCAAGCTTAACCGATGACCAACTGTTCCAAGCGATGTTTGAAAACCCTAAGCTTATCGAGCGCCCTATCGTCGTGACCAACGGCAAAGCCAAACATGGCCGCCCACCAGAGCAAGTACTTGAGATCCTATAATGTCTTGCCAAATATTGGTGTTGTACTACAGCCGTCATGGGAGTACCCAACGGCTGGCTCGAGCCATTGCCCGTGGCATTGAGTCGGTAGAAGGGTGCGAGGCACTGCTGCGAACCGTGCCTGAGCTGGAAGGTGAGCGAGAATCACAAACCGATGCTGTCGCTACGCTCGCCGAGTTAAAAGCCTGTGATGGGCTCGCGATGGGAAGCCCAGTTTGGTTTGGCAATATGCTGCGCCATTGAAGCATTTTTGGGATCAAACCACCTCACTTTGGCTCAGCGGCAGTCTCATCGACAAGCCGGCTTGCGTGTTCACTTCGTCATCATCGATGCATGGCGGACAAGAAAGCACGGCGATGAGTATGATGCTACCGTTACTGCACCATGGCATGATGCTGATGGGGATTCCTTATAGTGAACCAAAACTTCACTCAACCACCACTGGTGGCACCCCATACGGTGCTTCTCATGTGGCAAACGACAGTGTGCAACTGAGCGATGATGAGTACGCGTTAGCGACAGCGCTTGGCCAGCGACTGGCGTCCACTGCAAGCACGCTTAAACGTGCTAACTGAAGACCAATCTGTATCAAGGACTAGGTACAATCGATGAGCCATAATTCCCTTATCAATACTGCAAACATGCGCGCCTTTGCCCTCAGTGCCAACTTTGCCCTGCTCTTTTGGGTAGCCTTATGGCACGGCTATTTGTCACCGCACCCGCATATCAATCCTTATGCTTTAACGGTAGCTTGGTTGATCCCATTGTTGCTGCCTCTGCCGGGCATATTAGCGGGAAAACCCTATACTCACGCTTGGGCAAACTTTGTGTTGATGCTGTACTTTTTGCACGCATTGACACTGCTTTACGCTGATGAGGGCGAGCGCTGCTTGCACTTGTTGAGCTGATTCTAACCAGTTTCGCCTTTGTGGGTAATACCGTCTATGCACGCCTGAAAGGCCGAGACATGGGATTGAAGCTACCTAGATTATCTTCGGTAGAAAAGAAAGAACGCGAGCGCTTTGAAAAGTAGCCAAGTGCTAAGGAAACAAGTGCTAAGGAAAGTTGAGCCGTAAAAAGCAAAGCGACAAAAACAGCAAAGGAGGCAACATGCCTCCTTTTTCAATGGGAAAACGCAAGTTATCGTTACCGATTAATACAGCCATTCAAAGCTAAGTTGAGGCTGCGCCGGCTTTCCCAGCTCGGTTATGCCGTCAGTCACAAGCGCTTCCGTCACGGTATCGGTTGGCGCTACGCCGCTCTCACTCTGTTCAACTGCCATGCCTTGCTCTGGTGTGCTTACCTCTTGCGTTGCTAGCACTTCGCTATCTTGCACAGGCGCTTGCACTGGAACCTCGACGGGTGCTTGCTCAAGCTTTTTCACCAAACCCAATTTCAGCACTTCTTCTTCAAATGCATCTAGTGAGCCAAGCAGAGACACACGCATTGTCACGACATCACCACTCACTTCAGCCACATCGACTTTAGCCGTTGAGGCTAAGCGGCCAAGAGCACGCTCAAGTGTGAAAAAGGCATCTGCACTACTCATGCGAGAGAAAGAGACGGTCACCATACCTGCACTCTCTCCCAGCGCTGTCGCTGCATTTTGAGAGGCATAGTAATCGCTGATCTCATCAATAGCACTGGCAATCGCGAGTTCACCGGATGTTGAACCCGTCACTGGCGATAGTGTGTTTCTACCTAGTTTGTCTGGCGTTTGATCGTACAAGGTGTAGCGTAAATTATTGCCTTGCAGACGAATCACCGCAATGGCATCCACTGGGTAGCGCGCCGTTGCCTCTGCAATAGGGTCGACAAAACCACCCCAAAGGTCTGTGGTTTGGATCCCTGTGATATCGTCAAAGTCACCAATAGGGAAAGTAATGGGCAATCCGCGGCGATTGGCTTCCTTTTTCAGCTGGCTAGCCGCTTGTGAGTTACTATGCTCCCAAACGATGGTGCGGTCATAGCCACTGTCTTCCACCAGCCATACCATGACGTTCTTACGCTCAACAGGCCACGACGGCAAATCAGCTTGCGTCAGTAGCGTATTGATTTGCTGGCTATTGAAGCTCAAGCGCATCGCCTGCTCACCATCGACTTGAGTGTAACCAAGCTGAGTGATGTATTGAGAGCTCTTACCTAATGCCTTTTTCACAACCGGGTTGGACGCTGCATTGAGATCACCACTGGCTTTAACCAACACCTCTAACATGCCTTTTTGGCGTGCCAATTCATCGGCATTCGGCTGCTGGGCATCCACCACTACTTCTGTCGAATAGATATCGACTTTTGTCAACGCATACGCTGGCAAAGCACACGCGGCGGCCAACAACCAAGCTAAATAACGCATAAGCATCCTAAATTACAAACAGATAAGCGGAAATGATAAGCAAGTATGCGTTTTGGAGCAAGCTCACTAGTTCAAGGTTTGGTCAATAAGTAGGTTTACTGGCTCGCATCTATGGATCAAATAGTAACTCACTCAAGCTATTGAGATTCAGACTACAAAAACAGCGTTCTCTTTAACTAGATCATTAAGTAAACGATTACAAGATGCTAGAATCCCATCCGTTTTGCTTAACTCTTTTTGACTTGCTTGGAAAATCATTATGAAAACGATCTTACAAGGCTCGCAAATGCTGTTTGTCGCATTTGGCTCCTTGGTACTCGTACCCCTTTTAACTGGCCTCGATCCTAACGTAGCACTATTTGGTGCAGGTGTCGGCACCTTACTGTTTCAATTAGTAACACGCCGCAGTGTGCCAATCTTCCTAGCCTCTTCGTTTGCTTTCATCGCGCCGATCATGTTTGGTGTGCAGACTTGGGGTATCGGTGCCACCATGGGCGGCCTAATGGCTGCAGGTGTTGTCTACGTCCTAATGGGTGCACTTATCAAAGTAAAAGGCGTGGAAGTTATTCATAAACTGCTACCACCGGTCGTTGTTGGCCCTGTAATCATGGTTATCGGCTGGGTCTTGCTCCGGTCGCGGTAAACATGGCGCTGGGTAAAACAGGTGATGGTGCGGTTCAGCTTATCGATGGCAACGCAGCACTGTGGATCTCGGCCATTTCGCTAATTGTCACTGTGGGTGTCAGCGTGTTCGCGAAAGGCTTCCTTAAGCTTCTGCCTATCGTCAGTGGTATTTTGGCCGGCTACGTGACTAGTCTGTTCTTTGGTGTCGTTGATTTCACGCCTGTTGTTGAAGCCTCTTGGTTATCGCTACCTAACTTCACTGCGCCAGAGTTTAACATCAACGCGATTTTGTTCATGCTACCGGTTGCCATCGCTCCAGCGGTTGAGCACGTAGGCGATATGCTGGCTATTTCAAACGTAACCGGTAAAGACTACCTGAAGAAACCAGCCTTCACCGCACGATTGCAGGTGACGGTGTGGCAACAATTGCCGCATCTATGGTCGGTGCGCCGCCAAATACAACTTACAGTGAAGTAACAGGGGCAGTCATGCTGACCAAAGCATTTAACCCTGTCATCATGACCTGGGCTGCTGTCACCGCTATCGTGCTTGCACTGGTTGGTAAGCTTGGTGCGATTTTACAGACGATTCCTGTACCAGTGATGGGCGGCATCATGATTTTGCTATTCGGCTCTATCGCGACCGTTGGTCTGAATACACTGATTAAAAACAATGTGGATCTTCATAAGTCACGCAACCTAGTTATCGTTGCGATTACACTAGTATTTGGTATTGGTGGTATGGCCTTTGGTATTGGTGACTTCAGCCTTCAAGGCGTGAGTCTATGTGGTATCGTCGCGATTATCCTCAACCAAACTCTGCCTCACGATCTCGGTGAGAATAAAGTTGTCGATAACGCTCAGATGGAAGACTAATTCCTACTGACACAAAAAAGGCTGACCAATGGTCAGCCTTTTTACTATGTCTTTTTTACTACTGGGTAATCGGAACTTATAGAGTACCGAAGATCTTATCACCAGCATCACCTAGACCAGGTACGATGTAGCCTTTGTCGTTTAGACACTCATCGATTGCGGCTGTGTATAGCTCAACATCTGGGTGCGCTTTTTCTAGTGCTTCGATACCTTCAGGTGCCGAAACCAATACTAAAACTTTAATGTGCTTACAGCCTTTCTCTTTTAGTAGATCGATGGTCGCGATCATCGAGCCACCTGTCGCTAGCATTGGGTCAACAACAAGTGCGATACGCTCGTCAATGTTTGACGCTAGCTTGTTGAAGTATGGCACTGGCTCAAGCGTTTCTTCATCACGGTAGATGCCCACCACACTAATACGTGCGCTAGGCATGTGCTCAAGAACGCCGTCCATCATACCAAGACCTGCACGTAGGATCGGCACTACGGTCACTTTCTTACCTTTGATTTGGTCAACTTCAACTGGGCCGTTCCAACCTTCAATTGTCACTTTCTCAGTTTCAAAGTCTGCTGTCGCTTCGTACGTTAACAAGCTACCCACTTCCGTCGCAAGCTCGCGGAAACGCTTGGTGCTGATGTCCCCTTCACGCATCAAACCAAGCTTGTGTTTTACTAGGGGGTGTTTAACTTCAACAACTTTCATGTCCAACTCCGGCAAAATTTTACAAAACCTGCAAATTATACATGGTTTCTTTGACTATTTCAGTTAGCAATGTGGTCAAAATGGTATTTGTACGCAATAAAATGTCACAACAGACTGTAAATCCACAGAATGATGCTTCGAGAAAATAGTTTGTATTTTCTTACGCAAACGTTTTCCTTTTTGGATAAACCCCTGTTAGAATAGCGCCGCTTTCACATCCATTTATTTATCGAGGACTGTCCCGTGAGCGGAAACAACACTTCCCTAAGCTATAAAGACGCTGGTGTAGATATTGATGCTGGTAACGCATTAGTTGACCGTATTAAAGGCGCGGTTAAGCGCACTCGTCGCCCTGAAGTAATGGGAGGCATCGGTGGATTTGGTGCTTTATGTGAGTTGCCAACAAAATACAAACACCCAGTATTGGTATCTGGTACTGACGGTGTAGGTACTAAACTACGCCTAGCCCTAGACATGAACAAGCACGACACCATCGGTATCGATTTGGTTGCTATGTGTGTGAACGACCTAATCGTTCAAGGTGCTGAGCCACTATTCTTCCTAGACTACTATGCAACGGGCAAGCTTGACGTTGATACTGCAGCAGACGTGGTATCCGGTATTGCTGAAGGTTGTATCCAAGCTGGCTGTTCACTCATTGGCGGTGAAACTGCAGAAATGCCAGGCATGTACGAAGGTGAAGACTACGACGTTGCCGGTTTCTGTGTCGGTGTCGTTGAAAAAGAAGACGTCATCGACGGCACAAAAGTCGCGGCTGGTGATGCACTTATTGCTGTAGGTTCAAGCGGCCCACACTCAAATGGCTACTCGCTTATCCGTAAGATCCTAGAAGTATCTGGCGCAGATAAAAACGAGAAACTGGGTGAGCGCACTATCGGTGAGCACCTGCTAGAGCCAACTAAAATTTATATCAAATCAGCTCTTAAGATGATTGCTGAACACGATATCCATGCAATTTCTCACATTACTGGCGGCGGTTTCTGGGAAAACATCCCACGCGTATTGCCAGAAGGCACTAAAGCCGTTATCGACGGTAACAGCTGGGAATGGCCTGCTATCTTCAATTGGCTGCAAGAAAAAGGCAACGTTGATACGTTCGAAATGTACCGCACTTTCAACTGTGGTGTAGGCCTCGTTGTTGCGCTTCCTAAAGCACAAGCAGAGGCAGCGGTTGAACTTCTAAAAGCAGAAGGCGAGAACGCATGGGTAATTGGTGAGATCGCGACTGCAGAAGCTGGTGAAGAGCAAGTAGAGATCAATTAATTTCATGAAGAATATCGTTGTTTTAGTTTCAGGTAATGGAACCAACTTGCAGGCAATTATTGATGCCTGTGAGTCGACTATCTCGAATGCAAAAGTGCGTGCTGTTTTTTCTAACAAAGAGTCGGCATTTGCACTGGAACGTGCGCGTAACGCTGGCGCCGAGGCGGAATTTCTCGACCCTAAGCTAAGCGAAACACGAGAAGCATTTGATGCTGAATTGATGCGCAGAATCGACGTGCACAAACCTGACCTATTAGTATTAGCGGGTTACATGCGTATTCTTAGTGGTGAGTTTGTTCGTCACTATATGGGTCGAATGATTAACATTCACCCTTCGCTGCTACCTAAATATCCAGGTTTGAATACACATCAACGTGCTATCGAGAACTGCGATGAACACCACGGCACCAGTATCCACTTCGTTACAGAAAAACTGGATGGTGGGCCGATTGTTCTGCAGGCAAAAGTTCCTGTGTTCGATGACGATACGGTTGAAACACTAGAACAACGAGTTCAAAGCCAAGAGCACAAGATCTATCCATTGGTTGTAAAATGGTTTGTCGAAGAGCGCTTGGTCATGGATGGAAGTAGAGCTCTATTAGACGGGGTCGCTCTTGGGCCACAAGGCTATGCCGACAAGTAGCTAAACCGCGATCCGGTTGTATAAACCCATCAAAAAAGCGAGTGATATTCATCACTCGCTTTTTCATTTCTAATTGCATTTTAGCTGTACGAACTACAATGGCTCTGTAGGCGCTTGGCTTTTAGGCTTAGCCTCTGCAAATGCGACGTCTGCAAGCGCATCCACATTGCTGCCAACACGCTCACCAAAGTGGAACAGGTTATATTCCCCTGGCTTCATTCGGTGCCACGTTTCATTACCTGTTAACGGCTGAGTCGCCACGACCGAAACGACATCATTCGGCGTCGTCTCTTCTTGGAAGTTAATCGTGACATCTTCATCAAGCAACGTCGCTTTACCAAACGGTGCTTTTCGCGTAATCCAATAAAGGTGATTGGTGCAGTAAGTCATGACGTACTCACCATCACTCAGCAACATGTTGTAGACCCCAAGCTCTCTCAGCTCGTCGCAGCATTCTGCCACGTAGGCGAACATCGCCTCCATGCCTTGCGGTGGCTCTGGAAATCGCTGTTCTAGCTTTTGAAGCAACCAACAAAACGAGAGCTCGCTGTCCGTTTCACCCACAGGTCGAAAACGCCCCGTATTGAGTTTCTGGTAATCCGTTAACTGACCGTTGTGAGCAAAGGTCCAATAGCGCCCCCACAACTCTCGAGTAAATGGATGAGTATTTTCCAAATTCACTTGGCCACGGTTAGCTTGCCGGATGTGACTCACTACCGCCCTGCTTTTAATCGGATAGCTTTGTACCAGCTCTGCTATCTTCGAATCACAGCTTGGCTGTGGATCTTTGAAGGTGCGAAACCCTTTCCCTTCATAGAAGGTTATCCCCCAGCCGTCTTTATGAGGGCCAGTGTTGCCCCCACGCTGAATTAGGCCAGTAAAGCTAAAACAAATATCTGTTGGCACATTGGCGCTCATGCCAAGCAATTCACACATTGAGTTCCCTACTCTCTTTATTCCTAGTTATCATCGCAATAGCAAGCAGCTATTCCATCTCTTTTTCAACCAACTGGATGATGATGTGGATGATTTTAATATGGACTTCTTGAATGCGGTCAGCGTAGCCAAAGTGCGGCACGCGAATTTCAACATCTGCTAGACCCGCCATTTTACCGCCATCTTTACCTGTTAGAGCGATGGTTTTCATGCCTTTTGCTTTCGCCGCATCAATCGCCTTAAGAATATTGCCAGAGTTACCAGACGTTGATAGACCAAACAGCACGTCACCACGGCGGCCTACTGCTTCTACGTAACGAGAAAAGACATAGTCGTAGCCAAAATCATTGCTCACGCAAGATAGGTGGCTAGGATCAGAAATCGCAATACCAGCGTAACCCGGGCGGTTTTCACGATAGCGCCCCGTTAACTCTTCTGCAAAGTGCATGGCATCGCAGTGCGAACCACCATTACCACAAGACAGCACTTTCCCCTCTTGCTTAAACGAATCAGCAATCATCTTGGCAGCAGCTTCAATCTGAGCAATGTTGTGGTCGTCACTTAAGAATTTATTTAGTACTTCAGCAGCTTCAGTGAGCTCGTTTCTAATCAAATCTTGGTACATGGTGTTGTTCTCTTTGTTTTTTGGCCATACCAAAACGATGGCTGTTGAATCTGAGTTTACCTATAAATCGTCAACTCTGTCGATAGATGGCACATGACCACGGCACCAATTTCGTCATTATTGTTGTTCAAATTGACCTTTGGCAGACAAAGTGCTG
Source organism: Vibrio variabilis (assembly GCF_003263785.1). GTDB lineage: Bacteria > Pseudomonadota > Gammaproteobacteria > Enterobacterales > Vibrionaceae > Vibrio > Vibrio variabilis. The sequence goes on from NZ_JYJK01000016.1 coordinate 11,818, forward strand.
CCTAAGCCGCTTATTTTGCATTCAACTAGAGCAATTACTTGACAGTTTTTACATCTGTGCAATATTTTAATTACAATTATTACTGGTACGACCTCTTACCTTGCACGTACAAATAAGAGTCAGTGCCATCGCAAACTGACCCAAAACAACAATAAGTACCCAGATAAAGGAACCATCATGGACATCTTGCTCTCTCTCATCGCCTTGCTCGGCGCTATTGGTATCAGCTTTTATCAACGAGCGTCGCTGGCAAAATCCCTGCTGCTCATCACCTCTGCGATGGTGCTTGGCACCCTGCTTAGTGTATTTGGCGCTATCTCATGGGCACTCTATGTCGCCACTGTGGTGGTGCTGTGTGTCCCATCGATAAGACAATCGCTCGTCTCTGCCAAAGCACTCGCAGTGTTCAAAAAAGTGCTCCCTGCCATGTCGCAAACCGAGAAAGAAGCTTTGGATGCAGGCACGGTTTGGTGGGAAGCGGAACTGTTTAAAGGTAAGCCTGATTGGCAAAAGCTGCAAAACATCACTCCATCGAAACTCACCGAAGAAGAACAAGCTTTTCTCGATGGCCCGGTAAATGAAGTGTGCGCGATGATCAACGATTATCAAATCACTCACGAACTCGCGGATCTTCCACCAGAGATTTGGCAGTACCTCAAGGATAACAAGTTCTTCGCAATGATCATCAAAAAGCAGTATGGCGGTCTTGAGTTTTCTGCTTACGCACAATCTTGCGTACTACAAAAGCTGTGTGGTGTGTCGAGCGTTGTCTCCTCAACGGTAGGCGTTCCGAACTCATTAGGTCCAGGTGAACTTCTGCAACACTATGGTACGGAAGAACAAAAAGACTACTATCTACCAAGACTTGCCTTGGTAAAGAGATCCCATGCTTTGCCCTGACCAGCCCAGAGGCCGGCTCTGACGCGGGCTCGATTCCAGACTTTGGTATCGTATGCAAAGGTCAATGGGAAGGCAAAGAAGTTTTGGGTATGAAGCTCACTTGGAACAAGCGTTATATTACCCTCGCACCAGTCGCGACTGTGCTGGGTCTTGCGTTCAAACTGAGAGACCCTGACGGTCTGTTGGGTGACAAAGAAGATCTTGGCATTACCTGTGCCCTTATCCCAACTCACCTTAAAGGTGTAGAAATCGGAAATCGCCACTTCCCACTCAATGTGCCTTTCCAGAATGGCCCAACCCGAGCTAATGAGCTTTTTGTGCCGATCGATTTCATTATTGGTGGTCAGAAGATGGCAGGCCAAGGCTGGCGTATGTTGGTGGAATGTTTGTCTGTTGGACGCGGTATCACCCTACCATCTAGCTCAACGGGTGGTATCAAGACAGCGGCGCTCGCAACAGGTGCTTACGCTCGCATTCGTCGCCAGTTTAAACAGCCTATCGGTCACATGGAAGGCATTGAAGAGCCACTAGCACGCTTAGGTGGTAACGCGTACGTGATGGACGCGGCAAGTCGCCTAACCGTGACAGGCATCGACCTAGGTGAAAAACCATCGGTTATCTCTGCCATCGTCAAATACCACTGTACTCATCGTGGACAGCGTAGCGTTATTGACGCGATGGACATTGTTGGTGGTAAGGGAATCTGTCTTGGCCCTTCAAACTTCCTTGGTCGAGGCTACCAAGGTGCCCCTGTTGCCATTACGGTAGAGGCGCCAATATCTTAACTCGCTCGATGATCATCTACGGTCAAGGTGCCATTCGCTGCCATCCTTACGTATTGGAAGAAATGGAAGCCGCTCACTCAACCGCTTCAAATGCCGTCGACAAATTCGATAAAGCATTAGCCGGTCACGTTGCCTTTACAGTGAGTAACCTAGTGCGCAGTTTCTGGCTAGGTCTCACCGATGGTCGTGGTTCTTCTGCACCACACAAAGACGTCACAACTCGATACTATCAACAGCTCAACCGTTATAGCGCCAACTTAGCCCTGCTATCAGATGTCTCCATGGCAGTGCTTGGTGGCTCACTAAAACGTAAAGAGCGCTTATCTGCTCGACTCGGTGATATTTTGAGTCAGCTTTACCTCAGCAGTGCAACGCTTAAGCGCTATGACGTTGAAGGGCGCAACAGCGAAGATTTACCTATGCTTCACTGGGGCATGCAAGATAGCTTGCTGCAAACTGAACAAGCTCTAGATGATTTCCTAGCGAACTTCCCGAACAAAGCCATCGGTCGTCTATTGCGCGTGATTGTTTTACCGTTTGGCACGGTACGTAAAGCGCCGTCTGATAAGCTGGATAGCCAGGTCGCACGTATTCTGCAAACTCCGAGTGCAGCACGTACCCGTTTAGGTTATGGTCAGTACTTCGAACCCACTGAGTACAATGCTGTTGGTCGCATTGAGCAAGCGCTAGACATCATACTGCGCGCCGAGCCTGTGTTTACTAAGGTGTGCAAAGCCATCGAGCAGCGTCGTCCATTTACCCAACTGGATAAAGTAGCGGTGATTGGTTTAGAAAAAGGCATTATTACTCAAGAAGAGGCACAACTGCTGACCACAGCAGAAGCACATCGTCTATACACCATCAATGTTGATGACTTCTCACCGGAGGAGCTAGCAGCAAAGCCCGTTTACCCAGCGATGGAGGAAGTCGCGTAAGCTCTGAATAACATAAGTTCTGAATTACGTACGCTTAGACACATAAAACAAAGCCAGCAAGGAAAACCTGCTGGCTTTTTTAGTTAGCACTTTCTTGCGTAGCTTTTAGTGTCTTGCTTTTTGGTCTGCCGCCATTTTGCTAATGGCTAAAATCAACCCGGTATTTTCAACTGCATTTCTGGCAGCGAAGCTTGATGGCTCTGCGGCGTCTGACGAACCACCAAATCAAACCACCCGCCACAATTAACACCGCATTGCCCACCGCGATCGCGATGATGGCGTTTTTCCGCACTTGTTTGGCGATGGGCCAATATCTGCGCTTCTAGCTCCGCTTTTTTCCTTGCCTCACGAGCCGCCTGCTGCATTTGCTCCGCTTTCGCTAAATCAATAGTACCGACTACGCTAAAGGTACGGTTTGGCAACTCAAACACCAAAGGGCGTCCGGAAGCCGATTCATTGGCAAAGACGTGACCAGACCAACTATAAGTACCGATTTGTTCGCTATCGTGAAACGACACAACCATGTCATTATCATCGTTATCTGCTTGACTCTGAGCGACGCTTTGGCTGTCATCTGGCTGTTGTAGTTCAATCGACGCGGCAAGAGACCCCGTCTCCAACGTCGCAGGTTCACCGCGAACCACCACCTGATGCGGAGTTTCGCCTTCGCCCTGAATGAAGCGGGTAACAAACGGTGTTGGATAGATAAACACTTCTTGCTCAAGCGCGCGTAAGAACACACCGTTGCCCGTGGTAATTCGAACATTGTACTTTCCTGGCTCGACCGAGATAGGCAACTCTACCGTAAACACACCGTCACCGGAGCGCTCATCCAAGCCTTCACCATTATCAAAGAACTCACCGATGACAATAGGCACCGGCGCTATCTTTTCACTCTGCTGGCTATTTTTCTGGGTCTGCTCTTCTAGGTAACGGGTCATTACCACTCGAAGGTTAACCCTATCAAGAATGTTTTCGACAATCAGCGGCTCATCGTTACTCATCAACCAAGCGGTAAACTTAAGCTTTTCGCCTTGATAGATCCGCTGGGGGAGCGTTTCTGCTTTGAGGCTTAGCTGAGAAATGATTTGAATATTGTTTTTCGGGCTCACTTTGCCGATCGCCTGCCAAGGCCCCGGCATAGGACGCTCAATGGTAATCACATCCACTGTCGGCTCTTCTATCCAGCGGACGTGAGACGGGTGACGCCAAGCATAGTATTTTTTACCATCGGGTCTAACGAGTGTGACTGGCTTAGAGCGCTCTTGGCGATAGACTAAGAAGGTAATCCTCTCGACGGTTTCATCGACCCGGAAACGGTTGTCGAGAAAAGGCATTGAGGATTCACTCGCGACCGCACCCACTGTCAGCAACAACCACATGGCTATCGCTAGCATTATCCTCTGCATGACTCTCTCCTACTGACGCCAGAGACAACTGCCGCCTTTTTCAACGATATCTAAACGCGCACTGTGCGCATCCAATTCATCGGCAGAGGCCATCAAAACCTTTAATGATTTTCTTGAAGATGTGAGGCGCTTAATGGATTCGCCACCCGCATCACCCTCTGACTGACCCGCATTAAACTGCATTGACGTTTGACCACCGGTCATCGCCAGATAAACGTCAGCCAAGATCTCCGCATCGAGCAATGCGCCGTGGAGAATACGCGCCGAGGTATCGATGGTGTAGTGTTTGGCTAGTGAGTCGAGGTTTTTCCTTGCCGGCATGTTGGCCATGCGCTTCGCCATGGCAAGGGTATCGGTAACCTTACAATATTGGTCTGTGGTACCAATCGAGGCATCCAGCATACCAAACTCATGATCCATAAAGCCCACGTCGAAGGGCGCGTTGTGCGCCACAAGCTCAGCGCCCTTGATGAAGTCTAAGAACTCTTCATGCACTTGCTTGTAAACCGGTTTGTCGAGTAGGAACTCATCCGTAATACCGTGAACGTCGATCGCGTCAGGCTGAATTGGCATGTCAGGCTTAAGATAAACGTGAAAATGACGGCCAGTCAGCTTGCGGTTGATGATCTCAACAGCACCAATTTCAATGATGCGATGTCCCATATAGTGAGGACCACCCTCACGATTCATACCCGTGGTTTCGGTATCGAGTACCACGATTCGGCGCTGTTCTGGATTGTGACTGGTATTCATGGCGTTTTGTATGTCAGACTATGTAGATAAACGTTCAAGACTCTATAGTATCAAATCATGACGAAGCAGGTTGAAATTTTCACAGACGGCTCTTGTTTAGGCAACCCGGGTCCTGGCGGTTACGGCATTGTGCTGCGTTACAAGCAGAATGAAAAGACCCTAGCCAAAGGCTACACCCTCACCACCAATAACCGCATGGAAATGCTGGCCACCATCGTCGCATTGCAAGCGCTTAAAGAGCCGTGCGACGTGATCCTTACCACCGATAGCCAGTACGTGCGTCAAGGCATTACGCAATGGATCCATAATTGGAAAAAACGAGGCTGGAAAACCGCAGACAAGAAGCCTGTGAAAAACGCGGATCTATGGAAAGCGCTCGATGCCGAAACGGCTCGTCACACGATTGATTGGCGCTGGGTAAAAGGTCACGCAGGCCATCGCGAAAATGAGATGTGTGATGAACTTGCCAGAGCGGCGGCGGAAAACCCAACGGAAGAAGATACCGGTTATCA
>NZ_JYJK01000017.1 GCF_003263785.1 Vibrio variabilis
GAAGGTTTCTGGACCTTCAAAGACGTCGTCTTGGGTCGTCGCGACGGTGACTTTAAACTCAGTGACCCTGCTGGTAGAGTGATGTTGCCATCAGTAATGGTGAGAGGTACATCAGACACGCCATCGTTATACGAGGCGGTGATGGTACCAATATCGCCAGACTCTGCGGTGTAACTGCCATCGGTCGCGGTAGCGAGGTTCAACA
>NZ_JYJK01000018.1 GCF_003263785.1 Vibrio variabilis
CAGAGCCGTCATCAAGAATGGTACCCACGCCCGTGGCCGAGCCATTGGTGGTGACATTGTTGTTATCAGTGACGGTCACACCGAAGGTCTCTGGGCCTTCGAATATGTCGCCCTGCGTGGTGGCAACGGTGACTTTAAACTCGGTCACGCCTGCAGGTAGAGTGATATTGCCATCAGTAATGGTGAGAGGCACATCAGACACGCCATCGTTATACGTGGCGGTGATGGCACCTATATCGCCAGACTCTGCGGTGTAGCTACCATCGGTCGCCGTGGCGAGGTTCAAAACCACATCCGCTTCGGTCTCTTTCGACAGATTCACAGTGAACATGGCACCCGTGCCTTCGTCCACTGACACGGCTGGCGTGATAGACAGCGCTGGGCGGTCATCGTCTGGATCGGGCTCTGGCCCCGTACCGTCATCAAGAATGGTACCCACGCCCGTGGCGGAGCCATTGGTGGTGACATTGTTGTTATCAGTGACGGTCACGCCGAAGGTTTCTGAGCCTTCGAATATGTCGTCCTGCGTGGTGACAACAGTGACTTTAAACTCAGTCAC
>NZ_JYJK01000019.1 GCF_003263785.1 Vibrio variabilis
ACAAGCTCACCGTGAACATGGCTCCTGTGCCTTCGTTCACTGACACCGCTGGGGTGATAGACAGCGCTGGGCGGTCATCGTCCGGATCTGGATCAGGGCCAGAGCCATCATCGAGAATGGTACCCACGCCCGTGGCCGAGCCATTGGTGGTAACATTGTTGTTATCAGTGACGGTCACGCCGAAGGTCTCTGGGCCTTCGAAGACGTCGTCTTGGGTCGTCGCGACGGTGACTTTAAACTCAGTCACGCCAGCAGGTAAGGTGATATTGCCATCAGTAATGGTGAGAGGCACATCA
>NZ_JYJK01000020.1 GCF_003263785.1 Vibrio variabilis
GGACACGCCGTCGTTATACGTGGCAGTCAAAGCGCCAATGTCACTCTCTTCTGCACTGTATTCCCCATCGGTCGCTGTGGCTAGATTCAAGACCACATCCGCTTCTGTCTCTTTCGACAAGCTCACCGTGAACATGGCACCCGTGCCTTCGTTCACTGACACCGCTGGCGTGATAGAAAGCTCAGGGCGGTCATCGTCTGGATCTGGGTCTGGGCCACTGCCGTCATCGAGAATGGTGCCCACGCCCGTGGCGGAGCATTGGTGGTCACGTTATTGTTGTCAGTAACCGTCACACCGAAGGTTTCTGGACCTTCAAAGACGTCGTCTTGGGTCGTCGCGACGGTGACTTTAAACTCAGTCACGCCTGCTGGTAGAGTGATGCTGCCATCGGTGATGGTGAGCGGTACATCAGACACGCCA
>NZ_JYJK01000021.1 GCF_003263785.1 Vibrio variabilis
TTTATGCGCTATTTTATGCCGCGTTTATTGGTATTCATCTATTTGGGGTCGGTGAGGCGCTCAAGGTTATGATGGTGATTAGCGGTCTCGCCGTTCTCGCTATCATACTAACCGCTGTTGCACTCGTTGGTCACTTTGATGCTAGTAACCTATTTGACATCGCACCAACCACCGCAGAAGCGACTGAAATCCTACCTTTTGGTTGGTATGGTGTTTGGGCTGCATTGCCCTTTGCGATGTGGCTGTTCTTGGCCGTTGAAGGGGTTCCGCTCGCCGCTGAAGAAGCTAAAAATCCCGCAAAAGACGTACCAAAAGGTATTATCGGCGCGATGGTATTCCTACTCGTCACTGCAGCACTCGGTTGTCTTTTTACTTGCGGGCGCTGCGGGATCAGAGCTGATAGGCGCAAGTGCGGTACCGCTGGTCGATGCGCTAAAAGTGACAAACAACCCAACGCTTGCAACCTTGGTGAACATGCTTGGACTGGCAGGTCTTATCGCTTCGTTCTTCTCAATTGTTTACGGTTATAGCCGCCTTGTTTTCGCCTTGTCGAGAGCTGGGTATCTACCGAAAAGCTTATCCTTAACTAGTAAAAACAAAGTGCCATCTCGCGCTTTGATTTTCCCGGGCATCTTTGGTTTTGCTGTGTCTCTTACAGGTGAAGGTGATCTGATACTGGCTATGGCTGTCGTGGGCGCGACGGTGTCCTATGCCTTAATGTCTCTTAGCCACATCTTGCTGAGAGTGAAGCAACCAGATCTTGAGCGTCCGTATCGCACGCCGGGCGGGGTTGTTACCTCTGGGATCTCACTCATCTTATCGCTAGTCGCACTTACAGGTGTGTATGCGTTTGACCCATCGGCGTTCTATATGACATTTGGACTGTTTGTCATTGGTGGGGTTTACTATGGCCTTTATAGTCGCAACAACTTAGTCGCATCGAGTGCTGAAGAAGAGTTTGCAATGTTGTCCGTCGCGGAGCAGGAACTCAATACTGATGTAGGTTAATGTCAACAAGGGTCAGACATCGCATTCACAATGCCTGACCCTCTTAATTCATTTGACCAGCTACTTATTGAGCAAGTAATTCTTGCAATACCTGCTTATATACCTCAACCGGCTGTGCGCCCGTCAATGCACTTTGACGATTAAATACCACCGTCGGCACCGAGCTGATTCCTAAGTTCTTCCAAGTCTCTTCCGCTTGCTGCACTTCAAGGCGAGCATTTGGATCATCTAGACGGCAATTGCACTGTCGCTGTCCAGCCCAATAGCAGCAAGTTCGTTTGCTAGCACTTCTCGATTGCTGATATCTTTTCCCTCTCCGAAGAACGCGCTGAACAAACGGAGTTTCAAATCTGTTTGTTTACCTTGCTCCTTGGCATACTCAAGTAAAATATTTGCTTCAAAAGTGTTGAGCATCTTCATCTCATCGCTGTAGTCAAAGGTAAACCCAACCTCTTGACCTAACTGAGTCAACTGCTCACGAGTGCGAATGCTGTCTTCTTTTGTGGTTCCGTATTTTTCTGCTAGGTGCTCACGCAGGTTTTGACCTTCCAATGGCATATGAGGGTTCAGTTCAAACGGCTGCCACTCAAGATCAATACGATCCTCAACACCCAGCTCTCTAATCGCTTGTTCCAAGCGCTTGTAACCGATGATGCACCATGGGCACACCACGTCCGATACCACATCCAGTTTGATTGTTTGGCTCATAATGACTTTCTCTTTGTTTTATTCGTTTTATTTGATTGAATTTTTAGTTACCAGGTATATTATGGTGACCTAAATATCGGTTTCAACCAGTTACCATTTGGTGACCTAGGAGCACTATCGTGGAAAGCCAGATCAAAATTGATAATCGTGGCCGCAAGTCTGTTGAAAACGCCTGTTCAGAGCCCTGCGCAATAGAGAAAGGCATGCGTCTGATTGGTGGCAAGTGGAAAGGATCTATTATTTATCATCTCAAAGATGGTCCGGTTCGTTTCAATGACCTAACGCGCCTATTGGGCGGTGCCAGTAAGAAAATGGTCGACCAAAGACTGAAAGAACTTGAACTGGAAGGCATGGTAAACCGCAAAGTCATCAGTGACAGACCCATCGCCGTAAGCTACGAGCTGACCGAATTTGGCCGAACTGCGCTGAAGATACTTGATGATCTTCGCGTATGGTCTGAGACCTACGACATTCAAATCCGCTCATGATATAAACGTATGAACGACAAAGGGGAGCATGATGCTCCCCTTTGGTTTTTCTATCGTTCTGCGAATTAGTAGTCGAGAGTTCCGCGAATTGGGTAGTGATTATTCGGATCACGGATCCAAGCGAGACCGCGAGATAACGCGCCTAATTCCGGCCTAACAAACGGGTTGTTTGAGATGTCGACAACATGCAAGTTTCCGTGCTCATTCACCACAAAGAGCCCAGGCTCTGCAAAATTGTGGTCCGTTTCCTGCTCGGAGCGCGGCAATGAGATATACAGGCCGAGCTGCTTCATTTGCTCTTCCGTCAAACCGTAAGCAAGTGGGAAGCTAACATCGAGCTTCTCTAAATGCTGCTCTAACTGCGCTTTTGAGTCTCCTGACACCGCCAAAATATCCACACCTGCATCGGCAAATGCCTGTTTGTAGGATTCCAGCTCATTGAGGTATTTCGTACACAGTGGGCAGTGTTTGCCACGATAAACGAACACCGCTTGCCACGTTAAACCGCCTTTGGGCTCTCCAAGCGTTACCGATGTGCCATCCAACAAGGTGGCTTGTAGTGAGGGAAACGCATCGCCCGCTTTAAGTTTTACCGATGTAGACATACTTACTCCTTAGCACACGTTTTTCAGATCGCTTTTGATTGTGGGTCGAGATCTCTATAACTTCAAGTAGTTAACTTTTGGTAACCTACCCAAAATATTCTTTTGCCAAATTTGCAAAAATCATTTGTAACAACCGCTATTTTTTACAACCATACTTTCTTCAATAATGCGCCCAACAAAGCGAAAGCCGTTCAGGTCTGTAGCCTGCAACTGCGAATTATTGGAGAAATATAATGCCTATTGCACTTTTTGCATTAACTCTCAGTGCCTTTGCTATCGGCACAACAGAGTTCGTTATTGTTGGGTTAATCCCAACTATGGCCGCTGATCTGGGCGTATCACTGCCTTCAGCGGGTTTATTAGTCAGCTTATACGCGCTTGGTGTTGCGGTCGGCGCCCCCGTCCTCACAGCCTTAACTGGTAACTGGAAGCGTAAGTATGTTTTGCTTGCTGTGATGAGTTTGTTTGTTGCGGGTAACCTTTTAGCTTGGCAAGCGCCTGGCTACAATACACTTGTTCTCGCACGCATACTGACAGGTCTTGCTCACGGCGTATTCTTCTCCATTGGCTCAACCATTGCGACAGGCTTGGTTTCTAAAGAAAAAGCCGCGAGCGCTATCGCCATTATGTTTACTGGTCTGACTGTTGCTCTAGTAACAGGTGTTCCGCTTGGCACATACATTGGACAAACTCTTGGTTGGCAAACCACGTTCTTGGTGGTTGCGGTACTTGGATTGATTGCCCTGATTGGCAGCGCTTTCCTTGTTCCTAATAACCTAAAACAGCCACCAGCGGCAAAACTATCAGCGCAAATGAAAGTACTGGCGCAGCCTCGTCTGCTTCTGGTGTACGCAATTACTGCACTGGGCTATGGTGGTACGTTTACCGCGTTTACTTACCTTGCACCGATCTTAGAGCAAGTATCAGGTTTTGACTCCAGTGCCGTCGGCTTAATCATGTTGGTCTATGGGGTTTCTGTTGCTATTGGTAATATCTGGGGCGGGAAAATGGCGGATTCTATGGGCCGATTAAAGCCCTAACAATTATCTTCGCAGGTCTTGCTGGCATACTACTGGTGTTCAACTTTACGGCAGTCAACCCTATTGCAGCCGTCATCACTATCTTGGTATGGGGTGCGTTTGCCTTCGGTAACGTCCCAGGATTGCAAGTTTATGTAGTGAAGCTCGCTGAGAAGTATGCTCCTGATGGCGTTGACGTTGCTTCTGGTTTAAACATTGCGGCCTTTAACGTTGGTATCGCATTAGGCTCTTGGGGTGGCGGCCATATTGTCGCTGAAGCAGGGCTCATGCATACCCCTTGGGTTGGAGCGGCAATCGTCATAGTTGCACTGTTCCTAACACGCCTTAGTGGTGCTCTTGATAAAAAACAGAGCGCAATCCCAAGCGTGGCATAGATCAAATCTAAGGGGCTCACTTTATGGGAGCCCTTGTCGTTTCTGTATTTATAAAAAGGGCTTACCCCAACCTATCATCACTTGGCTGTGTTCAGTGATCATTAAAAAGTACATACCTAAGCCAACAACTCATCAGGTATTGTTCGACCTTGTTTATTTCGGTTTAAAGGCATCACGCTCTTTGTTGAAATCGGCTTTGCTCATCAAGTTGTATTTAGCGCGCCGACAAAAAAGCCTTTAATATGAGCTTCGATATCGTTAAGGTGATTATTTCCCACTTTCCAAATACCTTTAGAGGCATGACTGGCTTGAGCACTGTAATGCATCGCTTCAGAGCGCGGGATCCTCACATTTTCTTGATTTACAGCCTTGTTGCCGTGTAACACTGCTGCTTGTTTCTTGATCTCTGCATTTATTTTTATCGCTTCTTTTTTCAACTCAGGGATCTTGTCGCTGCCTGCATTCAGCGTTCCATCATCCTGAATAAGGTCATATATCGCTTTACACTGAGTCGCCATTTCTGACAATTTCGCCGTTGTTTTTTGGGCAGCATCAATTTGACTATCCGTTAGTGCTCTTACATCAGAATTGTGCTCTTCTACCATGGCTTTATATCGATCAGCGACACCACCACCTATGGTTCGAATCGCCGACTCCACACGCTCTCTGAGCATTTTTGCTTCATCTTTCACGGTATGATCCAGCTGCGGCAAGAACTTCCCGCATAAAGAATCTACAACCTCTACCCCTTGTAAGAACTGCAATCTAACTGGATCGCCGCTCTCGCCTTTATTTTTGCCGTACCACACACTAGATTCGGTTACCTTAAACTGAGACTCAGTCCAGTAACTGCCACCAGCCTTTTGAGATGCAAACGCTTTCTCCTTATCTCTAAGTCCCTCGTTCCCTTTTTGTGTGTATTCATCATGCGTTTCACCTGCGACATTCAACACGGCACTACTCAGCTTTGCTTGCACCGTAGTACTGACATTAGCAGCTTTGAGTTGATGTGGCTGATGACTGCTTGGTCCCATCTGTAATGCTTTAGCGCCCATAACGTCAGCTTCACGCTCCAACAATGCATCATCATTGACATTGACCTTACCTTTCATCTGCATTGTTGGTTTCACTCTACCTTGCTTCTGTTGCACGACATGCCAAGCTTCATGAGCCAAGTGTCTCTCTTGACCTGGGCCAATATGAATATTAGTGCCTTGCGCATAAGCGTGCGCTTGAAGCTGAGCTGGCTTGGAGGAGTTATAATGCACTTTCACGTCATCCATCGAGTACCCAGACAGATTTTCTATGCCAGCCTTAAGTTGATGGGGTAAACCAGTTTGGTTACTACTCGATGGCAGTTTGGCTTGCTTCTGAATGCTCGCCTCGGATTGCTGCTGACGCACCATATTTAACCGCTGGTGTGTGGCAACATCAGACCGATTGTCTTGTAACTGAAGTGCTTGCCTATCACCACCGCGCCTAGACTCGCTGAGCGTCAGTGTTCTCTGTGATGGCTTTCGTTGCGCCAATTCTGGATGAGTGCTCATCTATCTGTCCTTAACTACAATATTAGGCTGCCAATCATCAAGCTGACAGCAGCCCTTTATCCTTTATAATTAGCAAGGAGTGTAGAAGAACAAAGCCACGTTTCCAATCTTAAAATATGAAACTTGAAGCTTATCTAAAATCATCATGCAACGTATGTTTATTGTATTGATTTTGAGAGCCTATATGTGCCCCAATCAAACTACTTAAGTGTTAAGCTACTTGCCTTGCCGCATCACCATTTGAGTAAACTCTTCTTTCCGTATTTGCGTCAAACAAAAATGCATCGCTGAAATTAAAGCCGACGTCTATCTCTTGACCTTCCTCTATTTTGTAGCTTCTATCGACACTGAGCAAAAACTTATAGCTCCCAGTTTCGCAATGGATTATGCGCGAACCACCTGTCGTCTCAACCAACTCAACGCGCGCTCGCCAGTAAATCTCTGCGTTTTTACTTGCTTCGATAACTGTCATTTTATCTGGTCGGATACCCAGCAAATAGTTACCTTGAGCAAGATTCGATTCACCCAGCAACCACTTGACTTCGCCGCTCATCAAAGAGCCCGTGTTTTGCAAAACAGTGAGCGGCAAAATGTTGGTGGGTGGGTTACCGATAAACGATGCGACAAATACGTTGGCAGGGTCATCGTAAATCTCTTCAGGCTCGCAAACTGCTGCAACACGCCATCTTTCATCACCGCAATCTTATCTGCCAATGTGAGTGCCTCAATCTGATCATGCGTGACATAAACCGTTGTGTTTCTTAGCTTGCGGTGGAGCTGCTTTATCTGAGCTCGCATGGAGTTTCTAAGCTCGGCATCTAGATTCGACAACGGCTCATCCATTAGATAAATCCCAGCATCTCTGGCAATAGCTCGCCCCATTGCGACGCGTTGACGCTGACCACCAGAAAGCTGTCCCGGTTTTTTATCTAGATGTTCTGACAGCCTCAGCGTTTTTGCGACTTCATCCGCTTTACTATGCCTAGTGGCTTTATCGATGCCTCTTAGCTCAAGACTAAAGGCAATGTTGTCACGCACGGTCAAATGCGGATAGAGCGCATAGTTTTGAAATACGAAGGCAAGGTCTCGATCCTGAGGCTGCACCGTATTCATCCTATGGCCGTTAATCACTAAGTCACCTGCGGAAATGTGCTCTAAACCGGCGATCATGCGCAGCAAGGTCGATTTACCACAACCCGAAGGGCCAACTATGACAATAAACTCTCCGCTCTTGATATCCATGTTCACATCGTGAATGACTTGGTTGCCCTCAGAGTAGACTTTATCTATGTTCTGTAGCGTAATCGATGTCATTTTGAAGCCCCTTTTGGAAATTGGTCTCGCAGTCTCAAAGCCAGATCTGGACGGTCTGTGGTAAACGCATAAACGCCGTAATTAAGCGCTTTTGCAATCGTCTTTGCGCAATGTGCACCGTAGCATCCATACTCCATGCCCTTTGCCTTGACCGCAGATTGAGTCTCTGCTTTTAGCTGACTGACGTGTACTGACACCTCATCGACGTTCATGTCTTTTGCCAGCGTCGCTACTCTCTCTGCCCCTAAAAGATTCGGTAGATTTCTTGCGACTAGCCATATGGTGAACATGGACGGTCGTTTTTCAGCCAGCTCTTGCAGTGTTTCACAGTTAAATGAAGAAATGATGCACTTGTCGGTCATGTTTGTTTCTTCAAGCACCGACAGCACCTTGTCTACAAGTCCCGGATACGGTGACTTGTAGACATCGCCCTTGATTTCGAGCCTTAGCTTGATGTCACTTTCTCGGTACATCTCACACAGCTCAGTTAACGTCAGCATACGCTCGCCACCAGAGTGATTAACTCGAGCCTGAGACACTTCCTGCCACGTTTTTTCGCTTATGGCACCTGTCATGTCGGTGGTTCGATCAAGGGTGGCATCATGATGAACCACCAACACACCATCCTTTGTGGGGTGAACATCGAACTCAACAAGTTCAACCGGTAACGTTAGTGTTTTCTCGAATGCTACGCGGGTGTTTTCACCCCAAAGCAATGTACCGCCTCGGTGAGACGCAATGAATGATTTTGTCATAGTAATAAGTCTTATTTTAACGCTCCCATGCGATGCCACGGACAAGGTGTTTTTCCACAAGTTTGAAGCACAGCAAGGTTGGCAGCATGGTCAATGTCGCCCCTGCCATCACTAGCGGCCAGTTCACAATGCCATCATCAGCGGCGGCCGCATAAAGACGCGATAACGCGATCTGAAGTGTTCTGACCTCCTCACTGTCCGTGGCAATAAGTGGCCAAATATATGAATTCCACTCGCCAAGGAACGTGAACAGCGCCATCGCTGCAATGGCAGGCCTCGATAGTGGGACAATCACCTTCCACAACACCTGTAAATGATTAGCGCCATCCACCCAAGCCGCTTCGTCCATTGCCTTAGGAATGTTCTTGAAGTACTGACGCAAAAAGAAGGTGACAAACCCACTCGCGATAGAAGGCAGGATCAACGTCCAATAGCTGTCTAGCAGACCTACTTTCGCCATGTTTAAGTAGTTAGGAATCAGGCTGATGTGACCCGGCACCATGAGTGTTGCAACCACTAGCCAGAACAAAAACTCCCTTCCCTTAAATTCAATACGGCTAAAAGCATAAGCAGCACATACCGATACCACCAAGCTCAGCACAGTCACCGCTATCGAGACCACAGCGGTATTGAACAAATACAATGGAAAGTTCATATCGCTAAACGCAATCGCATAATTTTCCAGTGAGAATCGAAACTCACCAGCGCTGTATGCATCAAAGGGTATGAGTGATAAAAACACGCCATAACCGATTGGAAAAAGAAACATCAACGCCAGTGCGGTGAGCACAACATTGGATAACGACCAATGTGTTTTCTTCGGTTCAATGAGAGTGAGATTAGCTGCCTTCATAGTGCACCTTCTTACCAATCAATTTGGATTTTACGACGGCCAAAACCAACAGAATGATGAATAGAATGACAGCGAGTGCCGAGCCTTGGCCAATATCGAACAGCACAAAGCCTGTGCGGTAGAGTAAGTTCACCAACATGTCGGTCGCGAACGCAGGCCCACCATTGGTCATCACATTAACAATGGTAAAGATCTGGAATGACTCAACCACGGAAATGATCAGCAAAAAGTAAGTGGTTGGCATGACTAACGGAAAAGTGACTCTGCGAAATACATGAAACTTTTTTCCACCATCGACTTGAGACGCTTCGTAGAGCTCTTTTGGGATCGACTGTAATCCGGCCACATAGATCACCATGTCATAACCCAACTGCTTCCAAGTGTTCACGATGATAATGACCCATAGGGCAAGCATGGGTGACTGAAGCCAAGTCACCTTGTCGACACCAAATATGGCGAGTAGGCTATTGACCAGACCAAAATCTGTCGCAAATATCCAGCTCCAAATAACAGAAATCGCGACTGTCGAGGTCACAGAAGGCAAGAAATACGCGCCTCGTAAAAAACGGATGAGTTTGGTTTCATTGACAAGGAAGTTCGCCAGTAGCAGCGCAAGGCCAAGCCTTAACGGCACAGACACAACCACGAACACAATCGTAATGATCAATGAGTTTCGAAACTCTCCTCCACCAAGTAAATTGCGATAGTTTTCCAGTCCCACAAAAGGCATATCGTTACTCAGGAAGTTCCAGCTATGAAAGCTGTAGAAAAACGATGAAACGATCGGCCAATAGGTAAAAATGCCTATGAGCAATATGCAAGGCAGCACAAACAGATAAGGTGCTAACTTTTTCATTTTAATGATTCATAAAATACAGTAGGAAGGCAGGCGGTAGCCTGCCAAAAAAGAACAGTTAAAGGCGCGATTTGACGCGTTTATCAAATGCTTTGAGGGCTTCATCAGCGCTCTTTTGACCAAGGGCAATCGACTCCCAGATACCTTTCTCTTGAGAGCGAATCCAAGCCATTGCCGGCGGACGAGCACGCCCTTGCGCCACTGGAAGCTGGTCCATGGCAGCGCCAAACTCAGGGTGTTCCTCTATCAGAGCCTTCGAAGATTCCACCTCCAGCGCAGTCTTGTTCACTGGCATATACCCTGTATGTTGGAACCACTTAGCACTTTGATTTTGGGATGCCAAGTACTGCATAAACTGCCATGAGGCTTGCTGCTTTTCTTCGCCAATGTTCGCCATCATACCGACACCGGCACCGCCGATAGGCACACGACATTCAACCGTACATGGCATCGGCAATACCACGAGATCCTCGCCTAGCGCGCGCTTGTAGTCGCCAAGGTTACCCGTACTGTCAAAGTGAATCGCCACACGACCGGAGCTGAAGTGCTGTTTCACCATCTTTTCATCGGTCACGCTCTCTGCAGAAGCGACATGATGCTTGTGGTAAAGGTCACCCATCCATTGAAATGCATCTATTGTGGCCTGTTGATCAAAGCCAGACTCATTGGTGACTGGATTGACCCAATCTCCACCATTTTGCATCACCAACGCAAAGCGGGTGAACTGACTCGGCGTATTGATTCCATAAACATTGCTGTCACCAAGTTTAGACTGAACTGTTTTCGCGACTTCGAGGATCTGGTCGAAGTTGGTCATCTCAGGTACGTCAGTGATTCCCGCTTTCTCCAACAACGCCTTGTTCACATACATGAGTGGTGTGGAAGAGTTAAACGGCATGACATAATTGCCGCCTTTGTAGTTGCCAATTTCTAAAGCAAACGGCTGTAACTCTTCAGTGAACTCACCATTGGCTTGATAATAGCCATTAAGGTCAGTCAGTACTTTTGCTTCTGCAAATACGCCGTACTGAGTCACCTCTAGTACCGCCATATCTGGATTGCGACGAGCAGGGATTGACGCTTGCAACTTGGTAATGATATCGGCGTAGTTGCCATTATAGGTAGCGCTCACTTCTACATCAGAGTGCGCGTTGTTGAAGTTATCGATGATCGTTTGTAACACCGCTTCCGCATCACCTGTCTGGTTATGCCAAAGCTCGACCTGAACCGGTTGTGCAACCGCACTTGCAGCCACAAGTGAAAGAGCTAGAGAAGAAAGACGCAGTTTCATTTCAAATTCCATATCGTTGAAGAACTGCCATGAATGCTAAGTTGATTAGTTGACACTTAAGTTACATTTATCCGCCAATTGCTTGAATCTTGGTTTGCAATTATTGCAAAACAGGCATAACCATCTGATATTAAATCGGTTAGTATTCCGCAACTTTCATTGCACCTGCAATTAACCTGCAATTTGAAACCAAACAGTCACAGTCTCTCGTTACGATAACTCTATGTTTCGAGCGGCTCTCTTTCCAATGAATTCTAAGACACTGACATTTCAATCAAAATTACGTGCGTTATTTGAGCAACTCCTAGTCGATGAAGGCTCTAAACTGACCAAGAAAGAGCTTCGAGCCGTCGACTTTTACCTAAAAAGCCCCGAGCACATAGGTCTCTCAGGCAAAGACGTTGCCCGAGAAATAAAGGTTCACCCATCCACTTTAGTTCGGCTGGCGCAAAAACTCGGATTTAAAGGTCACCCTGAGCTTAAGCGCTATTTAGTTAAGACCACTCAGTCTTTTGAAGATGCGAGAGAAAGGCATCTGCATACCAACAATCAGATGATCGGCAATGTTCTACACGCCACTATCGCCCAAGAAATTGAACACCTTAAGTTAATCACCAGCACACTCAACCAGCAACAACTGGATCAGGTATGTCATCTGATCCTCAGTGCTAAACGAGTCTACGTAAACGGCCAAGACAATACCGAGGGGTTTGCAGAGCACTTTACGCGGCGGCTGATGCGATCCGGTATTGATGCCAAAGAGGTATCGATGAGTCGATCAAAGCTTGCGGAGCGTTTTTCCCTTTCTCAGGGAAATGATGTGCTGATCTTAATTTTCAACAACGAACTTAGCGACAACACCAAGCGCCTTATTTCTCTAGGAAGGAATCTAGGTATGCAAATCATTGGCATCAGCGATTTAAGTTCTATGGTTGTACCAGATGATGTGCATTTGATACGGATCTATCGGGGAGAGACCAAAGGGACAAAGTCGGTCAGTCCATCACTCGTCGTTAGCAATGCGATTATACGCAATCTAACCGCTCTGTCGCCAAATCGAACTCTTCAAGGACTGAAGCGATTTGAACTCATTCGCGCTAGCGTAGATGCACTGCTTCGTTGATAGGTGACTCACTAACCTCTACCCATTTCTAATGCGCGTTATGATGACTATCCAATGGCTGAAACACCCAACTTCGAACACCTACACCCAGTCATATATAGAGGCGACATCGAACTTAAAAGAGTTCGCCCTACCTACCGACAATGATCATAAGTTTGCAGTTGGTATGGCATATTACTTCAAAAATCGCCTATTCGAGTTCAATTTAGATTTAAACTCCCAACAAAAAGCCCCAAAAATCGGGGCTTTAGTAACACACTAGAAATTAGAACTAACTTAATCTAATTCAACTAAGTTCTTCTCAAACGTCGCGTGCTGCGCTTGAACGTCTTTATCAGGGCCGCCCGTCATAGAGCTCACCACCATGATTGAAATCCAAGATAGAATGAATCCAGGAACGATTTCGTAGATATCGAAGATACCTCCAGAAAGCTGTTTCCATACCACGATAGTCACACCGCCAACGATGATACCTGCGATAGCGCCGTTGCGGTTCATACCTGCCCAGTAAAGGCTCAGTAGAATTGCAGGCCCAAACGCCGCGCCAAAGCCAGCCCAAGCGTAAGAAACAAGACCCAATACCGAGCTGTCTGGCGTCATAGCAAGTAAAAGCGCAATCACAGATAGCAGGATAACGCCTACGCGACCCACCATCACCACTTGCTCAGAAGACGCGTCTTTGTTGATGATTTGCTTGTAGAAATCTTCTGCTAATGCTGAAGAAGACACCAAAAGCTGTGAATCTGCAGTACTCATGATTGCCGCTAAAATTGCTGCAAGCAAAATGCCCGCAATCACTGGGTGGAATAACGCGTTCACAAGCAGCATGAAGATCTTCTCACCATCAGCCAGAACGTCACCGCCAGTGTTAGTGATGTACACCAGACCAACTACGCCCACAAGTAGTGCACCAATCATAGAAAGACCAGACCATGCGACCGCGATGCGGCGCGCTGTCGTGAGATCTTTGTTGCTACGTGATGCTTTAAATCGCGCCAAGATATGTGGCTGACCAAAGTAACCTAAGCCCCATGCAACCAATGAAATGATAGCAATTGCCGACAAAGGCTGACCTTTTGCGTCATTCCAAAGTGTCAGTAACTCAGGGTTAATGGCTTCTAGGTCTGCCGTTAGCTGACCAAGACCGCCTTGCATACCAATGACCGGTACAATCATTAGCGCTGCTGCCATGAGTAGACCTTGAACTAGGTCAGTCCAAGACACCGCAAGGAAGCCACCAAATAGCGTGTAAGACACAACACAAACCGTGCCGATAATTACGGCGATTGTGTAGTCTAAGCCGAATACCGTTTCAAACAGTTTACCGCCTGCCACTAGACCAGAACTGGTGTAGAAAAGGAAGAAAAGCAAAATGAAGAACGCAGATACAACCTGAATCACCTTAGAGTTGTCGTTAAAACGACGAGATAAGTATTCAGGAAGAGTCAGAGCGTCAGTCGTAATACTGTAAGTACGTAGTCGTTTCGCGCAGATCAGCCAGTTCAGCCAAGTACCTACCAATAGGCCTCCTGCCAACCAAAATGCCTCAATACCGGCTGCGTAGCATAGCCCGGCAAGCCAAGTAGCAACCACCCACTCATATCTGATGCACCAGCAGAAAGCGCTGCAGGCCAAGGACCTAAAGAACGTCCGCCAAGAAAGTAGTCGCTTGAGTTCGCTGTGCGCTTATAAGCGATCACACCGATAGCAAGCATCATCGCCAAGTAAGCGATAAAAGTTGTCGTAATAGCGAAGCTATTTTGAATCATTATTATTTCCTCATCCTAGAATTCAGCCTCCTAGCCACTTAATGCTGGAGGCTGTTAGGGCGGGGTGGAGCGGGTCCGAAGACCTTAGCCACTAGCTACCAAGTTCAAGCAAGGTAGCGTTGCCCCCACTGCTGTGATGTTGATGGTTCTTGTTCTTTCCGTTATGAACCTCAACACTAGATTCGGATCGTGCGACGTTGGAAGTGACGCCAAATCCGTTTCAGACACCAAAAGACCTATCGCTCCATCGCGATTAGCCAGTTGATGGTTAACCTGCCATTGTGTTTCTTCAGAGCCTACAAGACCGACGACACGTACATCGAAATCGATGAAGGTAGTGGCTTCTTCTAAAGCGACAATCTGGACTAGGTTAGAAGGCAATTGAGAACGCTCAACTGCCGAAATTAAAATTTGATTAAACTTCTCGTTACCAGAGCAAACAATGACGCCATTACCTGCGATTAGCGCAGCTGTTATCTGTGCCACCGCAGCGATTTTGGCTTGCGCATCGATGCTCTCAAGCACAACCAAAGCCACGCCACGACCTGCAGCGTAAAGCTCATTGGTTTCGCCTGTTGGCCCCGGCATCACATGCGGGTTAGCCAGCAGGATATTCGCTTGTTGAACGTGAAACGCCATCACGCTTGCTAGCGTCGCGTTCAGCTCTGCCATATTGCGCTGAACAGAAAGTAAGCACTCACGCTGCTCAGCAAAATCGGTAACATTCCAGCTCTCCCATGCATTCAAAACATCAGAGAAAATTGTTGCGTTATTAACCATGACTCTTTCTCCTTACTTTGAAATGGAAGCGGTGCTGTTGACGACATCGGTAAAGCGATACAGATAGTGAGGACCACCAGCTTTTGGCCCCGTACCCGACAGACCTTGTCCACCAAACGGTTGAACACCAACTACCGCACCCACCTGATCTCGGTTGATGTAGCAGTTACCGACACGAACGTGTTTCTCGATCCATTCGTACGTAGACTCGTTACGGCTGTGTACGCCAAGTGTAAGACCAAAGCCGGTCGCATTGATGCTGTCGACCACTTTCGGCAGTTCAGACGCTTTAAAACGAACGATGTGTAGGATTGGACCAAAGTGCTCTTCTGTTAGAACCGAGATATCCGAGATCTCAAACGCACAAGGTGGAACAAAGTCGCCCTCTGCACATTCATCATCAAGAGATAGCTGAGCGACTTTCTTGCCTTGCTTAGACATCGCTTCAATATGAGCAAGAAGCTTTTGCTTCGCATTGGCATCAATCACAGGGCCAACATCGGTCGAATGCAGGTATGGCAAACCAACTTTTAGCTCATCCATTGCACCTTGAATCAGGTTGATCACGCGCTCTGCGATATCTTCTTGAATATACAGCACACGTAGAGCACTACAGCGCTGACCCGCCGACGCAAACGCAGAGCGAACCACGTCACGCACCACTTGCTCTGGGAGCGCAGTAGAGTCCACAATCATTGCGTTTTGACCGCCGGTTTCAGCGATAAATGGCACTGGTGCCACTTGACGTGCAGCCAAGGTGCTATTGATGCGCTGCGCTGTTGGTGTCGAGCCAGTAAAGGCAACACCAGCAATCGCGTTATGAGAGGTTAGAGCATGACCGACATCTGCGCCGCGACCTGTAATAAGCTGAATTGCGCTTGCTGGGAAGCCCGCTTCAAGCATCAGCTCAACCGCACGCACGGCGATAAGAGAAGTTTGCTCTGCAGGTTTAGCAACTACGGTATTACCCGCCACCAAAGCGGCTGTCACTTGACCTAAGAAAATAGCCAATGGGAAGTTCCATGGGCTGATACAAACAAACACACCGCGACCACCGCGAGTCATTGACTTGGATTGACCATCAAAGCCAAGTACCGATTGTGTCTTGAAAATATGTGGCTGCTTAGCGTAGTAACGACAGAAGTCGACCGCTTCGCGCACTTCGTCGATGCTATCGTGAATGGTCTTGCCCGCTTCTTGATGACAAATCGCCACCAGCTCGTGCAAATTCTCTTCTAGCTTGTCTGCTAGGTTAAGTAAGCACTGACTACGCTCGGCATAAGGAAGCGTTGACCAAGATGCGAACCCTTCCTCTGCCACCTTGATAGCTTCGGAAACATGATCAAGGTTAGCCATAGCGACCTGACCAACGACAATTCGACGATCATACGGTGCGGTAATCGTATCTACTGCAGCGCCTGCCTTGATCATGCTTTCGTATTGGGACTGTCCATTGATGATTGGTGCACCCTGCCACTGCTTGCTACGGAATACATCCACTTTGTGTTCGTACTCTTTCACTTCGCTCTCGATATCCACGTTGACGCCAATCGAGTTTTTGCGATCGCTAAAGATCGCTGGTGGCAGTGCAATATTGGCGTTGTGCAAGGTGTCGTTCGCGTTGAGCGCATCGACTGGATGAACAGTCAGGCTTTCAACTGGGCAACGAGCATCCACTAAACGGTGTACAAAGCTGCTGTTCGCACCATTTTCTAGCAGTCGGCGTACCAGATATGGCAGCAGATCTTTGTGGCTACCCACTGGTGCATAGATTCGAACCGGTTGCTTATAAGTGTCCATCACATGGTCATACAGGGAATCACCCATGCCATGTAGACGTTGGAATTCATAATCTGTGTGCTGCGCCATAGTCGCAATTGCGGTCACTGTGTGCGCAT
The DNA here is from genome assembly GCF_003263785.1 of Vibrio variabilis. Lineage (GTDB taxonomy): Bacteria > Pseudomonadota > Gammaproteobacteria > Enterobacterales > Vibrionaceae > Vibrio > Vibrio variabilis. The sequence continues at coordinate 16,410 of NZ_JYJK01000021.1, forward strand.
TGTGGCTCGCAAATTGCGGGAAGATGTTTCCACGCACATTATCACTGAGAAGGAAGCGAGCACAGGCTAGGTATGCCACGTCAGTTGCTTCTTTACGGGTATAAACAGGGTAGTTGTCGTAACCCGCTTGCTGAGACCACTTGATCTCGCTGTCCCAATACGCGCCTTTCACAAGACGAAGCGGGATCAAATCGCCGTGCTGTTTCGCGAGTGCATTGACCCAAACCAGTACCGGCAGTGCACGTTTAGAATACGCCTGAATAACCAGACCAAATTTACCCCAGCCTTTAGCAACATCGCTGCGGTACACCTTTTCAAATAGCTTGAGAGAAAGCTCAAGACGGTCGGCCTCTTCCGCATCAATAGTAATCGCAACATCAAGTTCGCGAGCGCGAGTCAGTAGTTGAGTCAGCGTATCGCATAGCTCTGTTAGCACGCGCTCTTCATTCGCCACTTCATAGCGAGGATGCAGTGCAGAAAGCTTAATGGAAACAGACGGCGCAGGACTGGTATCTAAACCGTATTTGTCACTGCCAACCGCTTCAATTGCCATTAGGTAATCTTTGAAGTACTTATCGCCATCCGCTTTGGTGAGCGCCGCCTCACCCAACATATCAAACGAATAGGTAAAGCCGCGGTCGCGCATCTTCTTACCGTTCTTCTGCGCTTCGCCAATACTGCGACCTAATACAAACTGATGACCCATGACCTTCATTGCCTGATACATGGCTTTACGAATCACAGGTTCAGAGAATTTGTTCACCAAGCGGTTCACCGCTTTCGCTGGGCTTTGAGATTGTGAATCTGACAAGCCAACCACCTTGCCCGTCAGCATCAAGCCCCAGGTTGATGCATTGACAAACACAGAATCAGAATTCTTTAGGTGTGACTTCCAATCAGCGACGCTGAGCTTGTCGCGGATAAGCGCATCTGCCGTTGCAGAATCTGGAATACGCATCAAGGCTTCCGCAAGACACATCAGCAAAATACCCTCTTGAGTATCTAAGCTGTACTCAAGCAGCAAGGCATCGATCATCTGAATCGCATTTTTGTCAGCACGAATGGCTTCAATGAGCTGGGTGGTTTTCTGTGGGATCTGCTGGGCTTCATCACCTTGCGGTGTGGCCAGAGGTAAAAGCTGTTTCAACCATTGAGACTCATCCACCATATAGAGTGGAGAGATCAGTGACCAGAGCTGTTCAAGCGGCTGCTCAACAAACTCCGTTTTTAGCACATCTGTTGCTGTAAACATGTGTGTTCCTCAATCTCTACTCAGCCGAAAAACATCGACTGGACTACTGCAATGGCAAGCAGTGTATTTTGAGCGCTTGAGAATTACTTGTCAAAAACTCCGAGCTTTTTGCTGATTCCTACGCTTATTAACAAAATTAATACAAGGTCACACCCAAAATGACAAGATGAGAGGTTATAAAATGAAACCAATTTAACATTTACTGTTGTGGCACATGCTATAGGTAACTTACTACAGAACATCTTCTATGAGCCATTTCGAATTCTCACCCATTTTTTGTATTACAATTAATACAGCGATGGCGCTCTATTTACTCTGTTCCACAGCCATAGCATATAACCGCTTCTCCCATATTTCTCACAAACCTTTCTTTTTCCTCCCTCTTTATCCTCAAAAAAGTCAATATAAACGATCATTTATTTGACTTACCTTCTCTTATTGACACTATAAGACTATCCATAACGTCAGTTTCGTCACAAAAATCGTATGATTTATCGCCACTTCAGTGACTGCAATCAAGCAACCAAATGTTACAGCTAGCAACATTTATATTTATAATACAATAATATTGAAATCCAATATCAAGGGACATGAAAGAGAGTTCAATTATGCGAGTATCCAAAATTGCAGCAGCGGTCACCCTCTCAACGGGGCTTCTGATGGGTTGTAACCCTGAAGTAATCAACGAAGGCACTGAAGGTTCTGATAATGGTGGGGGCACAACACCAACATCAAAACTGGCGGGGGCTATTGGCAGCTTACAGGGGAGGGAGACATTGCAGCGCAGTCTGGCTCTGATTTGCCTAATATATATGTCTTCGATGGAACAACTCAGCGCTACTACGATGATGATAGCAATCATGGCATTTACACCATTTATACGACAAGTTTTACTGATGACCTCGTTGATGAGAACATTTCGTTCACCTACTACGGTAAAGATGGTGAGACTGTAGCGACGGGCTCTTATCTGGTTGAAAATGGTGTTTTGACGGTTAATACAGATGTCTACGGAACGCTTTCTGGTACAGACCAATCTGAAAATACAGCGGTTGCTGATGCAGTAAATATCGCCAACGAAAACGCAGGATTTAACAACTCTGTTCAAATCCAAGACACGTTAGGTGAAGACGCCGTAGCTCCAGCTAAAGCGGATGTTGGCGAACTTCGTCTCAAACTTTCTGACAAAGCCACAGGAGCAACAGTCACCAGTATTGCATCAGGTCGACTCACTGTAGATGTCATTTATCAAGAAGATGAAGACTCACTTCAAGATGCAGATGGTACAGGTGACAATGCTTACATCTCTCTTTTCACCAATGGCACGTCCAATAAAAACCTCTACGGTGAAGTCATCTTAAGTGAGGGTAAGATACAGTACCGAGGTGCCGGTGTCAGCGGTATAAGCGGTGGGTCAATCACTGATGCCGGGGCACATTTACAAATGGTAAAAAGCTTGCCGTTGAAGTTACATGGGGTAACGACGAGTTTAAGTTTAAGGTAAACGGTGAAGAGTTTATTGGCGAAATCACTGAGAACGCCCCGGTTACGGTTATTTCACTTAAGATTGGTGATACAAATAACACGACAAATTTTGAGCTTGTTGGTGACAATCTAGCCGTCTACTCAAATGATAGCGATACCGAAACACTGATATTTGCAGATGATTTCGATAGCTACATGGTAGGCCAGACTCTAAAAGACAACCCTTATAATGACAACACGTCAGAAGCAACGGTTATTGGAAATGGTGATGCCACAAATCCAACAGAACCAACAGAACCAACAGAACCAACGGATGTTACTGATGATTTTGAATCTTATACAGTAAGCGACCTAATTAGCGATGCAAGCGGCGCTTGGACTACAGCCAACATCAAAGATGACGCTGATGGTGCAACAACCGCAGAAGTTTCTGTTGACCCGGCAAATAGCGAAGAGAAGTCTCTGTACCTGGAAGACAAAAACTCGGCGACTAAGCCATTTGCGATGCGTGCATTTACTGCTCCGGCAGTTGCAGGTTCGGTATCTGTAGATGCGTATTTCCCATCGACTAACACTAAGTCTACGTACATCAACATTGGTGACGGCAAGAACAACTCAGATCGTTACTTCGAACTGAATCAGTCAGGCACTAAGTTGAAATATGAAGCGGGTAGCGATGATGTCGAGATTGCGAGCGACATTACTCTTGATACGTGGCACTCATTCACTATTTCGTGGACAGACGCAGGACTAGTCACTGTCACTATGAATGGTCAAACAATCGCAACTGACATTGATCAAGCGACGACAGGACTCGATTCTAGCATCGTACCTTCACAGCTAACGCTTTATACAGGTGACAACAGCAGCACAGTCAACTCAGCCTACTTCGATAACGTAGATTCTGAACTGTTCTAATTGAACCACATCACCTCCAACCGGCTCGGCATTACTGCCGAGCCTTTTTAAGATTTCTAACTCCACACCAACATTGTAAGTAATAAGCAAAGCTGCTTATTGGGGCACTTGTAGGGTGCCCCGTTTTTTGTATTAGGAAGTTACCTATGATGCACCGAGCTCGAAAGCTCACGCTTTCCACCCTTATTCCACTTGTATTAACCGCTTGCGGCGGCGCCAATTCAGGAAATTCCAGCATTCCAAATACACCCGATATCGACAATTCTGGAAACTACTATGTATTGAGTAGTGCGTCACTTGCATCGGATGGTTCAGCCAATATGGATACCTACGATTTGATCGAAAGCGTTCTCGGGGCAGGCTCCATCGAAGCGCCAGATCTATATGAGGAACATAATCACAACGATGTAAAACACATTACCGAAGACAGCGATAACCAAGTTGGCGACTACTTTCGTTTTACTATTCATCGCGACCTAGATGGTGATCGAGCCACAGGTAAAACCGATCGCCAACGCAACGAGATCAAGGTATACGACAAGTCTGAAGACTCGCTTAAAGGCTTTATGGACAAGACGTTTGAGTACCGTTGGAAGTTTCGAATCGACGAAGATTTCGCTGTCACCAGTCACTTTACCCACCTATTTCAGCTCAAGGCGGTCTCTGACTTTGGCGACCCTGTCAGCCAACCCTTAGTCACCATTACCGGCAACACCAAGGGCGGTGTCAGTGGATTAGAGGTACGTCATGTCGATAGCCAAGACGCTAAGACCATGCTGCTTCATACTTCCCAACTAGGCATTGATTGGGCAACTCAGATACAAGGGCAATGGCTAGAGGTATTTGTACGCGCAAAGTTCAGCGAACAAGGGTCGCTGGAAATGTCAGTGACACCACTTGGGTCTGAAACACCGCTGTTTACTATCAATGAACAAAATATCGAGCTTTGGCGCTCTGGCAGCAATGCTAGTACCGACAACTTTGTACGACCGAAATGGGGCATCTATCGCTCTCTAAATGACAAAGCGGGACTTAATGCCGGAGAGGACGAAGTCTGGTTCGCGGACTTTGAGATAAAAGAGATTCAGAGGATAGCGCCATAGCAGTAAACTTCGCTAACCTGAGCAAAAGTAGGCTCTACTAAACGCTTAAAAATTGAGCCTACATAAACAGATAACAGACCAAGCTATAGAGACCAGGTTAGCTGTTGCCATCGCTTCTTCTCACCAAGCGCTTTGAGCAAGGGGCATGGATTCACTAAATAGACGTGGTCGGCATACTCACACAATGAACGATCGTTAATAGAATCTGTGTAAAAGTGAATGTGAGTATAGGGTTCTAATCTCGCATCAAGCCACTGCTGGAGCCTCTCTACTTTACCTTCTCGATAGGTGGGCGTACCTACAACGGTGTTGGTGTAACAGTCGCCCTCTTCCACCAAATCAATTCCCATCGCCTCATCAATGCCGATACGTTTACCAATAGCCGACACCAAAAAACTTACCGAAGCGGAGATGATCACTGTCTGAATCTTGTCACGCTTGAGCTGCTCAATCAGTGTGGCAGCTTGTGGAAATAAAAGAGGTAGTATCTTCTCATCAATGCATTGTTCCACCAGCAACGACACCGTTTCTTTGGATACGCCAGATAGAGGGGACATAGAGAACTTTAAATACTCTTCCATTTCCATTTTGCCTTGAGCATAAAGGTCCATCAGGCGCCTATCTTCTTCAAGAAAGCCAGATTCAGTCGCTATCCCTTTTTCGACCAAAAACTCATTCCACAGCATGGCGCAATCGGCATCAAACAACGTTTCATCCATGTCGAAGACATAAAGGGGGTTAGACATAGTGCTCAATCTCCAAACAAGTTAGAGACGAATACTATGAAATTGATGTGACAGTTTAGAGCGAGGTTTTTTACAGTTTTGTGTCGGCCTAGACCGCGTGATGAAGCAACTCTCTCTTTCATCATTAGTAATGGAAAAAGAGAGAGTGGTGTGATTAGTGTTTGTATCTAAAGGTGTTGCTATCGTCGATAACATCTATTTTCACAGGCAATGTGCCCTTATTAATGTTACCAATTTGCTCAAAAGACTTTCGTGACAAGTCAATGACTCGGCCTTTTACAAACGGGCTCGGTCATTGATCTTCACATCCACCGTCTTACCATTGGCAGTATTGGTCACTCGGACAATGGTGCCAAATGGCAGAGTTTTGTGAGCAGCAGTATACGCCCTCATGTTATAGCGCTCGCCACTTGCAGTGCGTTTACCGTGGTACTTGCTGCCATACCATGACGCTTGTCCCACAAGCTCATGGGACTTGGAATAGCGAGTGGTTTTTTGGCTGTCAATGGAGGCAGTTGAAGAGCAGCCTGCTATGACAATGAGAATAAGAGCACTAAAAGCTGAATGCAGTTTTTTCATGTTGATTAAGTACGCGATGATTATTGGGTGATTGTCCGATGATTAATTATCGCTGATTTTTCACCATATAAAGTTTATTTGGCGTCATAAGTATGAAAGCTCCCGGAAATAATCGATCCAATAGCTGTCGCTACAAATGCCAATATCCAGATTTAAGACGAAGAAAAACGCTTGCGGTACTGTGAGGGGGAAACACCTTGCAGCCTTGAAAACGCGTGCGTAAAGGTACTTTGGCCAGAAAAGCCTGTGAGTTCAGCAATTTGACCCAAGTTTAGGTTGCCTTGTTCAATCAATCGCTTAGCTGCATCAACGCGCTTGTTTAGCACATATTGGTGTGGCGTAATACCTAGCTGCTCTTTGAACAGCATATGGAACTGACTTTCCCCCAAAAAAACACTACCAGCAAGCTGGGCGACGGAGATCTTATGGGCGAGATGCTGGTCGATATAGCGGTCAATCTGTTCAAGATCGAAACGAGAGTCACGCAACGATGTCTTTAGCTCTGAAATATGACGCTGCAATAACGCCACCACGGTATCGTTACACGCACGGCTGAGTAACAGATCATCCGGGCTGCTTTTCATTTCCGCTACCAGCATCTGAATCAGCTTTTGAATTTGTATATCGAGTTGAAAATAGGTTTTACTCTTCGACAACTCATTGATTCTTTGGAGAAGCACGGGATCACCGTCACTTGGCAATGGCATGTTTAACACCAGAATATCTGGCTGATCAACAATCCCTCCGAAAGCATGATCAAGGCCAGAAGTCACCACACAGCCCTGTCCGGGACCAACTCGGTTACCAACACCACCCACATCAAACTCAGATTGGCCTTTAAGTCCAATAACGACTTGGGTGTAATGGTGCTCATGAGAGTCCATATGAGAAGGCAGGCGAACGATTTCCGCAGGCTTGATAATGTTAGGCGTTAAGGAAGCATGATCAAGGATATCATTGTTGCGTTTCACCATGTTTCCGGCCTCAGTGTAAATGGAATGTCGATCCGCGGAGTATACCGATTTCCTTTGAATTTGGGAAAGCGAATCGCGCTATCACTTATCGTTATTGGGCTTGCGACAAGAGAATACTCAAGAAACAGAAGCATAAAAAAGGATCCTTACTTGATCAAGCTTCCGGAACAATGATCATGAACCAACAAGTTACGGTGGTTGTAATTTGTACTACATCTAGCAAGAAATATAAAAAAAGCTGCGAAAACCGCAGCTTAAATACATTACAAACAACAAATAGCGATTACGGCGCCAGTCGCTCAGCATCCCATTGACCCGCTCCGTCTTTGCTAAACAAGAAACGATCGTGCAGTCGGTGTTCGCCACCCTGCCAGAATTCAATCGATTCAGGACGAATTCGGTAGCCACCCCAAAACGTGGGCACGGGGATCTCGCCTTTAGCAAATTTCTGTTTGAGTTCCAAAAACTTACCTTCAAGTACACCGCGAGCTGAAATACGACTACTCTGCTTGCTGGCAATCGCTGCAAGTTGGCTCTCTTTTGGGCGCGAGGTGAAATACTTCATGTTTTCTATCGCCGTTAGCTTTTCTGCTACCCCAGTGATATGCACTTGACGCTCAAGAGTGTGCCAAGGGAAATGCAAACTCACCTTGTTGTTGTGCTCAATGTGCTGCGCTTTACGGCTACCTAGGTTGGTGTAAAACACAAAGCCATTCTCATCGACGCTTTTCAACAAAACAATGCGCTGAAATGGCATACCATTTTCGTCAACGGTTGCCACTGTCATCGCGGTTGGATCGCTAAGCTCCGCTTCCACTGCCTGCGCAAGCCACTTGTTAAATTGCTCAATTGGGTCGTTTGCTAAGTCTTTACGACGCAAGCCACCTTTCGAATACTCACGGCGAATATCTTCAATTCCCATAACAACTCCTCACTTTTTAGTGAATTTTGCGCCGATATGTGACAGAAAACAACCCGAATGCCCTATCTCGACGTCGATTTTTGAATTCTATCGCCTAGTTTGTCACTAATGGGTGATGAGTTTATCCAAGCCAGACAATATTTCGATAATTCATTACTTTATATTCACCACGTCACTGCTAAACTTTTGGGTAACGCTAATGACGAAGTGCCCCTTTAACGAGCGGCCACATCGTGAACTACGTCCAATAATGCATGATGGATCGACTCTTTCTATCACAACAGGTTACAGATGGATAATCTTGGTAATAGAATCAGACTATTAGTCGACTCCTGAACATCACCCTTGCGGATGGAATATGGATAATAAAGAATACAAAAAGGTGTCGGACGCCGAGCTGGATTACATTGATGATAAAACCGCCGCGCTGCTACTCAATACCCCCACCAGTGCCCGCATCATGCTTTGGGTTATGGTGGCATTTTTCATTTGTGCCATTGTTTGGGCGGCGTGGGCAGAAATCGATAAAGTCACCGTAGGTCAAGGAAAGGTCATCCCATCCTCTCAAGTACAAGTGATTCAGAACCTCGAAGGAGGACTGGTCAAAGAAATCCTCGTCAGAGAGGGCGACAGTGTGACTCAAGGCCAGCAGCTGCTTCTCATCGATGACACGCGTTTTCGCTCTGACTTTCGCGAACGTGAGCAACAGGTACTCAGCCTGACTGCCAACGTACTTCAGCTTTCAGCCTCTTTATCGAGCGTGGTGATTGATGAAGATCGCACCGGCGATGACTGGCAAAAATCGGTGACTCTAGATACCAATAAGCTCGCCTTTCCTCCAACTTTCGAAGAGAACAATAAAAACCTAGTAGCGCGCCAACGTGCTGAGTACCGACAGGATCTCAATGAGCTGCGTAACGAGCTCTCTGTTATCAACCAACAAGTTCGCCAAAAACAACAAGATCTAGTCGAAATGCAAGCAAGAGCTCGCAACTTAAGAAACGGCTACAACCTGGCTCGTGACGAACTCAATATCACCAAGCCACTGGCGGAAGAAGGCGTGGTGCCACGCGTTGAGCTGCTCAAATTACAACGCCAAGTCAACGATACGCGCCGAGAGCTCACATCAACGGAGCTCAAATTGCCCGCGCTACGCTCAGCCATTGATGAAGCCAAGCTGAGTCGCATTGATATTGCCCAGAAGTTTCGCTCGGAGCAGCAAGAAAAGCTCAATGAAGCACAAGACAGATTATCATCAATGACCGAATCCGCAGTGGGGTTGGAAGACAGGGTTAACCGCACCGTCGTGGTCTCTCCGGTAAACGGCACCGTGAAAACCCTCAATGTGAATACCGTGGGCGGCGTAATTCAGCCGGGTATGGATATTGTCGAGATCGTTCCGACCGAAGACACCTTGCTAGTTGAAGCCAAAATTGCCCCACAAGACATCGCCTTCTTGCGTCCAGACTTGCACGCCATTGTTAAGTTTAGTGCCTATGACTTTACCAAATATGGCGGCCTGGACGGCACATTAGAACACATAAGCGCCGATACCACTCAGGATGAAGAAGGCAACAGTTTTTACATTGTCCGAGTGCGAACCGAACAAACCAATTTTGGTCACGATGAAACGCTGCCAATTATTCCCGGCATGACAGCATCGGTCGACATCATCACTGGTAAACGGACGGTATTGGATTACCTGCTTAAGCCAATTTTAAGCGCTAAGAATAACGCTCTTAAAGAGTAAAGGGATTGAGTGATAGACATTGAGCCAAGGAAGCGTCTGCGCACCAAACTAAAATATGCACTGATAGGATGCACGATCGCTGCGGCACTTGGCCTAGCGACCCAGAGTAACGCTTACACCAAACAGGAGCAGCGTTGGATCTCGACCGTGAGTGCAACTTACGGCCAGCGCGCAGGCAAGCGTGTTGAAACCTGGCGTTCGGTGTTGGCGGGTTTACAAGGTCGCTCCGAAAAAGAGCAACTTGCTGGCATCAATGAGTTTTTTAATCAGCTCAACTTTGTTGACGATATCAAGCTGTGGGGCAAAAAGGACTACTGGGCAACACCACTGGAATTTTTAGGCAGCAATGCTGGTGACTGTGAAGATTTCACCATTGCCAAGTACTTCTCGCTGCTCGAGCTCGGTATCTCCGATAAAAAGCTACGTTTGGTCTACGTCAAGGCGATAGAACTCAATCAGTTCCACATGGTACTCGCCTACTACGAAACGCCACGCTCGCAGCCACTGATTTTGGACAACCTGATTGGTGAAATAAAACCTGCGTCTCAACGTGGAGACCTACTACCGATATACAGTTTTAATGGTCGCAACCTTTGGACCATGAAAACCACCCAAGGCAAGTTAGCCGGAAAGTCGTCGAGACTAAAATTATGGAATGATTTGCGCAGTCGCGAGCGCTCATTAACGTTACGGAAACCAAAGGTAAATTACGACGAGTAAATAATTATGACACTATACAGACAGCTAGTGGTCGGCATGATAGCCGTTTTTTTACTGTTATTGACGTCGGTGTTTATCATCGAATTTAACACCACCCGAAACTTTTTAGAGCAGCAACAACGCTCAGAGGTCAATAACACCATCAACACCGTCGGACTTGCCTTGGCGCCGTACCTCCAGTCTCAAGACAAAGTGGCTGTAGAATCGGTGATCAATGCCCTATTTGACGGCAGCACCTACTCTACAGTTCGTCTGGTCTTTCTTGAAAGCGATGAAGAGATACTGCGCACCTACCCCATCAAGCCGAGCGACGTGCCTGCATGGTTCACTAATCTTCCTCTGTTTTCGCCCATTCAGACTCCCGCGTCGTCACCAGTGGCTGGCTGCAATTGGCTGAAGTTGAGATTGTTAGTCACCCTGGCGAGGCCTACTCTCAGCTTTGGCATGCATTTGAGCGTCTTTCGGCGGCATTCCTCGGCATTCTCGTATTGGGCTTACTCGCTATCGCTTTTATATTACGCCGAGCGCTGAATCCACTGCGCGCCATCGTGCTTAAAATGGAACAAGTGGCCAATCGTCAATTTGGTGAGCCACTGCTTAGACCTAGAACCAAAGATTTGATTGCTGTCGTAGATGGCATCAATAGCATGTCAGCACACGTAGAAGAATCATTCAAACAGCAAGCGAAAGAAGCACAGAAGCTGCGTGAACGCGCCTATATGGATCCCGTGTCCCACCTTGGTAACCGTGCTTTCTTCATGGGACAGCTCAATCAGTGGCTGACCGAATCTTCATTGGGTGGCGTTGCTATCCTGCATGCTGAGTTTATTAAGCAGACCTACAAGAGCGAAGGTTATGAAGCTGGAGATGGGCTAGTACGCGAGCTTGCCGATCTACTGTCAATGACCATTAATTTACCAAACACCGTGATCGCTCGTATCTCGACGGATGAGTTTGGTTTTGTATTTCCGAATATTGATGAAAATGAGCTCAAGTTCGCCGCCAACAGCATCATCACCTGCATTCAAGATCTCAATGCAGACCCTACAGGTCTTAGTAAAGCGAAAGCATCACTGGGTGTGGTATTTAATGAAGAGCGCAAAAACTCCACGCAAATGCTGTCTGTGCTGGATAACGCGCTCACCAAAGCGAAGTCGAATCCGGAGATGGACTATGGTTACATCTCCAGCGAACAAACTGGCGTCATCATGGGCAAACAGCAATGGCGCGCCTTGGTCGAAGAGGCCATCAACGACGAAGAAGTCACTTTCCGCTTCCAAGCCGCTAATAGCAGTTGGGGGAAACCTATCACCGTGAGGTGTTCTCGGCGATTGAAAAAGATGGCGAGCGCTACACGGCCAACCAATATTTATTGGCGCTTGAACAACTTGATGCCAGCCACATCTTCGATGAGCACGTCATTACGTCTGTCATCAACAAACTGGAACGCGAAGAAATGTCTGATGCCATTGCCATCAACATTACGCCGACGAGTATTGCTCAACCAAGCTTCATTCGCTGGATATCGTTAGAACTCAGTAAGCACGCCACCATTTGTGAGAAGCTGCACTTTGAGATACCAGAGAGCTGCTTTATCAGCAACCCGCATCACACCGCTCTATTTTGTAATGCTATTCGCAATGCGGGAGCAAAATTTGGTGTCGATAACTACGGGCGCAACTTCCAATCTCTGGAATACCTCAACGAGTTTAGACCCGATTACGTGAAATTGGATTACTTATACACCCATCAACTGGATGATGAAAAACAGAAGTTTACGCTGACGTCAATTTCAAGAACAGCGCACAACTTAGGTATTAAAACCATCGCCTCGCGCGTGGAAACACAAACTCAGCTCGACTTCTTGTCTGAGCACTTTGTTGATGTGTTCCAAGGCTTTATTGTGGACAAATAATAGGTGCAAGAATCCATGAAGGATCCGTTACTCAATTCGCTCATCTACATCAGTCGATATTACGGCTTAGCCAACTCCCCAGAGGCGTTGGTTAATGGCCTGCCCCTATCTTCAGGCAAACTGACCCCATTCTTACTGCCACGCTCCGCCGAGCGTGCGGGTTTGGTCGCTAAAGAAAACCGGGCGGATCTAGATGCTATTCCAACCATCGTTTTTCCTGTCATTTTGCTTCTCAAAGGCGGCGATGCATGCGTGCTGAACAGTATCGATCAAGAAAGAAATGAAGCGGAAATCATTACACTTGAATCTGGCATGGTGCCCATCTCCATTGCCCTAGACGATCTTATTGCCCAGTACTCCGGTCGTTACTTCCTGGTTAAAAAGCAGTTTCGCTACGACGAGCGCTCTCCTGAAGTACTTAAGACCCGAGATGGCCACTGGTTTTGGGGCACCTTATGGGAATCAAAGCGCATCTACCGTGATGTGTTAATTGCCTCACTGCTTATCAACATATTTGCTATAGCCGCGCCGCTGTTCACTCGTTTGGTCTACGACAAAGTGGTACCAAACCTTGCCTTTGAAACTCTATGGGTACTGGCGGCAGGTATTTTTATCGTCTTTGGTTTTGATTTACTGCTCAAACTCATGCGCAGTTACTTTATTGACGTTGCAGGTAAAAAGTCAGACATTCTTATTTCATCGAAGCTGTTTAGCAAGGTGATGGGTATCCGAATGGAATCGCGTCCACCGTCGGTCGGTGCGTTTGCGCGCCACTTGCAAGAGTTTGAATCCATTCGAGAGTTTTTCACCTCGGCCACCATAGCATCACTGATTGACCTACCGTTTGCGCTGCTGTTCTTAGTCATCATTTGGCTAATGGCGGGTAACTTGGTGATCATCCCTATTGTCGGGGTTGTGATTCTCATTATTTATTCGCTACTCATCCAAGGGCCGCTTCGCAAAACCATCGAAGAAGGGTCGCGTCTTGCATCGCAAAAATACGCTAACTTAATCGAGAGTTTAGCTGGACTGGAAACTGTGAAGATATTTGGCGCCCAAAGCCAATATCAATACCGCTGGGAAGAAGCGGTTGCTCACATGGCAAACTGGAATATAAAAAGCAAGCGTATTACTGATGGCATTCAAAATACCGCTGGCTTTGTGCAGCAATCCTCCAACATTGGCATGATCATCCTAGGCGTTTACTTAATTGCAGAAGGTGAACTGACCATGGGTGGACTGATTGCCGCAACCATGTTGAGTAGCCGGGCAATTGGTCCATTGGTGCAGCTTTCACTGCTATCAACGCGCTACAACCAAGCCAAATCGTCAATGACTATTATCGAACAGGTCATGGCGATGCCAGACGAGCAAGAAGAGGGCAAGCGCTACATTCACCGCCCGATCATTCACGGCAAAATTGAACTCGATCGCGTCACCTTCCACTACCCAGATTCACCCATGGCGTCGATTCGGGATTTAAGCTTAACGATAGAGCCAGGAGAGAAAGTGGCTATCATCGGCCGTATTGGCTCAGGGAAAACAACGCTTGAGCGGCTCATCATGGGTCTTTACCAACCAACGGAAGGGCACGTCAGGATTGATGAAACTGACATTGCTCAGCTTCATCACGTGGACGTAAGGCGCAATATTGGCTGTGTGCCACAAGACTGCGCTCTATTTTACGGCTCTATTCGTGACAACATTACTCTAGGCCGACCTCTGGTCGATGATCGCGACGTGATGGATGCTGCAAACCGAGCGGGGGTAACTGTCTTCACTCAGCAAGATCCTGCTGGTCTTGAAAGACAAGTGGGTGAGGGTGGCTTGCTACTCTCAGGAGGTCAAAGACAGGCAGTGGCCATTGCCCGTGCATTCTTGGCTCGCCCACCTATTTTGATCATGGATGAGCCCACCAGCTCGATGGACAACCGCTCCGAGCTGCACATTAAAACCCAGCTCAAGCAGCTCAAAGAGTCGGAAACGCTGCTGCTGATTACCCACAAAACATCCATGTTGGAAGTCGTTGATCGCGTTATCGTAATGGAGAAAGGAACCATCATTGCCGATGGCCCTAAAGCTAGAGTTCTTACTGACTTGAGAGAAGGCAAAGTCAAAGCGGCAAGCTAACCCCAAACAATTACCTCCGCCAAAGACGGTGGTTTAGGGATGACAACGAAAAGGGAGGTCCGATCGACTTCCCCTTTCGCTCTCAAAAGCGATTTATGGCTCGTTAATGATGAGAATGGTGTTGAGGTCTACGCCGACGACACCTTCAAGCTCAATACTGACCGTTTTGTCATTGCCTTTATCAATGCTGATTACGGTGTTTCCATCTAACTCTTCGGCATGAATAACATCGGTAGCAAGCAGATCGGCTAAGGTATCGTCATCGTCAAACAAGTCTGAGAGGTCAATTACGTCATCATTGCCATTTTCTTGCGAGAAGTCTTTGATGATGTCGTAACCACCGTCGAGATCAGATTCAGCCCATTTGAACGTATCGTTGCCCAAACCGCCAGTCATCACATCATCGCCGAGACCACCAATAAGAAGATCATTGCCGTCAGTGCCATGTATCACAGTCACGCCACTGCCACCTTGTACAGCGAAGTCTAACTCGTCCGTTAGGTCTAGGTTACCTTTAGACAAAATATTTACATCAACCGTTGCTGTATCCGTACTCGCAAGACCATCAGAGTCTACAGCACTGTACATAAACTGGTCTTCAATCTGTGCTTCAATGATTTCGATGCTTTGGAGAACGAAACCGGCATTTTGATCGTCATCGACTGGGATGATTCTAAACTCATCAAACGCGACATCTGAGTCGACATTGATTACCGCTTGCTTAGAGGAATTGTCGTCGGGTCCATCAATTACAATGGGATCAGGGTCAATGAGTACACCGTCAGCGTATAGATAAACAAAAACTTGGGCATCGCCGTTGTTAAACGAGCCAGTCATCGCACCGATACCAATTGCTAGAGTATTCACCAGCCCACTTTGGAACTTGACCGACATATACTCTTTAGCTGTTGACTCAGTCTCTTTACCACTACCACTTTCATTGACACGCTCGGTAAAATAGCCTCGCTGCTTCAAGACGCCAGCGCCATCAAAGCCTATCATCTCTTGCGTCAAGTTATCATGTGGCGCATCACCTGCGTAAGTACCACCAGTCAATATAATCCCCTGCTCCTCCAACTCACTAAGCTCACCAGTGAAGCCATCAATGGTGGCATCAAAAGCAACGTCAACATCGTAATAGATATCAAAGGTTTCCTCGATCATATCCCCTTCATCTAGATCGAATCGTATACCGGCATCGCTAATGAAATAGAGCTGGCCAAAAGTAGGCTCCTTCTCGATTTTGATCATGGTGACTTTATCTGGATCTTGGTCATCTTCAAGGTCAGCAATAAAGTCAGAAAAATCGAGCGGAATATTGTCATCACTGGCATAAAGCTCGAAGTCTGTCACTTCTGGTGGTGTATTGATATCCGTAATGGTACCAACACCTGTCGCAGAACCATTGGTGGTCACGTCGTTGTTGTCGGTCACCACTACACCAAAGGTCTCTGGATCTTCAAAAACACCGTCTGTTATCGTTGGTACTGTGATCTTAAACTCAGTCACCCCCGCGGGTAGAGTCACATTACCGTCGGTGATGGTCAGTGGTATATCTGACTGACCATCGTTATAGCTCGCGGTAAGAGCACCTATATCACTAGCCTCGGTACTGTAGTCGCCGCCAGTCACTGTTGCGAGATTCAATACAACATCAGCCTCAGTCTGCGCAGATAGACCGACGGTGAACATTGCTGCAGTCCCCTCATTAACAGACACCGCTGGCGTGATTGAGAGTGTTGGGCGGTCATCGTCAGGATCTGGGTCTGGGCCAGAGCCATCATCGAGAATAGTACCCACGCCGGTGGCCGAGCCATTGGTGGTAACATTGTTGTTATCAGTGACGGTCACGCC
>NZ_JYJK01000022.1 GCF_003263785.1 Vibrio variabilis
GACACGCCATCGTTATACGTGGCAGTCAGAGCGCCAATGTCACCCTCTTCTGCACTGTATTCCCCATCGGTCGCTGTGGCTAGATTCAACACCACATCCGCTTCGGTCTCTTTCGATAAGTTCACCGTGAACATGGCACCCGTGCCTTCGTCCACTGACACGGCTGGCGTGATAGAAAGCGTTGGGCGGTCATCGTCTGGATCTGGGTCTGGACCACTGCCATCATCGAGAATGGTACCCACGCCCGTGGCGGAGCCATTGGTGGTGACATTGTTGTTATCAGTGACCGTCACGCCGAAGGTTTCTGGACCTTCGAAGATGTCATCCTGCGTGGTAGCAACGGTGACTTTAAACTCGGTCACGCCAGCAGGTAAAGTGATGTTGCCATCAGTAATGGTGAGCGGTACATCAGACACGCCGTCGTTATACGTGGCGGTGATGGTACCAATATCGTCAGACTCTGCAGTGTAACTGCCATCGGTCGCCGTGGCGAGATTCAACACCACATCCGCTTCGGTCGCTGTAGACAAGTTCACCGTGAACATGGCGCCCGTGCCTTCGTCCACTGACACCGCTGGCGTGATAGACAGCTCAGGGCGGTCATCGTCTGGATCTGGGTCTGGACCAGAGCCATCATCAAGAATGGTACCCACGCCCGTGGCGGAGCCATTGGTAGTGACATTGTTGTTATCAGTGACGGTCACGCCGAAGATTTCTGAGCCTTCGAAGATGTCATCCTGCGTGGTGACAACAGTGACTTTAAACTCGGTCACGCCAGCAGGTAAGGTGATATTGCCATCAGTAATGGTGAGAGGTACATCAGACACGCCGTCGTTATACGTGGCGGTGATGGTACCAATATCGTCAGACTCTGCAGTGTAACTGCCATCGGTCGCCGTCGCGAGATTCAACACCACATCCGCTTCGGTCGCTGTAGACAAGTTCACC
>NZ_JYJK01000023.1 GCF_003263785.1 Vibrio variabilis
ATGCAGAGTTCATTGCTAGCTAATATGACCCCACAGACAACGCCTCGCTATTTAGCGAGGCGTTTTTATATCTAGCGTATTAATAATATAACACCAACTCAATTCCAACTAGCGCACATACACTCGGTTTATTCCCTACACAAACAACATCTACTAACTTTTTTAAATTAAATTTATATCTCTCAAGAATCAGCGCCACCGCTAGGCGATTAATTTAACATCTAAAAATCAATACTTTAGGCAAAACCAATCATTAAAGAACCACTATAACTCTACTGACGATGACTTCATCCTACAAACGTGATTTATTAAATCCGACCAATCACCTTATTATTACCACATCAAGACAACAACGATGCTTGATTAGCAAAGATTGCAACTCAGCTTTCACGGAAGACTCTTAATTAATTATGTAAACTCAACTGGAGCTATATTATGGACTTTGTTCATACTTTAATTCAAAGCTCACCATTTATTGCATTATTCATTACCCTATCACTAGGTTATTTAGTGGGTAAAATAACAATTGGTCGCTTTGTTCTTGGTGGTGTCGCAGGCACACTATTAATGGGCGTATTAATTGGTCAATTTGGTGTTCATATCGACCCAGGTGTTAAGAGTATTTTCTTCGCACTATTTATTTATGCCGTAGGTTTCCAAGGCGGTCCGCAATTCTTTAGCGCACTGAACTTCAGAACCATCAACATTTTGATGTCGGCTGTTGTAATGACGGTCTCAGGCCTTCTATGTGTTCTGGCGGCAGCGTGGTTCTTCGACCTTGACCGTGGTACAGCAGCAGGTCTTGCAGCGGGTGGTCTAACTCAGTCAGCAATCATCGGTACCGCTGGTGACGCAATCAGCAAGTTAGCTGGTGTGACTGAAGAAGCGAAGCACATCATGCAAACCAACGTTGCAGTAGGTTACGCTGTAACATACATCTTCGGTTCTCTAGGTCCAATCCTAATGGTGACATGGATTATCCCAACCATGATGAAATGGGACATCCGCGGCGAAGCTATCAAGCTTGCTGAGAAAATGTCTGGCGGCAAACCTGAGCTCAACCCAGGTGAGTTTAACGCGATTTCACAACTAGAGTCTCGTGCATTCCAAGTGACTAACTCTTGCAGCGTATATGGCAAAACCATCGCTCAAGTAAACGAAAAGCTTGTAGACGTTGCGATTGAAGTTATCGAACGTGACGGCAAAGAGATTGAGCTAGAGAAATTCACAGCTATCAATGAAGGTGACGTTATTGTTGTCACTGGTCGTCGTAAAGCAGTGAACAAGTTCGCGAAACACCTAGGCCAAGAAGTTGTCGACCTAGACGAGAAATTCACTCTTATCGAAGAGAACCGTCAGCTAATTGCAACAGACAAAAAGCTTATTGGTAAAACGCTTAAACAGGTTAAACAAGAGTCAAATGCAGACGCTCTTCGCGGTGTTTACGTTACAGACTACATCCGTGGCGGCAACTCTATTGACGTGACTGAAAACCTTGTTGTTCAGAAAAACGACATCATTCAGTTGACTGGTAAACCAACAGACATCAACAAAGTTGAAAGCAACATTGGTAAACGCCTTGGCTCAAGTGTTGTGACTGACTACGTCATGTTCGGTCTTGGTATGGCACTAGGTGTTCTTATCGGCATGATCAGCTTCAAGATTGCTGGCATTCCGGTGACTATCGGCTCAGGTGCTGGCTGTTTGATCTCTGGTCTAATGATGGGCTGGCTACGCAGCAAAAAACCAAGTGTGGCTTCGTTCCCTGTTGGTGCATCTAACTTCCTTCGTGACTTCGGTCTGGCTATCTTCGTCGGCATCGTAGGTCTAGAAGCAGGTCCACAAGCAGTAAGCACAATCCAAGAACACGGCTTGTCACTTCTATTCCTAGGATTTGGTGTGACATTGATTCCTCAGTTCATCGGTTTCTTTGTGTCTTACTACGTACTGAAAATTCGCAACCCAATTGAAGGCCTAGCAGCCGTAAGTGGTGGTCGAAGCGCAAACCCAGCATTTGCTGCGCTACTAGAGAAAGCAGGTAACTCATCTCCAGTATTCGCCTTCACCGTGACTTACGCAGTAGCAAACGTACTGCTCACACTATGGGGACCAATCATCGTTGGCATCATTACTACCAATGTTCCAATGTAATCAAGCCCAATGTAACGCATTAATCGAAATGAGCGGGAAAGTTCTCTCCCGCCTTTTCAAACAAATTTCGGTCAAACGAACCTATTCGTTTGCTAATGAATCAAAAAATTTAAGGTAATTTATTATGTCTAACATCGACTTCTCAC
>NZ_JYJK01000024.1 GCF_003263785.1 Vibrio variabilis
AGCGGCGCCAGAAAGCACTCCTGCACCCGTTGCTGAAGCAGAAGCTTCTGTAGAGCCTGCACCCGAAACTGTAGCTCCTGCAGTAGAAGCGCCTGTTGAGTCTGTAGAGACTAAAGAAGCGTCTCCTGCGAAAGTAACGTTTAAAGGTCACGCAAGTGCACCAATGGCGAAAGCGGAAGGCAAGCAAGAGCTTGGTGAAATCATCATCAATGCTGCGCCTGCCAAAGTAGAGCGTTACCAGCCAAAAGGCGCAGGTAGTCAAGTCGCGACGAACTCTGCCTCTGCTGCGATGACCAAACCAAATTACTAACCCATTACGGTTAGAGATTGACAACAACGAAAGGGCTACCTTCTGGTAGCCCTTTTTTTATTGTTGAGATTACCTAGTTTATTATTCGGCGCTCCCTAATATCGACACTATTTCTGCATAACAATTTGTTTCAATATTGAACTTCTGGAGACAATTCGGTAGCATGCCCGACTTTGATTATTTCATTAGTAATGCACCCCACCTATGAGTCAAGACTCATAGATCACGACGCTCACTTACTCTTTTTTGCTCGCTGTTAATACAGTTGAAACAGTTTAAATGTCGAATGTGTGCTGGATGAAATGGATGTTAACCCAACAACATAAGTACGATTAATTTCATGTTTGAATTCCCACAGTTTTCTAAACACTCTGTAAAGAATGACGTTTTGTCAGGTCTTACAGTGGCTCTAGCACTGGTACCAGAAGCGGTGGCATTTGCCTTCGTTGCTGGTGTAGACCCTATGGTTGGCCTCTACGCTGCGTTTATCGTTGGTTTGGTCACCTCTATCTTTGGTGGCCGCCCGGGTATGATTTCCGGTGCAACAGGCGCGATGGCTGTGGTCATGGTTAGCTTGGTTGCGACTCACGGTGTCCAATACCTCTTTGCAGCCATCATGCTTGCTGGTTTGCTGCAAATCAGTGCTGGCCTTTTCAAACTCGGTAAGTTTATTCGTATGGTGCCACATCCGGTTATGATTGGCTTCGTTAACGGTCTCGCCATTGTGATCTTCCTTGCTCAACTTGGTCAGTTTAAAGCGCCTGACTTATCCGGTGCACTCACTTGGCTACCACAAGATCAAATGATGCTAATGCTTGGCTTAGTAGCACTGACGATGGGTATCATCCACTTCCTTCCAAAAATCACGACAGCGGTACCTTCTTCCCTCGTTGCGATTGTGACTGTGACACTATTGGTTCAAGGTTTAGGTCTTGATACGCGCACGGTTGTGGATTTCTTACGTTCAATGTCTGGTGATGAAGCTGCAACGCTTGCTGGCTCACTACCAACATTCTCAATCCCAGCGGTACCACTAACGTGGGAAACGCTGCAGATTATTCTTCCTTACGCGATCATCCTAGCGGCGATTGGCCTTATCGAGTCACTACTGACGCTTACCGTTTTAGATGAAATGACCAATACTCGTGGTCAATCGAACCGTGAATGTGTGGGTCAAGGTCTAGCAAACGTAACCTGTTCCGTATTCGGTGCGATGGGTGGCTGTGCGATGATCGGCCAGTCGATGATTAACGTCAACTCAGGTGGTCGTGGTCGTCTATCAGGCATCGTTGCTGCGGTTGCGCTACTGATGTTCATTCTGTTCGCCGCAGCACTGATTGAAATGATCCCGCTTGCTGCGCTTGTTGGTGTGATGTTTATGGTCGTTATTGGCACCTTCGAATGGGCAACATTCAAGCTTGCACGCCGCGTACCTAAGCAAGACTTCTTTGTTATCGTATTAGTCACCGTGGTGACTGTGATGACTGACCTTGCAGTGGCGGTTGCTGTGGGTGTAGTGGCTTCAGCTCTAATGTTTGCTTGGGAACACGCCAAGCACATTTATGCGAGCAGCCGTATTAATGAAGAAGGCTCAAAAGAGTACATGGTGAATGGTCCGATTTTCTTTGGCTCTGCCGCTAACTTCTTAGAGCTGTTCGACGCGCCAAACGATCCTCAGGACGTTATTGTCGACTTCGCCAACTCTCGAGTGACTGACCACTCGGCCATTGAAGCGATCGAGACACTGGCTGAGCGCTATACAGCTGTAGGCAAAACCCTACACCTGCGCCACTTAAGCCCAGATTGCCGCAAGCTACTCGATAAAGCCGGTAGCTTAGTGGAGATCAACGTGAAAGAAGATCCAAGCTATAAAGTTGCAACGGATGTCCTTGCTGGTTAATCAGCAAACACGACAAAAAGGGGTGGTGACACCCCTTTTTGCTATCTGTCATTTGCCAATGGTAGTTTGGCAGTACTAGCGCTTAAGCTTATTGGGTAACTTTCACTCGTGCAATTTCATTAGAGTTGTCAGCAAACTGGTTTTTTAACTCAGCTTTACTTTTGAAGGTAATGTCTCCACCAGCAGCAACTGACATATGTTGTGGGTCAACATTGTGCTTTGACTGATACAACATAACGGCCTGCATACAAGAAGAGCGCTGTTCCTCAGACAGACGACTCCCCTCTGGCCAGCGACCCGTTTCCGTGGCGTAAAGTAGCCTTTCATATACATCTGGCGTCATTGCAGCAATAATTGCTCTACATCCATAATAAACCTTCTTGCTCTAAAGATAACAGCCCCGCAATTTTGCGGTTCTGAGAGGTTAATTCATTACTCGAACCATAACCTGATGGTACACTGAGTCAAGTTAAGCTAGATAAATCAGTGTATTCGATCACAAGTAGTAACATGAATTTACCCCACTCTTTGCTCGTTCTTTTAAGCGCGTCCCTTTTAACCGGTTGTTTTGAAACTCGCAAGAATACCGATCAATTGTGCGAACAAGAACCCGCGTTGAACTGTGCAGTTATGAATACGTCGGATGGCCAGTGCCGGATCCCAAGAACCAACTTAATTTGGCATCGCTACGATATGCTAAGCGCCCCAACCGAAGCCAATGCTGTCCAAGATTATTATCTGCTCAAGGAATACCGAAAGTGCCTGGAACTTGCATCACAAATACAACCAATTGAGCAAGCTGATCTAAAAGCGCGTCGATTCAATGCACTTATGTTTACAATCAATGAGCAAGATCGGGTAACGCAATCGTTAAGTGCAACCACTTCACCTGACACCTTGTATTTCTTGTGGAGCGAAACAGGTGACCACGCGGCGAGAAGACGCTTTCTCGCTATGGAAGGTTCACCTCAACTAGACACTCCACAGCTCCAATACGCCCTGGCGACGTACTACATTTCACGCGATAAAACCAAAACTTATCAGTTGCTCAACCGCTCTTTAATGCTGTCTGAAGGCGTTAGCTCAGTTAACAATGATGTCATTCAAGCGCTTGCTAGCGTCACACAAAGCCTTGAACAACCAGAGCAATCTTACCTATGGGCGATGGTTGCGACTAAGTTCGATATCCCTATCGCATCAGAGAATGAACTGCGATTGATGTTCAACTTAAGCGAGAGCACATACAAGCGATTACAAAAGCAAGCCGACATCGTCACTAAAGCCATCAAAAGTGGCGACTACACGCCAAGTCTCGCCATGTAGTCGCAACAATTTACAGCCAATACAAAAAGCCCCAATCAAGTTTCCTTGATTGGGGCTTTTTAGATTCAATCGTTATCAGCGATTAATGAAGCTTGAGGTTTGGACGAAGTACACGGTTGATACGGCCGACCAGCATCATCAAACCTGTCTTCAATACACCATGAAGCGCCATCTGGTGCATGCGATACAGCGAAATATACACCACACGTGCGATTCGACCTTCAACCATCATCGAGCCCTTAGTAAGGTTACCCATTAGACTGCCCACCGTTGAGAAGCGGCTTAGGGACACCAAAGAACCATGGTCATTGTATACATAAGGTTTTAGCTCACGGTCGTTTAGCTTAGCTACGATGTTACTAAAAGCACGGCTTGCCATTTGGTGAGCGGCTTGAGCGCGTGGCGGAACAAACTTACCATCTGCTTGAGTACACTGTGCGAGATCACCAATGACGAAAATATCGTCATCACGAGTGGTTTGCAGCGTGTCTTTTACGACTAGCTGATTGATACGGTTAGTCTCCAGACCAGCAATGTCTTTCATGAAATCCGGCGCTTTAATACCTGCAGCCCATACCATGATTTGTGCTGGGATATGCTCGCCATCTTTGGTCGTTAGACCGGTAGCATCCGCTTGCGTCACCATCGTCGCTGTACGAACTGTCACGCCAAGTTTTGTTAGCTCAGAGTGTGCTGCGCTTGAGATACGTGGCGGAAGTGCTGGCAAAATACGTTCGCCAGCTTCGACCAAGTTTACGTTCAGCTTGCTCGAGTCCAGATCACCAAACCCGTATGTACGCAGTTCTTTAACCGCATTGTGCAATTCAGCAGAGAGCTCAACCCCCGTTGCGCCCGCACCAACGATAGCAATATCAACCGTACCCTGACCGTTTTTCGCGTGTAACTTCAAGAACTCATTGTTCATTTCAGTACGGAAACGGTGCGCCTGCTCTGGGCTATCTAGGAAGATACAGTTCTCGCGCACACCCGGAGTGTTGAAGTCATTCGACGTTGAGCCAATCGCCAAAACGAGGATGTCATAGTCGATGTTTCGGCTCGGCATCAGTAGCTCACCGTGCTCATCCTTCAACTCGCTTAGCGTAATGTGTTTGCTCTCACGGTCAATCTCTTGAAGGCTGCCCATTTGAAAATCGAAATGGTGGTTTTTCGCATGTGCACGATAGCTCAGTGCATCCACACCTTCATCCAGCGATCCTGTTGCTACTTCGTGCAGCAACGGCTTCCATAAATGGCTGGCTTTACGATCAACTAGGGTAATATTGGCGCGCCCTTTACGTCCCAGTGTACGGCCTAATTTGGTTGCAAGCTCCAATCCGCCTGCGCCACCACCTACAACGACAATATTAGTCACAATGGCTCTCCTAAAAAGTGAAAATTAAAAATTGAACGTGCCCCGACAAAGTCCAAGCACAAAAATTCTTGTCATTCTGCGTTAACTTACGCGAGTACAGAGTGCCCCTAACGCGTTACAAATCCGGTTTCACTTCACATATCGGCACAAAATCGTCGAGTTTTGCGACTTTTGGGCAAGTTTTCTTCTTGCTCTCAATTTTTTTTGATATTTATCAAATTTTGTAGAATGGTTTTATTATATAGAGCAATTCAATGTCCGCAACTATTCCGTGGGATTATTTTTGCTTGGTAAATTAAATGGTGATTAAAGCAGCAATTGCCGACACAACAAAAAACGGCCCTACTTTGAGGACCGTTTACAGGCTAAACCTGGAATATGCTTTAGATATCATGCATTTTTAAACGCTTTCATCGCTTGCAAATGCTGAGAAATCTTCTTGAACTTGTGAGTCTGAGTCTCATCCCATATCACATCGTAATAGTCGCTTAATTCGTCAGCTGTTTCCTGGTTATCACGAACCTCATCTTCACGAGATAGAACAACCATACATTGCTTGGCGTTTTTAGTACGGAATTTCTCCACACACTTAGTAGCGATGTCTTCGTATTCTTCAGGACGGTCAATACGTCCTTGCATGTTGACCTCTGGGTGCAGGTTAGGGTTGAAGATAACCTGTTTGATACCACACAAAAAGCCAATGCGCTCAGACCAGTAGCCACCTAATCCAACGCCACAAATCAATGGATTGGGATCAGAAGACTCTTGAACTAGCTTATTGACCTCTTTGAGAAGAAACTGCATGTCATGTTTAGGATGAAGTGTGCTGTAGTTGACGAAGCGCACGTCTTCGTCGATGAATTGCAACTGAAGCACCTTTTCATGGTTGCCTGGGCTTGTTGAGTCAAAGCCGTGAAGATAGATAATCATAGTACCTCTCGATCATTCCTGTAATGGTACGCTTTCCTTAAATCTAACATGAAAGCCATAACTTCAAAGGGGTTAAACACGTTTTGAGGTGATGGAACTGATAAACAGTGATCTATTCAACAATTTCGCTGATAAATTTGCTCAGCAGTCACCAAAAACTCCGGATTTTTCCACTGCTCGGCAGCAAGTACATACCAAAGCATGGCCATTATTTCTGTATGAGGCTGCCAACTGCGCATATCATGCAGCCACTCATCTCGACTATCGATATAACGATATTGCTGATAGAGACTGAGTCCGGCCTCGTAGTCACACCCCAACATATCCAATGTCATGACTAAATCGAGTGCGGGGAAGCCATCGCCGCGTACTCCCAATCTATCACTACAAGCTGTTCGTTGGCGCTTAAAATATTGTGGCGACCAAAATCGAAATGGCAAAGCACGTTATCTGTGCATTGAAGCGTAGGTGGGAGGCGGTATTTCTCATACAATGAGTTATATCGCCGTTTTAAGACACTATCGTGAATGTGGAACCAGTAGTGATCAAGTTTTGCAGTGAGATCAAACTCGCGCACTGGCCTGGATGGTGTAATCTCGTGGATCTTAGCTAACTCACTCAATAAGGCATCAACTGGAAGATCCGCCGGAATAGGCTTTCCTTCGCGCCAAGTGACCAACAGCCCCCTGTCATCTTGCGCCACAACACGATTGGCTGAAACATGTCCTTTAACGCTTAGTAGCACATTGGCTTCATTGCCTCTATCAATATCAAATAGTTGGCAATGCTCACTATCCGCTCTCCAGACTAACCAACCATAACTTGGCGTAAAAACACGCCAACAACGATTCGTTAACCCTCCAGAAAGAGGAAGTGCCCCAAGGGGCACTTCATTAATCAGAGAGGGGATGGCCGCTAGATTGGGCGCGGATTGCAGCGCCTGTTTCCATGGCTGCATCATTAACTCTTTAGTTTCGCCATTACAGACCTAATACCGAGCGAGACTCTTGCTTACGGATCTCTGTCTCGTCAGCCCATTCAATTAGGCCAGTCTCTAGGTCCATCAGACGCATAGTCATCTTGTAGTAAACGTCCTTATCACTGCCCGCCTCTTTGACAATGCTGCTCAAGTTGCCGTACAGCATGTACTGCGCACCAACCATTTGACCAAACTGAATCGCAGTGCTTTGGTTCACCAGCTCATCGTTGTTTTGGAAGTTCAGTTGCTCACGCACAGACTCTACGCGATCCATATCCACGAAACGGAACTTACCAGAGTTAAGCATCTTGGTACTGATCGTGTCAGTAATCGACTCAGTATCGATATGCTCTGTGGTTTTATTCTTAATGCGCTCAACAAACACGATTGGACGGCTGTCGCGAGTAATCGCTGCTACCGAACCAGACATCAGCATACTATCAACCATATCACCGGCAATTTTTTGCAGATCGGTCGAGCCGAAATCAATCGTCGTTGTTTCAGTTGCCTGTGCATCGCCATAGCTGACTTTATTTGAACAACCGCCAAGAATGACAGCTAAACCCAACAAAGCAATAATACTCTTTTTCATTTTGTTTCCTTAGTCTTGCTTACGTTTCCAACTCGTGGAAATTATTCATCAGCTCCGCGCAACTGCACACGGAAATCTTTACCATTTGGATTAACAGACACCTCCGAGAGGGTAATAGTTTCATCACCACGTAAAATGGCTCTGCGCATGGTGCCTGCTTTGTATTTACTTCAAGCCCTTGCTCGTCATACCAATAAAAACGATATTGTATGGTTTGATCGACCGAGGTCTTATTAGATAGCTTAACCACCGCTCTAGGGTGACCATTTGTGTCGACAGTAGAGATGTCATCAATAGAAAACTTATTCCCCATTTTCTCATCCCCATAAAGAACTGTCTGAGTCTGTCCCTCTATTTTGATACCGGCTGTTTTGCTTGAGCTACAGCCAACGATTGAGAGCAGCACTCCAATTACTACTAACCACTTTTTCATTACAATCTTCCTAGTTGCTTGTGCCAAATAGTGGCATTACCACCTTGCCTCGAAACCCACACTAAAGCTGTTTGGCGATCTCTTACTTCAAAAGTATAGTCCTGACCATCCACTGTGAGTGTATGCTTGCCGGCTTTCACTATGCGAGTCGCCGCATTTACTCGCTCGGGTAATGTTTGCCAACTGCGGGTATCAGGTTGCTCAGTCAAAGTATTCCATACGTTGAACAGCAAATTGCCCACGCTGTCTTCATCGCCCGTCGAGCTTTTGCGAATCTGATCTTTTGCATACACGCGCAGCGCTTGCCTTAACAAAATTGAAGGCATGTTTTCGGAAAGCTGCTGCTGAGCCATCAAGTTGACATCAACCAGCTCATCGCTCTTCATCGATTTACTGTCTAATGCCAAAGGCGACAGTTTTGGCGAAACATTTGGTACGTAATAAGGTAAGGCCACACTATACAGCGCCGTATTACCTCGACTGTCATAGATAGGCAAAGTCAGGTTCCAAGCCTGCATCGCCGAGACAACACCCTGCTCTTCTAACACAATCACTCTACCCTGCCCTTGTTTTGGTACAGAGCGATCGCCGTATTGTTTTTTCAGTTTAGCCAAATCTTGATTGCGGCTAGAGTGTTTCGCCACACGAATCGCGGCTTCAATGACGGCCTCGTTGTCAGGAGCAACCGCCAAAGCACGCGTGTAATCAATATATGCACCGTTCAAGTCATTCGAAGCTTCATACAGAAGACCCGATAGGTACAGCAAATAACCGTTTTGCACTGCTTTGAGCTTGTTACCCGCATCAGGATAGCGTGACAGTACTGACCCCAAATTTGGTGATAAACCTTGCTGTTTAAGCTGCTGCTCCGCCGATTGAAGATCTTTTTCTCTTGCTTGACGAGCACGCTCTTGAACTCGGTTGGCACGTCTTACTTCCACCAAAGCGCCTTCAAGATCGTTGTTTTCAACGTAGTTGAGTCCAAGGTACAAGTGTAGAAAGCCCAGCTCATAGTCAGGCGGCGTATACTCAGTGATGTTATCGTTGATCGCCAACGCGCCGACACTGGTTGCTGTGTCAGTAATCGAGATCAACGCTTTATCCTGCTGCACGCGCACCGCTTTATCACTTAACTCAAGTGCGGACTTGCTTTGTGAGTAGTCACGGTTTAAGAACGCCACTCTACCGCGTTCAAAGTTATCCAAAATATCGCCCGCCACAGGCTCCGTGGGCAATGCTGATAAAGCCTTATCGTACTGACCGGTTTTGACCGACTGGTAAACAATCGTGTTTTGCTGGGTATAGTGACTAAATAAATTACCAGCGGTAAGTCCAGCACAAGCGGTCAAGGTCGCTGTGAGCGCGACCGTTGCCGTGTGTTTAACGCAACGTCTTAACATAGATTCTGAATAATATGACTCATTTGTTTATGAAACTATGACCGCAAAACACTATTTAGGTTGCAGAGTGACTGATATCGGCCACAGCTTCATTCGTCGGCAATAGGTTAACCGACAGCTCGGTTAACGCCTTACGGTGTGTTAACCTTTAGCCACTAAAAGGGGACCTAGTGGACGGCCACCTACTAGGTGCATATGAATATGGTAAACCTCTTGCCCACCGTAAGCGTTGCAGTTCACGATAAGACGATAACCATCTTCAGCAATGCCTTCTTCTTTTGCGAGCTTTTTTGCAACCGTAAACATACGCCCCATCATTGCTTCGTCATCCGCTTCAACATCATTCACTGTTGGGATCAGTTTATTTGGAATAATAAGGACATGGCTTGGCGCACGTGGATTGATATCTCGAAACGCCGTCACTAAGTCATCTTGATACAAAACATCAGCTGGGATTTCTTTACGAATAATTTTGCTAAAAATGGTTTCTTCAGCCATGAAGGTCTCCAATTACTAGATAGAATACGTGTGTGAGTGAATACACTTAATAATAAAGAAAGTATGCACCATGGGCTTAGGGATCACAATTGAAAGCAAACCCAACTAGCTACTTGTTTTTATTATTGTTCAAATCTTCAACGTGTCGACTCTTTATCTCGAAGACTGAGCTAACACTTCTTCACAAAACTATCACTTTTGTTGTGTTTTTGATGAGTGCGTCATAAAACGTAGCACTATTTATTAGATATATTTCAGTTTTTGCTATTTCTAACGATAGAGAGACATAGCACCAGCTCATGTTTAGTTCGCACGCAGATTGTGCGACAGGTTGGTGACAAGCGTCCAGAGTATTTTTGTATCGTTTTTGTATTGCTGCACTTTATAGGGAGAGATAAATGCAGGGTTCTGTCATCAGAAGAATGTATGCCGGCTTTACGCTGATCGTCGTACTTTTCGTCATCACTATCGCCATCATGCTTAACGGCATGAGTCAGATTCACCAGAACTTCGGTTCGGTTTCGAACACTTCGTTACCCCTGGTGTCCATGTCTAACCAAACAAGCGTGCAGCTGCTATCTGCTGATAAGTCATTTAAAGACTTTCTCACCACGCAAAATGAAGAGCGCATGACCATCCGCCGTGAAGAGTTCACAGTATCGATGCAAAAATTTGGCGAGGCGCTCAATCAGCTTTCTGAAGTAAGCCAAGGTATTCCAGAGCTTGAATCGGCTATTACCGAATTGCGTGATGTGCAAGCACGTTATGACCAAGAAGCGCAAACAGCAATGGACAACTACCAGTCCATGTTTGCCGCGCAAGAGCAAGTTCAACAATCGACTCGTCGCTTCCAAAAACTGCACGCTGACTTATCCGTTGGTATGAAAGAGTATGTGGATGATTCTTCGAGCATCTCAGTCAAAGTGATGGCGAAAAGCTACTTCATTAAACTTAAAGATGCTGAAATCATCACATCCGACGCACTTGCAAGCAGTGATACCGAGTTTGTACAGCAAGCAGTAAACAAAAACCGTAAGGCTGTGAGCCACCTAAACTACGCGTTTAACGGCCTAGTGACTCAGATGCCAGAGCTAAAAGACGCGTTTGCTGAGTCGGTTGCTCAGTTTACTCAAGACGTCGGCCGCAAAGGCGGCGTACTTGATCAACACAACAACTACCTCATTGCTAAAGACGCGCTTTACCAGAACATCGAGAGTCTAGCCATCGTAGTAGACGGGGCAATGGTGACCCTAAACGGCTTCAATGACATTGCGACGAGCAACCTCAATCAATCATTGGCTCACGCCGGTGATATCTACAATGAAGCGTCATCAAAGCCGTCGGTATCGGTTTTGTTGTGACCTTGATTGCGGTAGGTATTGGCTATCACATTGCACAAAGTGTCCGCCAGCCACTTAACAGCACGCTTAAAACATTGGAGAGCCTAACCGAAGGCGACATGACTCAGCGTATCGAAGTAAAATACAATAACGAGTTCCGTCGCCTAGGCAATCACATTAATACCCTAGCGGACAGCTTGCATAATGTTCTGGTCAAGCTTAATGACGCATCCGACAACCTAACAGATACTGCTAGCAGTAACCAATCCACATCAGCCAGTGCCCAGCAACAGTTGAGCGCACAGCGAGAACAAACCGCTAACGTCGCTACGGCAATGACAGAAATGTCCCATTCAGTTCAAGAAGTGGCGAACAGTGCGCAAAGCTCACTAGAAAAAGTGCATGCCGTAGAGTCTGCATCTGAATCTGGTCGTCAGATCATGAGCACCAACATCAGCACCATTAACCAGCTTGAGACACGTCTGAATGAATCGGTTGAAGCGGTAGGTGAGCTACAACGAATGAGTAGCCAAATTGGTAGCATTCTTGATGTTATCCGCAATATCGCTGAGCAAACCAACCTGCTTGCCCTCAACGCAGCGATTGAAGCAGCTCGAGCAGGCGAGCAAGGTCGGGGCTTTGCGGTCGTTGCTGATGAAGTTCGAGTGTTGGCACAAAAGACCACTGAATCGACAACTGAGATTGAAACCATGATCAGTAACTTGCAGTCTAGCTCTAAGAGTGCTGGCTCTGTGATTGAAAGCTGTATGAAAGATATGGAGCTATCGGTTGAGCAAGCTTCCAGTGCCAATGGCGCGATGGAAGAGATTCAGGCGCTGATTATTGAAATCAGTCAAATGAGTACTCACATCTCTCAAGCGGCTGCTGAGCAAAGCGAAACAACCGCAGACATCGCGAAAAACATTGAAGAAATCAATCACATCGCAGATGACAGCTATCAACCATGTCGCAAATTGCCGCGACCAGCCAAAGCTTGACTAGCCTTGCAAACCAACAAGGCGAACTGGTTCATCGATTTAAGCTTTAACTTCGTCAATAACGCGCAAATAATTCATCAAGAGCGAGATTCCTAGAGTCTCGCTCTTGTTTTTTAAACCTAACGCCATTATATCTGGAGTATGGCTTGCTTTACTTTTTAAAGACCTAGCGCAAGGTTGCGTTGTGTCGTCTTCCACTTTCTTCGGCAAGCCAAATGTTGAAGGAAACACTATGGCCGTACATGTAGGCATCATCGACCAAGACCCATTCGTTTGGTCACTCCATTACTCGATGACCGCACCGTCAGTCGTCATATCATTTTTATCGGTGACGAGTCCCAGTTTGATATGTATGAGCGCCTGAGTGCCGTACTTGCCGAGCGAGAAATCACTTCGGAGTTTTTCGAGATTCCAAATATCGTCAACACTTCAGCCATCAAGCAATCCATTCTTACGCTTGCCAATACACTCAAAGAGAAAAACCTTGAGGTCAAACTCAATGCAAGTTGTGGTCTAAGACACCGACTGCTCTCGGTATATGAAGTGTTCCGCACCTTCCACTGGCCTATTTTTGTCGTAGAACCAAACAGTGACAAAATGTGTTGGTTGTACCCAGAAGGCGCACAAGATGCGCAGGTGCAAGATCACATCACCATTGGCGATTATCTGACCATCTTTGGTGCAAGAGGCGAGTTTACTGACTACGACCTACCGCCACTGTTAGACAAGAAGCTGTACGAGCTCGGCGAAAAGTGGGCAAGTAACGCCCTAGAGCTCGGCCCTGGTCTTGCGACGCTAAACTATCTGGCAACAACATGCCGTAAAGAGCAGAAACTCGATGTTGCGTTATCTGAGAAACAGCAAGGGTACCGCGAACTCAACATGCTAATCAGCGACTTAGTCGAATCTCAAATTGCTAGCTACGACAACGGTGTACTCACGTTCATCAGTGAGGATGCTCGACGTTTCTCAAACGGTGAATGGCTGGAGAACTTAGTCCATAGCACTGTAAAACAGATCCGTGATGACTTACCGACCATCCAAGACCACTCGCTCAATGTTCAGGTTTACCGCCAACTGGGTGAACGTGAAGTACGCAATGAATTAGATGTCGCGTCAGTGGTGAACAATAAGCTGCACATTATTGAATGTAAGACCAAAGGCATGCGTGATGACGGTGACGATACCCTCTACAAGTTAGAGTCACTGCGCGATCTCTTAGGCGCCTGCAGGCACGAGCGATGCTAGTCAGCTTTAGACCTCTGCGTCATAACGACATTACTCGTGCAGAAGATCTTGGACTGGCGCTTATCGGCCCGGATGAACTCAAAGATCTCAAACACCACCTGACTATCTGGTTCCAGGGGCTGGCGGTATTGATGAGCGTGCGCGTTTGAGCTAACTTTCACTGCACCAACGAGCCCATACAAAAAAGGCTTGGCACCATGCCAAGCCTTTTTGCTATCTAAATCTCAATTAAGCAGATTTGATTTGTTCACGCTTTACCGCAGCTTTGTGCTTCATGCCAACGATAACCACACACACATAAGCGGCAATCGTTAGACCAAGAATCGCAAATGGTAGTGCTGCCCAGCCGTAACCATCAACCGCGATACCACTGATCACACTGCCAAGACCGAAGCCAAGTGAGATGAAGAACATCATCAGACCTTGAGTCAAAACCACCACCAACAAACGTCAAACGTGCAGCAATAGCAGGTGAAATCATATCGGTCACGGTAATGCCTTGCAGATACACCAAGAATAGCGCCAGTGGAATGATGTAGTGCAGAGACATACCCGCTTCTGCAATCACGTAAGCAATGCCGATCACCACGATTGACGCCACTGCAGACAGCTTGAACAGGCTTAGGTTACCAAAACGCGCGACGAATTTTTCTGCCGCAACTAGGATAACTAGGCCAAGAATTGACGCAACAGAAAGGTTTGCCGCAGACAAAGACTGTGCCACACCGTAACCGTTCTCTAGTAGGTTTGGATATTGGGCTTGGAATGCACCTTGACCTGCGCAAAGAAGACCAACCGCCAGTAGGAACAGACCAAAGTTCGAGAAGATAACCTTAACAAAACCAACCTTTGGTGCATCCTCTTCAGCAGCCGCAGCTGCCATCGCCTCTGCGTTATCAAGAATGCGCTGCGCAGGCTTCTTGTTAGTAAGCATGGTGATTACAGCAAGTACTGCAACGATCGCCATCATCGCCATAAAGCGCAGTTCGTAAGACCAACCAAGATCAGTCACGTAGGCAAGCGCAATACCAGACAGCAAAGAGCCAATGATAAGAACCTGTGCCATACGACCTAGCTTAGACGCTTCTGTCTTTGCATCGTAACCTGCGAAGGTGATAAACACAGGGTTAAGCATAAGAAGGATCGCAGAGCCAGTACCAAAGAAGATAGAGCCCGCAGCCATCATTGCAAAGTTGCTACCTGCTACAAGGAAACACGCACCCGCTAGAAGGTAAGACACCATACCAAATAGCTGCGCTAAGCGGTGTGCTTTGTATTTGTCTGCAAGCATACCAATTACTGGAGCGAAAAGACCAGCAAGACCAAAAAGACCCATTGCTAAACCAGCGTCGGTAGCGCTGCCAGTACGAGCAAGGATAAATGATGGTACCATCATAGGGATAAATACGATTTGTACGATGCCGTAAGCAAAGTGCGCTGAGAACCAGCCTTCTAAGCCGAGTTTTTTCAACATGTTGCAGACCTCTTTAGGAGTCATCCATAGGGTTGTTGGAATTAAGGAGTAATACGGCAAAAAGAGTCCTTCTTTCACCCATACTCATCATAGCCTTCACAATCGGCAATAATAAGTAACATACTAGTACACGTTTCGTGTGCTTATCTGTTACTCTTGCGCTCGCTCATTGTGAGGGGCATTTTAAAGGCGGCAATCATAGCAAGCTCTCATTAGGCTGTAATAGTGACACCGCCCCACTGTCAACATAACACTTCACTGAGCGTCATAAATGCTATACTCTACGCATCATAACAATAAACTCAGTAGCGGCTGAAACGCACGCTGTTACTTTTGGTGGGAGCACCTCCTATGAACCTTACTAAATTGCGAGTGTTTGCACTGACTGCCGAACACGGCTCGCTGACTAAAGTTGCCAACATCATGGGTAAAACCCGCACGTCTCTAAGTATGGCTCTATCGAGCTTAGAGGACGAGCTTGGCGTAGAACTGTTTGAGCGTACTCGCAATCGCCTAGTCCTCAACGACGCAGGCGCAGCCTTGCTGCCAGACTGTCGAAACATTCTCAACATGGCAGAAAGCTTATACTCAAAAGCGGAGCAGTTTCGCCAAGGCGACAGCGATAAAATCCGTATTGCCTACGATGACACGCTACCTTCGACCTTTTGGCGTCGTCAGTTGGTGGCACTCTCTGATGAGTTTCCTCACATCTCACTAACAGCAATCAAGCATCCAGTGCCGATATTCCAACGTTAGTAAAAGAGAACCACGTCGATCTCGGCTATGGCCTCGTGTTTAGCTCCGGCGACGATCCTATGATCAAAGTGCGCGCTCTGCACCGTATTCGCATGATGGCCGTCTGCTCACCACAACATGACTTGGCAAAACTCGCCAACGTGACCAGTACCGACATCACCGCCCATCGTCAGATCGTTCTGTCACACCTTTTCGACGAAATTCACCAAGACTTCCGCCCAATTTCCAGTAGTACGATGAGTTTTTCTAACTATCAAGAAGTATTAGAAGCGGTGGTGGATAACCTAGGTTGGGGCATTATTCCAGAGACGCTAGTCAAACAAGAACTGCGTAAAGAGCACCTTGTAGTACTCAAGCATCCGAATGGGATGTACTACGAGAGCTTCGGTGAAATGTCACGACCGAATGATCATACGGTTGAGACGCGTCAGTCGTTGATTGATGGGATTGAGGAAGGGATTTACGATTTGTTTTGATTGGGGGAAGAGCGGTCCTAGGAGCAGAGTGATTCAATCCCTCTGTCCTGATGTACGAAAGCCGAAGCAAGTGCTTCGGCTTTTTCGTGTTAATCAGTTAACTAACCAATTAAACGATACGCAGACCGCCTTGAGCGATTGCGAAACGACGTGCGCGAGTGAACGAGTACGCGTTTGTGATACCTTCACCAGTTGGACCAGCGATAGTGAACGTTGAAGTACCTTCAGCGTTGTAACCTACACCAGATAGTGTTGGACCGTTGTGAGCGAAGATAGTTGTGTTGATAGCACGACCGAACTTAGTGACGTTCTCGATGTTACCAGAGTAGATACATGCAGAGTGCTTGTTACCACGCTCAGCA
>NZ_JYJK01000025.1 GCF_003263785.1 Vibrio variabilis
GGATGTCAAGAGTAGGTAAGGTTCTTCGCGTTGCATCGAATTAAACCACATGCTCCACCGCTTGTGCGGGCCCCCGTCAATTCATTTGAGTTTTAATCTTGCGACCGTACTCCCCAGGCGGTCTACTTAACGCGTTAGCTCCGAAAGCCACGGCTCAAGGCCACAACCTCCAAGTAGACATCGTTTACGGCGTGGACTACCAGGGTATCTAATCCTGTTTGCTCCCCACGCTTTCGCATCTGAGTGTCAGTATCTGTCCAGGGGGCCGCCTTCGCCACCGGTATTCCTTCAGATCTCTACGCATTTCACCGCTACACCTGAAATTCTACCCCCTCTACAGTACTCTAGTCAGCCAGTTTCAAATGCAGTTCCGAGGTTGAGCCCCGGGCTTTCACATCTGACTTAACTAACCACCTGCATGCGCTTTACGCCCAGTAATTCCGATTAACGCTCGCACCCTCCGTATTACCGCGGCTGCTGGCACGGAGTTAGCCGGTGCTTCTTCTG
>NZ_JYJK01000026.1 GCF_003263785.1 Vibrio variabilis
AAACCTAATCAATCTGTGTGAACACTCATCGCAATAATCTTTCGTATAAGGAGGTGATCCAGCCCCAGGTTCCCCTAGGGCTACCTTGTTACGACTTCACCCCAGTCATGAACCACAAAGTGGTGAGCGTCCTCCCGAAGGTTAAACTACCCACTTCTTTTGCAGCCCACTCCCATGGTGTGACGGGCGGTGTGTACAAGGCCCGGGAACGTATTCACCGTGGCATTCTGATCCACGATTACTAGCGATTCCGACTTCATGGAGTCGAGTTGCAGACTCCAATCCGGACTACGACGCACTTTTTGGGATTCGCTCACTTTCGCAAGTTGGCCGCCCTCTGTATGCGCCATTGTAGCACGTGTGTAGCCCTACTCGTAAGGGCCATGATGACTTGACGTCGTCCCCACCTTCCTCCGGTTTATCACCGGCAGTCTCCCTGGAGTTCCCACCCGAAGTGCTGGCAAACAAGGATAAGGGTTGCGCTCGTTGCGGGACTTAACCCAACATTTCACAACACGAGCTGACGACAGCCATGCAGCACCTGTCTC
>NZ_JYJK01000027.1 GCF_003263785.1 Vibrio variabilis
ACAGCTTTAGGCGCCTCTGCAACGACCGCTTCTGCGATGACTGGTTCAGCAACGACGGGTGCTTCAGTTGTTACCGCTTCAACGACAGCTGCTTCGACAACCTCAGTTACAGCTTTTGGCACTTCAACAGACTCTGGTGCAACAATTGCTCTGGCTTACGCATAACGATGACTTTACCCATCGCCATTTCTGGCATTGCCATACCTGTTACTGCTAGTACTGGCGTTTCAACGACTTCTGCTTGAGGCTTCGCTTTCGGTTTTGGTTTCACAATACCGTAGCTTGGCATCACTTTACCCATTGCCATCTCTGGTGATGCAACACCACCTTTGCGTAGGCGGAATGGGTTAGGGCGACGATCACGACCGCGACGACGACGTTGACCACTTGCACGCAAGTGACGTGGTGAACGACGGTTACGACGTTGCTTGCCTTCCTCTTTAGCACCCGCTTCGTTTGACGCTTCTTGAGCTTGCGGTTTTTCTACCGGAGCTTGAGCGACAACTGCTGCTTCTTGTTGCGTTTCGAGTTCTTGTTGCTTCGCGTTTTGATCTTTCACACGAACTTGCTTGGTGAGTTTACGACGCTGACGACGCTCTTTCACTTTCGCTGTTTTCTCTTCCGCACGAGGTGCTTTCTTCTCAGCTTGAACGTCAGCAGCGATTTGCTTACCTTGTTCTTCTACCTTCGAGTTGTTAGCGGCTTCGTCACGTTTCTTGTTGCGACGGTCTTGCTGCCTGTTACGACGGTTTTGAGATTTGCGCGGCTCTTGTGCGTTGCTTTGCGTTTCTTTTTCTTCATCGCGGTCACGGTTAGCCTTGTTACGACGATTCTTGTTGCGATCGTTGTCACGAGTCTCTTTGTTGTTGCGACGGCGCTGATCGTTGTTGCGGTTACGACGCGAACGATTATTGCGATTCTTGTTGTTCTCTTCTTTCTTCTCTGGCTCTTTCTTTTCAGGCTCTGGAGACGCAAATAGCGAGCTAATTGCCGAAAGAATACGTGAGAACAGACCAGGTTTTTCGACCTTTGGTTCAGCTGCAGGTTTCTTCTCTGGCGCTTTAGGCGCTGGAGTTGGAGCGCTTTGCGTTGGTGTCGCGAAGCCTTGCAGTGCTGGTTGTTCTACTTTACGTGGCTTAACCTCTGACTCGCCAGCTTCTTTTGCTTCTGCTTCACGCAGAGCTTCCAGCTTCTTAGGCAGTAGGTAAGACAATAGATCTTGTTCTTCGCCTTCACGAACACGGATCACCTCGAAGTGTGGCGTTTCCATGTCTGAATCAGGAACGATAGTGATCTTCACTTCTTGAACACGCTCGATGTGGTTAATTGAGCGGCGCTTCTCATTGAGTAGATAAGAGGCGATAGGCACAGGAACAATCGCTAAAGCCTGCGATGTGTTGTCCTTAAGCGCTTCTTCTTCAATCAGACGCAATACAGAAAGTGCCAGTGATTCATTGTCACGAACGACACCAGTACCGCTACAACGCGGACAGATGTGGTGGCTCGCCTCAGCCAACGATGGGCTTAGACGCTGGCGCGACATTTCTAATAGACCAAAACGAGAGATACGACCGATTTGAACGCGAGCACGGTCAATACGAACCGCTTCGCGTAGGCGGTTTTCTACTTCACGTTGGTGACGAACTGGCGTCATATCGATGAAGTCGATAACCACTAGACCGCCTAGGTCACGAAGACGTAATTGACGCGCAATTTCATCTGCTGCTTCTAGGTTGGTGTTCAGCGCCGTCTCTTCGATATCGCTGCCTTTCGTTGCGCGTGCTGAGTTGATATCGATTGAGGTTAGAGCCTCTGTTGGGTCGATAACAATGGAACCACCTGAAGGTAGGCGCACTTCGCGTTGGAATGCAGATTCGATTTGGCTTTCAATTTGGTAGTGACTGAACAGTGGTACTTCGCTGTCGTACTTTTTAACACGGTTAACGAAGTCTGGGCGCACCAATTGAATGTGTTGGCGAGCACGCTCATAGATAGTGTTGCTATCAATAAGGATTTCACCGATATCACGACGCAGATAGTCACGCAGAGCGCGCACAATCACGTTACTCTCTTGGTGGATCAAAAATGGTGCAGGATTTTGGTCTGCAGCGCCTTTGATGTTTTCCCAGTTATT
This sequence comes from Vibrio variabilis, assembly GCF_003263785.1. Lineage (GTDB taxonomy): Bacteria > Pseudomonadota > Gammaproteobacteria > Enterobacterales > Vibrionaceae > Vibrio > Vibrio variabilis. The sequence continues at coordinate 2,135 of NZ_JYJK01000027.1, forward strand.
CAGTAGGAAACGTAAGTCCCACTCAAGCTCTTCTGCACTCTTACCAACGCCTGCAGTACGGACAATCAGCCCCATACCTTGTGGCAGTTCAAGAGTACTCAGTGCTGCTTTTAGTTCAGTACGCTCTTCACCTTCGATACGACGAGAAATACCGCCTGCGCGAGGGTTGTTTGGCATTAGAACTAGGTAGCTACCCGCCAGAGAGATGTACGTTGTCAGAGCAGCGCCTTTGCTGCCACGCTCTTCTTTTTCAACTTGCACGATCACTTCTTGGCCTTCGCTCAAAACATCCTTGATGCTTGGGCGGCCTTGATAGGTATAACCTTCTGGGAAGTATTCTTTTGCAATTTCTTTAAGAGGGAGGAAACCGTGGCGTTCGGCACCGTAGTCAACGAAAGCGGCCTCTAGGCTAGGCTCAACTCGAGTGATACGTCCTTTGTAGATATTTGCTTTTTTTGACTCATGACCAGGACTTTCAATATCAAGATCGAAAAGCTTTTGGCCGTCAACCAAAGCAACACGCAACTCTTCTTTTTGAGTTGCGTTAATTAACATTCTTTTCATTACAGAAATTCTCGTTGTATTTTCTTTGTTTTCATCATTGCTCTTGTCACAAGTTTCGTAACTCGCGGTGCCTGATCCCATGGCTTTATTTATTGCAGCCTCCCGGCTGGAAGGGATGCTCGTGGGCACTACAGTCATCACACAAGGCTGAGGCTGTGTGATCCGCGTACTTAGCGGTATTACTCAAACACGAGTACGTGAGTAGGTGACAAGGAAGACTTAGCTTTCAACGTCTTATGCCAGTTGCTGCGTTTCAATACTAAGCGGTCTACTCAAGGTTTAAATGCTCAAAGATAATCGCGATAAATGATAAATCGATTCTAATTACCCAGTGCAGCTGTGAACTATAGCAGCGCAACGAAATATCAGCAATCAGCTTTGATGTAAACCACAGAAAAAAACCAAGCTTTTGCGCGGTCTGTACGGTTAATGTACTGATTTTAATCGCCAAAATTATAAGGTTGTGAAATTGGCTCAAATCGTGGTTAAAAATTATCCACAACTTGTCCAGCCACTACCAATTCGTCTGTTTTGGCACAGTTCACAAGTTTCCGAATCGGGTACGGAAAATAGAAAGCGTTCTTTTCTTGATACTTTGAGTGTTATAATAGCGAAATGAGTGAAATTAGAACAAAAGTCCAGTTCGTCGACATCGATGACGATATGGCTGGTCAACGCATTGATAACTTTTTGCGTAACCAACTTAAGAACATCCCAAAAAGTGTTGTGTATCGAATCGTACGCAAGGGTGAAGTGCGAGTGAACAAAAAGCGCGTTAAGGCTGAGTACAAGCTGCAAGCGGGTGATTTGGTTCGTATTCCGCCGGTAACACTGGAAGAAAAAGAGCAAGAAGCACCGCTTAATACCAACTTGAATCGTGTTGCTGAGCTGGAATCGCAGATCATCTATGAAGATGACCACATGCTGATCCTTAATAAACCTTCGGGTCTGGCTGTTCACGGTGGTAGCGGCCTCAAATTTGGTGCTATCGAAGCGCTGCGTGCGCTAAGACCACAAGCACGCTTTCTTGAACTGGTGCACCGAATCGACCGCGACACGTCGGGCATTTTATTGGTGGCGAAAAAGCGCTCGGCGCTGCGCCATTTGCAGGCTCAGTTCCGTGAGAAGACAGTACAGAAGTATTACTACGCTTTGGTGATGGGCAAGTGGAAGCCAAGCTGCAAAGTCGTCAAAGCGCCGCTTCTTAAAAATGAAGTGAACAGCATTGTTAGAGTGAACCCTAATGGCAAGCCATCAGAAACCCGATTCAAAGTCTTGACGGCTTTTGAGCAAGCGACGTTAATTCAGGCAAGTCCGATTACTGGGCGTACTCACCAGATTCGCGTGCATACTCAATATACCGGTCACCCGATTGCGTGGGATGATCGTTACGGCGATCGCCGCTTTGATGCGTACACGGCCAAAGCTGGGTTGGATCGTTTGTTCCTGCATGCAGCGAATATTATTTTCACCCACCCAGGTAAAGAAGAGCGAATGGAAATCCATGCTGACATGGAACCTAAGCTTCAAAAAGCATTGGATAAACTTAAGACGATGTCTTGAGGCTAGTTGGTTCTATTGATAAGCGAAGCTGGGTTGGCTTCGCTTTTTTGATCTCTTAGCAAGACTGACGTAGAAGTTAACCTAAAGGTGAGAGCCCATGTTTATCGAGCATACTCACTAAGTCGATTAAAGGCAGACCCACCAATGTGTTTGGATCTTTTCCTTCTAACGCGCTAAATAAGCTAATGCCAAGTCCTTCGCTTTTGAAACTGCCGGCACAGTAATAGGGCTGTTCGAGATCAACGTAACGCTCAACCTGCGCTCGGCTAAGTGTTCTAAAAGTCACATCGAAGGTATCGACGGTGACATCACACTCACTGGAGTGGGTATTGAGTACAGCGAGGCCAGTGTAGAAACGGATGGTTTTGCCACTTTGCTGGGTAAGCTGGGCAATCGCTGTTTCGCGATTGAGCGGTTTACCGATAATTTGGCCGTCGATAACGCAGACTTGGTCACTGCCAATAACGAGCGCATTGGGCTCGTTTTGCAGTGCACGTGCTTTTTGTTCAGCCAGACGTTGAACCAGCTGCATGGCTGACTCATCAGAACGAGCGGTTTCATCGACTTGTGGAGCGATGGCCTCAAAGGATAGACCTAACTTCGCTAATAGCTCGGCACGATAAGGGGACGTTGAGGCTAAAATGAGTCTTATGGATTTCATTTTGAGTTCAGTTTTTCTATCATAATTGCAGTTTCTAGACATATTGATAGATTCTTAATCTGTAGGCAAAAAAAGTACAACTTTTTCGCCTTTTTCTTTGACTAAATCCGTTTTGGAAGATAATATTCGCGCCCTATGCAAAAGGTAAAAATACCGCGAACTGTTGACCCGGGTAAGACGGCACAAAAAAGACTCGACTACGATGGCATCATCCAAGTCAGCCTTTTCAAGCGTCTGAGCGAGTCAGTTAGTAGCGTAAAACGCGATGCTGAAGTGACATTGTCCTTTGGGCATGATGAACAGCGACTCGTTGTTATCTCTGGTAAAGCTAACATCGAAGTTGATTTGGAATGTCAGCGTTGTAATGAGATTTTCACACACTTGTGTGAAGTTCAATTCACTTACACTCCTTATTACAGTGAAAAAAGTGAAGAGGACGCACCGGAAGATTACGATTTGGTAGATCTTAATGAGTACGGTGAGGTCGATCTCATACAATTAGTTGAAGACGAGTTCATCTTAAACCTGCCTCAAGTCGCAATGCACGATATAGCAGACTGTAGCGTTGACTCAAACAACATGGTGTTTGGAGATATTCCGGAAGAGGTTCCAGAAGATAAGCCAAATCCATTTGATGTTTTAAAGAGCTTAAAGCGTGAGTAACAAAGTTACTGACGTTTAAATTACTAACATAGGAGTAGGGTCCATGGCCGTACAAAAAAGCAAGAAGTCACGTTCTATGCGTGGCATGCGTCGTTCACATGATGCGCTAACTTCAGCTGCACTATCTGTAGACGCAACTTCAGGTGAAACTCACCTACGTCACAACGTGACTGCTGACGGTTACTACCGTGGCAAAAAGGTTATCAACAAGTAAGGTTGACCTTTGCATAATATAACCGTTGCACTTGATGCAATGGGCGGGGATTTCGGTCCTTCCGTAACAGTGCCTGCCGCCGTGCAGGCACTGTCGCATTTCCCAGAGCTAAAAGTGGTGCTTGTTGGCGACGCGCCGTCAATAAACACGCAACTCAAACAGTTAGGTTACCAACGCAGCCCTCGTCTTGAGGTGATGCATAGTGACCGAGTCATTTCGAATTCCGAAAAGCCTTCCTTCGCCTTAAGAAACAGTCATGATACGTCTATGCGTATTGCCTTGGATTTAGTTGAATCTGAGCACGCCGACGCATGTGTTAGTGGCGGAAATACTGGCGCATTGATGGCGTTGTCACGTTATCGTCTCAAGCTTCTTCCTGGCATTGATAGACCTGCGCTTGTTTCAGCGCTGCCAACCAAATCCGGAGCAAAAACCTGGATGCTCGACTTAGGCGCAAACGCGTCGGTTGATGCAGACTCTTTATTTCAATTCGCCGTTATGGGCAGTGCTCTTGCTGAGCAACATTTGGGTCGCAGCACTCGCGTTGCCATTCTCAACATTGGTGCCGAGGAAATTAAGGGTAATGATTTGGTCAAACGTTGCTCAGAAATGCTGACACAATGCCCATCCATTAACTATATTGGATTCGTCGAGGGCAATGAGCTACTGAGCGATTGTGCCGATGTGATCGTTTGCGATGGATTTGTTGGCAATACCACATTGAAAGCTTGCGAAGGAACTGCGCAGTTTGTTTTGGACAAACTCAAAGCGAAGTTAGCGACGTCAACCATCAAAGGATGGCTGGCCAGATTACTGTTTTCTGACATGTTAAGTGAAGTAAAAGCACTGAACCCCGACCAGTATAACGGAGCAAGTTTGTTAGGATTGCGCGGCATTGTCATAAAAAGCCACGGAAGCGCTGATATTTCGGCGCTTGTTAATGCAATAGCGAAGCGGTTCACGAGGTTAAACGCCAAGTGCCAAACCAAATAAGCGATCGTCTAGAAGCAGTGTTACTCGAGAGGCAGTATTAGTCTTCATGTATAGCAAAATTTTAGGTACAGGCAGCTACCTGCCATCTCAGATCCGCACCAATGCCGATCTAGAGAAAATGGTAGACACGACAGATGAATGGATTGTCACTCGCACAGGTATTAAAGAGCGTCGCATTGCCGCCGAAGACGAAACCGTCGCGGATATGGGCTATGAAGCGTCGCTAAAAGCGATTGAAATGGCAGGCATCGATAAAAACGATATCGATCTGATCATTGTTGCCACAACAAGTAGCAGCCACGCGTTTCCGTCGTCTGCGTGTCAAGTTCAAGCAAAACTTGGCATTCAAGGTTGCCCTGCATTCGATATGGCGGCAGCATGTACTGGCTTTGTTTATGCGTTGTCAGTGGCTGATCAACATATCCGTTCTGGTATGTGCAAAAACGTACTGGTGATCGGTTCGGATTGTCTGTCAAAAACTGTTGAAGAGATTGATCGCTCTACTATTATTTTGTTTGGCGATGCTGCAGGCGCCGTGGTTCTTGGCGCAAGCGAAGAGCCGGGAATTATCTCGACACATCTTTATGCAGATGGCCGTTTTGGCGATTTGCTCAGTCTTGAAATGCCTGTCCGTGGTGGAGAGCTAGATAAATGGCTTAACATGTCAGGAAATGAAGTCTTTAAAGTAGCGGTAACCCAGCTATCTAAATTGGTGAAAGACACACTGGCAGCCAATGGGATGAGTAAAGAAGATCTCGATTGGTTAGTGCCTCATCAAGCGAACTATCGCATTATTGCCGCGACAGCGAAGAAACTTGGCATGTCGATGGATCAAGTTGTACTGACACTCGATCGTCACGGTAACACGTCAGCCGCTACGGTACCGACCGCACTCGATGAAGCCGTGCGTGATGGCCGAATTAAGCGTGGACAAAACCTGTTATTAGAAGCGTTTGGTGGTGGGTTTACTTGGGGTTCGGCGCTCGTACGCTTCTAACTCCGCCCAAACCAAACGGTATAAAAGTCATAGATTGCGTTGTTTAAGGAAATAACGATGAGTAATTTTGCAATCGTGTTCCCAGGTCAGGGTTCACAAACAGTTGGCATGCTTGCAGAGCTAGGCGAGCAACATGAGATCGTGAAAGCGACATTTGCAGAAGCATCAGAGGCACTAGGTTACGACCTTTGGGCGCTGGTTCAAAATGGTCCTGCTGAAGATCTTAATCAGACACATCGCACACAGCCAGCATTGCTCGCTTCGTCTGTCGCAATTTGGCGTGTATGGCAAGAGCAAGGTCTTGCTCAGCCAGCACTGGTTGCAGGTCACAGTTTAGGTGAATACTCTGCGCTAGTTTGTGCAGGCGTTATTGATTTCAAAGAAGCCATTAAGCTTGTTGAGCTGCGCGGTCAGCTAATGCAAGAAGCCGTACCAGCAGGTGTTGGCGCTATGTACGCGATCATCGGTCTAGATGATGACTCTATTGCTAAAGCGTGTGAAGAAGCAGCGCAAGGTGAAGTCGTTTCTCCAGTAAACTTCAACTCACCAGGTCAAGTTGTCATTGCCGGTAACAAAGCGGCAGTTGAGCGTGCAGGTGCATTGTGTAAAGAAGCCGGTGCGAAACGTGCGCTTCCTCTTCCTGTGTCGGTACCTTCTCACTGTGCGCTGATGAAGCCAGCAGCAGAAAAGCTAGCGGTTGCGCTTGAGGCAATTGAATTCAACGCGCCATCTGTTCCAGTTATCAACAACGTTGATGTGGCAGCAGAGACTGATCCTGCAAAAATTAAAGACGCACTTGTACGTCAACTACACAGCCCAGTTCGCTGGACTGAAGGTGTAGAGAAGATGAGCGAGCAAGGCGTAGAGAAACTGCTAGAACTTGGCCCAGGTAAAGTTCTAACCGGTCTAACTAAGCGTATCGTTAAGACATTGAGTGCTGCAGCAGTCAACGACGCTGCGTCACTTGAAGCTGCAAAATAAAAAGGAATCCAATAATGATGAACCTTGAAGCAAAATCGCCCTAGTAACAGGTGCAAGCCGTGGTATTGGTCGCTCAATCGCTGAGCTACTGGTCGAGCGCGGTGCAAAGGTAATTGGTACAGCTACGTCAGAGAACGGCGCAGCAGCAATCAGCGAATATCTAGGTGAGAATGGTAAAGGTCTGGCACTAAACGTGACAGATACCGACTCAATCGAAGCTGTTCTCAAGCAAATTAACGAAGAATTTGGTGCTATCGATATTCTAGTTAACAACGCTGGTATCACTCGTGACAACCTTCTTATGCGTATGAAGGACGATGAGTGGACGGATATCATGGACACGAACCTAACGTCTATCTTCCGCCTGTCTAAAGCCGTACTGCGTGGCATGATGAAGAAACGTCAAGGCCGTATTATCAACGTAGGCTCTGTTGTGGGCACTATGGGCAACGCAGGTCAAACAAACTACGCAGCAGCAAAAGCTGGCGTTATCGGCTTTACCAAGTCTATGGCACGTGAAGTAGCTTCACGTGGTGTAACAGTAAACACCGTTGCACCTGGTTTTATTGAAACAGACATGACAAAAGCACTGAATGATGAGCAACGAGCTGCTACACTAGCGAACGTACCTGCTGGCCGTTTGGGTGACCCTCGTGAAATCGCTTCAGCTGTTGCATTTCTTGCATCGCCAGAAGCGGCATACATCACAGGTGAGACTCTTCACGTAAATGGTGGCATGTACATGGTTTGATCTGTGCAACATTTGTGCATGATTTAAGTCAAAAATGTGCTGAATTTCGGTTAAATTCGCTAAAATTGTGGTTTGACCAGCAAGGACCCCCTTGCAACTTTCAATAGTTCGAATAAACTACGGAAACATCGCATAGAGCGAAATCTGTAAAGGAAAATTAAAATGAGCAACATCGAAGAACGCGTAAAGAAAATCATTGTTGAACAGCTAGGTGTAGACGAAGCAGAAGTTAAAAACGAAGCTTCTTTCGTTGACGATCTAGGTGCTGACTCTCTAGACACAGTTGAGCTAGTAATGGCTCTAGAAGAGGAATTCGACACTGAGATTCCTGATGAAGAAGCTGAGAAGATCACTACTGTTCAAGCTGCTATCGACTACGTAAACAGCGCTCAGTAATATCTCTTTCTAGGCGGCCACCATGGCCGCCTGTGTTTTTTTAAAACGTCTTCTATCCTTTCAAAATAGAATCACAAATATCCCGGAGAAAAAATCGTGTCCAAGCGTCGTGTTGTTGTCACTGGCATGGGTATGTTGTCACCGGTAGGCAACACCGTAGAATCTTCATGGAAAGCCCTTCTTGAGGGCAAGAGTGGTATCGTAAATATTGAACATTTCGATACAACCGATTTCTCAACTCGTTTCGCAGGCTTAGTTAAAGACTTTGACGGCAGTGAGTACGTGTCTAAAAAAGATGCCAAGAAAATGGATTTGTTTATCCAGTACGGCATCGTGGCAGGTATGCACGCTCTTAAAGACTCAGGTCTAGAAGTCACACCAGAAAACCAGCACCGTATCGGTGTTGCGATTGGTTCTGGTATCGGCGGTCTTGACCTCATCGAAGCGGGACATCAAGCGTTGGTATCGAAAGGCCCTCGTCGCGTAAGTCCTTTCTTTGTTCCTTCGACTATTGTAAACATGGTTGCTGGCCAACTTTCTATTCTTGCTGGGTTACGTGGTCCTAACATCGCTATTTCAACAGCGTGTACTACAGGTTTGCATAACATTGGCCATGCAGCGCGCATGATGCATACGGCGATGCGGAAGCTATGGTTGCGGGCGGCTCTGAGAAGGCGTCTACACCACTAGGTATGGCTGGCTTCGGTGCTGCTAAAGCGCTGTCGACTCGTAACGATGAGCCACAAAAAGCATCACGCCCTTGGGATGTGGATCGCGATGGTTTCGTACTAGGTGATGGCGCGGGCATGATCGTACTGGAAGAGTACGAGCACGCGAAAGCACGTGGTGCTAAGATCTACGCAGAGCTTGTTGCTTCGGTATGAGCGGTGACGCTTACCACATGACCTCTCCAAGCGAAGATGGTTCTGGTGGCGCACTAGCAATGGAAGCGGCACTTCGTGATGCTGGTCTTACAGGCGAACAAATCGGTTATGTAAACGCACACGGTACGTCAACACCTGCGGGTGACGTGGCTGAAATCAAAGGCATTAAACGTGCACTTGGTGAAGAAGGCTCGAAGAAAGTACTGGTATCGTCAACAAAATCAATGACAGGTCACCTTCTTGGTGCTGCGGGTTCTACTGAGGCGATCATCACGATCATGTCGTTGGTTGATCAAATCGTGCCACCAACGATTAACCTAGATAATCCAGACCCAGAGATCGATGTGGACCTAGTCCCACATACTGCGCGTAAAGTGGAAATGGAATACGCATTGTGTAACTCGTTCGGTTTTGGTGGTACAAACGGCTCACTTATCTTTAAAAAGATGTAATCTCTATTCATTGAGATAAGAGACTTGTATTTAAACGGCTTGATGCTTAGCATTGAGCCGTTTTGTTATTTTAAGGGAACAGTATGCATTGGCGCGATGGTCAGCTATCGAAAGGATTTCGGTAAGTGACAGAAGTTTTCAATACGGTGACGGCTGCTTTACAACGATCTTGACGCGAGATGGCAAACTTCAGCTGTGGGCGCAGCACGTGAAGCGTATGGAACAGGCGCTCGAAGCATTGCGTATTGCTCCCGTAGATTGGAACGCCTTGCGTGACGATATTGAAAGCCGAGCGCTGCCCGATCCACAAGCAGGCATCAAGCTGCACGTAAGTCGAGGAGAAGGTGGTCGAGGCTACAGCGCCAAGGTTAACCATGGTCCCTTTGTTACGGTAAGCTGCTTTCAATATCCGGGAAAATATAACGAACTCCGACAAAATGGTGTCGAACTGACGGTTTCAGACGTGGTGTTGGGGCACAGTCCATTATTGGCTGGCTTGAAACATAATAATCGACTCGAACAAATTCTCGCGAAATCTAATGTAGAAGATGCTGGCTATATGGATGGCATCGTCCTCGATTTGGGGGCGAATGTCATTGAAACCACGATGGCAAATCTGTTTTGGGTTAAGTCTCAGCAGGTGTTTACGCCTGATCTTTCGCTTGCGGGTGTTTCCGGTGTTATGCGCGAGCAAGTGCTTGAAGCGATGAACTCGCTTGGCTATATGGTGACTATTGGTCAATTTAGTCTAGAGACTCTTTTAGAGGCTGATGAGGTTTTCGTTACCAATTGTATTCTAGGGGTTGCGCCGTCATCAAAATTAGGGAAGTTGAGTTCGTCAAAGGCTCACTAACAAAACAGATCCAGGAGAAGTTAAGTCTGTGCTAAAGAAGTTTGTATTACTCGTCATCGTGCTATGTGCGTTAGCTGCTGGCGGCTTTTTATATGTAAAGAACAGTGTTGAGACATTTATTGCCCAACCGCTCAATATCGAACAACCGGAGTTGGTGACAATTCAGCGTGGGAATAGCCTCAATACAATAATAAGCAAATTTGTCACCAACCAATGGATCGAACCAACAGATTTTGAGCCATTAATTCGTCGTTTTCACCCTGAACTCACTCAGATTAAGGTCGGCACATTTGAGCTAAAACCTGGTATGAATTTCGAGCAGGCCATAAGTGAAATTATCCATGGGCAGGAGTATCAACTCGCTATTACCTTTATCGAGGGCTCAACGTTTAAAGAGTGGCGCCAGCAATTCGCAACTGCTGAGCATTTAGAGCATGCGACAGAGGAAATGACAGAGGCTGAAATTGCCAAGGCTTTGGGGATTGAACATAAAAAGCTTGAAGGCTTGTTTCTTGCAGAAACGTATCATTATTCGGTAGGTGACAGCGACCTAGATATCCTAAAACGCGCTAACAGCAAACTTGAAAAAATACTCAATGCGGCCTGGGAGCAGAAACAAGAGAAATTGCCGTTAGAAAATCAGTATGAAGCGCTAATTTTAGCCTCAATCATTGAAAAAGAGACCTCGGTTCCCTCTGAGCGTGAACGTGTCGCATCCGTATTCGTCAACCGTCTGAACAAAGGCATGCGTCTTCAAACTGACCCAACTGTCATTTACGGCATGGGCGACAGATACGATGGCAATATTCGTAAAAAAGATCTTCGCGAGCGTACGCCTTACAATACCTATGTTATCAATGGGCTGCCACCAACGCCGATTGCAATGCCAGGCAAAGCGTCTATCATGGCGGCAGTGAATCCAGAAGACAGCAACTATCTCTATTTTGTTGCTAGTGGCACGGGTGGTCATGTGTTTTCTAAGAACCTACGCGACCACAACCGTGCGGTCCAACAGTATTTAAAACAGTTAAGAAGTCGAAAATGAATCAAGGTAAATTCATAGTTATTGAGGGCCTAGAAGGCGCCGGAAAAAGTTCTGCAATGAGCGTACTTCTTGAAGAACTTGAAGCTGCGGGGATTGAGCATATTGAAAATACTCGCGAGCCCGGAGGTACGGTGCTTGCGGAAAAAATGCGTGCCTTGGTGAAAGAAGAACAGCCTGGTGAGGCACTGCAAGATCGCTCAGAATTGCTTTTGATGTACGCCGCTCGTATTCAACTTGTAGAAACCGTCATTAAGCCAGCGCTTGAAAAAGGCGCGTGGGTGGTTGGCGACCGTCATGATCTCTCTTCACAGGCTTATCAAGGCGGTGGTCGTCAAATCGATGCAGACATCATGTCGTCGCTAAAACAGATCGCACTGGGTAGTTTCAAGCCTGACTTTACTTTGTATTTGGACATTGAGCCACGCCTCGGTCTGGAGCGCGCTCGTGGGCGTGGCGAACTGGATCGCATCGAGAAAATGGACATCAGCTTTTTTGAGCGTACTCGTGAACGATACTTAGATCTAGCGAGTGAGGATTCGAGCATTGTGACGATTGATGCCAGTCAAGAGATCGATTCGGTTCAAGCGGATATTCGCCAAGCGGTAAGAGCTTGGTTAGCACAGCAGTAGGGAAGTTTATGCAGGCGTATCCTTGGCAAACGGCCACTTGGCAGCAGCTTAAATCCAATCTAGAACGAGCGCACATTCCAGGCGCAATGCTACTACAAGCGAAACCAGGCCTAGCGCCTGAAGCATTGATAGATCGCTATGTAAGTGGCTTGATCTGTGCAAACGATGCCTCTGAACCATGTGGATTTTGCCATGCTTGTAGCTTAATCAGTTCAAAGTCTCATCCTGACGTGCATGTGGTGTTGCCAGAAAAGGATAAGAAGACACTTTCTGTTGAGCAGATCCGCCAAGCTAATAAGTGGGCGCTGGAGTCCTCCCAGTTTGGGGCTATCGTGTGATTGTGGTTCCTCAGGCCGAACGAATGAATGCCTCTGCGGCCAATGCGTTGCTAAAGACGCTCGAAGAGCCGCCTAGCGCCTGTCTGTTTATCCTCTCAACGGATAATGCGCAACGTTTGTTGCCAACGATAAGAAGTCGCTGTGAAGTCTGGCAAATTGCTGCTCCGACACAACAGGTGGCTTGCGAATGGGTAGGACAGCAACTCAACAAAAAAGTATCTCCTCGGATTGCTTACCTATGTCAGAGTGAGCCTTTGGTAATGAAAGCTTTCCTTGAAGAAAATCATGAAAAAGTTTTCGAAGGTTTACTTGAGTTATTTATCCAAGTAGCAACGAATGGTCAAACGGACGTGTCGTCTTTGACTACTAATTTGGTTAAGAGTGATGTGGCTGTCGATGTTCAGCTCTCTTGGCTGTGGCTTGTGTTGGTGAGTGCACAAAAACATGCACTCGGTGTAAATGATGACACGATCACTGCAGAGGCGAAGCAGTTAGCAGCACACTTCGACTATCAGACCTTGTTCCAACAAGCAGAGGCAGTGGCTGAGCTGAGACAGCAGCTTTCGGCTTCTAGTGGTCTAAATATCGAACTCATGGTCACTAACTGGTTATATCGTTTTTAGTTCGTTAATTTTCGTCTCGTTCTAACCCTGAACATGGTTTTGGTCTACTCTATCTGAGAGACCAAGACCGCTAAACAGTATATCACCTCCGTTTTCCTCCAATTTTTCATAGTTAATTAAGTAAATTATTATGTTTGTAGATTCACATTGTCATCTTGATAAACTCAACTACGATGAGTTGCACGATGGTATTCAGGACGTACTCAATAAAGCCAAAGCCGCAAACGTAGAACAGCTTTTGTCCGTTGGCGTTACGTTGGACTCTTTTCCTGCAATGATGGAGCTGATCAAGCCCTATCCGCAAATTAAGGCGTCTTGTGGTGTTCATCCTCTAGATGTTGAAAGTGACTTCTGTTTGGAGCAGTTTAAGCGTTATGTGGAGGACGAACGTGTTGTGGCAGTGGGTGAAACCGGTTTGGATTATCATTACCAACCTGAGACGGCTGAGCTTCAGAAACGTCGCTTTGAGCAGCAAGTTGACCTCGCGGTTGACGTGAACAAACCACTCATCATTCATACTCGTAATGCTCGCCAAGATACCTTAGATATCCTAAGAAATGGCCATGCGGAGCGTTGTGGTGGTGTGATTCATTGCTTTACGGAAGACTTGCCTTTTGCTCAAGCTGCGATGGAGCTGGGCTTTTACATCTCGATTTCGGGAATTGTTACCTTCAGACAGGCAAAAGAGCTTAAAGAAGTAGTGAGACAATTACCGTTAGAACGTCTGCTCATTGAAACGGATTCACCCTATCTTGCTCCCATCCCACACCGCGGAAAAGAGAACCAACCCGCCTATGTTGTCGAAGTTGCCGCTTACATTGCACAGCTAAAAGGGGTGTCGTTGTCTGAGGTCGCTGAAAAAACCACCAAAAATTATCATGATCTTTTTTGAGGTAGGAAATAACAACTTTGACACATGTGATTACTAAAGGCGCAGTTTGCGCCTTTTTTGTCGAAAAAAATTGAAAAGTTCAAATAAATTTAATGTTAACGATTTCTGTTGAGAAAAAAGCCGTGATTCTGCACAAACTGTAATTATGTTACGTAAAATAACTTAGAAGCCTATTTTATTCACTAAGTAAAATTAATTGATATAAATATAAAGTGTATTTATATCAATGCTTTATGTGTATTGAAAACCATTACACAAGCCTATTCGAAACGTGATCCATACGTAGTTTTGAAACTAAATTTCGTAAGTGTGTAGAAACCTTGAGTGCCATCAAGATATATTTAGAGGCAGAAAATATAATTCGAATCGTGGTTACATTTTCTATGGGTGCTAACATTTAGGCTACGGGGGTGTGCCGTTAGAGCCCATAAATACTAATAACTTTATCAGGAGCATAAACATGTTTAAGAACCTTTTTGCTAACCTGCAAAAATTGGTAAGTCTCTGATGCTACCAGTATCGGTACTACCAGTTGCAGGTATTCTACTTGGGGTAGGTGCTGCTAACCTAGGCTTCATTCCAGATGTGGTTTCAAACCTAATGGAACAAGCTGGTGGTTCAGTATTCGGCCAAATGGCATTGCTATTCGCTGTAGGTGTAGCACTAGGCTTTACTAACAACGACGGTGTTGCAGGTCTTGCAGCTATCGTTGGTTACGGCATCATGACTGCAACGCTAAGCGTTATGGCTGGTGTTATGGGCGTTGAGAAAATCGATACAGGTGTACTAGGTGGTATCCTTGTCGGTGGTGTGGCTGCTTGGGCATTCAACCGTTTCTTCAAAATCCAACTTCCAGAGTACCTTGGCTTCTTCGCTGGTAAGCGTGCTGTGCCAATCATCACTGGTTTCACTGCAATCGCGCTTGGTATCGTACTGTCAATCGTATGGCCTCCAATCGGTTCTGCAATCGGTGCATTCTCTCACTGGGCAGCTGAGCAAAACCCACAACTAGCATTCGGTATCTACGGTGTTGTTGAGCGTTCTCTAATCCCATTCGGTCTACACCACGTTTGGAACGTACCATTCTTCTTCGAAGCAGGTACTTGTGTGAACGCTGCAGGCGAAACTCAAAACGGCGTACTAACTTGTTACCTAGTTGCAGACGAAGCGTCTCGTGCTGCTGGTAATGGCTTCGGTCAGCTAGCGGGTGGTTACATGTTCAAGATGTTCGGTCTACCAGCTGCTGCAATCGCTATTGCACACTGTGCTAAGCCAGAGAACCGCGCGAAAGTTATGGGTATCATGGCTTCTGCAGCTCTAACATCGTTCCTAACAGGTATCACTGAGCCAATCGAATTCTCTTTCCTATTCGTTGCTCCAGTACTTTACGGAATTCACGCTCTACTAGCAGGTTCTGCATACGTTGTTGCTAACACTGTAGGTTTTGTACACGGTACATCATTCTCACACGGCCTAATCGACTTCCTAGTTCTATCTGGTAACTCTCAGAAGATTGGTCTAATGGTGGGTATCGGTCTAATCTACGCAGCTATCTACTACTTCGTGTTCCGCACAGTAATCACAGCTATGGATCTTAAGACTCCAGGTCGTGAAGACGAAACAGAAGACGCAGCAGCAGCAGTTTCTGGTAACGAAATGGCTGGCGAACTAGTTGCAGCGTTCGGCGGTAAAGCAAACATCACAGGTCTAGATGCATGTATCACACGTCTACGTGTTGCTGTAGCTGACACTGAAATCGTTGACCAAGACAAGCTTAAGCAACTTGGTGCGGCAGGTGTTGTTGTAGTATCAGGTGGTGTTCAAGCTATCTTCGGTACTAAGTCTGATAACCTGAAAACAGACATGGATGAGTGGATTCGTAACCACGGCTAATCAGCTCAATCCAAATTGAATAAAAAAGGAAGCGAAAGCTTCCTTTTTTTTCGTTCGGATCCTGACCAGTGAAATACGTTTTTAATTGAGAAGTGCTTTATGCTGTGCGTGTGTTGGGAGTAATCGAGTAGACCATGCCTTCTCTGGGTTCCCCGTTAAACACATAGCGATTCTGCGCGATACATTCAAAGGTGGCACCTAAACGCTGAGCAAGGTGGTGACTAGGCGAGTTGTCCGGGTCACAGACAATCTCTAAGCGAGTAAGGAGTAGGTGAGCAAAGGCGAATTCAATAATCGCTTCCATCGCTTCTAGAGCGTAACCTTGATGCTGCGCTGAATCCTTTAGCCAGTAGCCAAGACTTCCCATATTGAAGGTATGATAAAACTCATTGAATGCAGCCATGCCGAGAAACTCGTCGCTATCGCGGTCAAACAAAGCGAAGCCAAATGCCGACGCTTTTACCCAATTGAGGCGCGTGGCACTAATAAATTCGAGAGCTTCTTCTTCGGTGTAATTTGAGTGACACCAATCAATCCACTGATGAAGTGACGGTGAGGTTTGGATCGCTTTTGCAAACTGTGGTGCATGTTCTGATGTTAGCAGACGTAAGCATAAGCGCTTGGTGTATATGGTGTAATTGACGTTCATAGGCAGAGTATAAACGTTTATGCGAGTGAGTTCACAGCTCGGTTAGCTTTTTGAGAGTTGGGGAAATTAAATAAAAAAGACCCGCAATGCGAGTCTTTAAAACCGGAGTGTATCTAGAAGAGTGTGGTTCGACTAGTTTTGAACACGTCTAACTTGAATGATCATCCCCATTAACGGGTGATCGAGGTAGTGTGTTTCACTGCTGCGCATACGACGTTTTTGATCAAGGCGATAGTCTTTCAAGAAGGTCAATGTTTCACGCTGTGGCTCAATGGCTTCTAAGTTACCAGCGATAACATTGCTATCTGACTGCGCGACATCAGCGGTTGTTTCTGTGCTTGCGTCAGTGCCTGTAATTTCAACTGGAGCCTCGCTTAATGGCGCTTCAACAATCACTTGCTTGGTACTAGGTGATTTAAGATCAAGCTGCGCCTCGGCATATAGGTAGTGCTGAACATAAATCTGCAGTTTTCCGTCAAGTTCATACAATGGTCTATCGATGGCTTGTTCAGTGACGCCTTCAACAGGTGATGACGTGTTGCTTAGACTGCCTTTCTCGGAACCATCAGAGTAAAACTCAGTGGAGTAATCTTTACCTGCGCGAAGGTGGAAGATAGGAGCAGAGCCTTTGCCATTGTCACCTTGGCGCCATGCTTTATGCAGCAACACTGTGTAACCAGCATGGTTTCTAAGCTTGCTCACTTCTTCTTTTAGCTGAAAAGAGGCTGTAGGCAACACGGTGACATTTTTCGATGCTCGATAGCTCGCATCGTTGAGAGAGCCAGCGCGACTAAAATCAATGTCTGCCACATCGTTGGGCCATGATTCATTCACTTTTTCAGGATTGACTGCGCGCTTAAAAACGATCACTTCTATGTCAAATTGTCTCTGTGCCAAACTTGGCATTGAGACCAATAGGAGTAGCAGTGGGATCAGCTTTTTCATTGTTTCTCCATTGATGGCCACTGTCGGTGAGTGGGACCCAGTATATCAATTAATACAAAGTGTTGCCGAAACAATTTGTGCCATTCATCAGCTTTATGTTTCGGCAAGGCTCAACTTGTGTCGTCTAGGCCGGTAGTCGGTTGGCCTCAAACTCATCAAGCATGCTGTTCAAGTAGTTCAGGCGCTTACGGCGATCAGTTAACGATTCCATAAACTTAAACTTGGTCGGCCCTTCCATCGCGAACTTGGTTGGTTGAGCTTGAAGTAGTTTAACCAAGAAGGCCGGGTTAATGTCAGCGTCTGGATAAAACTCAATATAGCCGCCTTTCTCATGCGCTTCTACTTTCTTCACTTTCAGCGATCCGCCACGAAGTTTCATCTTGGCCACTTCAAGTAGGTGTTTCGCTGCATCAGGAAGTAGACCGAAGCGATCGATAAGCTCGACTTTAAGCTCGTTAAGTTCATCTTCGTTGCCTACACTCGCAATACGTTTATACATCGACAAACGGGTGTTAATGTCTGGAATGTAATCGTCTGGAATAAGAGCAGGGATCCTTAGCTCAACTTCGGTTTGCTCACGAAGTAGATCGTCTAGGGAAGGTTCGCGACCTTCCTTAAGTGCTTCCACCGCTTGCTCTAGCATTTCCATATACAGGGAGAAGCCTACAGACTGGATCTGTCCACTTTGCTCATCACCTAGCAACTCACCGGCACCACGTATTTCGAGATCGTGGGTGGCAAGGGTGAAGCCCGCCCCAAGTCTTCGAGTGAAGCGATGGCATCTAAACGCTTGATTGCGTCTTTGGTCATTGCTTTAGGGTGCGGCGTCAGCAGATACGCATAAGCTTGGTGGTGCGAACGACCCACTCGGCCACGGAGCTGGTGCAACTGTGCAAGACCTAAGTTATCGGCTCTGTCCATAATGATGGTGTTCGCTGTCGGAACATCGATACCAGTTTCGATGATGGTGGTACATACCAACAAATTGAAGCGTTGATGATAAAAGTCGTTCATCACGCGCTCAAGTTCGCGCTCGCGCATTTGACCGTGAGCGACAGTCACGCGTGCCTCTGGCACCAGCTTTTCAAGATCAGCGGCCACTTTTTCGATGGTTTCTACTTGGTTATGCAGGAAGTAGACCTGACCACCACGCATGATCTCACGAAGGATCGCCTCCCTAACCACGCTATCTTCGTTTTGACGGACAAAGGTTTTAATCGCGAGTCGTCTGGCTGGGGGGTGGCGATGATAGACAAATCGCGCATACCACTCATGGCCATGTTTAGTGTTCTTGGAATTGGCGTTGCGGTCAGCGTCAGAATATCGACATCCGCTCGCATCGCTTTTACTTTTTCTTTTTGACGAACACCAAAGCGGTGCTCTTCGTCTACGATAAGTAGGCCTAGGTCTTTGAATCGAATATCACTGGAAAGTAGCTTGTGGGTACCCACCACAATATCGACTTTTCCATCGGCGACATCTTGTAGAATCGCTTTTTGCTCTTTGGCTGACTTAAAGCGTGACAGCACTTCTACTCGGATCGGTAGGTTGGCGAAACGATCACGGAAGTTTTCAAAGTGTTGCTGAGCGAGTAGCGTGGTCGGCACTAAAACCGCCACCTGTTTGCCATTGTCTGTAGAGACAAAGGCAGCTCGCATCGCCACTTCTGTTTTACCGAAGCCTACGTCACCACACACTAGGCGGTCCATCGCTTTTGGTTGGCACATATCTGACATGACGGCATTTATCGCCTGAGCTTGGTCATCCGTTTCTTCGAAAGGGAAGCCTGCTTTGAAGGTGGCGTATTGGTCACGGTCTAGCTTGAATTTGTAGCCCGGTTTGAGTTCACGCTTGGCATAGACGTCAAGCAGTTCTGCGGCCACATCTCGAACTTTTTCAGCCGCTTTACGGCGTGCTTTCGCCCACGCTTCGCCGCCGAGTTTGTGTAGCGGTGCAGATTCCTCTGCGCCGCCAGAATAACGACCAATAAGGTTGAGTGAGGCAACAGGTACGTAAAGCTTGGCATCGTTTTGATACTCAAGCGTGACATACTCCGTGGTCATTCCGCCAGCTTCAAGTGTCTGTAAGCCCACATAGCGACCAATGCCGTGGTCGATGTGCACGACAGGTTGCCCGGGTTTTAGCTCAGCGAGGTTTCGAATGACCGTGTCGCTGTTTATAGAGCGCTTTTCTTTCTTGCGGCGTTGGATAACTCGGTCACCCAACATGTCACTTTCACAGATAAGTGCAAAGCTCTCTTGGAAGCGGAATCCGTGTTCGCATTGGCCGATGATCAGAGTGAAACGTTCATTACTGGCAAGGGCTTCAGAAAGACTGCTTTGCTCAACAGGGCGAAGCTTAATGCGATGTAGGAGCTCGAGTAGTGCTTCGCGGCGACCTTCAGATTCTACTGAAAAGACAATATTACCGCTAAACTGCTCGGTAAATTGACGGATCTGCGCCATTGGCTCTTTGAGCTGATGTTGCACCGTAATGTCTGGAAGTGCCTCAACCGGCGCGTTGGCGCGCCCTGCTTTCTCCTCGATCGCATCCGTATGGTATTGCAACTGTGGATATTGCTTAAGGCGGCTAAAGAACTCATCTTTTTCCAGCCAAAGTTCTTTGGGTGCTAACAATGGTCGAAGTGGGTCGACTTTACGTTGCTCGTAACGGCTATCGACATCTGTTAGGAAAGTATCGACGGCGGTTTCTACTTCTCCCACCATGATGACTTGTGCGTCATCACTAACATAATCAAATAAGGTTTCCGTATGATCAAAAAATAGTGGCTGCCAATATTCGATACCTGCAGGCCAAGTCCCTTTCGTCACTTGCATGTAGATGGATTCCGGCTCGCGTCTGGCATCAAACTGCTGACGCCAACGCGTTCGAAACTCTTCGATGGCCTCTTTGGTGGTCGGAAACTCATGAGCGGGCAGCAGGCGGATCTCTGAAATGTCTTCGATTGAGCGCTGATTTTCAGGGTCAAAGGTGCGAATGGTATCGATCTCATCATCGAAAAAGTCGATGCGATAGGGTGCAGAGCTGCCCATTGGGTAGAGATCTAAAATCGATCCGCGGCTGGCGTATTCACCGGGCCCAAAGACTTGGTCAACGTGACGATAGCCTGAGTTCTCGAGCTGTACTCTGAGCTTATCGAGAGAGAACAGATCGCCTGTTTTCACCATTAAGGTGTGCTGCATTAGATAGTCGCGTGGACTTTGGCGCTGTAGCAAAGTGCTCACGGGTACTATGGTGATGCCATTGGACTGTTGTGGCAGAGCGTACAGTCTAGCGATACGATCGGAGATAATATCTTGATGCGGCGAGAAATTGTCATAAGGCAGTGTTTCCCAATCTGGGAACAGAGCAACGTCTCCCGGATAGAACTGCTCTAACTCACCTTGAAGTTTTAGCGCTAGCTGGGGATCTGGCACCACTAGCAAGGTATGCTGGTTATGGGCTAATGCGTGTTCACCAATAGACAGCGCAAGGGCGCCACCAATCAGGTTTCCGAGATGTTTTTTATCACCTTTGCCTTGTGGGGCATTCAGTGGAAGTAGTGGAGAATGACTCATAATGGATTAATTGTTTTCTCTATCTAACGAGCGCTGACGAAGCAGTTTTTGTTGCTGATGTAAGGCTGCCTTAATAAGAAGGTCTTGGTGCTCTTCCAAAATACGAACAAAGGAAAGCGTAATGAGATAGCCGTCGTCTTGTGGCTCTACTTGAGTAACTTCAGCATAACAATAGACGCCAGAAGGCGGGTGATCTAAAAACAGTTTCAGTTTGGCATATTGTCCAACCTGCAAGGCGTCGCGATTGACGTAGCTCAACTGGCTAGCACCAAAGCTTCTGGTGATATGGCGGAGCTCTGGCTCGTCTTGCTGGGCGATCATGTAGTTGAGCAGCAAATTGAGTTTGCTATTTTGTTGTTCGAGCAGCTCAGCGACATGTTTTAGGTTGTGCTGGCTAAGCTCATGCTGAGCGGCATCTGTCTTTTGATCAAGCTGACTGAACTCGCTTGATGCAACGAATGAAGGCGGGATTTCCGCAATGTAGTCCGTTAATTCAGGAAGCTGTGAGCCCATAGCGAGTGGTTCAATGTTTGCTTTCAGCGGTCCGTTTACGGTAAAGAAGTCGTTGTGCTGCATAGTTTTTCCCTAAATCAACATCTGTTAATTATCTCTGTGTATCCGTGAGTTATCAAGAAAACGGCCGATGAATTCGGCAAAAGTCGGTAATTTAAAAGGAAAATGACATACAGGGCTACAACCCTGACAGTTTTCTGGTTACATTAGCTAGTAGTTATCTTTCTATGGCGAACACTATGTTTCACCCCTTGCCAATTTTTATTGGGTTGCGTTATCTCAGAGGCCGCTCCGGCGACCGATTCAGTCGGTTTGTCTCTTACATGTCTACCGCAGGTATCACGATTGGTGTGCTGTCTCTGGTCACGGTGTTGTCGGTGATGAATGGCTTTGAAGCCCAGCTTAAAGGCCGGATCTTAGGCGTACTGCCTCAAGCGGTCATCAGTCATGACACAGGTCGAGTTTCAATAGCTGAGAAGCCTGTTGATTTGCTCTCTCAATATTCCGGCAGTCAACCTGCAGTCCCTATTGTTCGAAGTGAAGCGGTATTACAAAGTCATCAAGGACTTGCCGCCGCAATGATGATCGGTATTGAGCCGGACAGTGATGACCCGATTCGCTCTCGCATCGTCAGTGGCAGTTTGGAGAGACTAAGCGCTGGAAAGTATCAAGTGTTGCTTGGTCACAGCTTAGCGCGGGAGCTGGACGTTCGAGTGGGTGACAAAGTCCGTCTAATGGTCACGAGCGCCAGTCAGTACACGCCATTAGGCCGGATCCCTAGTCAGCGTATGTTTACCGTTGCTGGACTTTACAGCACCGGCTCTGATGTGGATAGTCAGCTCGTAGTGACCCATATTGCTGACTCCGCCAAGCTCATGCGTTACAAACCGGGTGAAGCCAGTGGCTGGAGACTCTTCTTTGAAGACCCGTTTGTTGTTTCTGAGCTGAGTAGTCAACCGCTTCCAGAGGGATGGCGTTGGAGTGATTGGCGCGAGCAAAGAGGCGAGTTATTCCAAGCTGTGCGCATGGAAAAGAACATGATGGGGCTAATGCTTGGGCTCATTATTGGTGTCGCTGCGTTCAATATTATTTCTGCGCTTATTATGGTGGTGATGGAGAAGCAGTCCGAGGTGGCTATCCTAAAAACGCAAGGGATGAGTGACCGACAGGTGCTAGCTATCTTTATGGTGCAAGGCGCGAGCAGTGGCGCGGTGGGAGCCGTCGTTGGTGGCCTGCTGGGTGTGTTGCTTGCGACTAACCTTAATAGTCTCTTAGATGCGATGGGCGTCGCGCTGTTTAGTTTTGGAGGGCAATTACCAGTGGTGATTAACCCGTATCAAATTATTGTTGTTGTGGTTGGCGCGGTGTTGCTCAGCTTAGCCGCAACCTTATTTCCTTCTTATCGAGCATCGTCAGTGAAACCCGCAGAGGCCCTTAGATATGAGTAATCCATTAATCGCGTGTCGTAACATTCGCAAAACCTACCACGACGGCGCAGTTGATACGGAAGTGCTAAAAGGGGTGAGCTTTGACATTGAAAAAGGGGAGTTGGTATCGATTATTGGCTCGTCTGGTTCGGGTAAATCGACTCTATTGCATGTGTTAGGTGCACTCGATGAAGCAAGCGAAGGAAGTGTCGAGTTTCTCGGTCAGTCTTTGCTTGATATGGGTAGTAACCAGCAAGCCAAGTTACGTAACCAACATTTAGGTTTTGTGTATCAATTCCACCACCTTCTGAGTGACTTTACTGCTGTCGAAAATGTCGCGATGCCGCTATTGATTGGTGGTGTCAAGGTCAGTCAGGCACGTCAAGAGGCGAGCGATCTTTTGGAGCGCGTGGGACTTGGACATCGACTAAAACATCGCCCTTCTGAGCTGTCTGGTGGCGAACGCCAACGTGTTGCGATTGCTAGAGCTCTGGTGAACAAGCCTGATTTGGTGCTGGCTGATGAACCAACAGGTAACTTAGATCATGCAACTGCGCTGTCGATTTACGATCTGATGCGCACTTTGAACCGTGAGTATGGTACGGCGTTTTTGGTGGTCACCCATGATAATGAACTGGCCGCTAAAATGGACAAACAGCTGCACATGCAGGATGGTCTTCTGGTCAACGCAGTAACAACTGCTGAGACAGTTGGCGCATAGGTAAGGAGCAGTCGTGTCATTATCGTTTTTTATAGGTAAACGCTTTAGTAAAGCCAAGCAGCGCAATAAAATGGTCTCGTTTATTTCCATGTCATCCATCGTTGGAATTGCGGTGGGCGTTGCGGTTATTGTTATTGGTCTATCAGCGATGAACGGCTTTGAGCGTGAGCTAAAAAACCGAGTGCTGTCGGTGATTGCCCATGGTGAGTTTGAAGGTGTCAATGCGCCCATTAGTGGCTGGCAAAATGTTGTTGATGCCTCACTCAATCACTCGCGGGTCGAAGGGGCAGCGCCTTATGTACGCTTAACGGCGCTGGTGGAAAAAGGCGCTCAACTCAAAGCGGTTGAACTGAGAGGCGTTTCACCTGAACTTGAGAGTCAAGTCTCGACACTGCCTAGTTTTGTATCGCAAGCCGCGTGGTCTGAGTTCAGAGCCGGTGAACAACAAGTGATTTTAGGTCAAGGTGTTGCACAGCAAGTGGGCGTGGATGTGGGAGACTACGTCACATTAATGATCCCAACCAGTGGCGATGCCAGCAAAGTACAATCGCCGAGGCGTGTCCGTGTAAAAGTAACCGGATTACTAGAACTGAATGGCCAGATTGACCATAGCTTGGCGATCGTACCTTTGGAAGATGCGCAAAGTTATGCGCGACTTGGTGACAGAGTCACGGGCGTATCGATAAAAGTAGATAACGTGTTTGATGCGCCATTAGTGGTGCGTGAAGTTGGTAACACTCTTAACGAGTATGTGTATCTTCGTAGCTGGAAGCAAAAGTACGGCTTTTTGTATCGCGATATTCAACTGGTTAGAACCATTATGTATCTTGTGATGGTACTGGTTATCGGAGTGGCTTGTTTTAATATTGTCTCGACGCTTATGATGGCGGTAAAAGATCGCGCCTCTGAAATTGCGATTCTGCGCACCATGGGTGCGACGGACGGTTTGATTAAGCGAATCTTTGTCTGGCAGGGCGTATTCTCGGGAGTGGTGGGCAGTGTGGTCGGCGGCATCGTCGGCAGTGTTGTTGCGCTTAACTTAACGCCAATCATTTCCTCGTTGGAGGATCTGCTTGGTCATAAGTTCTTATCTGGGGATATTTACTTTGTTGACTTTTTACCATCACAACTGGTTTGGAATGACGTGTTACTGGTAGCCGGTACTGCAACCTTGCTCAGTCTTATCGCAACGTGGTATCCGGCGACGAAAGCCAGCCAACTCAACCCGGCTACGGTACTCAGCGCTAAGTAGTTGTCTAAATGGACGGTGAGTTTTATCACTGATTTATTTTTCTCACAGACTTATTTTTCTAACAAACTTAAAGACAAAAAGGACCACATGATGTGGTCCTTTTTAGTGCGCTCTCTCTTTCGTTACTTTCTGTCTTTAGTCGCTGTCTGACTTGTCAGTTTCAACGTCACGTCGTCCAGATCACAGAGTCAGCGAGATTCGTTGTACTTCGAGAGTAATCTAATTAACGTGTTGAGCGCTGTTGCCAACTGCGTACAACGGAATAGCGCCAAAGACCTCGAATTCCGAAATAACCAGCGAGCGCACTAACGACACCACAAATCGTGCATCCGAGTAGAAATGGGGGCCAATTGTTGCCATTTGCTCAGAGAGGTACTGCCACGATAATTCGAAGTGGAACGGTTGTGGTGGTGTATTCATGCAGAATGCGCCAACTTTATAGGCGAAGTAGAACAGCACCGGCATTGTCACGGGGTTGCTGATCCAAACGAGAGCAACAGAGAGAGGTAAGTTCACCCCAAATAGAATCGCCAGGCCGGCAGCCATGATCATTTGACTTGGTAGTGGTACAAACGCCATAAACAGGCCAACCGCAAATGCGCCTGCCGCAGAGCGACGGTTTAAGCACCATAAGTTCGGGTTGTAGAGGACATTGCCGAACACTTTCAATGCCTTTTGTTTTTTGATCATCTCGTGATCAGGCATGAAACGTTTAATAAACTTTCTTGGCATAGGAAAACATGGCTCTGTTAACAAGCATCGCAGTTCCACTTTGCTATTCATTAGTACTGATTAGCGTCGTTTGGTGGCCTGTGATGCCAAGTACTGTTTGGTTGATCCCGGCGTCTTGATAAGTATCGCCTGCCTAATAACACGTCGCTGGCTATTTTCCGCGGCGTTTATTGCAATGTCCTTAGCGTTGATACAAGGGAACCTTTTCAAGTACCAATCTAGGGTACTTTTTCAATTTGGCACAGATATTACCATAAAAGCGCGAGTTGACAGCTATTTTAAGAAAATAAGTCATGGCAATGAAGTTCAAGCCACTGTTCTCACGGTTAATGATCAGAAAATCCCGTTGTTTTTACGACCTAAAGTGTTGCTAAGGTCGCCGACCGCATTACCTCCAGGTGCTTTTATCACTGGGTCGGTGTCTGTGAATCCTATATCCGGGACGCTCAATAGAGCGGGATTTGATCGAGAAAAACATCTATTTTCACAAGGTATCGCGGCGAATGTCACTCTATCGACCAAAAACCATACTATTGTAGTAAGCCGCCCACATTGGCGATCGAGTTTTCACCGCGCTGTTCGTAATGCAACCAAGCATAGCCGATTTCAAGGACTTTATCTCGCACTGATATTTGGAGACCGCAGTGAGCTTGGCGATGAGATGCGGCGTCAGCTTCAGTATAGTGGCCTTTCCCACCTTATTGCGATTTCTGGGTTACATGTGGGGATCGTTTTTGCACTGGGCTACGCGGCCGCAACCATGGTTTTTACTCTTTTCAAAATGGTGCTTCGCTCCAAAGCGAGCGCTTGGTTGACGCTTTATGGTTTACCGCTCAGTTTGTTTATTGGCTTTGTTTTCGCATTGCTCTATTGCGCCTTGGGATACTTTGCTATTTCAACAGTACGGGCGCTGATCATGTTGGCGGTCATAATTGGGTTTTTGCTATGGCAAGCACGAATTCATCGGCTTTTGATCATCTTGTTAGCGTCGTCAGCGGTATTAACCCTATTCCCGTTTTCTGCTGCAAGCCTGAGTTTCTGGCTATCATTTTCAGCCGTTACGCTCCTCGTGATGACTCATGCTTGGTTGGCAGCAAGGCAAAACGTTGTCGTAACAGTGCTCTCACTCCACCTAGTGCTGTCGCTATGCTTCATTCCGATTGTTGGCTATCTATTCCAAGGTATGTCATTGGTTGGGGCGCTCTATAATGTCTTATTTGTCGCGTGGTTTAGTGTGTGCATTGTGCCTCTATGTCTGGTTGCTGCATTGCTAACTTCGGTGACGACCTGTTTCGATTGGCTATGGAGTCTCCTCGATATTGCGTTGACGCCACTAGAGCTTGCTATTGGGTTCGCCCCTTCGTTTTGGTTGGACATTGGCGTTGGGGATCTAGCACTCTTGCTGCCGTTGGTTGTTTTGACTCTGCTCTACAGATGGCTGTCTCGACAAGCGCTGTATACCCTGACGCTACTCACCCTGTTAATACGGCTTGGCCTGGAGCGTGAGTCTGAGGTTTCGGTGCAGTTTTTTGATGTGGGGCATGGCTTGGCGGTAGCCATTATTCAAGGTGACGAGGCGGTTATTTATGATACAGGAGGCGCTAATGACCACTTTTCAATGGTAGATACGGTCGTAACGCCAAACTTGATTGCCGCCGGGGTAACACATGTAAACGGGCTGATTCTTAGCCATGGTGATAATGATCATGCTGGTGGAGAATTATCACTGCAAAAGCGCTGGCACCCTAAATGGATTCGCCGTCCAGAGGGAGATACGACGGACACACAATGCGTTCAAGGTACTCAATGGCGTTGGAAGGCACTGGAGTTTTTGGTGTTGTGGCCTCCAAAACGAGTTCCACGGGCTTATAACCCTCATTCTTGTGTCGTGCTGGTTACCTTTGAGAAAGGCAACTCATCTAAGCGACTGTTGCTGACCGGCGATATAGAAAAAGTGAGTGAGATACTGTTGGCAAGATACCTTGAGCCTCTGTCAATCGATGTAATGAGTGTGCCTCATCATGGCAGTAGTACATCATCTTCGTCTTTTCTGCATAGAACAATTGATGCCAAAAACGTCGTGGCCTCGACTCGATTTCATTCAAGATGGGCTTTGCCGAGTCCCAGGGTTAGAGCGCAGTATCAACAAAATGGCAGCACTTGGTTTGAAACGGGGGTTGATGGGCAGGTCATATTCGACTTTTCTGGTCAAGAAATCATCGTTTCCACAACGAGGTCCGAATACCTCGACCCTTGGTATAGGCAGATGTTACGAAGCAGAGTAGAATGAAAGGATAGTAAAAAGAAACGATAAAGAATTATGTCGCAAAATCAAGACGAAACTACGCTACAAACGTTTAAGCGATTGTGGACGTATATCCGTGAGTACAAGACAGGTCTAGTAGTGGCGGTGATCGCATTGGTCATCAATGCAGCAGCAGACACTTACATGCTGTCATTACTGAAACCTCTCCTTGATGAAGGATTTGGTGATGTCGAATCCAATTTCCTAAAAGTTCTTCCACTTATTATCATTGCTATGATGTTTATTCGCGGTTTGTCCGGGTTTGTTTCGACTTACTGCTTGAGCTGGGTATCGGGCAACGTAGTGATGCATCTGCGAAGAGGCATCTTTAATCATTTCATGCATATGCCAGTCTCGTTTTTTGATAAAGAATCGACGGGCGGTTTACTGTCTCGAATTACCTATGACTCAGAACAAGTCGCGGGAGCGACGAGCCGCTCGCTAGTCAGCATTGTTCGTGAAGGGGCAAGTATTATTGGTCTATTGTTCTTGATGTTTTGGAGCAGTTGGCAGCTTTCACTGGTACTTCTGGTTGTTGCTCCCGTTGTCGCCTGGGCAATTCGATTCGTCTCTAAGCGTTTTCGTAAGATCTCGCATAACATGCAGACGTCTATGGGTCATATGACGACCTCAGCAGAACAAATGCTGAAAGGCCACAAAGTGGTATTGAGCTACGGCGGGCAAGAGGTTGAAAAGGCGCGATTTGATGACATGAGCAATCAAATGCGTCAGCAGACTATGAAGATGGTTGCTGCATCTGCCATTGCAAACCCTGTGATTCAAATGATCGCGTCTCTTGCGCTTGTTGCTGTGTTGTATCTAGCGAGCTTTGATGAAGTTCGTGAGCAGCTTACTGCGGGTACATTTACGGTCATTTTCTCAGCGATGTTCTCATTGATGCGTCCACTTAAAGCACTGACTGGTGTGACGGCAGAGTTCCAGCGCGGTATGGCTGCGAGCCATACCTTGTTCAGCCTTATGGATCTCGAAGTAGAGCGTGACAATGGCACGATCGAAATTGAGAAGGCAAAAGGCGATCTCGCAGTGAAAGACATCACTTTCACGTACGCAGGCACCGAGAAGCCTGCGCTTCGCAACGTGAGTTTTGATTTGCCGGCAGGAAAAACCATCGCGCTAGTGGGACGTTCGGGCTCAGGAAAAAGTACCATCGCTAACTTATTTACCCGCTTTTACGACATTGATAGCGGCAGTATTGAGCTCGATGGTCACAAGATTGAAGACATTAAACTGACTAACCTGCGTAAACATTTTGCGCTGGTTTCGCAAAATGTACATTTGTTCAACGATACCATTGCCAACAATATAGCGTACGCGACAGATGGCCAATACTCTCGGGCGCAGATTGAGCATGCGGCTGAGTTGGCGCACGCAATGGAGTTTATCAACAACCTAGACCAAGGTTTGGATACTGTTATTGGTGAGAATGGCGCAAGCCTTTCTGGTGGCCAGCGCCAACGCATTGCGATTGCGAGAGCCCTGCTTCGGGATGCACCTATCTTGATTCTGGATGAAGCGACCTCGGCACTCGATACTGAATCTGAACGCGCTATCCAGGCCGCACTCGATGAGCTACAAAAAGACAAAACAGTATTAGTGATTGCACACCGTCTGTCGACCATTGAAGACGCGGACGAAATATTAGTGGTCGATGATGGTGAGATCATTGAGCGTGGAGATCACAAGACTCTGCTGGACCACCAAGGTGCGTATGCTCAGCTACACAAAATCCAGTTTGGTGAGCACTAGTGATAGAGCAAATCTGGTTTGGTAAACATCCGTTGGGGTTGCTGTTGTGGCCGCTGCTGTGGCCACTGAGTAGACTTTATCGTCTTATTGCAGCCAAACGTCGTAAAGCTTATGCATTGGGTGATAAGCCAAGCTATCGCTCCAGCGTGCCAGTGATCGTTGTAGGCAACATTACAGCGGGCGGCAACGGTAAAACGCCGATGGTGGTGTGGCTCGTTGAACAACTGCTAAAACAGGGCAAAAAACCAGGCGTGGTCTCGCGTGGTTACGGCGGAAAAGCGAGTGCGTACCCGCTACTGGTTACCTCAGAGACTACCGCAAGCGAATGTGGTGATGAGCCTAAACTCATTTTCGAAAGAACGCAGGTTCCAGTTTGTGTGGACCCGGTTCGAGCCAATGCCGTTAAGCATTTAGAATCACTTGGGGTGGATGTCATTATTACTGATGACGGCTTACAGCATTATGCCCTGGAGAGAGCTTTCGAAATCGTGGTGATTGATGGTGTGAGGCGTTTTGGCAATCAGCAGCCTATTCCACTCGGTCCACTGAGAGAGCCGTTATCAAGGCTTGATGAAGTCAACCTACTCGTCGTTAATGGTGGGGATATAGAAGCTAATGGACGCGAAAAACGCTTTACTCTTGCTCCGAATATGGCGATTAATTTGAGCAACGGTCAAACTGCTTCGGTTGAAGAACTGGGTAGCTTGGCTGCATTTGCTGGGATAGGGCACCCTCCACGCTTTTTCGACACCTTAAGCCAACTTGGAGCGAACCTTGTAAAAACGCAAGGGTTTGCTGACCACCAAGCGTTTGATGAGACAAAGCTAGCAGAATTTAGTCATGGCGTGGAAAACATCATTATGACCGAGAAAGATGCGGTAAAATGCCGCTCATTTTCAAAGGATAATTGGTGGTATTTGCCAGTCTCGGCACAGTTTAATCGCCAAGATGGTGAGCAAATACTACAAGAAATCAATAAGGTAATAGAGAGTTATGGATCATAGATTACTTGAGATCGTCGCATGCCCAGTATGCAAAGGAAAGCTAACCTTCGATAAAGATAAACAAGAACTTATTTGTAAGCTCGACCGCCTTGCTTACCCTATCAAAGAGGGTATTCCAGTGTTACTCGAACCTGAAGCGCGCCAAATGAGCATGGAAGAGGGTCGTTAAATGGCATTCACGGTTATCATTCCTGCTCGTTACAACTCATCGCGTCTGCCGGGTAAGCCTTTGGCTGACATTGGTGGTAAACCTATGGTGCAACACGTCTATGAGCGTGCGAAACAATCTGGTGCAGAGCGTGTCATCGTTGCAACGGACGATGTACGTGTTGAAGCTGCAGTACAAGGCTTTGGTGGTGAAGTGTGCATGACGTCACCTGATCATGAATCGGGTACTGAGCGCTTAGCCGAAGTGGTTAAATTGATGGGTATCGATGACGACCATACCATAGTCAATGTACAAGGGGATGAGCCGTTGATTCCAGCGAGCATTATTGCTCAGGTAGCGGAAAACCTTCAATCTAGCCAAGCACCAATGGCAACTTTAGGTGTGGCGATTGAGCATGAAGCCGAAGTGTTCAATCCGAACGCAGTTAAAGTGGTTACCGATCAACATGGATTTGCGCTCTATTTTAGCCGAGCTACTATTCCATGGGATCGTGATGCTTACGCAAGTGAGCCTAAATCCGTGGCTAAACAGCCTTTGATGCGCCACATTGGTATCTATGCTTACCGAGCAGGCTTTATTAATACCTATATTAACTGGGCACCTAGCGCGCTTGAAAAAATAGAGTCGTTAGAGCAGTTAAGAGTGCTTTGGTATGGTGAACGCATACATGTTGCGCTTGCTATAGACCCACCTCCAGCGGGTGTTGATACCCCAGAAGATCTTGAGCAAGTTCGAGCGTTAATAGCCAACTAACTTCTTACCACTTACTAATAGTCACCGACCAATTAGGTCGGTGGTTTTGTTTTTTGGGTTCTGTTTGCTAAGAACTCTGCTTTTTGAACCAAATCTGTCGCCGGAATTTCACGCCATTCCCCGGGTTGAAGGGTGTCTAGCGCATATTTACCCATACTAGCGCGAATCAAGCGTAGCGTCGGAAAGCCAATATTGGCGGTCATACGGCGCACCTGACGGTTTCGTCCTTCAATAATCGTTATACTCAACCAGGTCGTTGGAATATTGGCACGAAAGCGCACAGGCGGCTCTCTGTCCCATACGCTAGGCTCTTGCATGCGCTCAATTTTTGCTGGTAATGTTGGCCCATCTTTGAGCTCGACGCCGTTGCGAAGTTTATCTAAATCGGCCTCAGTTGGGTCGCCATCAACTTGAACCCAGTACGTCTTTTCAGACTTCGATTGCGGCTGAGTAAGTCTCGCCTGCAGCACTCCGTCGTTGGTGAGTACCATCAAACCTTCACTGTCTCGGTCAAGCCGACCAGCGGCGTAAACATCTTTGATCGGAATATAGTCTGCCAGCGTTTTTCTTCCCTCACCGTCAGTAAACTGACTCAGGGTGTCGTAGGGTTTATTGAACAGTATGACTTTGCGATCGCGTGGCTCTGGACGCTTTTTTTCAGGCTTTGAAGAAGCGCCAGGTTTACGTCTTCTGGTCTGTCCAGTTTGTTGGCGTTTATGTTGGCTTTTTTGTTTGAATTGACCTGATGATGAGCGATTAGGGCGAGGGGAACCTTTACGCGCTGTTTTAATTGTCATGTTAACTACCTTGCAAAAATGTAAACAAACTGTGTGGTTTAGTTTTGTCTACGAGTGTTTTGAGCTATCATGAGCGCGCTCAAAAACAGGAATAACGCACAAGATAATAGACTAATTGACCAATTTTGTTTAATTATAAGTGCTTAGGATTTCGTTCGACTGAACAAAATTACGCCAAAACCTTGGGTTTTCATCTGAAACTGTCTTAGATTCGCCCACCGATTGGTGTCCAGTCGCAACGTTTACGCCGTCCACTTGGAGGCGTTAATTGATAAGGGTGCTCAGCCCGATTAGAACGATAGGGAAATTTCATGCCTACAGAAAAGCCGACAATCATCTATACCATTACTGATGAAGCGCCAGCGCTGGCAACATATTCATTGCTACCGATCATTCAGTCATTTACAGCGTCTTCTGGTATTGATGTTGATACACGAGATATTTCACTAGCAGGGCGTATTATTGCTAACTTCCCTGACTACTTAAAAGAAGAGCAGCGCATCGGTGATGCATTGGCCGAACTTGGTGAGCTAGCAAAAACGCCAGAAGCAAACATCATTAAACTTCCAAACATTTCTGCCTCAATACCTCAGCTACAAGCGGCTATCAAAGAGCTGCAAGCGAATGGTTATGCTCTTCCAGACTACCCAGAAGAGCCAGCGAATGCAGAGCAAGAGGCGATCAAAGCGACATACGACAAAATTAAAGGCAGTGCGGTAAACCCAGTGTTGCGTGAAGGTAACTCTGACCGTCGTGCGCCATTGTCTGTTAAGAATTACGCGAAGAAAAACCCACACTCAATGGGAGCGTGGTCTAAAGATTCTAAGTCGCACGTTGCTAGCATGTCTGGCAATGACTTTTTTGGTAGCGAAAAATCGGTGACTACAGAAAGCGCGACAGATGTGCAGATCCGATTCACATCGGCGTCAGGTGAAACAAAAGTTCTAAAAGAAAAAGTGGCTCTGCAGGCGGGTGAAATCATTGATGCTTCAGTGATGAACAAAAACGCGCTGGTCGCTTTCTTTGAAGAACAGATTGAAGAAGCGAAGCAGCAAGATGTGTTGCTGTCGCTGCACATGAAAGCGACCATGATGAAGGTTTCTGATCCGGTTATCTTTGGTCACGCAGTAAAAGTTTACTACAAGGCGGTCTTTGACAAGTACGCTGCACTATTTGAAGAGCTAGGCGTTGATGTTAATAATGGTATTGGTGACGTCTACGCGAAAATTGCTTCACTACCAGCGGCGCAGAAAGCTGAAATTGAAGCTGATCTTGCTGCAGTGTACGAGACTCAACCACCACTAGCGATGGTTGACTCTGACCGCGGCATCACTAACCTACACGTGCCAAGCGACATCATTGTTGATGCGTCAATGCCAGCAATGTTGCGCTCTTCTGGTCAAATGTGGGGACCAGATGGTAAGCAAAAAGACACGAAAGCGATGATCCCAGATCGCAGCTACGCTAGCATCTATCAAGCAGTGATCGATTTCTGTAAGCAGCACGGTGCATTTGATCCAACGACAATGGGCAGCGTGCCTAATGTTGGTTTGATGGCGCAAAAAGCGGAAGAGTATGGTTCACACGACAAAACGTTCATCTTGGATGCAGCAGGCACTGTCTCTGTTGTTGACGCTGAAGGTAATGTGCTTATCGAGCAGCAGGTTGAGGAAGGTGATATCTTCCGTATGTGTCAGGTGAAAGATGCGCCAATTCAAGATTGGGTGAAGTTGGCTGTGACTCGTGCACGCGCGTCTAGTACGCCAGCCGTATTCTGGTTGGATGAAAATCGCGCACACGATGCCGAGCTTATCAAGAAGGTGAACCAGTACCTACCTGAGCACGACACTACGGGTCTTGAAATCCACATCAAGTCGCCTCTAGAAGCAACGCTGTTCTCGCTAGAGCGCATCAAAGAAGGCCTAGATACGATTTCTGTCACAGGTAACGTACTTCGCGACTATTTGACGGATCTGTTCCCGATTCTTGAACTTGGTACTTCTGCGAAAATGTTGTCAATCGTACCGCTTATGAACGGTGGCGGCCTATTTGAGACGGGTGCTGGTGGTTCTGCTCCTAAGCACGTTCAACAGGTTCAAAAAGAAAACCACCTACGTTGGGATTCTTTAGGTGAGTTCTTGGCTCTTGCGGCCTCTCTAGAGCACCTAGCGGTTGTTTCTGGTAATGAGAAAGCGAATGTACTAGCTAAAGCACTGGATGCTGCGACAGGTAAGTTCCTAGACAACAACAAGTCGCCTTCACGTAAAGTGGGTGAGCTTGATAACCGCGGCTCTCATTATTACCTAGCGCTTTACTGGGCTCAGGCTCTGGCAGTGCAAACTGAAGATGCAGCATTGGCAGAAGAGTTTGCTACCATTGCAGAGCAGCTTGCATCCAATGAAAGCATCATCGTATCTGAGCTAAACAACGCTCAAGGTGTAGCGGGTGAACTTGGTGGCTACTACCAGCCAAATGATGCGAAAGCTTCTAAGCTGATGCGTCCAAGTGCAACGCTAAATAGCATCATTGGCTGATAGCGATTAGACATAAAAAAACCACCTTCGGGTGGTTTTTTTATGTGTTACGGTCAGTATTTTCGGGTAATTCGTATTGATTAGTAAATGACAACTACTTCGCTAGATCACCTTCTACCGGTGTTACTACGCTGGCGTGATAGCCTTTGGCCCTTCTTCTACTTCGTAGTTCACTTGCTGGCCAGCCTTTAAAGTTCGGTAGCCGTCCATCTTAATTGTCGAGTAGTGAGCAAAAATATCGCCGTCTTCACCTTCTGGACAAATAAAGCCAAATCCTTTGGCATT
Source organism: Vibrio variabilis (assembly GCF_003263785.1). GTDB lineage: Bacteria > Pseudomonadota > Gammaproteobacteria > Enterobacterales > Vibrionaceae > Vibrio > Vibrio variabilis. The sequence continues at coordinate 36,958 of NZ_JYJK01000027.1, forward strand.
GTTAAACCATTTTACTGTACCTATCGCCATGCTATACATCCCTCATGCATTTTGTAACTGAAGTTGCGGTAGAAGATACTGACCGTTGGTAAATCTACTTACTTCATTGAGACTATTTGTTGTGAATCTACGTACCTTAAACTGAGGACTTTCCACCTTTTGTCATCCTTATGAGAGAGCTGAGCGCTCAATCTTAGGCGTGTAGTTGTGAGAAAATTCCCATTCCCTGAGGCATAGTGATTCATAACTTGTTAAATTTTAGTCACTAGTTAACCACTCTAGTCAAACATTGAGCGTAGTCAATAGGAAATAGGTATAAATAACTACATATTCTATACATATGCGCTTTGGTTTTAACAAATGTGCAATGGAAAGCTTTTGTTTACATGCCCTTAATGTATGCTAGACAAAAGGAGGAATAAGTTTTTTCAACTTGGCTCATATGTGACACACTCTAATAGCATTGTTTTGTTTGCAGCGATACAATTGGTGCATTAGTCTCTTTATAAGAGATGTTTTTCGAGTGACAGACACCGAGAGTACGTTAGCTCTAGCTAAACCTCCTTTGACTGACACAGTGTTTTGACTTTAAAAGAAAACTCTCAAACATTTGGCCATGAGTAAAAATTTTGAATGGGTGACTCCAGACTCAGACTTATTGGAGAAAGAAAAAACTAAGGTTGAGCCACCGGCGCTGTATAACGTTATCCTCAATAACGACGATTACACTCCGATGGACTTTGTTGTAGAAATCTTGGAACGCTTTTTTTCACTCAACGAAGATAAAGCAACACAGGTGATGTTAGCTGTGCACTACGAAGGCAAAGCTGTTTGTGGCACATTCACCGCCGAAGTTGCTGAAACGAAAGTTGCTCAAGTGACCATGTATTCAAGGGAACATGAACACCCACTATTGTGTACCATGGAAAAAGCCTAATTTTCGCTTGAATGGCGCTTGCCATTCCTTAGGAGGTACTTATGCTGAACAAAGAACTAGAATCGAGTCTGAACGGTGCATTCGCTCGTGCCCGTGACAAAAGACATGAATTCATGACCGTAGAGCATCTCCTTTTAGCTTTGTTGGAAAATGACTCGGCTAAAGAGGCCCTTACTGCTTGTAACGCTAATCTAGAAACGCTGCGTAATGAGCTTGATATTTTCATCGACCAAACGACGCCGCTTATTCCCGACTCTGACGACACCCGCGAAACTCAACCTACATTGAGCTTCCAACGCGTGCTTCAGCGTGCTGTTTTCCATGTTCAGTCTTCTGGTCGCAGTGAAGTCACTGGTGCCAACGTGCTTGTCGCAATTTTCAGTGAACAAGAATCTCATGCTGCTTACCTCCTTAAAAAGAACGACATTAGCCGCCTAGATATTGTTAACTTTATTTCCCACGGCATTACGAAAAATGCCGGGCCTTCTGGTGATGAACCGTCAAGCGGTTCACTGGGCGGAAGTAGCGAGAGTATTGAAGAAGCGAATGGTGAAGATCGCTTAGAGAGTTTTGCGACTAACCTTAACCAAGTCGCGAAAGCCGGCAATATCGACCCACTTATTGGTCGCGATAAAGAGCTTGAGCGAACGATTCAAGTACTTTGCCGCCGTCGTAAAAACAACCCACTACTAGTTGGCGAAGCTGGCGTCGGTAAAACGGCCATAGCTGAGGGCTTGGCGTGGAGAATTGTTGAAGGCCAGGTGCCAGAAGTAATTAGTAATAGCGTGATCTATTCACTTGATATCGGCTCACTGCTAGCGGGTACCAAGTATCGAGGCGACTTTGAGAAACGCTTTAAAGCGATTCTTAAGCAGCTTGAAAAAGAAGATGACGCTATCCTATTTATCGATGAGATCCATACTATCATCGGTGCGGGTGCCGCATCCGGCGGTCAAGTCGATGCAGCCAACCTTATCAAACCGCTATTGAGCAGCGGTAAGCTTCGCTGTATTGGTTCAACAACCTACCAAGAGTACAGCAACATCTTTGATAAAGAGCGTGCGCTGTCTCGTCGATTCCAGAAGATTGACGTGGTTGAGCCATCACTAGATGATACAACGAAGATCCTTATGGGTCTGAAACCGAAATACGAAGAACACCACGAAGTCCGTTATACCAACAAAGCACTTCGTGCGGCGGTTGAGCTATCGGCTAAATACATCAATGAGCGTCACTTGCCAGATAAAGCGATTGACGTGATTGACGAAGCGGGTGCGCGCAGCCGATTAGTACCAGCAAGCCGCCGTAAGAAAACGGTAGGTGTTGCTGATATCGAAGCTATGGTGGCTAAGATGGCTCGTATTCCAGAAAAATCGGTCTCATCGTCTGATAAAGATATTCTTCAGAACCTTGATGAGAAGATGAAGATGCTGGTATTTGGTCAAGACCAAGCCATCGATGTGTTGTCTGAAGCTATCAAGATGACTCGTGCAGGTCTCGGCAATGATGACAAACCAGTGGGCTCTTTCTTGTTTGCAGGCCCAACCGGTGTTGGTAAGACGGAAGTCACGGTGCAGCTATCGAAATTGCTTGGTATAGAGTTACTTCGTTTTGATATGTCTGAATACGGTGAGCGTCACTCTGTCAGCCGCCTAATTGGTGCGCCTCCAGGTTATGTTGGTTACGACCAAGGTGGTTTGCTGACTGATGCTGTCATTAAGCACCCTCATTCAGTGGTACTTCTGGATGAAATTGAGAAAGCACACCCGGATATCTTTAACTTGCTCCTACAGGTTATGGATAACGGCACACTGACGGATAATAATGGCCGTAAAGCCGATTTCCGCAATGTTATCCTAGTCATGACCAGTAACGCTGGTGTGACAGAAACTGAGAAGAAATCGATCGGTCTGATCCAACAAGATCACAAGCCGGATGCGATGGGTGCTATCAAGCGTGTGTTTACGCCAGAGTTCCGCAATCGTCTTGACGGAATAATCTGGTTCAATAGCCTAGATGATGTTGTTATCCACCAAGTGGTTGATAAATTTATTGTCGAGCTTCAAGCTCAGCTTGATACGCGTGGCGTATCGCTTGAGGTTTCTGATGAAGCGCGTGATTGGCTTGCAGTCAAAGGTTACGATAAGACCATGGGTGCACGTCCAATGGGTCGCGTTATCCAAGATAAGCTTAAGAAGCCACTGGCCAATGAGCTTCTGTTCGGCAGTCTGGTTGACGGTGGTACGGTACGCGTATCGCTTAAAGATGATGACCTTGTGTTCGACTATGTTGGAGCGAAAGAAGAAGCAGAAGCTCATCATTGATTGAAATTGGGACTAGTTCTATATGCAAAAAAGCGTGCGAGAAATCGTACGCTTTTTTTGTGCCCAGCTTTGTGAAGTTTGGCGAGATGTAGAGTTTCTCAAACAAAGCGCAATAAAAAACGGAGCGACTGGCTCCGTTTTTTATTGCATTCGGCAATCGTAGATTAACGAGCGCGGAAGACGATGCGGCCTTTAGATAGGTCGTATGGAGTCATCTCTACAGTTACTTTGTCACCAGTAAGGATACGGATGTAGTTTTTGCGCATCTTACCAGAGATGTGTGCAGTTACTACGTGACCGTTTTCTAGTTCAACACGGAACATTGTGTTTGGTAGAGTATCAAGGACAGTGCCTTGCATCTCAATTACGTCTTCTTTAGCCATTTAATCCTCTTTCGAAATGTGGCGCTTTTAACGGCGCGCATTGTGCCGTTAAAATCTCAATAAGTAAAGTTGCGGTGTATTCTACCCTTGCCAACGCTGATTTACTAGCCTTTGATGACGTCCGAAGCGGGTTTTGTAGTTCATTGCTGCACAATCATCGATTTGATAACCGAGGTAAAGCCACTGCTTTTGATATTGCTGACAGTATTCAAGCTGACACAGTACAGCGAAGGTACCTAGCGAGAGTGCGTAATCTGGGTCAAAAAAGGTATAGAAAGCGCTCGCGCTGTTGTCTAGAACATCGGTGATAGCGACGGCAATTAAGGTTTCGCCATCAAAGATATGTAGGTAGTGCATGGTTAGCCATTGGCACTGTGCAAAATCAAAAAATTCCTTTTCTCGCGGTGGTACATAGACCCGCTTGAGTGTCGTCCTTCAATGTATTTAGAATAAAGCGAGAACCAATTCTCATCGAGTTCTGTTCGTATTTCCCAGCGCAGATGCTTGCCTTTAGAGCGCAGGCGCTTTTGGCTTTGGGTTGGCTTAAAAT
>NZ_JYJK01000028.1 GCF_003263785.1 Vibrio variabilis
GGAAGATGTGGGTTATACCATCCAAGAAGATGGCTCGTTAACCTTTACTGACGAGCAGCTTCTTGCTGGCGCTTCAGACATTGACGGTGATGACTTGTCTGTTGCCGATGTGAGCTACTCAGGTACAGAAGGTGTGTTCACCGACAACGGTGACGGTACGTATACCTTCGCACCAAACGAGAACTTTAATGGTGAAGTCGACCTAAGCTTCTCAGTGAGCGACGGTACAACGACCACTGAAGCCAATATTGATGTGACGGTTGAGTCTGTCAATGACATTCCAGTGGCCGGTTCAACCACATACTCAGTCGATGAAGATGGCATCATCACAATCTCTGACGACCAACTACTTGCTAACTCAAGTGATGTGGAAGGCGAGATGAGTGTCAGTGATGTGTCTTACTCAGGTACTGATGGTATCTTCACCGACAACGGAGATGGCACCTACAGCTTTGCGCCAAATGAAAACTTTAACGGCAGTGTTTCCCTTGACGTGACTGTTGTTGACGAAGACGGTGCTACTGCAGAGACGACTGCTGGCATTGACGTCATCGCTGTGAACGATGCACCAGTCTCAGGTGACTTGGCTTACTCCGTTGACGAAGATGGTTCGATTACTCTGACGCAAGAGCAATTGCTATCACAAGCGAATGATGTGGACGGAGATGATCTGACAGCGGCTAACTTAAGCGCTGGCGACAACGCTACGGTCACC
>NZ_JYJK01000029.1 GCF_003263785.1 Vibrio variabilis
CAACTACGCATACCTAGATGCGGGCTTTGGCGGCATCCCAGATGGTAAAGGCATCGTTGAGCGTTTCGATACGTTCGTAGGTAACGCAGGCGAATCTGAAGGCGTTCGTTTCCTAGAAAAAGCACTCAGCTACGCGAAAGACCGTCTCGGTATCGACAAGCAAGAGTTCCTAAACGAGCTAGTACTAGCATTCCTTGGCTGTAACTACCCTGTTCCTCCTCGCATGCTTGTGAACATTGAAAAAGTGGTTAAGCAATACATCGCAGAAGAGATGTACGGCCCTATGCCAACTACGACTAACTTTGACCTATTCGCAACTGAAGGCGGCACGGCGTCAATGACCTACACATTCCAAACCATGTTCCACAATGGTCTGTTGAAAAAAGGTGACAAGGTTGCACTGACGACACCTATCTTCACTCCGTACCTAGAAATCCCAGAGCTTTCTGAGTACGAACTGGAAATCGTAGAAATCCGTCTAGACGAGAAAACATGGCAGCTTCCTCAATCTGAGATTGAAAAGCTAGCTGACGAGCAAATCAAATTGCTTTGTGTGGTAAACCCTGCAAACCCTGCGTCTGTAAAGTTCTCTGACGATACGCTAAACCGCCTAACTTCATTTGTTGAAGAGAAGCGTAAAGACCTATTCATCATTACTGATGACGTGTACGGCACATTCGCAGATAACTTTGTATCGCTGTTTGCAAAACTGCCATACAACACACTTTGCGTGTACTCATTC
>NZ_JYJK01000030.1 GCF_003263785.1 Vibrio variabilis
CTTAAAGATGGTGGAGCTAAGCAGGATCGAACTGCTGACCTCCTGCGTGCAAGGCAGGCGCTCTCCCAGCTGAGCTATAGCCCCATCAGTGTGTGATGCTTACCGCCAATCATCTGGGAGGAAGATTGGTGGGTCTGAGTGGACTTGAACCACCGACCTCTCGCTTATCAGGCGAACGCTCTAACCACCTGAGCTACAGACCCAAGCATCGTCTTTAATTCAT
>NZ_JYJK01000031.1 GCF_003263785.1 Vibrio variabilis
GAATAACATTAATCAAATGTTATTCGTCAGCTTTCCAAATTGTTAAAGAGCAATGCAAACTTAATGCATTTTCTAAAGATTCTCAGTGCCTTGCGGCGTCAAAAATTCCAACCACGTACGCTTTACTGAAGTGGTTTGGAAATTCTTAATCCAAAAATTCTTAGAGAATGGTGGGCGATACCGGGCTCGAACCAGTGACCCCCTCCTTGTAAGGGAGGTGCTCTCCCAACTGAGCTAATCGCCCACATAAGTTTCCTATTGTTTTACTTTAAAAAGTAAAACAAAGGCCATTCCTTCGTGGAAAAGAATGGTGGGTCGTGCAGGATTCGAACCTGCGACCAATTGATTAAAAGTCAACTGCTCTACCAACTGAGCTAACGACCCAATGGTATCCCGTAGGGGAGTCGAACCCCTGTTACCGCCGTGAAAGGGCGGTGTCCTAGGCCTCTAGACGAACGGGACACTGCTTGTTTATTTCCGCTTTAAAAAGCAGAAGCAAACCTGTAAGTGTTGGGCACTTACATTTCTCTTTACATCAT
>NZ_JYJK01000032.1 GCF_003263785.1 Vibrio variabilis
TTGGCCACTCGGGACCCCCCAAATTTTACTTACCATTTTCGTCATCATTGCCCTAGGCAAAGTGAAAATGGTGCCGACTACCGGAATCGAACTGGTGACCTACTGATTACAAGTCAGTTGCTCTACCTACTGAGCTAAGTCGGCATAAGTGGAGCGCATTCTATTGAATGAATCTTGTGGATGCAACCGTTAAATTAAAAAAAAATCCGATTTTCACCACATTCTTTTTGTTTGACGACTTTTTGTACACATTTCGGGGAATTAGCGTAACCCTATTGCATGAATTATTTGATTTATCCCTTGCTTCAGGTATGTTCAGCACTCAGTCACTTTATTCCATGGTTAGGTTACCTATGAGTCCCTTTATGTCATTCAGTCGAGAGCAATGGTCAGCGCTTCGTAACGCCGTACCCATGACCCTCACAGAAGAAGACCTAAAAGAGCTTCAAGGCATCAATGAAAAACTAACTATGCAGGAAGCCACTGACGTCTATCTGCCACTTTCTAGGTTGCTTAACCTTTATGTTGCAGCAAGACAGCGCCGTAACTCTGTACTGGGTGAATTTTTGGGTAATACCGAACACACGCCACCGTTTGTCATAGGTATCGCAGGCAGCGTCGCGGTTGGTAAAAGTACCACCGCACGTCTTCTCAAAGCACTGTTAAGCCGCTGGGACAATCACCCAAAAGTGGAACTGATTACCACGGACGGCTTCTTGTACCCGAACAAGACACTACTAGAAAAAGGGCTGATGAGTAAAAAAGGCTTTCCAGAGTCTTACGACATGCGCCGCCTGGTGCAGTTTGTGTCTGATGTGAAAGCGTGCAAAAGAAATGTTCAGGCGCCGGTCTATTCGCACATCACTTACGACATCACGGAAGAAGAAAAGGTCGTTGACCTTCCTGACGTGCTGATTATTGAAGGGCTAAACGTACTGCAAAGTGGTATGGACTACCCACACGATCCACATCGCGTGTTCATCTCCGACTTCCTCGACTTTTCACTCTATGTCGATGCCGACAGCGAACAAATTGAACAGTGGTACGTCAATCGCTTTATGAAATTCCGTGAGGGTGCGTTTACTAAGCCAGGCTCTTACTTCAGTCACTACACTCAATTGACTGAAGCAGAAGCGCAATCTAAAGCAAAGACGATTTGGGCTTCGATCAATGGATTAAACTTGGTCGAAAACATCCTACCGACTAAAGAGCGTGCTCAGCTCATCTTACAGAAAGGCGCAGACCACAGTGTTGAGACCGTATATCTTAGAAAATAGGTAAAGTACTGGTCCTTGGTCCTTGGTCCTTGGTCCTTGGTCCTTGGTCCTTGGTCCTTGGAGGCATGAAACCTTTAATCGCTGGCTTTTCGTAGCGATATTTCACCGCCAACGTACGACTCAATCCCTCGCTCAGTTTCAAGCAGTACTGCGCCTGTCGCGTCAATGCCTCGCACAATGCCTTTGATCTCACGCTGACCCATGATCAGTTTGACTTCACGACCTAAGAAGTTGTCGTGCTGATTCCAGCGCTCGACAAAGCCATGCAAACCGCGCAGTTCATAATCTTCCAATGCCGCTTGCCAAGCTTTAATAAACGCGACGACGAGATCATTACGGCTAAATGGAGTATCAACCACGTCACTGAGTGATGTCCAAGGCTGATCGATACCGGTCACTTGCTCACTCATGTTGAGGTTCATTCCCATACCAATCACTAAGTTTGCGGCGCCGCCCGCTTGGCCTGACATTTCAACCAAAATTCCGGCGAGCTTTTTGTCACGGTAGTACAGGTCATTCGGCCACTTAAGCTTCACTCCCTCAATCCCTAGCTCTTGCAGTGCTTCAACGATAGCAACACCCACGACCAAGCTAAGCCCCATCGCCGCTGCCATCCCAGCTTCCAAGCGCCAGTACATCGATAGGTACAGGTTGCTGCCAAACGGCGATACCCATTGTCTGCCACGGCGTCCACGACCTTTAGCTTGATACTCTGAGATACAGACGCTGCCAGACTCTAAGGATTCTTGCTTGTCGAGTAGGTACTGGTTGGTTGAATCAATGATTGGGATCAGCTCAAACGTGTCGACACACTCTCTGCAAGGCGCTTTTCGCTTAATAGTTCCATCGGCTGAGCTAATTGATAGCCTTTGCCCTGAACTCGGAAAATATCTACGCCCCACTCTTGAATGCCTTTAATGTGTTTACTCACTGCCGCACGCGAGATCCCAAGATCTTCGCCCAATGTCTCACCTGAGTGGAAGCCACCAGTGGCGAGCCTGGTGAGTATAGCCAGCTTCATTTGATGTTCTCTCATAGCACATCCTTTAAATACACTTCATGCTTGCGCCCATAAAGCGCACCTCATGCTCAAGTTCAACACCAAATTTATCGAGCACGCTTTGACGTACAAACGCCGCTAGGCGAACCACATCGTCAGCCGTGGCATCATCATGATTAACCAAAACCAAAGCCTGGTTTGGATGCACCATAGCACCACCGATTTGATGCCCTTTCAGGCCGCACTGGTCAATAAGCCAGCCAGCCGCGAGTTTCATTCCATCCTCGGCTGGATAAGCGACAACTGCGTCGTGCTCAGACTTAACTGATGCGTACAAGGCTTGGCTGATAATTGGATTTTTGAAGAAGCTACCCGCGTTGCCAGTCACAGCAGGGTCAGGCAGTTTTTCTTGACGAACTTTCACAACGACATCGAACACCTGCTTAGGCGTTACAGTGGTCAGATCCAGCGATTGGAGCGGTCCATAGCTAAGGTTCGGGCGCCATTGTTTATCCAGCTCTAGGCCGATAGCCGTCACAATGGCCTTATCTTTCAAGGCATGTTTAAAAATAGAATCGCGATAGCCAAATTGACATTCATCTCGAGAAAGCCTTTTAACTTCGAACGTTTGCAAACAAAGATAATCAACGTAACGACAAACATCTTTTAGCTCAATACCGTAAGCGCCAATATTTTGAATCGGCGCGCTGCCCGAACAGCCCGGTATCAAGGCCAAATTTTCAATGCCCGCATAGCCATGTTCCACACACCACTTCACCAAATTTGGCCAATCCTCACCGCCACTAATATGTAGCTTGTGTGTGGATGCCGTATCGCTCACTTCAATACCGCTCAAGCGATTAATGATCACGACGCCCTCAAAAGGCGCAGTGAACAGCATATTACTGCCCTTACCTAACATCAGTTTTGGCAGATCTTGCCACTCTGGGCGCTGATAGACAGCAATTAAATCCTCAACCGAGTGAACCTCGACTAAAGCGTGACATTGCTGATCAATACCAAAGGTGTGATATGGGCGGAGCTGAGCGTTGTTTTGAATTTGCATGGGCGTCGATTGATGGCTTACACTGCCGCTATTCTATCCTTTTGGAGTCCGAATTGGCTATGGATACGTTAAATTTCGGTGTGCTTGACCCGATAAAGCTCCCGATTGCAAAAAAACTCTACAAAGCGCACTACCCTGCTGGTAAGCCAAAAAGCGATGAACGCATCGTGACGCTAAGTCGCAATCAAACCCTAAGTGCCCTGGTTCGTTTTCGCTCCATTGAGCAGTATCGGCTCATGACCGGTATGCTGGTCGTCCCCGAGCAGCGCGGTTTGGGTTTAGGTCACCAACTGATGGCGCAACTGCAACAAACGGAACTCAAAGATGGCGATTTTTGTTTCGCCCTGGGTCACCTTGAGAGTTTTTACGCACAGCATGGCTTTAAAACTCTAGCAGAAGAAGACTTACCCAACCCACTTAAACAGCTGTTTTGTCGCTATATTCAGGGTGGTAAGTCGCTCGTTGCGATGCGTTACCTTGATCCCCGTTAAACTTATCAACGGTTTACTACCCATTTAGGGCAAGAATTTGGTAAAATTCTAGGTTCGCAATTTTGCAATGACCAAAGGTACAGTCTCTACATGATGGCTTTTAGGAACTCTTTTGAACAGCTTCCCTCAATCGCGCAGGATCCGAGTAAACTCAATGTTTTACTCTCTGCAAGCGACTATCGCGAACATCTCATTCAAGCGATACGCGAAGCAAAGTCAAGAATCTACCTAGTCGCACTGTATTTGGAAGATGACGACGCAGGACGCCAAATTCTTAGCGAGCTTTATCAAGCGAAACAAAATAACCCAGCCCTGGATATTGCCGTCTGTGTTGACTGGCATCGAGCTCAGCGCGGTCTGATTGGCGCTAAGCAATCTGACGGCAACGCGGTGATGTATCGCGAGTTTCGTGAAAAACACCAATATGGTGTCCCTGTGTATGGTATTCCGGTTCGCGGTCGTGAAGTGTTCGGCGTACTGCACCTAAAAGGCTTTATCATCGACGATAAAGTGATTTACAGCGGTGCCAGCCTTAACAACATCTACCTGAATTATAAAGACCGCTATCGTTTCGACCGCTACCACGTGCTCGAAAACGCCAAGCTTGCCAACAGTATGGCGAACTTTGTGGCCACTGAGATGATCGCCAATCCAGCGGTCAATGACTTGTCGCTGCCACAAAAGCCAACCACAAAAGAAATCAAAGCGGAGATCCGCCAACTGCGTGGCTCACTATCTCAAGCACGCTATGAATTTGATGCCGAGCCTGCGAACGAGAGCCAAGTATCGGTCACGCCGATTGTGGGTATTGGTAAGCGTCGCAATAAGCTTAACCAAAGCATCAATCAGCTCCTTGCCAGCGCCAAAGACGAAATCTTTATTTGTACGCCTTATTTCAACTTCCCTAAATCGGTCGCGAAAGAGATCAAACGCGCGCTAAAACGCGGCGTCAAAGTGCGTATTGTCGTTGGTGATAAGACCGCTAACGACTTCTACATTTCACCAGAAGAAGACTTTAAGACCATTGGTGGCTTGCCGTATCTGTATGAAATGAACCTGCGTCGTTTTGCAAAAGCCAACGAAGCGCACATCGCAAGCCGTAATTTGTGTATCCGTCTTTGGAAGCACGATGACAACAGCTTCCACTTGAAAGGCATATGGGTGGATAAGCGCTACATGCTGATCACGGGTAACAACCTTAACCCACGCGCTTGGAGCCTAGATCTTGAGAACGCGATTCTGATTCAGGATCACTACTCGCACTTAGTTGAGAAGTTTGATGCTGAGATTGAGAATATTCTTGAACATACTCAGTTGATTTGTACTTACAAGCAGCTTGAGAAGGTGGAGAATTATCCGGTTCCGGTGCAGAAGTTGTTGAAGAAGATTACTCGGGTTAGAGCTGATCGGGTTTTGAAGCAGTTGCTTTAAGAAATCGGTCCTTGGTCCTTGAGATAAAATACCGTTCAAACAAAAAACCAGCCTCTCGGCTGGTTTTTCACATCGAACCTAAATCAATTAAGACTTAGCTTCACGGCTCGCACGCTTACGGTCGCTTTCCGATAGGAACTTCTTACGGATGCGGATGCTTTCAGGTGTGACTTCTACTAGCTCGTCATCGTCGATGAACTCAAGCGCTTGCTCTAGAGTCATGATGATTGGCGGAGTAAGAACCTGTGCGTCATCTGTACCAGATGCACGAACGTTAGTTAGCTGCTTACCTTTAAGCGGGTTAACCGTTAGGTCGTTGTCACGGCTGTGGATACCGATAACCATGCCTTCGTAAACCTCAACACCGTGACCGATAAACATACGGCCGCGCTCTTGTAGGTTGAACAGTGCGTTAGTCAGTGCTTTACCAGCACCGTTTGAGATAAGCACACCGTTTACACGCTGACCGATTTCACCGCCCTTGAATGGACCGTAGTGATCGAACGTGTGGTAAAGAAGACCAGAACCAGACGTTAGCGTCATGAACTCAGTTTGGAAACCGATTAGACCACGAGATGGCATCATGAAATCCATACGGATACGGCCTTTGCATCTGGAGCCATGTCAGTTAGCTCACCCTTACGAAGACCGATAGCTTCCATGATGCTACCTTGGTGCTCTTCCATTACGTCGATAGTCACAGTTTCGTACGGCTCTTGCTTCTGACCATCTTCTTCTTTGATGATAACTTCAGGACGAGAAACCGCTAGCTCGAAGCCTTCACGACGCATGTTTTCGATAAGGATAGATAGGTGTAATTCACCACGACCTGATACACGGAACTTGTCTGGATCGTCAAGTTGCTCAACGCGCAGTGCAACGTTGTGTACCAATTCTTTCTCTAGACGCTCAAGGATGTTACGTGAAGTCACGAACTTACCTTCTTTACCTGCGAATGGAGACGTGTTTACTTGGAACGTCATGGTTACTGTTGGTTCGTCAACAGACAGTGCTGGTAGTGCTTCTACTTCACCCTGCGCACAGATAGTGTCAGAGATTTTTAGCTCGCCAAGACCTGTGATTGCGATGATGTCGCCCGCCGTTGCTTGCTGAACTTCGTGACGCTCAAGGCCTAGGTAACCTAGGATAGTGCCTACTTTACCGTTGCGAGTCTTACCGTCTGCACCGATAACCGTTACTTGTTGGTTAGGCTTAACCGTACCGCGAGTTACACGGCCAACACCGATAACACCCACGTATGAGCTGTAGTCTAGCTGAGAGATCTGCATCTGTAGTGCACCCTCTGGGTCAACCGCTGGCGCTTCTACGTTGTCAACGATAGCTTGGAATAGTGCTTCCATGTTCTCGCCTTCTTCGCCTTCTTCAAGCGTCGCCCAACCGTTTAGTGCTGATGCGTAAACTACTTGGAAGTCTAGCTGTTCGTCAGATGCACCTAGGTTGTCGAATAGGTCAAATACTTGATCCATTACCCAATCAGGGCGAGCACCTGGACGGTCAATCTTGTTGATAACAACAATTGGCTTTAGACCGTGCGCGAAGGCTTTTTGCGTTACGAAACGCGTTTGTGGCATTGGACCGTCTACTGCGTCAACGATAAGTAGTACTGAGTCTACCATCGACATAATACGCTCTACTTCACCACCGAAGTCCGCGTGTCCCGGAGTATCTACGATGTTGATGTGGTAGTCGTTCCAGTTGATCGCGGTATTCTTAGCAAGAATGGTAATACCACGCTCTTTTTCAATATCGTTCGAGTCCATAACTCGCTCTTCAGTTTCACCGCGAGACTCAAGAGTACCGGATTGCTGAAGCAGCTTGTCAACAAGGGTAGTTTTACCGTGGTCAACGTGCGCGATAATCGCAATGTTTCTTAACTTATCAATCTGTGGAGTTGACATAGATTTCTTTCACTCAGTCAAGAGTCGCCGCACGATAGCCGCTGACTCGATTAAAAAAAACGCCCGCAATATACCAGAAATAACGAGAGTTGTGATCTTCTTCGTTGAAATCTTGCTTAAACATAGTCGCTTTAGACTGGTTTTGCTGTAAAACGACGCCACAAAGCCGCCACTTCACCAAATAGAAGCATGACCGAAGCCAAGCTCAAGGTATGGGTTGACAGGTGAACCAAAACCATGCTGAATGTATGGGCTATTTGATTCAACTTGGTGCAAGAATTTAACATTGCACACTAATAGTGCAATCAATGATCATTTTGGTGCAAACGTTTGCTCCAATTTGGGACTAAGTTTTTTATAGCATTGAAAAATAAAGGAATTATTTTTTGGCACGGTTCTAGCTTTATTAGAATCAGCATCGATTAACGCACTTCATTAAGCAGACGTTAATCAATGCCGATTAACACTAATCGAGCACTTAACCGCTTTAATAACACTGGAGGTTTTCCAAGATGTCAGTAGAAAATGTTCTATCGCTGATCCAAGAGAACGAAGTTAAATTCGTAGATCTACGCTTTACAGACACTAAGGGTAAAGAGCAACACGTTTCTATCCCTGCACACCAAGTAGACGCAGACTTCTTTGAAGAAGGTAAAATGTTTGACGGTTCTTCTGTTGCTGGCTGGAAAGGCATCAACGAGTCAGACATGGTGATGATGCCAGACGCAGCAAGCGCGGTTCTTGACCCATTCACTGAAGACGCAACTCTGAACATTCGTTGTGACATCCTAGAGCCTGCAACTATGCAAGGCTACGACCGTGACCCACGTTCAATCGCTAAGCGCGCTGAAGACTACCTACGCTCAACAGGTATCGCCGATACTGTTCTAGTGGGTCCAGAGCCAGAGTTCTTCCTATTCGACGACGTTAAGTTTGCAACAGACATGTCTGGTTCATTCTTCAAAATCGACGACGTAGAAGCAGCTTGGAACACAGGTACTGACTTCGAAGGCGGTAACAAAGGTCACCGTCCAGGCGTTAAAGGTGGTTACTTCCCAGTAGCGCCAGTTGACTCTTCTCAAGACATCCGTTCTGCAATGTGTCTCGTTCTAGAAGAAATGGGTCAAGTTGTTGAAGCGCACCACCACGAAGTAGCGACTGCGGGTCAGAACGAAATCGCAACTCGTTTCAACACGCTAACAGCTAAAGCGGACGAAATCCAAGTTTACAAGTACGTTGTACACAACGTTGCTCACGCATTTGGTAAAACAGCAACATTCATGCCTAAGCCACTAGTTGGTGACAACGGCAGCGGTATGCACGTTCACCAATCTCTAGCGAAAGACGGTGTTAACCTGTTCGCTGGCGACAAGTACGGCGGCCTATCTGAAATGGCGCTTTACTACATCGGTGGTGTTATCAAGCACGCTAAAGCAATCAACGCATTTGCTAACGCATCTACTAACTCGTACAAGCGTCTTGTACCAGGCTTCGAAGCACCAGTTATGCTTGCTTACTCTGCACGTAACCGCAGCGCTTCTATCCGTATCCCAGTGGTACCAAGCCCGAAAGCACGTCGTATCGAACTACGTTTCGGTGACCCATCAGCAAACCCATACCTATGTTTTGCTGCAATGCTTATGGCTGGTCTTGACGGTATCAAGAACAAGATCCACCCAGGCGAAGCAATGGATAAAGACCTTTACGATCTACCAGCTGAAGAAGCGGCAGAGATCCCAACAGTGGCTTACTCACTAAAAGAAGCGCTAGAGTGTCTAGACGCTGACCGTGAGTTCCTAACATCTGGCGGTGTATTCTCTGATGACTTTATCGATTCTTACATCGATCTTAAGTCTCAAGACGTAGAGAAAGTAAACATGACAACTCACCCACTTGAGTTTGAACTGTACTACTCTGTTTAATAGACAGAATGACATGACTTTCATGTTTTCATAATTATTAGGCTCGCCTCGCAGGCGGGCCTTTTTTCTATTCGAAATCCCCACTCTGCGCGTTAGCATTACTAGACTTTCTCACCCAATGTAAGGTCTATCGTATGATGCTGCGCGATGCATTTTTCCGACTATCGCTGGCTTATTCTTCCTTGTTAGCAGCCCTATCTTTGCGACCGATATTTATCATTGGAAAGACGAGCAAGGAAACCTCCACTTTAGCGATTTTCCCGATAGCAAAAATGCGCAGGCTCTATCGCTGCCAGATGTGCCTCCACCACCACAAGTTCTCAACGAGGCACCAGTGGATTGGACATCAAGCCCATTCTTGGATCAAAGCCAAGCTAAAACAAACGCGAAGCTCACCCTGACCATTGCAAGTCCGCAACATGATGCGACGATACGAAATAACGCTGGTGACTTCTCTGTCAGCGCCTTTCTCAAGGGCTCGCTGAATGAAGAACAAGCCTTGCAACTTCTTCTCGATGGCAAACCTTATGGCTCACCACAAACCACGACAAGTTGGCGTTTGACCAACATAGATCGCGGTACTCACACCTTAACCATACGAGTGCAGCAAAGCGGCAAGGTAATTGCATCATCCGATACTATAACAGTGCATCTTCATCGTGCATCGGTGCAATAGTAAGCAGAGCCGCCCTGACGCTTTTACTCTAGTTTAAATTGCGCCATACTTAGCTTATTCGATGCACCATTTTAGTGCACAGAGCGAACCTCGCTCGTGCAGTGCACCAAATTAGAACAGCGTAAGGAGAGCGTGTGGCAAACTGTGAATTGACCGATGCAATACTCAACAATGTTGTGACGGCAACATTGATGCTCAACGAAGGGCTGACGGTTCAATATGCCAACCCATCTGCTGAACAACTTTTTTCTCAAAGCTCAAAGCGCTTGGTGGGCTGTCACTTGTCGCAGTTTATTCAACACGCGTCGCTGGATCTCGCGCTACTCACTCAGCCCCTACAAAGCGGCCAAAGCATTACCGACAGCGACGTGACCTTTGTTGTTGATGGTAAGCCTTTACTGCTTGAGGTGACGGTCAGTCCACTCTCTTGGAACAAAGAGCTGATGCTGCTGGTAGAGATGCGCAAGATTGGCCAGCAAAAGAGGCTAACCCAAGAGCTTAACCAACATGCTCAGCAGCAAGCCGCAAAGCTTCTGGTTCGTGGCCTTGCCCATGAGATCAAAAACCCACTAGGGGGTTTGCGTGGCGCGGCGCAGCTGCTGTCGAAAATGTTGCCAGACCCTTCTCTCAACGAATACACCAACATTATTATTGAGCAAGCTGACCGACTAAGAGCCCTGGTCGATCGGCTACTCGGCCCACAAAAACCGGGCACCAAAAAACAAGAAAACCTCCATCTGATTTTGGAGAAAGTACGCCAGTTAGTGGAGCTAGAAGCCGGCGCTGGACTGGCTATCGAGCGCGACTACGATCCGAGTCTGCCGCCAATTTTAATGGACACGGATCAAATCGAGCAGGCGCTGCTCAATATCACCAGCAATGCCGCACAAATTCTCAGCCGTCAAGACAATGGCAAGATCACCATGCGTACCCGCACCGTGCATCAAGCCAACATACACGGTCAGCGCCACAAGCTCGCGGCTCGCATAGAAATTATCGACAATGGCCCAGGCATTCCTGCCGACCTTCAAGACACACTGTTTTACCCGATGGTCAGTGGTCGAGAAGGCGGCACCGGACTTGGCTTGTCCATTTCGCAAAACTTGATCGACCAACACAATGGAAAAATAGACGTAGAAAGTTGGCCCGGTCGTACCATTTTTACTATTTATCTGCCCATTTAAATGCCCTGAGAGGCGATTGGATGGCTTGCTGTAAGGAAGTTTGGCTATGAGTAAAGGAGTATGTATGGGTCGTCGATGACGACAGCTCGATACGATGGGTAATGGACAAAACCCTGTCGTCGGCAAACATTAAGTGTGAGACCTTCGCCGATGCGGAAAGCGTGCTAATGGCGTTGGAGCGTGAAACGCCAGATGTGTTGGTGTCGGACATTCGCATGCCTGGCATCGACGGTATTGAGCTGCTCAATCGCGTTCAGCAGAGCGCACCGGAGCTGCCAGTGATCATCATGACGGCGCACTCTGATTTGGACGCCGCGGTCAACGCTTATCAAAAAGGGGCGTTTGAGTACCTGCCAAAACCGTTCGATATCGACGAAACCCTCACCTTAGTCGAGCGTGCGATCACCCATAGCCAAGAGCAAAAAAGCGCCCTATCCACTGAAGAAACTATTGCCGCTGAAGCGCCAGAGATCATTGGTGAAGCACCCGCGATGCAAGAAGTGTTTCGCGCCATCGGCAGACTGTCACGCTCTTCCATATCAGTGCTCATCAACGGTGAATCAGGTACAGGTAAAGAGCTTGTCGCTCATGCGCTGCATCGCCATAGCCCTCGTTCAAGCAAACCTTTTATCGCTCTAAACATGGCGGCCATCCCTAAAGACTTGATCGAATCAGAGCTGTTCGGCCATGAGAAAGGCGCGTTTACCGGCGCTAACAGTGTGAGACAAGGCCGCTTTGAGCAAGCCAACGGCGGTACCCTGTTCTTGGATGAGATTGGTGACATGCCACTCGACATTCAAACCCGCTTACTGCGCGTGTTGGCCGACGGTCAGTTCTATCGCGTTGGTGGACACTCTGCCGTTAAAGTTGATGTGCGAATCGTCGCTGCTACGCACCAAAACTTGGAGAAGTTAGTGAATGAGGGGGAGTTTCGTGAAGACTTGTTCCATCGCTTGAACGTCATTCGCATCCACATACCTTCTCTGAGAGAGCGTAAGCAAGATATTGAAAAACTCACGCTGCACTTCCTCTCACTGGCTGCAGAAGAGCTAGGCGTAGAAACCAAATCACTCAATCCCGATACAGTCGAGATCCTCAACCAACTTGATTGGCCGGGTAACGTGCGCCAGCTAGAAAACACTTGTCGCTGGCTAACAGTGATGGCGAGTGGCAGTGAAATACTGCCCAATGACTTGCCACCAGAGTTACTTGATGAGCCGAAACGCATGACCGAGATGAGCGGCGGTGATTGGCAGCAACTGCTCTCATCATGGGCACAGCAAGCTCTAGCTTCGGGAGAAACTGAGATCCTCAATCGCGCTCAACCGGAGTTTGAACGCATTTTGCTTGAGGCAGCACTCTCGCATACCAATGGTCACAAACAAGATGCCGCTAAGGTGCTCGGCTGGGGTCGCAATACCCTAACTCGCAAGCTTAAAGAGCTCTACTAGCCATACTTCCAATACGTTATGGAGGAGTTTAGCAACCACTAACCCCTCCCGTTATTAAGCGACATATCAATAAAATAGGCCATTATTTGCCACAATGGCCTAAACTTCCCGCTAGTTTGGTCGATAAAATAACAGAGCGTGATAACCAGATACCCGCTCTTCTCGAATTATGTTTTATCGGTTAAGTGCCCTATCTCTATGCCTGGATTGTTTACGCTCTCTCTCAAAAAAGCACTCATTGCGCCTTTTATCGTGGTGTTCTTGTGCTCGGTTGGCACTATTTTGTGGCTGCAGAAGCAGCGTTACGATGACTTAGCGCTGGATGTAAGTGAAAAGCAGCTATCGAGTCTCACTACTAATGTGGTGCAGAGCTTGGATATCTACTTAGATAAACCGATGACCGCAGTAAAAGCGCTCGCTCACGCCATCGAATACCACAAGCTCTATACGCCGAACGACGCCACAAAGCTCGAGGATTATCTGCGTTCCAGTTTCGCTACTCTCAATGTCCAGTCACCACAAATCGACCTTATGGGATTTGGTGGTGAGCAGGGAGAATTTTTGGCCATGAGAGCGGCAGAACGCTCAGCAGAGCAGGCAAAATTCTCGTTAATGGTCAAAGATTCCGGTACCAACGGCGATCTACTGATCTATGCTGATGACCACAGAGGCTCGGATATCCTTGGTCACATTGCGGCCTACGATCCACGTCAACGCCCTTGGTATTTACCA
This sequence comes from Vibrio variabilis, assembly GCF_003263785.1. Classification (GTDB taxonomy): domain Bacteria; phylum Pseudomonadota; class Gammaproteobacteria; order Enterobacterales; family Vibrionaceae; genus Vibrio; species Vibrio variabilis. The sequence goes on from NZ_JYJK01000032.1 coordinate 13,150, forward strand.
ATCCGCCAGCAGCTTCAAGCCGCATGGTCTGAGGTATATACCAACGCCGATGCTGCTCAAGAGGTCACTATTTCTGCCCTCGCCCCGGTGTTTCAATCGGAGTCTGGACAGCGTTCTTTAGTCGGTGTTGCCGCTGTTGATGTACAGATCGATACCTTCCGACAGTTTTTAGCCAGCTTGAATGTTACCCACCAGGCCAAAGTCTATGTGATGGACGCCAAACAAGCGCTGATCGCGCAAAGCGATTCGACAACGATCCTCGATGACTTAGGTCAGCGCCGTTTACTGACAAACAGCAAAGACCCAATGGTACAGCGCATTAGTCAAGCGATTGAAATGCTGTCCAACAAACAGTCCGTGTTATTGACTCATCAAGATGAACAGACTCAATACATCATGGTCAGTCACTACCAAACCAGCACTCAAATCAACTGGTATGTGGTTGTCGTAATCTCGGCTGCGGATCTGATGGGTGATATTCCCGTCGTCAGCCAGCAAACGCTTTGGGTTAGCCTTTTGCTTGGACTTGCTGGTATGGGACTAGGCATTTTTGTTCTCAACCGTCTCACTGTGCCACTATCGGAAACGGCAAAAGCAGCGAAACAGATCGCCAATGGCTCTTGGGATTACCCGCTACCTAAACGTAACCAAATCACGGAAATTTCACAGCTGTTGCAAAGCTTCTCGGCAATGCGTTCGCACCTTCAAGCTTCGTTTCATGCGCTCAGAGAGCAACTTGTCCGAGACAGCCTGACTAAACTCTACAGCCGCCAAGGGTTTATAGAAACCTGCGATTCACTTAAAGCGCAACAAAACGGCTGCGGAGCCATGCTGCTGATTGGTATCAACCAATTTCGTGACATCAATGACAGCTTGGGTCACCATTATGGCGATGTACTGCTGACCATCGTCGCTGAGCGCCTTAAAGCTTGGGTTCTCACGGAAAGTGGCGTGCTGGGACGTGTCGGCGGCGACGAGTTTGCCATCTATCTGCCCAATCTCAGCTCGCAAGAAAAGCTCTGTTATCAACATCGTCTAAAGCAAATTTTCGCAGCGCCGTTTGTCGTCGCTGGGGAGCCACTCAGCCTCAATATTTCCATCGGTGTCGCTCACGACTGTGATAATGCTGATATGTGCTTGAGAAATGCAGGAATTGCCTTGAGTCACGCCAAAACCGATAACAACAGGATCAGTGTCTACACGCCAGTAATGGCAGAGCAATCTAAGAACAAGACTCGAATGCTAACTTATCTGAGGCACGCACTCGATCATGACCTGTTCGAAGTTTACTTCCAGCCTTTGGTCGATATCCGCACTGGCGCGCCTTTTGGCGCAGAAGCGCTATTACGGCTGCGTGACCAAGATGGAAAGTTCATTTCGCCATTGAGCTTTATTCCTCTGGCGGAGAGCTCTGGCCTTATCAAAGCCATAGGGCAGCATATGGCGGCAGATGCGATGCAAACCGTCAAGCGCGCCATTGAACAAGGCAGGCTGCCACCGCAATTTCAACTGCACATCAATGTCTCCGTCATTGAGCTTTCTGATAAAGAGTATATTGGGCAGTTGCAGCGCTTGCTTGAGCAAACGAAATTCCCAGCGAAGCAATTGACGGTAGAAATTACCGAATCTCAGCTCGCTGATAACGATCCGGTAATCCTTGCCAATATGGCGCACATCAAAGCGCTTGGTGTAAGTATTGCGATTGATGACTTTGGCACCGGCTATTCATCGCTGGCCTACCTACACAAACTGCCGTTTGACAGCATTAAAATCGATAAGGCGTTTGTCGATAGATTAACGCGCGACAATGTCGATGATAGCGTTGTCGCCGCGATCAGCAAGCTATCACGAAGCTTTGGGTTTAGTCTGGTAGCAGAAGGCGTTGAAACGCCAGTACAAGCGGAGCTTATCCGTCTGCTGGGATGTCATCATGCGCAGGGGTACTTGTTCAGCCCACCACTACCGCTTGAGCAGTGGCCATCCCTACACTGGCAGCAAGAACCCAACATAGAGCCAACTACATAACAGGCACAAAAAAGTCCGCTATAGAGCGGACTTTTTAGGGTCAGTATTGAGTGCTTAAATCACGCGCGAAAACTGCTGCTGACGCGCACGTTGACGTAAGTACTTATCAAAGCTCATGCAGATGTTACGGATCAATAAACGACCACGGAGCGTCACATCAATCGTGTTCTCAGAGACGCTCACCAACTCATCATCAATGAAAGTCTGCAGTAGTGACATATCTTCTGCAAAGTACTGATTAAAGTCGATAGAGAAGGTGTTCTCGATGAACTTCTTATCTAGGCTAAAGTTACAGATGAGCTGCTTAATCACCTCACGACGGATCAAGTCATCTTTATCCAGCACAACCCCTTTCCACAAGGCATGACGCAATTCGTTGACCTGAGCGTAATACTTCTTCAGCTCTTTTTGGTTTTGTGCGTAGCTATCACCAATCATAGAGATCGCCGACACGCCGAAGCCGACCAAATCACAGTCACCCTGTGTGGTGTAGCCTTGGAAGTTACGATGCAATTCACCGGCACGTTGTGCTACCGCCAGTTCATCTTCTGGAAGTGCGAAGTGATCCATTCCGATAAACTGGTAACCAGCTCCGGTTAGCGTCGCGATGGTATCTTGCAAGATAGCCATCTTCTCTTCCGCTTGCGGTAGGTCTTCGTCTTTGATTTTAGCTGCGCGGCAAACAAATTAGGCATGTGAGCGTAGTTAAACACCGACAGACGACCCGGACGCATGGTTAGCACTTGCTCAAGAGTTTCAGCAAAGCGTGCTTGGGTCTGCTTTGGCAAGCCGTAGATCAAATCAAGGTTGGTAGAACGGAAGCCAAGCTCTTTAGCGCGTTTGGCCATCGCAAAGATAAACTCTTCGTCCTGCTCACGGTTAACCAAGGTTTGAACTTCTTTATTGAAGTCTTGCACGCCGATACTCAAACGGTTGAACCCTTCTTCACGAAGGTGGTCAAGCATGTCCAGTTCGATTTCGCGAGGGTCAACTTCAATACTGATTTCAGCGCTCTCTTCAAAGAAGAATTCACTACGCAGTATCGCCATCAAGCGACTGATCTGGCTCTTCGACAAAAAGGTCGGTGTGCCACCACCAAAGTGCAGCTGTGTTACTTTACGACCTTGCAGCAGAGTCGCACGCTGACGAATTTCGTGCTCAAGCACATCTAAGTACTCATCGGCCTTGTGAGCGTGACGAGTGATGACTTTATTGCAGCCACAGTAGTAGCAAAGCTTATGACAGAATGGGATGTGCACATACAGCGACAGCGGTCGGTCTGGGTATTGGGTACAAGCCATATCGAAATCAGAGATGGTATACGCTTCATGAAACTCAACCGCGGTTGGGTAAGAGGTGTAGCGTGGTCCCGAGTAGTTATACTTATCGAGAATCGCTTGATCCCAGACGATTTGCTGTTGAGTGTCGGATTGATTTTGAGACATGGTCATACTTCCAATAAACACGGTGCTGTCACCCTGCGACTGCCAACCTGTATTTGAGTTGGTAGCGCATTCGATAAGGCGCTATTTTGCCACACTAGTAAACCACATAGCGACTGTGGGTGTTTCAATCACTATGGTTTGATGCAAGCAATCGCCAAATTTGCTAGGGCGATCACTCGCCCTACCTAAAGCAGCAACCCTTAACCCACCAGCTTAATATCAATTTGATCGTTAAGCGGCTTTACTGTGCGTTGCAGCGCTTTCATCTCTTCAATGATGCTGTCATTGAGGCGCGCTTCGGCTTTTTGCCTAGCTAAATTGTCGCGCATGCGCTGCTGCTTTTCCATTGCTTGTCTCGCCTCACCGCGCGGCATGTCTTTAACGATATGGTAAAGCTCAGCAGTCGCTGGGAACTGCTTATCGAAATCAACACGCTCCTCACCTTGAACATAATCCATGATGTTGTAGAGACGGATGGCGGCTTCCGAAAGATCACACTGCCCTTGGATCGTCGCCAAGCAAATGGTATCAACACTTTCAAAAATGTTGGCATTGCGCTTTTTAATCGCTAGATCGCGATGCTGCTGTTGCAACTCCTTTTGCTTTTTAAGTTGCAGTAGCAAATACCCAGCGTAGCCTGCCAAACCCACAATAATGAGTGTGCCAATAATGGCTAACAGAGTAACGGTATTCATCTACTTTACCTCTCGCTATCCTTTGAACTGATCCATATCGACATCTTCGAACTGAGACAGAAGCTCGTCATCGCTGCTCGCTTTCTTGCTCGGTGCAGACATGGCTGCCACTGGCTCTTCGAACATTTCTTCTTCGTCGTACTCAGGTTCCATAAGACCCAGTTGGTTCATCAGCTTCTCAATGCGATCCAGCTTCTCATCGACGTACTTCTGAAGACCAGCACCTAGGTTCTCACCACTTTCGATGCGATCCAGCAACACGTTAAGTTGTGCATCATTCTCCAGCATCTCTAGCTCTTGTTCAGCAGAAAGACGGCGCTCAACCTTAGTCGGTTTTTTCTTCGGCTCAACAATCAGTGGGATCTTTTTCTTACTACCAAGGCGTGGATCCAGTTTTGCAGAACCTGTGCCCTGCTTCACTTCTTTACCTTCAGAGTGGCGGCTACCCGACTTCTGACCCTTGCGCTTTTTCAAACGCTTGCGAAGACGGCCGTCAACGTCCGCTTGTGAACGTTACGCGTAACCGCAACTACCGGTTCAGGTTCGAACCCGGCTTCTTGATTTTTCCTTACGTACTCTATT
>NZ_JYJK01000033.1 GCF_003263785.1 Vibrio variabilis
CTTTGGGGTTGTATGGTTAAGTGACTAAGCGTACACGGTGGATGCCTTGGCAGTCAGAGGCGATGAAAGGCGTAATAACTTGCGATAAGCTCAGATTAGGTAGTAATAACCTGTGAGTCTGAGATTCCTGAATGGGGAAACCCACCTGCATAAGTAGGTATCGCTGAGTGAATACATAGCTCAGCGAGGCGAACCGGGGGAACTGAAACATCTAAGTACCCCGAGGAAGAGAAATCAACCGAGATTCCGAAAGTAGCGGCGAGCGAAATTGGATTAGCCCTTAAGCTTTTAATGAGACAGGTGAAGGCTCTGGAAAGTGCCGCGATACAGGGTGATAGCCCCGTAACCGACATCTCATCATCAGTGAAATCGAGTAGGGCGGGACACGTGATATCCTGTCTGAATATGGGGGGACCATCCTCCAAGGCTAAATACTACTGACTGACCGATAGTGAACCAGTACCGTGAGGGAAAGGCGAAAAGAACCCCTGTGAGGGGAGTGAAATAGAACCTGAAACCGTGTACGTACAAGCAGTAGGAGCACCTTCGTGGTGTGACTGCGTACCTTTTGTATAATGGGTCAGCGACTTATATTCAGTGGCAAGGTTAACCGTTTAGGGGAGCCGTAGGGAAACCGAGTCTTAACTGGGCGTTCAGTCTCTGGATATAGACCCGAAACCAGGTGATCTAGCCATGGGCAGGTTGAAGGTTGAGTAACATCAACTGGAGGACCGAACCGACTAATGTTGAAAAATTAGCGGATGACTTGTGGCTAGGGGTGAAAGGCCAATCAAACCTGGAGATAGCTGGTTCTCCCCGAAATCTATTTAGGTAGAGCCTCGGACGAATACTACTGGGGGTAGAGCACTGTTAAGGCTAGGGGGTCATCCCGACTTACCAACCCTTTGCAAACTCCGAATACCAGTAAGTACTATCCGGGAGACACACGGCGGGTGCTAACGTCCGTCGTGGAGAGGGAAACAACCCAGACCGCCAGCTAAGGTCCCAAATTATAGCTAAGTGGGAAACGATGTGGGAAGGCTTAGACAGCTAGGATGTTGGCTTAGAAGCAGCCATCATTTAAAGAAAGCGTAATAGCTCACTAGTCGAGTCGGCCTGCGCGGAAGATGTAACGGGGCTAAGCTATAAACCGAAGCTGCGGCAATGTCTTTTACTGTATTGGGTAGGGGAGCGTTCTGTAAGCCGTTGAAGGTGGATTGTAAGGTCTGCTGGAGGTATCAGAAGTGCGAATGCTGACATGAGTAACGATAAAGGGGGTGAAAAACCTCCTCGCCGGAAGACCAAGGGTTCCTGTCCAACGTTAATCGGGGCAGGGTGAGTCGACCCCTAAGGCGAGGCCGAAAGGCGTAGTCGATGGGAAACGGGTTAATATTCCCGTACTTCTTACAATTGCGATGGGGGACGGAGAAGGCTAGGTGGGCCTGGCGACGGTTGTCCAGGTTCAAGTGCGTAGGCTTGAGAGTTAGGTAAATCCGGCTC
>NZ_JYJK01000034.1 GCF_003263785.1 Vibrio variabilis
TATGAATCACTTTCGTGATTCCCAAGAACACTTGAATGTGTGTTGGTACCTAATCAAAAGATTAGGATTTGAGAACTTTTAATTGAATAACATTAATCAAATGTTATTCGTCAGCTTTCCAAATTTTTAAAGAGCATGTTTTCTACAGCAATAAAGCTTTCGAAACCATTTTTAAGAGCACTTAAAGCCTTTCTTCTAAAAGAAATGCGCTTAAAGATGGTGGGCGATACCGGGCTCGAACCAGTGACCCCCTCCTTGTAAGGGAGGTGCTCTCCCAACTGAGCTAATCGCCCACGAAAGTCATTCCGTGGAATGTTCAAGAATGGTGGAGCTAAGCAGGATCGAACTGCTGACCTCCTGCGTGCAAGGCAGGCGCTCTCCCAGCTGAGCTATAGCCCCATTTCTTGAGAGTTTCCTTCAAAGAAGGAA
>NZ_JYJK01000035.1 GCF_003263785.1 Vibrio variabilis
TCTTGTCTTTAAACAGCTCATCCGTTGTTACGTTGACCCACGCATCACCCTGACGAGTTGGAAATGTCACTTGAGGTACTGCTTGGCCTTCTTTAGATGCAAACATACTGATGTCCTTATGGATAATTAAATTGTTGTGAGTCTAGCGTTGCTAACAGAGAGTAGCGTCTATTGCTTTGTTTCGTTGGGACTATTATCAAAAAAATGGTTTGATAGTTCTAATCGTTTATTGTTATGGTATCGATAGTCAAATTCTATCGGAGCATGCGATGAACATTCGTGATTTTGAATACCTAGTGGCCTTGGCTGAACACAAACATTTTCGTAAAGCAGCAGAAGCTTGCTTTGTTAGTCAGCCGACACTAAGTGGTCAGATCCGCAAACTGGAAGATGAGATTGGTACCTCTCTGTTAGAGCGTAGCAGTCGCCGCGTATTGTTTACGGATGCCGGTTTGCAGCTGGTTGAGCAAGCAAAGCGTATCCTCAAGGAAATTAAGACGTTTCGTGAGATGGCTGCAGGGCAAAGTGGTGAGATGATGGGGCCGATGCATATTGGTTTTATTCCCACAGTAGGTCCATATCTACTTCCTCGTATTGTGCCAAAGCTGAAAGAGTCATTTCCCGACCTTGAACTTTTCCTACATGAAGCTCAGACGCACCAGTTGGTTAGACAGCTCGAAGAAGGGAAACTCGATTGTTTAGTGCTGGCGTCAGTCCCAGAAACTGCGCCGTTTAAAGAAATTGAAGTCTTTAATGAGCCGATGAGCATTGCGGTGCCATGCGATCATGCTTGGGCAAAGCGTGATGTGATAGAGATGGATGAACTGAAAGGGCAAACCGTGCTGTCACTCGGTGATGGACACTGTCTGCGCGACCAAGCCCTTGGCTTCTGTTTTGCTGCTGGTGCGAGAGACGATGAACGATTTAAGGCCACCAGCTTAGAGACGTTGCGTAACATGGTGGCCGCAGGGGCAGGCATTACCTTGCTGCCTGAACTGTCTCTGCCTAAAGAGAAAGAAAAGGATGGCGTGTGCTACGTGACGGCAGTGAATCCAACGCCGTCTCGCAGTATTGTTTTAGCCTATCGCCCAGGCTCGCCGCTGCGTGCGCGTTTTGAGAAATTGGCGGAGTCGATTAGTCGTTATCTTAGTGCTTAGTGCTTAGTGCTTAGTGCTTAGTGCTGAAATTCAGATGATAAAAAAAGGGGCTTAGCGCCCCTTTTGCTTGTTACGTTCAATCTAGAACAGACTTTCACCGCCAGACTCATCACTCGAGTACAAGGTGTCCGTTAGGCTTTCCTGTACGTACTCAGTCGGTTCAGTTCCAATCTTGAAGTATTCAAACATGGTTGAACCATCGGTCTTATTGGTAAGAAGACCCGAGTCGCGGTCAATACGCACACGGGTGATATCGTTTGGTACTTGCTTGCCAACCACTTTGTGACCTTCAAGCGCCATACCCATAAACTCGACCCACGCAGGTTGAGCGGTTTTCGCCCCAGCTTCTGCGCCAGTGATCTGATCTTTACCTAAGTTAGCGTTTGCCGTCGTGCGGCCGAGCTTTCTTTGGTGATCATCAAAGCCAACCCAAGCGGTTGCGACGATACCTGGACCATAACCGTTGTACCACGCGTCTTTCGAGTCGTTGGTGGTACCTGTCTTACCGCCAATATCACGACGTTCAAGTTTTTGAGCGCGCCAGCCAGTACCATTCCAACCAGTGCCTTCACGCCAGTTACCGCCGCCCCAAACGTTGCTGTAGAGCATTTCACGTGTCAGGAACGCGGTTTGCTCGGAGATTACTTTTGGTGCGTAACGCGGTTCGTTGGTTTCCGTTAGGTCTTCTTCGTTAAACTGAGTAATGTCCAGTGGCTCGATTTCAGATGCATTGGTTGCTTCTTCAATGCTTGGTGCTGCTTCATCGGTCGCCGCTTTAGCGAACTCAGGGGCTTGCATATCCGGGCAGTTTTGATGACAAACGACTTTTGGATTGGCTTCAAACTCAACCTTGCCAAATGGGTCTTCTACCTTGCTGATGTAGAATGGCTCTACATAGTAACCACCGTTGGCAAACACAGAGAAACCTTGCGCCATTTGAACCGGCGTCAAACTGCCAGCACCAAGAGCAATGGTCTCAGAGCGAGGTAGCTTAGACTTATCGAAACCGAATCGAGTTAGGTAATCACGAGTCTCGTCCAGACCCACTTCACGCAATACGCGCACCGCCATGACGTTTTTAGACTGTGCTAGACCGATACGAAGACGTGTCGGACCTGTGTAGGTTGGTGGCGAGTTTTTAGGGCGCCATGCCGTGCCTGCACTCTTATCCCACTTGTTGATTGGCGCATCGTTCACAAGACTCGCTAGCGTCATGCCTTTATCCAGTGCCGCAGCGTAGATAAACGGCTTAATGCTTGAACCGACCTGTCTTACTGATTGGGTTGCACGGTTAAAACTTACTGTGTACGAAGTTAAAACCGCCCACGAGAGACAGTACTGCGCCATTTTCTGGGTTGATAGCAACAAACGCCGTATTGGCATTCGGTACTTGGCTTAGACGCCACGTGATGGCCGTTGGCTCAGTTACTTGGTCGTCTTCCGTTTGCGCTTCTTTTTCCTCAGGAGACACATCTGGGGTGATATCCAGATCCGCGGCGCGAACCCAAATTTGTTCACCCACAGCGACGATATCGCTTGGTGTTTTTGGCGCCGCACCTTGACGATCATCGGTGCGGAACTTACGTGCCCAGTTCATGTTCTCCCAGCTAATAGACTGTTCGCCATAGCTTTTGACATAAACCGTCGCAGATTTGTCAGCAACGTTAGTGACCACTGCGGGACGAAGTTCGCCATAGGTTGGCTGGCGACGTAGGTGCTTGGCAATCTCCTCATTGGTCATCGCGGTTTGACCTACTTTCCACAGCACTTTTTCTGCGCCGCGGTAACCGTGTCGCTCGTCGTAGTTAAGCAGGTTTTTAATCGCTGCGATGTGACCGGCTTTTTGCAGTTTCGAGTCAATCGTGGTGGTGATTCGCATGCCAGATTCGTAGGCTTCTTCACCGTAACGACTCACCATCCAAGCACGCGCAATTTCAGCGATATAAGGAGCGCTTAGCTCGATCTCAGAGCCGTGGTATTGAGAAATGATCGGCTCAGCACGCGCCTCATCAAACTCAGCTTGAGTGATGTACTTCTCAGACAGCATACGCGATAGCACCACGTTACGGCGTTGAGTCGCACGCTCCACTGAGTAGATTGGGTTCATGGTCGATGGCGCTTTAGGAAGACCTGCAAGCACAGCAATCTCACTTAGAGTCAGCTCATCAAGGTTACGACCGAAGTATGCCTGTGCTGCCGCGCCAAAACCGTATGAGCGGTAGCCCAAGAAGATCTTGTTAACGTACAGCTCCATGATCTCTTGTTTACTTAGAAGTTGCTCGATGTGCACAGCGATGAAGATCTCTTTGACCTTACGCATGATCTTCTTCTCGTTCGACAAGAAGAAGTTACGAGCCAGCTGCTGAGTGATGGTACTTGCCCCTTGTGAGGCGCTACCAGATGCAATCACAGCCACCGCAGCACGCGTAATACCAATTGGGTCAAAACCAAAGTGGTCGTAGTAGCGGCTATCTTCGGTCGCGATCAGTGCGTCGATAAGATCTTGTGGGATCTCATCGTAAGATACTGGAATTCTTCGTTTTTCGCCGAATTGTGCGATCAACTTCCCATCTTGGCTGAACACCTGCATCGGTGTTTGTAGTTGGACGTCTTTAAGAGTGGCGACATCAGGTAGCTCAGGTTTTACGTAGTAGTAAAACCCAAAAATTGTACCGACTCCAAGGAGTATGCAAATAAATGCAAGAACCAACAGTCTCTTTATGAACTTCACCGAGAATTTCCTAATTAATTGGGGTTACGAGTAGGTAATTACTTGTAGGCTAGGACAAAAATATACCTATAGGGTTAATTAACGCTTATTTGAGCGTCGATCTCAACCTTTTCACGTTGTTTATGTATTTGTTGAGGTTATTTTTCATGGCAAGAAAATGGATCACTGGGATAGATATTGGTCATCACAGTGCCAAAGCCGTTGTCTTGGTTTGTGATGGGACAGAACTCTCCTTGGTTAACCATCTGGAGCTTAAAGGATGTGATGCTATTTTCTCCGATCCTCACGCCCTTAAACATCAAGATAGTGTTAAGAAACTTAAAATTCTGCGAAAGATTGCGCCGTTGTTTCGCAATAGTGCCGCTATTGTGCTGCCAGAAAGTGCAGTGATCAGTAAAGTCGTCACACTGGAGGCCGGCCTTGAAGAGCAGGAGCAAGAGCTTGCGATTGAGCAAGCGATGAATCATCAGACGCCTTACCCAATGGATGACATTGCTTTGGATTTTGTTAAAGAGACCGAAGAGAACAATGTTGCCGTTGAGGCTTATCGAGTTCATGTGACCAAACAATCGATCGTCGATAACTGGTCTTTTGTGGTCACTAAGCTTGGTTTTCGCCCCAAGTTAATGGATACCAACAATGGAGCACTGCGTGGCGTACAGAACTGGGTTTGCGCTCATACGCCATCGCTGGTAAACCATGCGATGTTGGATCTCGGTTGCTTGCAAGCCACATTACTCCCTCCGCCGGCGCTATCCCCTGAACTGGCGAAATCATGGGTACTGGAGCCCGTGTCAGAGCTACAAAATCGTGCGGACACTCAGTTTAAGTCGCTATCGGAAGTGGTGTTTGAGTCGGTTGCTGGGCGGGTCGTTTCGCAACTGCAGTTATATCGTTCGGTGGCAGGGCAAGAGGCTATCGACGGGGTTATTCTGATTGGAGGGCACGCGCAGCAAGAGGGTCTGATAGACAGCGTTGCCAAGACCTTATCTTGCCCAATAACCTGTATTGATTTTCAGCGCTTATCGACAAGTAAGACCAAGTCTTCTCAACCTTTATCACCCTGCTACGCCTCTGCGGTTGGGGCGGCAATCAATGGTTTGAATTGGCTTAAGAGACATTGATATGAAGATAATCAATCTATTGCCCTGGCGAGAATCCAAGCGCAAGCAGCATCAACAGCGCTTTATTGCGATGTTCTTCGCGGCGCTGTTCTTTGGTTATTCGATTTCACATCTGTTGAATTCGACACTAGCGATTGAGGTCAGTACTCAACAACAGCGGGTTGCGTATCTACAAGGCAAAATTGATGACTATCGACGTCAAATCCGTGAATTATCATCGACCAAACTGAGTTGCAGTCTTTAGAAGCACGCCTGGACTATGTTGATAGGTTGCAGCAACAGCGCAATAAGACAACGGCGGTGATGAATTTACTGCCGACACTGATTCCTTCTCAAGTCTATGTAGACAAAATCCGCATGCAAGGAGAGCAATTTAAGGTCAGTGGTATTGGAGAAAGTACTGCCTTCCTCGCCCAAATGCTGGATAGATTTGAACAATCGACAATGGTCAATAACGTAGTACTGCACTCTATTGTCCATGATCGCGAGCGTTTTGGTAATAAATATCAAGCGTTTGAACTGTCGTTTGCTATTGATAGTGCCGCGCTACTTGCTGCGCCAGCCACACAATTGCAAACAGGAGTGAACTAATGTCACTCGATCTTGAACTTGATGAGCTGAGCAACTGGCCGTTAATACCGCAACTGATAGTGGTTGGCATTGTTTTTGTGTTGGCTGCGTTAGCGAGTGGGTGGTTTTTAGTGAAACCAAGCTTTGAAGACCTCGATTATTACAAGCAGCAAGAAGTTCAATTGAAGCAAGAGTTACAAGTTGTGGCACGCAAAGCGGCTATGCTGCCGGAAATGTCAAAGCATCTTACTGATCTTTCCTATCACTATGAACGACTAATGGGGCAATTGCCTGCTCAACAAGAGTTAGCAAGCCTGCTCGCAGACATTAACGAACAAGGGCTCAATAATCATCTTACTTTCACTCGCATTAACTGGGGTAAACGTCAGCCGCAGAAGTTTCTGTTAAAGCTCCCTTTAGATATCGAGCTTACTGGAAGTTATGACGATATCGGCCGTTATGCTCAGGCTATCGCTGAGCTTCCCCGCATCGTACTCATTGAAAATGCGGAATGGCAGAGAGTGAGTTTGGAAAGTAGCACTCTGCACTTTCGCGTCAATGCTGCTACCTATCAGTTTATAGCGGAGGCAGAAGGTGAAAAATAGCGTCGTAGTTTTATTGATATTAGTCGGTTTAGCGGCTGTAACGCCAATCAAGATTCACTGCAAAAGTTTGTTTTAAATACAGAATCGAGTGCTGAGCCGCAAAAAATGGCGGCGCGATTGATTCAGTCTTCTGAGGTAGTACGCTTCCAAGAGTTGAACGGTCAATCGCCTTTCGGTTTGCCGAAAATGGCAACTCAGCAAAGTCCTGATCGCGCCAGAGCTGCTGGCAACCGAAGACCAGAACCAAACAAGGATTGGAGCTTTATCGAATTAGCGAGCTACAGGTCAAAGGGATCATGAGTAAAAACGGCAAGATGACGGGCTTGGTGATGCTGCCCAATCGACGTGTAGTGAAAGTGGAAGAAGGGCATTTTCTTGGTGAGAACAACGGTCAAATCAAGCAAATAACAGAAAATGCGCTGATTGTGGGTGAGACCTTGTCCGATGGATTGGGATGCTGGTACCAAAGGCAAATAAAGCTGGCATTGAAGTAATGGAGAAACACGTGCAACGTATAGTGGTGCAGGGCATCAATTTTCTTATCTGTGGTCTTGCATTGAGTATAGGCTTGCTGACAAGTCGTGAGCTTGCGGCCAATGAGATTACCAACGTCTCATTTCAACTCAACGAACAGCGTCAGGGTGTGTTGACGGTTGCTCTGTCCGAGCAGGGCAGCGCTGTCGATGTCAGTGGCAATGACAATGAGCTGACCATTATGCTTCGGCAAACGGCCGTGACGCCCGAGCATTTGTCTATTTATGATGTGACCGATTTTGCCACTCCTGTCACCACCATCGAGCTTTTTGATGAGTCGCCTCATGTGCGCTTAGCGGTGAAAACCAAACAAGCGGTTGATTATCAATACGTGGTAGCTGACAACCAACTGCGAGTGACCTTTGTTGAGCTTACCCAAGCTCGCGCTGACGAAAGGGCGCTGGAGTCGCGCAATAAAGGTCAACTTACCTCGATCAATTTTCAAGATATGCCGGTTCGTAACGTACTGCAGTTACTCGCTGAGTACAATGATTTCAATTTGGTTGTTTCCGACTCGGTGCAAGGCAATTTGACGCTGCGACTCGATAGTGTGCCGTGGACCGATGTACTCGATATTATCCTGCGCGTTAAAGGCCTTGATAAGCGCGTTAAAGGAGACGTGGTGCTGGTGGCGCCAAAGATAGAACTCGACCGACAGGAAAAGCTTGAATTAGAGCGTCATCAACTGACTGAAAAAATCGGTAAGTTGGAGTCCGAAATTATCAAAATCAACTACGCTAAAGCTTCTGAAATGGCCGCTATGATAGGGGGAAAGAGGGCGTTAGCATGCTATCTGAACGCGGTTCTGTGACGGTTGATGAGCGAACCAATTCACTATTACTTCGCGATCTTCCTGACAGTATAGAGGTGATCAAAAGCATTATTGCTGAGCTTGATATACCGGTTAAGCAGGTTCAAATTGAAGCTCGCGTGGTGACGATGCGAGAAGGCAACATTGAGGAACTGGGGATCCGCTGGGGAATGAGTTCATCCAATGGTACCACTACTGTTGGCGGTTCTATTGAAAGCAACCTTGTCGCCGCTGGTAGTGGCGAAAAACTTGAAATAGATGACTTTTTGAATGTTAATTTGCCAGCCCTATCCGACAATGCATCAAGCATTGCGTTTCAAGTGGCGAGTCTTGGTACCAACACATTGCTCGACCTTGAGCTTTCAGCACTACAAAACGAATCAAAAGCCGAGATCATATCTAGCCCAAGGTTGATCACCACGAATAAGAAGTCGGCGTATATTGAACAAGGTACTGAGATCCCTTATCTCAAATCCACATCTAGTGGCGCTACTGCGGTTGAATTTAAAAAAGCAGTGCTGTCACTGACGGTGACGCCGCAAATTACCCCAGACAATCGATTAATTCTTGACCTTGATGTTACCCAAGATCAGGTCGGCGAAGTGTTAAAAACACTAGAAGGAGAAACCGTTGCCATAGATACTCAGCGTATCGGTACGCAGGTTTTGGTGAACAATGGTGAGACTGTGGTGCTTGGCGGCATTTACCAACATACCTTTTCCAATAAAATCGATAAAGTGCCGCTTTTAGGTGATATTCCAGGCTTGGGCGCGTTATTTAGACGAACCTATGAAAATATTGGCAAGAGCGAGCTGCTAATCTTTGTGACGCCGAAGATTATCACACCAACGCCCGCACTCACAGAACTAGGTAACCCTTTGTAAATTAGCCATTAATTGAAAAGGATTAAAAATAAAGTTGCATTAAAGCCACCTTGCCTTGATAATTTCGGGTCTTATCACGACTTATCTGTGAGGAATCGGTGCCACAAGCCCTTTTTTCCGAGGTTCCTTTTCGGTCTTTTCTTGTGGCGATGTCATTGAATTAACGTTGTAAATTAATGCTGAACATGGCTGAGAAACGTAATATTTTTCTTGTTGGCCCTATGGGTGCCGGCAAAAGTACAATCGGTAGACACCTAGCTCAACAACTTCATATGGAGTTTGTTGATTCTGATACCGTCATTGAAGAGCGCACTGGCGCAGACATCGCATGGGTGTTTGACGTTGAAGGTGAAGAAGGTTTCCGCAAGCGCGAAGAAACTGTCATTAATGATCTAACCGAGCAGCAAGGTATCGTACTTGCGACCGGTGGTGGTTCTGTGAAGAGCAAAGACAACCGTAACCGCTTGTCGGCTCGTGGTATCGTTGTTTACCTAGAAACCACAATCGAAAAACAACTTGCTCGCACTAACCGCGACAAGAAGCGTCCATTACTTCAAACGGATAACCCGCGCGAAGTACTAGAGAACCTAGCGGACGAGCGCAATGATCTTTACAAAGAAGTGGCGGACTATGTGGTTCGTACTGACGATCAAAGTGCAAAAGTGGTAGCCAACCAAATCGTAAAAATGCTAGAAGAAGGTTAATCGAAACCTTTTTCATTAGGAGAGCAAACCATGGAACGGATTACGGTCGAGCTTGGTGAGCGCAGCTACCCAATTTCAATTGGTGCCGGGTTATTTGATGACCCGGCTCAATTTGCCCAAATTCCCGACGGAAAATCAGTCGTGGTGATCACCAACACCACAGTATCCCCTCTTTATGCTCAAGTGATTCTTGACCAGTTGGAAAGCAAAGGTTGTAAAACCTCATTGTTTGAACTGCCAGACGGTGAGCAATACAAAACTCTAGATACCTTTAACACGGTTCAAACCCATCTGCTCTCAGGCAACTACGGTCGCGATGTCGTTGTAGTGGCACTCGGCGGTGGCGTGATTGGCGATCTTGTCGGCTTTTCGGCGGCTTGCTATCAACGCGGTGTTGATTTTGTGCAGATCCCAACCACCTTGTTATCGCAAGTGGACTCATCGGTCGGTGGTAAAACAGCGGTGAACCATGAACTGGGTAAAAACATGATTGGTGCTTTTTATCAGCCTCAAGCGGTGATTATTGATACCAACTGTTTGCGTACGTTACCTGAGCGTGAATTCGCTGCGGGTATGGCTGAGGTGATCAAGTATGGCATCATTTACGATGAGTCGTTCTTTGAGTGGTTAGAGGAAAACCTCGATAAACTCTACGCCCTTGATCAGCAAGCGTTAACGTATGCGATTGCGCGATGCTGCCAGATCAAAGCTGAAGTCGTTGCACAAGACGAGAAAGAGTCGGGTATTCGCGCGTTATTGAATCTAGGTCATACATTTGGTCATGCTATCGAAGCGGAACTAGGGTATGGTAAATGGCTACATGGAGAGGCGGTATCTTCTGGCACTGCGATGGCGGCTCATACCGCTCAGCTGCTGGGTGATATCACACCAGAGCAAGTCACTCGCATTATTGCTTTGCTAGAGCGAGCAAAACTGCCTGTACATACGCCAGAGTCCATGAGTTTTGATGATTTCATCAAGCATATGATGCGCGACAAAAAGGTGCTATCAGGAAAGCTTCGTTTGGTGCTGCCAACCTCTATTGGCAGCGCGCAAGTGGTCTCTGATGTACCGAGCGATCTGATTGAGCAAGCGATTGATTTATGTCGCAAGTAGCCAATACTTAACGATAGAGTGTTGAGGTTAGGCGACATCCGCGAATAGAATAAGAGGCTCCAGTTGGAGCCTTTTTTAGTTTGGATTGGTGGTAGAAAATCGGGATGAGTTTGTCCTATGAACTGCGAGTACTAGAGCTCGATTCACAAACCCAGCTGCTTGAAAGAATGCAGTTGCTGACGCAATTTGCTGCAAACTTTGTGGTCGTCAAAGGTGAAGCCGGAGCCGGGAAAACCTGGCTTGCTCATCGTTATCTCGAAGCGTGGTCTTACGATAAAAACCAGTCGTTGGTGACCTGTCTACCAAACCAGGAGGATGAGGTCAATCGCGGTAATATCCTCAGACAGCTATTCCCGCATCAAATGTACAGCACCACGGATTCACTCAATGACAGTATCGAGCGCATTTTAGATGGTGAAGCATGTAACATCGCCATTGTGGTCGATAATGCCCATCATGCTTCTCAAGCACTACTGGCTGAACTCTGGCTACTGTATAGCGCTGCGCTTTCCACACCTAAGCAAAACATTAGTGTGGTGCTGTTTACTGCGAGTGATTCAGTATCGACTAAGCTTGCTAGATTGAGTCATGGACTGGATATTAAGCCGGTTGAGCTGGATATCGATGAATTACCAGAGGAAGAGGCTGAACGTTTTTTTGAGAGTTTGGTTCTACGCTATCTTGATGAAAGCGTTGAAAAAAGAATTAAAAGCGCGTTTACTAATACCAGACCACTTCCGGGAGAAATTTTGGCGCTAGGAGAGCACAAAGTGGAAAAGAAAGTGATTATTCGTTCATTAGTGGGCTCGCCCGCGAAGATTGCCGTCACCGTTGCCGTTATTCTGTTGCTGCTGTTCCTGGGCTATCGCTGGTTACTGCAAGCGCCGAAGCCGAGTATTGTACCCGTCGAAACGGCGAGTGAACAGACCGTGATCCCGACCTTAGAGCAGCCAGCAGATGCTGCGAGTGAAGAGCAAGCGCAAAAAGCCAATCAAGAGATGCCATCAGATCTGACCGCCACGGATGATTCCGAGGCATTGCCACCAACAGTGACGTCAGAAACCGCCAGCGTGGGCGTCGCGGAAACCGGTGAACGTGTCGTGATCACCTCAGATGTGGTGGATGCTTTGCTAGAAGATAAAACCGACATTGCTGCGCAGCAAGCGACAGAGATCCAGCAAGCGGTAGAGAGCGCAAAAACCACGAGCAATATTCAGCCTGTGGCCATTGAGCCTCCACCAGAGGTGGTAATTGATGATGGTGTCACAGAGGCGCTGCAAACGCCGATTACTTTCTCGTTTGCGAGAGACCAACTGAATGCTTTAGCCTCGAACAGCTACACGCTTCAAATTGCGGCGATGACTGAGCTGGAAGATGTGCAGCTATTTTTGAACCAGCATAGTTTTGATAAGCCGGTGCGCATTTATCCAACGCTACGTGGCGAGGAAAAGTGGTATATCGTCACTTACGACAATTACGCGACGATTCAGCAAGCGCGTGATGCAGCTGAAAAGCTTCCTGCAGAGCTACAGTCGCTTGGCCCATGGCCAAAAGCGCTGAGCCAAGTGAAGCGTGAAATTGCTCGCTGGACTGAATAAGCTTTCGACCTAGTCGCCTGTGAGCGAGTTAACGGCGACTCAGTCAACATTTACACCAAGCGCTGTTGACCTTTCTACCAGAAAGGTCAACATAACAATTTGAATTATGATATATTCCCCAGCCTTAATTTTTGGGGTGGCAGTAAATAGAGCAAGTAATGAAGAAGCAACGTGCCTTTCTTAAGTGGGCTGGTGGAAAATATGGCTTGGTTGAAGACATTGAAAAGCATCTGCCAGACGCTAGAAAACTGGTAGAACCCTTCGTTGGTGCAGGCTCTGTTTTTCTCAATACAGATTATGAGCAATACCTGCTCGCCGATATTAACCCTGATCTTATCAATCTTTACAACCTACTCAAGACGCAGCCAGAGCAATACATTGCTGAGGCGAAACGTCTATTTACCCCAGAGCACAATCGTAAAGAAGTCTATCTCGATATTCGCGCTCAGTTTAACCAAACTGACGACATCATGTTTCGTTCGGTCGCGTTTTTGTACATGAACCGTTTTGGGTTTAACGGCTTATGTCGTTACAACAAAAAGGGTGGCTTCAACGTGCCGTTTGGCTCATACAAAAAACCCTACTTCCCAGAGAGCGAAATGGAGTTCTTTGCAGAAAAAGCGAAGAAAGCCACGTTTGTCTGTGAGGGTTATCCAGAGACCTTTAAGCGCGCTCGCAAAGGCAGCGTAATTTACTGCGATCCTCCGTACGCGCCGCTTTCCAACACCGCCAACTTTACCTCATATGCGGGTAATGGCTTCACCTTGGACGACCAAGCCGCTTTGGCGGACGTAGCTGAGCATGCCGCTTTTGACCGTGGTATTCCTGTGCTTATCTCCAACCATGACACCACGCTGACGCGTCGTTTGTATCACGGCGCTCAACTTAACGTGGTTAAGGTGAAGCGAACCATCAGTCGCAATGGTGCAGGCCGCAATAAAGTCGATGAATTGTTGGCATTATTTGAACCACGAGATCAATAACTCCTAGCCAAGGGCTAGGATTTACCCCCTTGCTTCGGTAGAATTGCGCGCACTGTTACTGTTATGTAAAGACTCGCTTGCAATCCATTTCACTGAGGTTAGGTATGAAAGACTTTCTTATTGCTCCATCCATTCTCTCTGCAGACTTTGCTCGTTTGGGTGAGGATGTCGAAAAAGTACTCGCTGCGGGTGCTGACGTCGTTCACTTCGATGTGATGGATAATCACTATGTGCCTAACCTAACGTTCGGTGCACCAATCTGTAAAGCGCTACGCGACTACGGCATTACTGCTCCTATTGATGTTCATCTAATGGTGAAACCTGTCGACAGCATCGTACCTGACTTCGCAAAAGCGGGGGCAAGCATGATCACTTTCCACGTCGAAGCGTCTGAACACATCGACCGTACGCTTCAGCTCATCAAAGAACACGGCTGTCAGGCGGGTGTGGTACTTAACCCAGCAACGCCGCTTTCTTGCCTAGATTACATCATGGACAAGGTTGACCTGATCCTTCTGATGTCGGTGAACCCGGGCTTTGGCGGTCAGTCATTCATCCCTTCAACGCTGGATAAGCTGCGTGAAGTTCGTAAGCGTATCGATGCGTCAGGTCGCGATATTCGTCTAGAGATTGATGGCGGCGTTAAGGTTGATAACATTCGCGAGATCGCAGAAGCGGGTGCAGATATGTTTGTCGCGGGCAGCGCTATCTTCAATCGTCCTGATTATAAAGAGGTGATTGATGAAATGCGTGCTGAACTTGCAAAAGTAGAAAGCAAGTAACGGGCAGGCATGATGAGCGCAATTAAACTGGTTGTATTTGATCTCGATGGCACGCTGCTGGATAGCGTGCCTGATTTAGCACTCGCCGCTGACCAAGCGGTTCAAGAGCTTGGTTACCCAGCAGTCACCGAAGAGCAAGTTCGCGATTATGTGGGCAATGGTGCTGACATCTTAATTGGTCGCTCGCTAAGCCAGAGTATTGATGTGGATCCGAGCTTATCGCCAGAGCTGCTCGCGAAAGCGCGTGTTCTGTTTGATGATTTTTACAAAGCGAGTGGTCACAAACTTAGCCACCTTTATCCAGCGGTACATCAAACGCTGGATACCTTGGTAGCCAACGGCATCACAGTCGCGCTGCTCACCAACAAACCATCAAAGTTTGTTCCAGAGCTATTAGAGCAGCACAAGCTGGATAAATACTTTAAGCATGTGTTGGGCGGTGATGCGTTTGAGAAGCGCAAGCCCGATCCGATTGCTCTGCACTGGTTGATGGAGCAAGAGCAAGTCTCTGCCGACCAAGTACTGATGGTGGGCGATTCAAAGAATGACATTCTTGCGGCGCGCAACGCGGGCTGTCACGCGTTTGGTTTGACTTATGGTTACAACCACGGTGAGCCGATTGCCAATGCCAAACCGGATTTTGTCGCTGACATTGTGTCGGACGTGCTAAAAGCGGTCGGTATCGACGCTTAACTTCCTCAAAATGCCGTGAAGCCAGTGTCTTTCTATCACCTAGTTATAAAACACTGGCAAAATACTCGCCAATGAGTACACTGCTAAAACCGCGTTAAAATAACGCGGTTTTTCATTCTCCTAAATTATCTCGTCAAGAAGTCGAAGGAATCATAATCATGAGCAAACCCATTGTATTAAGTGGTGTTCAGCCGTCAGGTGAACTAAGTATCGGTAACTACTTGGGTGCTCTACGTCAATGGCAACAAATGCAAGACGACTATGACTGCCAGTACTGCGTTGTTGACCTTCATGCCATCACGGTTCGTCAAGATCCGAAAGCGCTGCATGAAGCAACTCTAGACGCACTAGCAATCTGTCTTGCGGTTGGTGTTGATCCAAAGAAGAGCACGCTATTTGTTCAGTCACACGTACCAGAGCATGCTCAACTTGGTTGGCTTCTTAACTGCTACACTCAAATGGGTGAACTGAATCGCATGACTCAGTTTAAAGACAAATCTCAGCGCTATGCGAACGATGTAAACGTCGGTCTATACGACTACCCAGTGCTAATGGCTGCGGATATCCTGCTGTACGGTGCGCACCAAGTGCCAGTCGGTAGTGACCAGAAGCAGCACCTAGAGCTAGCACGTGACATCGCGACTCGCTTTAACAACATCTACAGCCCTGAATCGCCAATCTTTGAAGTGCCAGAGCCGTACATTCCAACTGTGAATGCACGCGTAATGAGCCTGCAAGATGCGACTAAGAAGATGTCTAAGTCGGACGATAACCGTAAAAACGTGATCACTCTGCTAGAAGAGCCAAAGTCGATTATTAAGAAGATCAACAAGGCGCAAACAGATACAGAGACGCCGCCACGTATCGCCCACGATTGGGACAACAAAGCGGGTATCTCTAACCTAATGGGTCTGTACTCTGCAGCAACCGGTAAAACGTTTGAAGAGATTGAAGCGCAATACGCTGGCGTTGAAATGTACGGCCCATTTAAGAAAGATGTCGGTGAAGCACTCGTCGCTATGCTTGAGCCAATCCAATCAGAGTACCGTCGTATTCGTGAAGATCGTGCTTACATGGACGAAGTGATGCGCCAAGGCGCTGAAAAAGCTTCCGCTCGCGCTGCAGAAATGCTAGCAAAAGCGTACAAAGCGGTGGGGTTTGTGGCTCGCCCATAACACCATCATTGCATTGATTACAAAAACCACCCAACTGGGTGGTTTTTTTGTGCCTGTTTATTAACTAATTGATTTGTAAACGATTGCATAACCGGAACCCGTTCTGTTGAAAGTTAGTGTTGTGCTACAAATTCTCACACAACACTGTGATAAAACGCTCAAAATACCCCAACCTGTCTTATTTGTTTCATAAATTACCGTGATAGTTGTCGTGAATTTAGTTTCATTAGATAACAATAACGAGATATTCAGGTGGATGTATGACAACGAACAACCGACGTTCCTTGCTAGCAGTGGTGATAGGATCGCTGCTGGCGGCCAATGCGAATGCCGAGCTGATCATTTCCCAGTATGTGGAAGGTGGTGGTTTTAATAAAGCGATTGAGATAGCCAATACCGGCGATACGCCGTTGGCGCTCGATGGTTATCAGTTAGCGCGATCAACTAATGGCAATGGCAGTTGGGGCAGTACTCTCTCTTTAGAGGGTAAAACGCTCGCGGCGAAACAGGTCATGGTGTTTGCCAATTCTGGCGCAAGCGATGCAATCAAAGCGTGAGTGACGAGGTGGAAAACAGTGTCACAAGCTTTAATGGTGATGATCCTATCGCCATCTTGAAATCGGACGGCAGTGTTCATGATGTGCTTGGTGTCATGGGCGATGTAGATTTTGGCAAGGACGTGACCTTAGTAAGAACCTCTGCCGCTATTGAGCCAAGTGCGACGTTTAATGCTTCGGATTGGGTAACGTTAGACAAAGACGTGATTGATGGTCTAGGTGACTATGATCTGCAAGCTGCGCCCGAGACCTTCACGTGTACTGATTCTGGCGCTGCGCCAACTTTCACCACCATTAGCCAAATTCAGGGCAGTGGTGATAGCTCGCCCTTTATTGATGGCTACCCGTATATCACAGATGAAGATTTCTTCGTCAACGGCGTGGTGACAGCGGTCACCTCTGGCCTAACCAAAGGCTTTTACTTGCAAGATATCACCCCAGATAACGACGTTGCGACATCCGATGGTTTGTTTGTCCACACCGGCGGTTTGGTCGCTGATCTAGCACCGGGTGATGTGGTGTGCGTGAAAGGGAAAGTACAAGAGTATTACTCCCATACCCAGCTTGCATCCGACATGAACAGCTACCTCAAGCAAAGCTCTGGCAGTGCCCCTGCGGCGACGCCACTGGAACTGCTTGAAGGTGAAAACCTTCGCCAAGCACTTGAGCGTCATGAAGGCATGTTGGTTGAGCTCACCGATCAAAGTGCGTTGCATATTACGCGTAACTTCTCCTACGACTACGATGCGCGTCGCAATAACATGCTGCTTTCCTACCAAGCACCGCTGTACAAGCCGACACAGTTGCATCCAGCTGAGAGCAGCGAGGCGGTAGCGCTTGCCGAGCACAATGCCAATCATCGTGTGTTTGTTGAATCCGATCAAAAAGCGCCGAGCGGTCAGATCCCTTATTACCCAAGTTTTGCCACTGACCCGGATCAAAATGGCAGCTCTGAAAACCACCTACGTTTAGGCTCACGAGTGGAAGGTATGCAAGCTGTCGTGACCTACAGTTATAACGAGTATCGTTTGATTGTGACTAACGAGCTCGACAAGAGCAATTTTGTTGAGGTAGGGGAGGGTTTCAATGTCGAGCGCAAAGCTGCACCTACCGCAGTAGATGCCGATCTGCATGTGGCGAGCTTTAACGTGCTCAACTATTTCAACTCGGTCGCAGACAGTGGCGATGACAATGCCCTTGGTCAAAATCGCGGTGCAGAGAGCTTTGAAGAGTTTGAAATCCAACGGGCGAAAATCGTGGCGGCAATGAAAGCGATGAACGCAGACATCATCGGCCTAATGGAAATTGAAAATAACGGGTTTGGTGAAGGCAGCGCGCTGAACAACTTGGTCACTGCGCTTAATGCAGAGTTTGATAATCGCGATGATCACTACGCCTATGTTGAAATTGAGGCTGCGGACAAGTATCAAGATGCGTATTTAGGTAGTGATGCTATTATGGTGGCGATGATCTACAAGCCTAGCAAGGTGGAAGTGAACCAAAGCGCTCAAGTCATACCAATGCCAGAGCAGCACATCGAAGCGGGCTTGATTAGCCGTGAGAAAGATGACACTACCAACCCAAGCTACGATAAGTATCAGCGCCACAGCCTATTGCAGACGTTTGATGTGAAAGGCAGTGACGAGTCCATCACCATCGTCGTCAATCACTTCAAATCTAAAGGCTCTGAGTGTATTGAAGAGTGGATTGCCGGTGTCGAAGATAGCGAGCCAAGCGACCTTCAAGGTAACTGTAATAACTTCCGCGTATCGGCGGCGAAAGTGTTGGGGGATGCCATCGACAAAGTATCTGGCGATATTCTGGTGATGGGGGATATGAATGCTTATGGCATGGAAGACCCGATTCTCGTTCTGACCGACTACGATCCTGCGCAGCACAAGCGTGAAATTAAGACCGCCTCATACACCACGCTTGGCCTAAATGATGATGGCACTAACAAGGTTTACCAGCAGCAAGGTACCATTATTAATCAAGGGTATGGGCTCGTGAATCTCAATACCAAATTGCACGGCGCTAAGACGTTCTCATACAACTATGGTGGCGAACTTGGCAACCTAGACCACGCGCTGGCGAATCAAAGCTTGGCGCAGAAAGTGGTGGCGATTGAAGACTGGCACATTAACTCGCTGGAGAGCAACTTGTTTGAGTACAGCAGCAAGTACACGGGAGATATGGCGAAGTACCAAGATGCTTATTCAGCATCGGATCATGACCCTATCTTGATTGCTATTGATTATTCTCAAGAAGAAGAGAAAGAGGATGGCGCTGGTTCAGCTGGCCTAGCTTCTCTGCTCGCGCTGTTCGGCTTTGGTGTTTATCGACGACAGCGCCGTTACCTGAAACGCTAACGTTCGTAGACTGATAAGGCCAGTGCACGCTGGCCTTAATTTTAATAAACCATCATTCTGCGCTTGCCTTTCATCGTAGGTATTGCACAATACCGCCTCTTGGTGTGCAACCCTTTAAAGTTTGACTATGCTACTCATCATCGACAACTACGATTCCTTCACCTTTAACCTGTTTCAGTATTTTTCTGAATTGGGTACCGAGGTTAAAGTCGTGCGTAACGATGAGATTGATGTTGCCGGTATCGAGGCGTTAAACCCTTCCCACTTAGTTATCTCCCCTGGCCCTTGTACACCCAATGAAGCCGGGATTTCGCTTGAGGTGATCAAACACTTTGCTGGCAAATTGCCATTGCTTGGCGTTTGTTTAGGTCATCAGGCGATTGCACAGGTGTTTGGTGGCGAAGTGGTGCGCGCAAGACAGGTGATGCATGGTAAGACGTCACCGATTCGTCATACCAACCAGAGTGTGTTCACTGGGCTCAACAACCCCCTTACTGTGACTCGCTATCACTCGCTTATTGTCGCTCGCGACAGTCTACCTGACTGCTTTGAAGTGACCGCATGGACCGAGCTTGAAAATGGTGAATTTGACGAAATCATGGGGTATCGTCATAAGAGTCTCAACATTCACGCCGTACAATTCCACCCAGAATCCATCAAGACTGAACAAGGGCACGAGCTTTTGCGCAACTTCCTGTTGCAGAAATAGTCGATCTAGATCACTCTTTTTTGTTTTCTTATCTCTCATAAGTTTCACTTATGGGATTGAAAATTTATTCGCTTTTACTGATGTGAAGCGAGTGAACACCTTACCTGAGCAGTTTCTTCGCTGCTTTGCCAAAAAACACTTCATTCAAATTCATTTATGATGCATAAATACTCATAAGGCGATGTTGAATCTGGCGCAAAGTGCGCTTAAAAAGATTTTTTCACTATTGCTATGGTTAAATAAATGTAAATACAATGCTGCATCTGTGGAAAGTCGATAGAAAATATTCTGTCGCCGATGGAAAGAGAAGGTTCCCCTAAAGCCGCCTTGTTGAAGGCCAGTCTCTTTTCGCCCACACGCAGTAATAAGAAGGAATGTGTTATGACAACGGAAAAAGCGGTAACTCGTGAGTGGTTCGATGAGGTAATGGTACCTTGTTATAACCCGATGGAGATGATTCCCGTTAAGGGCGAGGGTGCACGTGTTTGGGATCAGCAAGGTAACGAGTATATCGACTTTGCTGGTGGTATTGCGGTGAGCTGTCTGGGCCATTGCCACCCTGCTATGGTGAATGCGGTGACTGAGCAAGCCAACAAAATTTGGCACTTAAGTAACGTAATGACCAATGAGCCTGCGCTGCGCCTTGCGAAAAAACTCACCGAAGTGAGTTTTGCTGAGCGCGTGTTTTTTGCCAACTCGGGTGCAGAAGCAAACGAAGCAGCATTGAAACTTGCTCGTCGCTGGGCAGCGGATGTACATGGTGCTGAAAAGTCAGAAATTATTGCCTTTAACCAAGGCTTCCACGGTCGTACCTTCTTTACGGTAACTGTGGGTGGTCAAGCAGCCTACTCCGATGGTTTTGGTCCTAAGCCAGGTGACGTAACACACATTCCATACAACGATATCGCCGCGCTTGAAGCGCAAATGTCGGATAAAACCTGTGCGGTCATGATGGAGCCGCTACAAGGTGAGGGCGGTATTGTTTCTCCGCAACCTGAATTTGTTCAAGCCGTTCGTGAGCTTTGTGATAAGTACAATGCGCTGCTTATCTTTGATGAAGTGCAAACAGGTAACGGTCGTACTGGTCACTTCTATGCTTACCAAGGTCTTGGTATCACGCCAGATATTCTGAGCACGGCTAAATCTCTGGGCGGCGGTTTCCCTATCGGCGCTATGCTAACCACAGAGAAGCTGGCAGCCACATGAAGGTAGGCACTCACGGTTCGACCTATGGTGGTAACCCGCTAGCGTGTGCGGTAGCAGAAGCCGTAGTCGACGTAGTATCTCGTAAAGATGTACTTGAAGGTGTCTCGGAACGTGAAGCTTGGTTCCGTGAAGGTCTTGAGAAGATCAACGCGAAGTACGGCCTATTTAGCGAAATTCGCGGCAAAGGCTTGCTGCTTGGCGCTGCGCTTAACGAAGAGTGGCAAGGCCGCGCTCGTGATGTATTGGTTGCCGCAGGTCAACAAGGCTTGATGGTGCTGGTCGCCGGTGCCAACGTGGTACGCTTTACACCTTCATTGGTTATCAACTCAG
>NZ_JYJK01000036.1 GCF_003263785.1 Vibrio variabilis
ATAGATTTAAGACACCGTGTCCCGTTCGTCTAGAGGCCTAGGACACCGCCCTTTCACGGCGGTAACAGGGGTTCGACTCCCCTACGGGATACCATCTTTAAGCGCATTTCTTAAGTGTTCTTAAAAATGGTTACTTCATTACGAAGTGATTAGCTCTTTAAAAATTTGGAAAGCTGACGAATAGCTTAATTGGTTTTACTTTTGAAAAAGTAAAACAAAACAGCTCAAGGCTGTTGATTAAGTTATTCAATTAAAAGTTCTCAAATCCTAATCTTTTGATTAGGTACCAACACACATTCAAGTGTTCTTGGCTTTTGTTTTCGCTTTTAGAAAGCAAAAGAAATTTTTGAGTCCGGCAAAATCGAGTCTGCATCATGTATAAAAATTGCAGACAACTTTGGTTGTTTGACCGTTTGCTTTCACTTTTCCAAAGTGAAGACAAATAGAAAGA
>NZ_JYJK01000037.1 GCF_003263785.1 Vibrio variabilis
TCAAAGAGGGGGACCTTCGGGCCTCTCGCGTCAGGATATGCCCAGGTGGGATTAGCTAGTTGGTGAGGTAATGGCTCACCAAGGCGACGATCCCTAGCTGGTCTGAGAGGATGATCAGCCACACTGGAACTGAGACACGGTCCAGACTCCTACGGGAGGCAGCAGTGGGGAATATTGCACAATGGGCGCAAGCCTGATGCAGCCATGCCGCGTGTGTGAAGAAGGCCTTCGGGTTGTAAAGCACTTTCAG
>NZ_JYJK01000038.1 GCF_003263785.1 Vibrio variabilis
CAAAATCTTAAATTGAAGAGTTTGATCATGGCTCAGATTGAACGCTGGCGGCAGGCCTAACACATGCAAGTCGAGCGGAAACGAGTTAACTGAACCTTCGGGGAACGTTAACGGCGTCGAGCGGCGGACGGGTGAGTAATGCCTGGGAAATTGCCCTGATGTGGGGGATAACCATTGGAAACGATGGCTAATACCGCATAATAGC
>NZ_JYJK01000039.1 GCF_003263785.1 Vibrio variabilis
CACCGACACCATCGTGGCGAATGCTGATCTCACTGTTAACCCAGTGAATGATGCAGCGGTCGTGGAAGATGTGGGTTACACCATTCAAGAAGACGGTTCATTGACCTTCACGGACGAACAACTTCTAGCGGGTGCGTCTGATATTGATGGGGACGACCTGTCAGTCGCAGATGTCAGCTACTCAGGCACAGAAGGTGTTTTCACTGATAACGGTGACGGCACTTATACCTTCGCACCAAACGAAAACTTCAATGGTGAAGTGGACTTAAGCTTCTCGGTAAGTGATGGTACGACCACAACGGAAGCCAATATCGATGTGACGGTTGAGTCGGTCAATGATATTCCTGTTGCGGGTTCTACTACTTACTCAGTGAATGAAGACGGTATTATTACCATCTCTGACGAGCAACTTCTAGCGAACAGCTCGGATGTAGAAGGTGAAGTTGCGGTTGATGATGTGTCTTATTCAGGCACAGACGGTATCTTTACTGACAATGGTGATGGCACTTACAGCTTCGCACCAAACGAGAACTTCAACGGTAATGTTTCTCTTGATGTCACTGTTGTTGACGAGGACGGTGCAACAGCAAATACAACTGCTGGTATTGAAGTGATCGCGGTCAACGATGCACCTGTCTCTGGTACCGTCGCATACTCGGTTAATGAAGACGGCTCTATCACGCTAAATCAAGACCAATTACTTGCTCAAGCGTCAGACGTTGAGGGGGACGCATTAACAGCTTCCAACCTGAACGTCGGTGGAGATGCCACCGTCGTCGATAACGGTGATGGAACCTTTACCATTACGCCAGATGCCAACTTCAATGGAGAAATTGATCTCAACTTCGATATATCGGACGGCACAGACACTATTGTTGCGTCAGGTGGTTTGACTGTTAACCCGGTCAATGACGCTCCAGAAGTATCTGGCATTGAAGCTCAAGTAGATGAAGATAACAGTATCACCATCACTCAAGAACAATTATTGGCGAATGCGTCAGATATCGACGGCGACGACCTAGTTGCCAGTGATTTGCAATTGTTCGGTACTGAGGCAGAAATCGTTCAGAACGAGGATGGCTCGTTCACTATCACTCCGGAAGAAAACTTCAATGGTGAGTTAGACTTCACTTATACCGTTTCTGATGGTGAAGAGAATGTTGTTACGACCCTGGATCTTACGGTCAATCCAGTAAATGACGCACCTGATGCGGGTGATGAAATTTACATTCAAGCGGAAGAAGATCAAACCGTTGGCGTTAGTATGCGCGAAGAGCCAGCGATTCGTCTCGACCAACAACCTGAGTTCGGTATTGTTCAAGCAAACATTGAAGATGAGTGGGTCACTCTGGAAGTTGGCCAAGAAGTTTCTCCAGATACTGAGATTCGCTTTGTTCCAGATGAAACCGCAGTAGCAGATTCTACCTCAACAACGCAACTTGGTACCTTTGATGACAACGCCAAAGTCAGCGATTGGGGGATGAAGTCGACTCTCATACTCGCCAATTTACCGATGGTGACTTAACCATTACCACACAAAGTACCGACGGACCGCTTGGCGCTTGGAACGGTAACACCCATATCGGACATGGTATTGGGGATACTGACAGACAGGGCCTTAGTGGTGATGAACAACTTGTCGTCACGGTAGAAGGTCAGGACATTAACGAAATCAGCTTCAATCTAGATGGTCTAGGCGGCTGGTTTATGGAAGAGTCTAGACACTTCACAGAAGTTGAGATCCGCGCGTTTGATGCGGATGGAAATCTCATAGATTCTGAAACTTACCACAAAGATGATCGTAACAGCTATGAGCACGAATATACGCTAACGACCGATGAACCTGTGGCTCGTTTCGAACTCGGTACTATTCAAGGTAACGGTACTTACGTCGTTCAAAACATGTCGGTTTCTCAGACACTACCTGACGATGTGGTATTTACGTCTATCGGTATCGACGGTACTGAAGTTACAGAAACCATCAGTTTGAATGTTCGTGAGGGCGATCAGGAGATCGATCTAACAGCCGACTTACCAGCCGTAACCACGACAGAAGAAGGAGCAGATGGCTTTGCTTCTATCGTCATTACCGAAGAACAGTTATTGGCGCAAGCCAGTGATATCGACAGTGATGAACTTGATATCATCAACTTAGCTCTCGAAGATGACAATGCAACCTTAACCGACAACGGTGATGGCACTTGGACTGTTACACCAAATGAAAACTTCTCGGGTGATATTGACCTAACGTATCAAGTCACCGACGGCGAGTTGGTCGACGATAATACTATCCACATCAACTTCGCAGAAGTAAATGATGCGCCAGTGGTATCTGGTCCAGTTATCCTGAGTACCGAAGAAGACAACTCCATCACATTCACCGATGAAGATCTGCTTGCGAATGCTTCCGATGTCGAGGGTGATGAGTTAAGCATCTACAACGTTAGCTACAACGGAGATAGTGGTGAGTTAACTGATAACGGAGATGGTACTTACACATTCGTTCCAAATGAAAACTTCAATGGCGATGTAGATCTCAGCTTTGGTGTCAGTGATGGCGAAGACGTCACTATGAACCAAATTGATTTAGCCGTGATTCCAGTGAACGATGTTCCAGTTCCTGGTGCTCCGCTGAATTTGGAGATGCTGAATGATGGCACCATCACAATTAACACATCGAGCTTGTTGAGTGGTGCGACTGATGTAGATGGAGACATTCTACATGTTGAAAACCTTGTCCTAACTAATCAATTGGACGGCACACTGGTTGATAATGGCGATAATACCTTTAGCTTCACACCATCTGAAGGCTTTACAGGCAATGTTTCGTTATCGTTTGACATCAGTGACGGACAAGCCACGGCGCCAAGTTCACTCAACATTGATGTTGTTGACTCCAACGTTGGTCCAGAAGTAACAGGCCCACTATCTGCTACGGTAGAGGAAGATGGCACAATCACTATCACTCAAGAAGAACTCCTTGCTAATGCGAGTGACCTTGATGGCGACGATCTCACTGCAGTCAATCTAAGCACAAACGATGAGAACGCTACCATTGTTCAAAATGAGGATGGTAGTTTCACTATCACCCCAAGTGAAGACTTCTATGGCGATATCGACTTCACCTATGATGTGACAGACGGAATCGCTACGGTAGGTACCGAGTTAGACCTAACCGTAACGCCTGTAAACGATGCACCAGATGTACCCGATTTATCATTCAATGTCTTGGAAGATGAATCGATCATCGTGACAGCAGAAGAGTTGCTTGCTCAAGCAACAGACGTTGAGGGTGATGATCTAACGGTCGTCAACGTCAACTCCGATGATCCAAATGTATCAGTAACTGATAATGGTGATGGTACTTATACCTTAACGCCAGCGCCTGATTATAGCGGTAGTGCAGGTCTTACGTTTGATGTTAGTGACGGCACTGATACGGTTACCGCAGACATCGCGTTGAAAGTTCAGTTTGTCAATGATGCGCCTGAAGCTGAACCAGTCGTTGCGGAAATGGATGAAGATGGCGTTATCTTGGTCACACAAGACATGCTGCTTGAAAATGCAACTGATAGAGACGGTGATTTCTTAGTTGCAGAAAACCTTGAGACTAACGACCCGAACGCAACGATCGTCAATAACGGTGATGGTACGTTTAGCGTTACGCCGTCACAAGATTTCAATGGCGATATCGTGTTTAGCTACAACGTCTCTGACGGTGAGCTAGATACAACTAGCGAGCTTACACTGACGGTTAATCCAGTCAATGACGCGCCAGACGTTGCTCCGCTTAACGTTGAAATTCAGGAAGACAATACATTTATCTTCACTGAAGAGCAGCTTCTTGCCCAAGCGACGGACGTCGAAGGTGATGAGCTGAGTATTACCGATGTGACTTACAGTGGAGATGAAGGATCTCTGGTCGATAATGGAGATGGCACATACACCTTTACGCCGGAAGAGCACTTTAGCGGCAATCTAGATATTGGCTTTACCGTTTCAGATGGTGAAGCTGAAGTTACCCAAACTATCGGTGTGAATGTCGAAGCGGTTGCCGATGCACCAGACTTGGAGGTGACCACTGGTGATGGTGACGCTGTCACAGATGAGGCTATTGTTGTCGAACCGGGTAGCACCACTGAGCTAAACATCGGTGCAGCGCTTGTAGACCAAGACTTGTCTGAGACACTAACACTGGAAGTAGGCGGCTTACCAGAAGGTACTGTGATTCGCTATGACAACGAAGGTGTACTCGACGAGCAAGCTGGCGGTATTACCAGTTATGAAACCACGGATATCACTGTCACTTTCGAAGGTGAAGGTGCTGGTTTCAAGAATACCGCCGGTTACTACACTGTCGATGAAGATGGCAATATTACCGACGTAAACATTGGGTTTGAGAACGCATCCCAAGTTGGTTCCGGTGGCGACTTGATTCCTGGTCAATCGTCAATCACGTTTGAAGTAGAAGAAGGCGAAAGCTTCAACCTGTTTGTCATTCCAAATGGCTTCAATCGCAATGATTTCGACTCGATGCAAGATGGAACCTTTATGTTCCGCGACGCGGACGGAAACCCAGCCACCATTGATTCTGTCGACCCGCAACTGGTTCATATTGATCCAGATGGCAATGAAACCGTTATCCAAAGCCAATTTGGAGACTCGGTGTTCCACGGCGGTACGAATACCAACCTAAACCAAGATGGCGTTGAACATACCAGAACAACGTTAAATGATGATGGTGAGATAGTTTATGGTATCGAAGATCTCTATGGAGGTGGTGACCGTGACTATGATGACTTCACCTTTACCGTAGACGTCGGTGAAACCAACAGCCAAATCTTGCAAGGTGAGATCGTTATTGGTGAAGATGGTACAGCCGTGCTTCCAACGCTGGTCATCGATCAAAACATCGAAATCACCTTCCCAGAGGATTATACAGGCTCCACTGCGTTAGAAATCAAAGCGACCGCTACAGAGCTTTCTAACGACGATGAAGCAAGTACGATTCAAGTCGTTAACTTTGAAGTTGACCATGCGCCTGAATCAGACTCGGTCTCTGCACAAGTCGACGAAGATGGTTCAATCACCATTACTCAAGAGCAGCTACTGGCGAATGCCACCGATCTCGATGGCGATGCTCTAACTGCGCTTAACCTGAGCACGGAAGATGAAAACGTCACTGTTGTGGATAATGGCGATGGCACCTTTACCATCACGCCAGACGCAGACTTCAATGGTGATGTAAACCTCAGCTTCGATGTCAGCGATGGCGACCAAATCGTATCGACAAATCTAGACTTAACCGTTAACCCTGTTAACGACGCTGCAGTGGTTGAAGATGTCGGTTATACCATTCAAGAAGATGGTTCATTGACCTTTACTGATGAGCAGCTATTAGCGGGCGCTTCAGACATTGATGGCGATGACTTGTCTGTCGCCGATGTGAGTTACTCCGGTACGGAAGGCGTGTTTACCGATAATGGTGACGGCACTTATACCTTCGCGCCAAATGAGAACTTCAATGGTGAAGTGGATTTGAGCTTCTCAGTAAGCGATGGAACGACTACGACTGAAGCCAACGTCGATGTTACCGTTGAGTCTGTCAACGATATTCCAGTTGCAGGTTCAACTACGTACTCGGTTGACGAAGATGGCATTATCACAATCTCCAATGACCAGCTGCTAGCAAATAGCTCAGACGTTGAAGGTGAGGTTGCGGTTGACGATGTCTCTTATTCAGGCACAGACGGTATCTTCACTGATAACGGTGATGGCACCTACAGCTTTGCGCCAAATGAAAACTTCAACGGTAATGTATCGCTAGATGTAACCGTAGTAGATGAAGATGGTGCAACGGCCGAAACAACGGCTGGCATCGAAGTCATCGCTGTTAATGATGCGCCAGTCTCTGGTGACTTGGCATACAGCATTAATGAAGACGGCTCGATTACGCTTACTCAAGAGCAGCTCTTGTCTCAAGCTAGTGACGTTGAAGATGACCTTACTGCTCTAGATGTCACCGCAGCAGACAATGCAACCGTTGTTGCCAATGATGATGGTTCATTCACTATCACACCAGAGGCGGATTTCTATGGTGATATCGACCTAACGTTCTCTGTCACTGATGGTACAGACTCAACGGTCGCTAATATCGACTTGACTGTTAATCCAGTTAACGATGCAGCGGCGATTGTTGAAGATGTGGCTTACACCATGGAAGAAGATGGCTCGCTCACCTTTACTGACGAGCAGTTGTTGGCCAATGCTACCGATATCGATGGTGATGACCTCAGCGTTGAATCGGTCACATACAATGGCGCAGAAGGGGTATTTACAGATAACGGTGATGGCACTTATACCTTTGCTCCAAACGAAAACTTCAATGGTGAAGTAGACCTCTTGTTTGAAGTATCTGATGGAACGGAAATCACCCCTGCGAATATTGATATCACAGTAACTGAAGTCAACGACTTACCAGTTGCTGGTTCAACAACTTATAGTGTTGACGAAGATAACATTCTTACGTTCACTAACGAGCAGTTGCTCGCCAACAGCTCTGATGTCGAAGGTGACGTCGCGGTCTCTGATGTTTCGTACTCAGGTACAGACGGTATCTTTACCGACAATGGTGATGGCACCTATAGTTTCGCACCAAATGAAAACTTCAATGGTGAGGTCTCGATTGATGTCACTATTGTGGATGAACAAGGAGCGACAGCAGAGACAACTGCAGGCGTAGAAGTCATTGCAGTTAATGATGCTCCAGTCTCTGGTGACTTGGCGTACAGCGTCGACGAAGATGGTTCTATCACACTGACTCAAGAGCAACTGCTATCGCAAGCTTCAGATGTAGACGGCGATGATTTAACCGCTGCTAATCTGTCAGCAGGCGATAACGCTACTGTTACTGCTAACGAAGATGGCTCATTCACAATAACTCCAGATGCTGATTTTAATGGCGACATTGATCTAAGCTTCGATATCTCCGATGGTACCGACACCATTGTGGCCAATGCAGACCTAACTGTGAATCCAGTGAATGACGCGGCAGTCGTGGAAGATGTGGGTTACACCATCCAAGAAGACGGCTCGTTGACCTTTACGGATGAACAGCTACTCGCTGGCGCGTCAGATATTGATGGCGACGATTTGTCTGTTGCTGATGTCAGCTACTCGGGCACAGAAGGTGTGTTCACAGACAACGGTGATGGTACCTATACCTTCGCACCAAACGAGAACTTCAATGGCGAAGTAGACCTAAGCTTCTCTGTTAGTGATGGCACAACCACCACTGAAGCGAATATTGATGTGACGGTTGAGTCGGTCAATGACATTCCTGTTGCTGGCTCTACCACATACTCAGTCGATGAAGATGGCATTATTACCATCTCAGACGAACAGCTTCTCGCCAACAGCTCTGACATTGAGGGCGAAGTGGCCATTGATGATGTGTCGTACTCAGGCACTGACGGTATCTTCACGGACAACGGCGACGGCACTTACAGCTTCGCACCAAATGAAAACTTCAACGGCAATGTATCGCTTGATGTAACCGTTGTTGATGAAGATGGCGCAACAGCGGATACCACTGCGGGTATTGATGTCATTGCGGTGAATGATGCACCAGTCTCAGGTGACTTAGCTTACTCTGTTGATGAAGATGGTTCGATTACTCTGACGCAAGAGCAATTGCTGTCTCAAGCAAGTGATGTCGAGGGTGATGACCTTACTGCAGCGAACTTGTCAGCGGGTGATAACGCGACAGTTACAGTCAACGAAGATGGCTCATTCACCATCACACCAGATGCAGACTTCAATGGCGACATTGACTTAAGCTTTGATATCTCTGACGGCACCGACACTATAGTGGCAAATGCCGACCTAACGGTTAACCCAGTGAATGACGCCGCGGTTGTAGAAGATGTTGGCTACACCATTCAAGAAGATGGCTCTCTGACGTTTACTGACGAGCAACTGCTAGCAGGCGCATCAGACATTGACGGTGATGACCTATCTGTTGCGGATGTTTCGTACACAGGCACTGATGGCGTATTCACCGATAACGGTGACGGCACGTATACCTTTGCTCCGAACGAAAACTTCAACGGTGATGTTGGTCTTAAGTTCTCTGTAAGTGATGGCACAACGACAACAGAAGCCAACATTGATGTCTCGGTCGAATCTGTTAATGACCTTCCAGTAGCAGGCTCTACCTCGTACTCAGTGAATGAAGATGGCGTGATTACCATTTCAGATGATCAGTTGCTTGCTAATAGCTCTGATGTTGAAGGGGACGTGAGTGTCAGCGATGTGTCTTACTCTGGCACAGATGGTATCCTCACTGACAATGGTGACGGTACTTACAGCTTCGCACCAAATGAAAACTTCAACGGCAACGTTTCGCTTGATGTTGTGGTCGTTGACGAAGATGGTGCAACGGCCGATACCACAGCAGGTATCGATGTAATTGCGGTTAATGATGCACCAGTCTCCGGTGACTTGGCGTACAACATCAACGAAGATGGTTCTATTACATTAACCCAAGAGCAGTTGCTATCTCAGGCTTCAGATGTGGATGGTGACGACCTCACTGCTGCTAACCTATCTGCTGGCGACAACGCGACTGTGGTGGATAATGGTGATGGTACCTTTACGGTAACCCCAGAGGCCAACTTTAACGGCAACATCGACCTAAGCTTTGATATCTCGGATGGCACAGAAACCATCGTTGCGAATGCCGATCTGTCGGTTAATCCAGTCAACGATCTTCCAACTACGTCAGATGTTTACGCTAATGTTGATGAAGACAACACCATTACGATTACTCAAGAGCAATTGCTTGCCAATGCGGCTGATATCGAGGGGGATGCACTCACTGCAGACAGTTTGGTAGCGGACAATGCAACCATTGTTGACAATGGCGATGGTACTTTCTCCATCACGCCAGATGAGAACTTCAATGGTTACATCGATGTGGCCTATAGCATCAGTGATGGTGACACTCCAATTGCAGCCAACCTCGGCTTAACAGTTGATCCTGTTAATGATGCGCCAATTGTTTCGGCTGATGTAGCCATTACGATTGAGGAAGATGGTTCTTATACCATCACTCAAGAGGAGCTATTGCAGTTCGCAACTGATATCGAAGATGATGACATGACAGCCATCATTGGAGAGCAGGGCGATGATACTACGGTGACAGGGACCGTGCTTGATGCGGAAACCAGTAATCCAGTATCCGGTGCGGAAGTTACGCTGACGGACGGTGCAGGTAATAGCTACACCACCGTAACCGATGACTCGGGTAACTACTCAGTTAGCGGCTCTATTGTTAATGAAGGTACAGTCACTATTGAGCAAGAGGGCTCTATCACGACGAGCTTTGTCGTCCCTGCGGGAGAAGAGACCAACGGCGGTGTCACCGCAATATCTGAAGTCCTTGATGATGCAGATATGCGTGTGGTGGTGACTTGGGGAGATAATCCTCGAGATCTTGATAACCACCTATGGTTGTACGACCAAGATTCAGGGCAAGAGCTTGACCATATTTACTATCGAGATATGAGCTACACCCAAGAGTCCGGTGACCGCGTTGCACAGGATGTCGATGATGTGAATGGCAATGGCCCAGAAACCATCACCATTCCAAACTACGAAGACATGAACATGCACTATTCAGTGCACAACTACAGTGGCCGCAGTTGGGATGTGGACGGCGTAGAAGATGTCCAAGTTCAAATCTTTGTTGGGGATACACTGATTCAATCCTTTACACCGGATCTACCTGACAACCCGCAGGGCGATCACTGGCATGTGTTTGACATCGTTGATGGAGTGATAGTACCGAGCCAAGACGTCAGCACGGTCACTAACTTTGAGCTACCAACGTCTGAAGAAGCCGCTGCGGCCGACAATGGCATTGATATCTCAGAAGTCGTAGCCGGTGATACCGAAGAAACAGGATCTGGCGAAGAAACTGACGGTAATGAACCAAGCATCGGTGATATCGCTATTGAAAACGCGATCATCACAGACAACGGTGATGGTACCTATACCATTACGCCGGAAGAGAACTTTAACGGTGAGTTCTCAATCAGCTACAACGTTGACGACGGCAACGGTGGTGTTACCCCAGCGGAGCTTGATGTTACTGTAACGGCTGTGAATGACTTGTCTGTCATTTACGACCACGACTACACCATTAATGAAGATGGCTCGCTAACCTTTACTGACGAACAGCTACTTGCTGGTGCAACTGACATCGACGGTGATGATTTAACTGTTGAGTCCGTGAACTATGAGGGGGCCGATGGTGTCTTTACTGACAACGGAGATGGCACCTATACCTTCGCGCCAAATGAAAACTTCAATGGCAATGTTGATCTTACCTACGACGTCAGTGATGGAACGGATACGGTATCGGCCAATATCGATGTCCAAGTCGTGCCAATCAACGATGTTCCAGTAGCCGGTGCGACAAGCTATAGCGTAGATGAGGATGGAAGCATCACCATCAGCGACGCACAATTGCTTGCCAACAGCTCTGATGTTGAAGCGATGTCGCTGTCGATAGTGTCAGCTATACCGGTACTGATGGTGTGTTCACTGACAATGGCGACGGCACCTATACCTTCTCACCAAATGAGAACTTCAACGGTGACGTAAGCCTAAATGTTACTGTTGTCGATGAGGACGGAGCGACAGCGGATACAACCGCTGGTATCGATGTCATCTCAGTGAACGACTTGCCGGTTGCGGGAGCGACGACTTATAGCGTTGACGAAGACAACATCATCACCATTACCAGTGACCAGTTGCTAGCTAACAGCTCGGATATAGAGGGTGAGGTGGCTGTTGAAGATGTCTCTTACTCTGGTACAGACGGCATACTTACCGACAACGGTGATGGCACGTTCAGCTTCGCACCAAATGAAAATTTCAACGGTAACGTATCTCTTGATGTCACCGTTGTGGATGAAGATGGTGCAACCGCAGAGACCACGGCAAGCATTGATGTAATTGCAGTCAATGACGCTCCAGTCTCAGGTGACTTGGCCTATAGCGTCGATGAAGACGGCTCAATTACACTGTCTCAAGAACAAC
This sequence comes from Vibrio variabilis, assembly GCF_003263785.1. Classification (GTDB taxonomy): domain Bacteria; phylum Pseudomonadota; class Gammaproteobacteria; order Enterobacterales; family Vibrionaceae; genus Vibrio; species Vibrio variabilis. The sequence goes on from NZ_JYJK01000039.1 coordinate 11,107, forward strand.
TTCTAGCTCAAGCTAGCGATGTTGAAGGCGATGATCTTGAAGCAGCGAATCTAACCGCAGGTGACAACGCTACGGTAACGGCTAATGAAGATGGTTCTTTCACCATTACACCAGATGCGGACTTCAATGGAGCAATTGACTTAACCTTTGATATCTCAGATGGTGTTGAAACCATAGCTGCGAATGTTGATTTGACTGTTGACCCGGTCAATGATGCAGCGGTTGTGGAAGATGTGGGTTACACCATTCAAGAAGACGGTTCGTTGACCTTCAGGGATGAGCAGCTTCTTGCAGGCGCGTCTGATATTGATGGCGACGACCTATCAGTCGCAGATGTTAGTTACTCTGGTACAGAAGGTGTGTTCACAGATAACGGTGATGGTACCTATACCTTCGCTCCAAACGAAAACTTCAACGGTGAAGTAGACCTAAGCTTCTCAGTGAGCGATGGTACAACCACCACAGAAGCCAACATTGATGTAACGGTTGAGTCTGTTAACGACATTCCGGTTGCCGGTTCTACAACTTATTCTGTACAAGAAGACAACTCTATTACCATTAGTGACGAGCAGTTATTGGCTAACAGTTCGGATGTTGAGGGTGACGTTTCCGTTCAGGATGTCTCTTACTCAGGTACTGATGGTGTCTTTGCTGACAACGGTGATGGTACCTATACCTTCTCGCCAAACGAGAACTTCTCAGGTGAAGTTAGCTTTGATGTCGTTGTAGCAGATGAAGACGGGGCAACCGCAGAGACAAGTGCTGGTTTAACCGTTATCGAGGTCAACGACCCACCAATTGCAGCTCCAACTTCTTACACTATTGATGAAGACAGCGTACTGACCTTCAGTGAGTCTCAAGTCCTTGCCAATGCATCTGACATCGAAGGCGATGTATCGCTAGTGGGTATCGGTTACGATGGACCGCACGGTATCTTCTCCGTCAATGGTGATGGTACTTGTAGCTTTGCTCCAAATGAAAACTTCAATGGCGAGGTTCAATTAAACGTTACCATTCAAGATGAAGATGGTGCCACGGTTGATACAGTGATTAACGTAGATGTGCTTCCAATCAACGACGCTCCGGTATCAGGCGACCTAGCTTACAGTGTTGATGAAGATGGAAGTGTGACATTGTCACAAGAGCAACTTCTATCACAAGCATCGGATGTGGAAGGTGATGACCTCACGGCTGCGAACCTATCAGCAGGTGACAACGCCACTGTAAC
>NZ_JYJK01000040.1 GCF_003263785.1 Vibrio variabilis
CGTGGATGAAATCCTATGTGTATCGGTAAACGATACCTTCGTTATGAATGCATGGAAATCCGATCAAGAAGCAGAAAACATCACCTTCATTCCAGATGGTAACGGCGACTTCACTGATGGCATGGGTATGCTGGTTGAGAAAAATGACCTTGGCTTTGGCAAACGTTCATGGCGCTACAGCATGCTGGTGAAAAACGGCGTGGTAGAGAAGATGTTCATCGAGCCAAACGAGCCGGGCGACCCGTTCAAGGTTTCTGATGCAGATACGATGCTGAACTACATCGCGCCAAGCTACAAGACTCAAGAATCTATCACAGTATTCTCTAAGCCAGGTTGCCCATTCTGCATGAAAGCGAAGCAAAACCTGATTGACCATAACCTTCAGTATGAAGAGATCGTGCTGGGTAAAGACGCAACCACAGTGACTTTGCGTGCCGTGAGCGGCCGTACGACTGTACCGCAGGTGTTTATCGGTGGTAAGCATATTGGTGGTAGTGAGGAGCTTGAGGCGTATTTGGGTTAAGGTTCTTGATCCTTGGTCCTTGGTCCTTGGTCCTTGGTCCTTGGTCTAAATAGTATTAGGTCAAGAGATAGTAAAAGCGAGCCTTATCGTTGGGCTCGCTTTTTTTGTTTGAATTTTTTGAAGATTATTTAGCTTCGATTTCTGCTGCGATCACAGAAATCTCTACCAACAAGGCTTCGCGAGCCATGTCGCCGGTCACACAAGCACGTGCTGGTGCATGGCCTGCTGGCACCCATGCGTCCCATACTGCGTTCATTGCTTGGAAATCTTGCATGTCTTTAAGGTAGATGGTTGCTGATAGCATGTGCTCTTTGTCGCTGCCCGCTTCAAGTAGCAGAGCCTCGACCTTATCAAGCATAGTTTGCGTCTGTTCAGTAATGTCTTTAGTGGCGTCTGCACACACCTGACCACAAAGGTAAATCGTGCCATTGTGCTTAACGATGCGGCTCATGCGCTCTTTAGTATGAAGGCGTTCAATCATAATGTTATTGCTCTTTTTAGGCTATCCGAACGATAGGGCTGAAACAGGAAGGCCTATTCTATCGGATACCAAGGACAAGCAACACGCGAACATTGTGACATGCTTGGCGAACCAAAGTTTTTCTCGCTGCGAGCAAAAGCAAAGGGTTAGATCAATCGAACTTGAGAGGTTTAGATTGAAAGGGAAGAAAACTTTGAAAAGCGCTAAAAAGAAAAAAGCCCCGTAATCAACCTTGATTCGGGGCCTTCTTAGATTCTTCTAAGAAAAAGCAGTGGTACTTTAATAGACCGTGCCTTTTCTTGTTTGTTCCCAGAAAAATGATCTTTTTTTAAAATTTTTCCGATCTTTTCGTTACTCACTTATTTTTCAATGAGTTATGCAACGTTCATCTTGGCAATAATTTGCTCTACCAAGTTCACTTCCAACGCTACCTCATCACAAGCATGCTGCCTCGGACATTGGTCACAGTCTTTTAGAACTTTCTCAGGCAGCAGCGTCTTCGATGTTGGGATGAAGTCGTGCTTCATAAAGAACTCTGGCGTACGAGTCAGAACGAACACTTTCTTGATCGCCATCTTACGTGCTTTCTCTACCAAGTGCTGAACAATCGCTGTGCCCTGCCCTTGACCTTGCCAGCCCGCTTCAACACCTAAAGAGCGGATCTCAGCCAATCCTGAGTCATACACATAGAGTGACGCACAACCCGTGACTTCACCATGATGCTCTGCGACGGCGAATGAGCAATATCACGCACCAGTTCATTGCGGCTACGAGGTAGGTTTTCACCAAGGTTCGCCCAGTAAGCCACCATGCTCTCTAGCGCATCGATATCCGTCAGACGAGCAGAGCGCACTTTCACCGCCGAGTTATCACGCGCGGTGAGACGTTTCTCTGCTTGGTCCACCGCGTAAGCGACTTGCTGCGGCGCCACACCACCAAGAGCATTACGCTTCTCTAGGCAGCTCTCAATGGTCAGGATGTCGTAAACATCGTTCTCAATCACTGGCGAGAACTCTTTCAGTTCTTCAATGGAGAGCTCCTCGAGTGCGCAGCCTTTGGCAATCGCACTGACAACGGCAACACCCACAATATGGTGCGCTTCACGGAATGGAATACCTTTAGCAACTAGGTAGTCTGCAAGCTCGGTAGAGTTTGCATAACCTTGCTTCGCCGCTTCCAGCGTACGCTCGCCGTTTACCTTGATACCATCGAAACAGAGCGCGGCCATTTCCATGCAGTCACTCCAAGTGTCGAGTGCATCAAATAGACCTTCTTTGTCTTCTTGCATATCTTTGTTGTAGGCAAGTGGCAGAGCTTTTACTGTCATCATCATGCCCGCTAGCGAGCCGTAGACACGACCGGTTTTACCACGGATAAGCTCTAGAGCATCTGGGTTCTTTTTCTGAGGCATCAAAGAAGAGCCAGACGTCACAGTATCCGCAAGTTCAATAAAGTTCGACTCACCTGAGTTATAGAAGATCATATCTTCAGCCAGACGAGATAGGTGCAGCATAGAGATAGAGGCAATAGACATCAGCTCCATCACATGGTCACGGTCAGATACCGAGTCCAAGCTGTTACGAGTTGCTCTTCTGAAGCCTAGGTTATGTGCAAGCTGCTCACGATCCATTGGGTAAGCCGTACCCGCTAGCGCACCAGAACCTAGTGGGCAGGTATCTAAACGCTTAATGGCGTCATCCAAACGAGAGTAATCACGCTCAAACATCTCAACGTACGCTAAGCACCAGTGAGCAAACGTCACAGGCTGAGCACGCTGAAGATGGGTATAACCCGGAAGAACCGTATCTTGATGTGCTCTTGCGACCTCAACCATTTGCGATTGCAGTCTGTCGAGACCCAGCAAAAGTTGCTGACCCTGCTGACGACACCAAAGTTTCAGGTCGGTCGCCACTTGGTCGTTACGAGAACGGCCGGTGTGCAGCTTCTTACCTAGGTCGCCCACTTTGCCAATCAGTTGTTGCTCAACCCAGCTATGGATATCTTCCGCATCCGATCTTAGGATCTGCTTTGGATTTTCCATCACTTCGAGTTTAAGCTCGTTCAGTGCTAGCTCTAGCTTCTGCTGTTCATCTTCAGTAAGAACACCCACCGAAACCAACGCCTTTGACCAAGCAATTGAGCCAACAATGTCTTGCTCAGCAAGTCGGTAGTCAAAGCGCAATGAATCATTAAAGTCTTTGAATCTCGTATCTGCTGCTTGGGTAAATCTTCCGCCCCATAATGCCATCGTGTCTCTCCTAACTGCTCAGTCTGCGTCGCTGCTTCTGTGGTTACTTATTGTAAGAATAAACCGCTATTCTCGCTGAGTGAATTGAATGCTACTCAGTGTCTTTGTTGATAGGGTTCAAGGTACGACAAACCGAATTAAAAATAAAGTAAAAATTCATTTATTTCACATAAATATTCAAATCAATGCTATTTCAGAGTTTTGTCGCTCATTTTTATCGTCCAGATAAAAAGAAACCCATTTGATAACAAATGGGTTTCTAGATTTCAATCCGTATGATGGAGCGACATTATTTTTTCTTCGCTTCGTTCAATGCTCTGATACGGCTTGATAGCGAGTAAAGACGGATGAAGCCTTCCGCGTGGCTTTGGTCGTACACTTCATCTTCACCAAACGTTGCGAACTCTTCAGAGTACAGGCTGTTTACGCTGCGTTTCTGAGTCACAATCGCCTGACCTTTGTATAGCTTAACCACGACTTCGCCGTTCACGTCCTGTGCCAGCTCTTCCGACGCTGCCAAGATAGACTTACAAAGTGGTGTGAACCAACGACCGTCATAAACAAGATGTGAGGCTTTCACGCCTAGCTCTTCACGGAACTCAAACGATGTTTTGTCTAGAACTAGCTGCTCAACCGCACGCAGTGCTTCCATCATGATTGTGCCCCCTGGAGTTTCGTAGCAGCCACGAGACTTCATACCGACAAGACGGTTTTCAACGATATCGATACGACCAACGCCGTGCTTCACGCCTTTCTCGTTTAGGTAAACCAGAGCGTTGTATGGCGTCATTTTCTCACCGTCAACGGCAACTACTTCGCCTTTTGCTACTTCTAGCGTCACGTATTCTGCTTGATCTGGTGCTTGCTCAGGATCCACTGTCCATGCCCAGCAATCATCGTTTGGCGCATTCCATGTATCTTCTAGAACGCCGCCCTCTGTAGAGATGTGCCATGCGTTTGCATCACGTGAATAGATCTTGGTTAGTGAAGCGGTACAAGGGATGTTGCGCTCCGCGAGGTAATCCAGACACTCTTCACGGCTCACTAGATCCCACTCACGCCAAGGCGCAATCACGGTTAGGTCTGGGGCAAGAGCTGCAAATGCACCCTCAAAACGTACTTGGTCATTACCTTTACCTGTACAGCCGTGACACAATGCGTCAGCACCGACTTTACGCGCTACTTCAACCTGAGCCTTAGCAATAATCGGACGCGCCATTGATGTACCTAGCAGGTATTTACCTTCGTAGTACGCGCCCGTTTTTAGCGTTGGGAAGATGTAGTCAGCGACCATTTCTTCTTTCAGGTCTGCAATGTAGCATTCAGAAGCGCCTGATGCTTTCGCTTTTTCTTCGATTGCCCACAAGCTCTTCTTCGCCCTGGCCTACATCAGCAACAAATGCCACAACTTCACAATCGTAGTTCTCTTTTAGCCATGGGATGATAACTGACGTATCTAGACCGCCAGAGTAGGCAACAACAACTTTTTTTACAGATGGTTTACTCATGTCTCTCTCCTTGTCCGAGCCTGATTTTGGCGGTCAGCTTCTCGGGTTACTTCACTTTAAATTCGTTAATCGTAAATTTGGCTTACTTTCTGATAATTCAGTTTGGGACGAACTGTGTGCCGATACTCTTACCAGCAAACAATTCGACTAATTTTTCTGGGTATCGCCATGTCGCCACTTCAATTGGGCGACCTAGGTCGTTAGCCGCTTCCAGTGCAGCTTGTACCTTAACAATCATGCCATCGGTAATCACTTTGCCTTCAATCAGCGCATCCGCTTCTTGCTTAGTCAGGCTTGGTAGCAGATGACCTTTGCCATCCAGCACGCCGCTCACATCAGATAGCAGCACTAATTCTGCATCCAATGCACCAGCCACTGCGACTGCCGCTTGGTCGGCATTAACGTTCATTAGCTGACCTTGGCTATCGAGACCGATTGAGCTAATGATTGGCAATGCGCCTGTAGCTAAAATCGCTTGTAGAACCGCTGGGTTACCTGGCTTAGCATCACCTACCGCGCCAAGCTCTGGGTCTAGCTCAGTCACTTCACAAAGGCCGCCGTCAGCAAGACTCAAACCTACCGCATTGAGACCCGCTTTAATCGCATCGCCTTGCAGTAGCTTGTTTGCTGTGCCCGCTAGAGCGCCCGCAATCAAAGGGATCTGATCATAAGGTGTCACGCGCAAACCTTGCTTCTTAACAGTAGGAATGTCGAGCTTCTTCATCAGGTCATCTACAAGGTAACCGCCACCGTGAACAATCACGATACTTCGCTGTGCTTGCTGGCTGTAATCAGAGATAGCCTTAAATAGTTTTCCAAGCGTATCAGAGCACGACAGTGCCGCGCCGCCTAACTTGATCACTAATGGTGTATTTTGCTGACTCATGCTGCTCTCCTCGACTAAACCAACGCGGTTAGCTGTGCAAACTGATTTTTGATATTCAAACACTGCATCGCTTGACTCGATGCGCCTTTTAGCAGGTTATCAATCGCCGACACCACGATGATGTGTTGGCCTTGAACCTTATAACCGATATCGCAGAACGGCGTGTTCTCAACATCTTGAATTCTTGGGATAGTTTCCCCTTTGACGCGCACACCTGGTTTGCTCTCGTAAGCCGATGCAAATGCTGATGCAACCTGCTCCGCAGTCACACCATCGTTAAGTTTCATGGTGATGGTCGCCAAGATGCCACGCTTAAAATTGCCTAGGTGCGGAGTAAAAATCACATCACAACCCAAATGCGTTGCAATCTCTGGTTGGTGTCTGTGATTAAAAATCCCATAAGGCTGAAGGCTGACCTCGCAAAAGCTGTTGGTCATCGACGCTTTACGTCCCGCGCCAGAGACACCACTGGTTGCATTGATAACTGGCCACATAGTGCTATCAACAAGACCAGCTTCAAGTAGCGGTTTGATTGCCAACTGTGAAGCGGTTGGGTAGCAACCTGGTACTGCCACGAGCTGCGCGCTTTCAATCTCTTTTGCGTTCCACTCTGCAAGGCCATACACCGCCTTGTCCAACCAGTTTTCGTGCTGATGCTCAAAGCCGTAGAAGGTGGTATAAAAGTCATCGGCTTTCACGCGGTAAGCGCCTGATAGGTCAAACACTTGGCAACCTTGTGCTAAAAACACTGGCGCCAAATCATGGCTCACCTCGTGGGCTGTTGCCAAAAATACAATGTCACACTCGCCTGCTGCTTTTTGCACATCGACCAGCGGCTGTACTGGCATTTCAACTAAGCCTGCCAACTTACCGTGCAACTGAGAAATCGGTTTGCCTGCATCGACACTATTGGCGGACACGTACAAACCTGATAGCGTGAGCTCTGGGTGTTTGGTCACCATGAGAGCCAGCTCTGCTCCTGTGTATCCTGATGCGCCAATAATAGTGGTTTTTAGCATGACTCTGATTCCGTAAGTAAGTCGATTTAACGTTGTTAGTGAAACTTGCAATTAATGATTATAAATATAGAAAAAATGCCATTAATTGATTTTTTATTCATTAATTATGATTTAATATGTTTTTTACAGTCTTAAGATTAATCTGTCAACAGTAGAAGCGAAGATAATATGCAATTACCTAGTTTTTTAGAGGTCTACAAAGGCCTGATCAGCACACCTTCGATTAGCTCCACTGACCCAAGCTGGGATCATGGCAACGAGAAAGTGATCGAAAAACTGGCAACATGGATGAAAGACCTAGGTTTTGAGGTTGAGGTTATCGAGGTTGAACCCAACAAGTTCAATATGATTGCTAAAAGAGGGCAAGGCGAAGGCGGTCTACTATTGGCAGGTCACAGTGATACCGTACCATTTGATGAAGGTCGCTGGAGTTTCAACCCGCATGATTTGACTGAAGCCAATAACCGCTTCTACGGCTTGGGCACCGCAGATATGAAAGGCTTCTTCGCGTTTATCTACGAAGCCGTCAAGAAAATCGACTGGAGCAAACAAACCAAACCACTTTACGTGCTGGCAACCTGTGATGAAGAAACCACTATGTTGGGCGCAAGACACTTTACTGACAACGCACCGTTCAAACCGGATTACTGCATTATCGGTGAACCCACCAGCCTAGTGCCGATTCGTGGTCATAAAGGTCATGTGGCCAACGCGATTCGAGTGACGGGCAAGTCTGGTCACTCTTCAGACCCTGCATTGGGCGTTAACGCCATCGAAATCATGCATGAAGTGTTGTACGCGATGATGAAACTGCGTGACAAGCTAGTGAAAGAGTATCACCACCCAGGTTTCGCTATCCCTAGCCCTACCCTCAACCTTGGTCATATTCACGGCGGCGACAGCGCTAACCGCATTTGTGGCTGCTGTGAGCTGCATTATGATGTCAGACCGCTGCCAGGGATCAGCTTGGATGGTTTGGATAACCTACTGCGGGATGCACTCAAAGAAGTGGAAGCAAAATGGCCAGGGCGCTTATCTATTACCGCGCTTCACGAGCCAATTCCAGGCTATGAGTGCGATCATAAACACCCGTTTGTTGGTGGAATGGAAACATTGTGTGAAACCCCATCAGAAACGGTCAACTATTGTACCGAAGCACCATTTTTGCAGCAGCTGTGCCCTACCTTAGTGCTCGGCCCTGGTTCAATAGACCAAGCCCACCAGCCTGATGAGTTTTTAAGCTTTGATTTTATTGATCCGACCATCAATATCTTAGCCAAAGCAATGAGGCAGTATTGCTTCGAATAAACCATATTCTGTAATAAATTTTCAACAATTCAACCTTTTAACTCGACCAAGTGTGCGTTTTTCGTGCCAGCACGATAAATGCAAACTTGGTTTACTTTATTTGACTCGCACTAACATTTTTCGCTAGATTGTGAGGCTGATAAGGAATAACGGATGTAGTTAAATTACAAGGCAGGACGACTATGAACGAAAAATATGCCCCATTGAAGAGCAATGTTAGGATGCTAGGGCACCTGTTGGGTAACACCATCAGGGAAGCGCATGGAGACGAGATCCTAGAGAAAGTGGAGAAGATTCGTAAACTTTCTAAATCCGTAGTACGCGCAGGCAATGAAGCCGATCGTGACATTCTCATTGAAGAGATTAAAAACCTGCCAAATGAGCAACTGACCCCAGTCGCTCGTGCATTTAACCAGTTCCTAAACCTCACCAACATCGCCGATCAATACCATACGATCTCGCGTAGCTGCGAAGCCGATGTGTGTGAACCAGACCCAATCTACACCCTATTTTCTAAGCTTAGCCAGCAAGATGTCAGCAAGTTTGATACCGTTCAAGCCGTTCGCGACCTCAACATCGAGCTTGTACTGACCGCTCACCCAACAGAAATCACTCGCCGCACCATGATCAACAAGCTGGTCAAAATCAACGAGTGTCTTTCTAAGCTGGAACTAAACGAGCTGTCTGATAAAGAGCGCAAGAAAACCGAGCGTCGTCTCGAGCAGCTCATCTCGCAAAGCTGGCACTCAGATGTGATCCGTCAGCAGCGCCCAACACCACTCGATGAAGCAAAATGGGGCTTCGCTGTGGTTGAGAACTCACTATGGGATGCGGTTCCTGAGTTCTTGCGTGAGTTTGATGAGCGCCTCAAAGGCTATCTAGACGAAGGGCTGCCGATCGATGCGCGTCCTGTACACTTCTCATCTTGGATGGGTGGTGACCGCGACGGTAACCCGTTTGTGACGCATAAAATCACGCGAGAAGTGATGCTACTGTCTCGCTGGAAAGCGGCTGAGCTTTATCTAAAAGATTTCCAAGAGCTTATCACTGAGCTTTCTATGGTTAAGTGTAACGATCAGGTTCGCGACCTTGCAGGTGACGAACACGAACCGTACCGCGCCATTTTGAAACCAGTTCGTAAGTTATTGATTGATACCTTGGAAGTGCTAGAGGCACAGATCAACCATCAAGACGTACCGAACAAGCCAATCCTTGAAGACATCTCCCAGCTATGGGAGCCGCTCATGGCTTGCTACAAGTCACTCCGTGAAAGTGGTATGGCAATCATCGCCGATGGTTCGCTACTCGATACACTGCGCCGCGTCAAAGCGTTTGGTGTGCACCTAGTGCGTCTCGATATCCGTCAAGAGAGTACGCGCCACTCAGACGTGATTTCTGAACTTACCCGCTACCTCGGTCTAGGTGATTACGACCAGTGGAGCGAGCAAGACAAGGTGTCATTCTTAATTAACGAGCTAAGCTCAAAGCGCCCACTGCTACCACGCGATTGGGAGCCTTCAGAGCCGGTTCAAGAAGTGCTCGATACATGCCGAGTGATTGCCTCACAATCTCGTGAAGCGTTTGGTGCCTATGTGATTTCCATGGCTCGCACGGCGTCTGACGTGTTGGCCGTTCACCTTATTCTGCAAGAGTGTGGCTGTAAGTTCCGCATGGACGTCTGCCCACTGTTTGAAACTCTCGATGACCTGAATAACTCAGAAGCGGTCATGAAACAGCTATTCGATATCGACTGGTATCGTGGCTACATCCAAAATCATCAAATGGTGATGATTGGCTACTCTGACTCAGCAAAAGACGCCGGCGTAATGGCGGCGGGCTGGGCTCAATACAGCGCGATGGAAAAACTGGTTGAGGTCGGTGAAGAAGCAGGTATCGACATCACCCTATTCCACGGCCGTGGCGGTACGATTGGTCGCGGTGGTGCACCAGCACACGCGGCACTGCTGTCTCAGCCACCGAAGAGCCTTAAAGGCGGCCTACGTGTGACTGAGCAAGGCGAGATGATCCGCTTTAAGCTGGGTCTACCAGAAATTGCGGTTAACAGCTTCAACCTGTACGCCAGTGCGATTCTGGAGGCAAACCTAATGCCACCACCAGAGCCGAAGCAAGATTGGCGCGACCTAATGGAAGTGCTGTCTCAAGTCTCTTGCGATGCGTACCGTAAAGTGGTGCGTGGCGAGCCAGACTTTGTGCCATACTTCCGCCAAGCAACGCCTGAGCTAGAGCTGGGCAAACTGCCTCTTGCTCTCGCCCAGCAAAACGTAACCCAAATGGCGGCGTTGAAAGCTTGCGTGCTATCCCATGGATCTTCTCATGGAGTCAAAACCGTCTAGTGCTGCCTGCATGGCTTGGTGCTGGTGAAGCGATTCAATACTCTATCGACAAGGGTCACCAAGCACTGCTAGAGGAGATGTGTCGCGAGTGGCCATTCTTCTCAACGCGTTTAGGTATGCTAGAGATGGTTTACACCAAGTGTAATATGGAAATCTCTCGCTACTACGATAAGCGTCTTGCGGATCCAGAGCTGTTGCCTCTTGGTGACAAGCTGCGTGGTCAATTGCAAAAAGACATCGTTGCGGTACTGAACGTAGAAAACCACAACCACCTGATGCAAAGCGACCCTTGGGGACAAGAGTCCATTCGTCTGCGTAACATCTATGTTGAGCCTCTCAACATGCTGCAAGCAGAGCTTCTGTATCGTACTCGTCAGAGTGAAGAAACCGAATCTGAGCTAGAAGAAGCACTGATGGTGACCATCGCCGGTATCGCGGCCGGTATGCGAAACACTGGCTAAACGATATATTATTTTACAAAAGAGACAAAAGGTCGCACATTGCGGCCTTTTATTTTTACTGGCATACTTACTGAGAGTTTTGTTAGTTTTTTGAAGTGGTATCGCATTCTATTCCACTTTTTGCTTATATAATTCAGATATAATTACACTCCGCTGTTCGATAAAAATAAAAATACGACGTCGACGGCGTTGGTCACATGTTCATGTGGCTGTCTAGGTGACAAAGGCTTTAAACACGGTTATTGGTACCCGCTTTGGCGAGGTGCACTGTTCTTTGTGCGAGTTTCCTGGAATCAACCAAGATTCCAAGGCGCTTGCATGGTGTCATCGTTAACCACAAACGCACTTAAAAGAACAACATAACTATTACTAAGATTTTGACCATTTGGATTTAAGACATGTCACTACCACACGTTATCCTTACTGTCCTAAGCACTCGTGACGCAACAGGCTACGACATTACTAAGGAATTTTCTGCTAGCATCGGTTACTTCTGGAAAGCAAGCCACCAGCAGGTTTACCGTGAGCTAAACAAAATGGCTGATAAAGCCCTAGTTACCTGTAAACTTGAGCCCCAAGAAGGCAAACCAGACCGTAAGGTTTACTCAATCACAGATGCCGGCCGTAGCGCGCTTGGCGAGTGGTTTGAGCAACCAACCGTACACCCAACCGTTCGTGATGAGTTCTCAGCGAAACTGGCAGCCTGTGCCGTTCAGCCTTCTGCTGCGTTCCGCATCCAACTGGAAGAGCTTATCGAAGAATCGAAAAAGCTAGTTGCACACTACCGTGAAATTGAAGCGGCTTACTACGCGACACCAAGCACGCTTGAGAAACACGCACGCCTTGAGCGCCTAACTCTTCGCCGTAACCTACTTGCACGTCAAGCATGGTTAGACTGGGCGGAAGAGGCGCTAGCGGAGCTGGAAGCGTTAGCGTAAGATTATTGATCCTTGGTCCTTGGTCCTTGGTCCTTGGTCCTTGGTCCTTGGTCCTTGGAAAGGATAAAAAGAAAAACGCCAGTCATTTCAATATGACTGGCGTTTTTTGTTGTGATTTTTTGGTGGTTTACGCTTCTGGGCGGACACCTAGGGTGTGGCAAAGTGCGTAGGTCATTTCTGCGCGGTTTAGGGTGTAGAAGTGGAAATCCTTCACACCTTCACGGCTCAGTACACGAACCATGTCAATGGCTTGGCTCGCACCCACCAATTGGCGGGTCATTAGGTCATCATCTAGACCTTCAAACTGCTTTTGCATCCAACCCGGCACTTTCACCTTGTTCATGGCTGCAAAGCGCGACGCTTGTTTAAAGTTCGTCACAGGCAGAATACCCGGAACAATCTCCACATCAATACCTGCCGCCACACAGCGGTCACGAAAACGCAGGTAGCTTTCAACATCAAAGAAGAACTGCGTAATCGCACGGTTAGCGCCAGCATCGACTTTACGTTTTAAGTTAAGAAGATCCGCCTGAGCGCTTTTCGCTTCCGGGTGAACTTCTGGGAAGGCTGCTACTGAGATATCAAAATCATGGCGAGATTTTAGTAGCTCCACCAAATCAGACGCATACATATCAGGCTGACCGCCACCTTCTGGAATATCACCACGCAGCGCAACGATGTTCTTAATACCGTTCGCCCAGTAGTCTTCAGCGATATCGATAAGCTCATCACGTGACGCATCAATACACGTTAGGTGCGGCGCGGCCACAAGACCTGTCTCTGATTTGATTTCTTTGATGATGGAGTGGGTACGATCACGCTCACCAGAGTTAGCACCGTACGTCACAGAAACAAACTTAGGCTTAAGTGTTTTTAGGCGGTGAACCGATTTCCACAGCGTCTCTTCCATTGTCGGCGTGCTCGGCGGAAAGAACTCGAATGAAACATTAATATTGTCCGAAAGCTCAGCAATATTCTGGTTCAAAGCATCAATGTGGCCTGCGTGTGTGTATCCCATGGTCCTCTCCCTAATCACCAAGATTGGTTATCCCATCCAATCTCAGATAAAACCTGTCTGTCTTTAAATGATGATTTTTTTGACGTTTAGACGTCTATATGTCTACAGAATGAAATGAATGGGTTTTAAAGTCAATAGAGGGATTATGAATTTTTTTCATGTGGTGAGTTAGGGAAATTGAAGTTCATAGACAAATGAGGGAAACGATTTCTCGTCTCCCTCATTTGTCTTAAAGAATGTTGCTAGAAGAAGCTAGACATCAAATTCAAATCCGACTGAATCGCCCCAGCCGTCACTTCACGACCTGCACCAGGGCCACGAATCACCAACGGATTATCCTTATACCACTTACTCTCAATCGCGAAGATATTGTCACAAGGTAGAAGATTCGCCAGCGCATGCTCTTTCGATAACGCTTCAATCCCTACGCGCGCTTTACCCTGTCTATCAAGACGAGCAACGTAACGCAGCACTTTCTCTTCACGCTGAGCCTTCTCTAGGCGCTCTTGCAGAATGTCACTTAACAAGGAAGCTTGTTCAAAGAACCCTTCCAGCGATAACTCTGCAAGCTCTTCAGGAACCAAAGACTCTACTTCAACCGCATCAGGTTCGATATCCAACCCAGACTCTCGAGCCAAGATGACAAGCTTACGCATCACGTCCGAACCATCTAAGTCTGAGCGCGGATCTGGCTCGGTTAAGCCCTGCTGCCATGCTAGGTCGACAAGCTCTGCAAATGGCACTGAGCCATCAAACTGCTGGAACAACCAAGACAAGGTGCCAGAGAAGATACCCGATAGCGCAACAATGTCATCGCCACTTTCACGTAGGTCTCGAACGGTATGGTTTATGGGTAACCCTGCGCCCACTGTTGCGTTGTACAACCAGTGACGACCGGTTTTTGAGAACGCATCTTGCACCGCGTGGTAGTCATTGCTTGGTGCTGAGCCTGCAACTTTGTTTGCTGAGATAAGGTGAAGACCATGCTCTGCAATACTCACATATCTTTCGGCTAGTGCCGCACTCGCCGTCACATCTAGCACTACACCTTCATCATAGCCTTGAAGTCCAGCCAAACGTTGCAGCCAGATGTCACCTTGGTATTCAATCGCTTCATCTTCGTAGCGGGCTAACACCTGCTGCTCATCAATGCCATCTTCATCAAACCAATAAGTCTGGCTGTCGATAACGGCGACTAAGTTGAAACTCATGCCGCGACGTTTCTCAAGCTCGCTTTTCTGCTCTTTGAACAGCTCTAGCCAGCTCGAGCCGATGTTACCTTTACCACACAATGCAACCGCAACGCGCTTTTGCGCTTGGAACAGCTGAGTATGTACCGATTTCACTAGCGGCTGAATGTCGGATTTACGTAGCACTGCAGCAAGACTCAATTGCGACTCAGCTTCTGAGAAAAACTCGACTGGCGCATGTTTAAGCTGCTGATAAAAACCAAAGCAATGGTTGGCATTTTTAGTCACGCCTGCGCCTACTGCTGCCAGCATTGAATAGCCTTCTTTTAGCTTAATCTCAGCTTCAATCGCCAGATCTTGCAGCTCAGTCAGCGCGCCAGAGGCAATCTCCGCAGTATAGGCAAGACGAAGACGAGATTGATCCGCTTGTGCTTCAAACGCTAACGGCGCCAATTGCGCGCGCTTAAGGCCATTAAGTACTTCGGTCTGAGCACGCTCGAAATCGTGCCCAGCACCAAACGCCAACTCGATAAGCAAGACTTCATCGAGCGAGGTAATAATTTTTGCACCGCGTCCTGAAGCCAATACACGCTCAATACGCGTTGAGCCCGACTCTGGCTGATAGCTGCAGCGAAGACTCAGATCCATCGCACTTTGTGCGACAGGCTGAAGTGTACGGCTGTGAAGCACAGGGGCGGCTAAACGCGCGAGTTCGCTTGCTTCATCCAATCGCAGCAGTGGCAACAGACAAGCGTCACTCACTACACGTGGGTCAGCGCTGTATACGCCTGCGACATCGCTCCAAATCGTCACGCAAGAAACTTCAGCTAGCGCACCAATCACCGTTGCAGAGTAGTCGGAACCATTCCGACCTAGCAGCACGGTCTCGCCAGCTTCACTTTGCGCCATGAAACCGGTAATCACCACACGGTGATGCGCATGCTGAGCCAGCACTTCTTTAATCAGCGGATACGATTTAGCGCGTTCGACCTCTGGCTGAGTGCCGAACTCAGCACGTAGAAACGCTCTCGCATCTTGTGCCACAGCTGGCAGATCATTTTGTCTCAGCAGTGCCGCCAATAGGCGTGAAGACCACACTTCACCATGACCCAGCACAGCAGCGCGCTCGGCATCTGTTATTGGGTAGCCAAGCTCCCCCAGCGTACTGAATTCATCTTTCAACTGAGAAACAAGGCTTTCTGCCTCTTCACCGGTTAACAGCGATTCCACCAGCTCAATCTGAAATTGACGTAGAGCTTGAAGATGCTCATGAGCAATGCGCCCATCTTTGTTCAGTGCATCGAGAAATTCGATAAGGCGATTGGTGGTTTTGCCTGCTGCCGAGACCACAATGAGGTCTTCCTCGTTGGAGTAGTCTTTTAGAATAGAGACGACGCGACGATAACACTCAGGATCGGCTAAGCTGCTGCCGCCGAATTTATGCAACTGCTTGTTACTCTTTCCGCCTAAGGCGCTACTTAGGGTACTGCTTTGACTCATGCCGGCTTATCCTCCAAACGCAGATGCTTTCTCAAATGCCTGAGCAAGGTCATCAATCAAATCTTGCGCATCTTCTAAGCCAACAGAGAGACGAAGTAGCTGCTGAGATACGCCAGCTTCTGCCAATGCCTCTTCACCCATCGCACGGTGGGTCATAGATGCAGGGTGGCAAATTAGACTTTCTACACCGCCCAATGATTCCGCGAGCGAGAATAACTCCAGCTCACCGACAAAATATTTCAGTTGCTCAAAGCTACCTGCAAACTCAAAACTCAACATAGAGCCAAATCCAGACTGCTGCTTCTTAGCAATTTCATGACCAGGGTGCTCTGGCAGGCTTGGGTGATAAATCACTTTCACCAATGGTTGCGGCTTAAGAAAATCTAGGATCTGTTGCGAGCTTTCCTCATGAACACGCATACGAGCGCCAAGAGTGCGAATACCACGCAGCGTCATGTAACTATCAAATGGTGTGCCCGTCGCACCGATACAGTTGCCCCACCATGCGAGCTCTTCTGCGTGCTCTTCGGTTTTGGTGATCACCACACCACCAATCACATCAGAGTGACCGTTAATGTACTTGGTGGTGGAGTGGATAACAAAGTCAGCACCAAGCTCAAGAGGCTTTTGGTATACCGGTGTCAAAAAGGTATTGTCTACCGCCACCAGCGCGCCTACTTTCTTGGCTTTTTCACACACGGCAGCAATATCAACAACGCGCACTAGCGGGTTGGACGGAGTTTCAAGTAGGATAAGCTTTGGCTTGTTCTCAAGCGCGGCATCAAAGGCTTGCTCATCGCTTTGATCCACAAACTGAACCTTGAAGTCGCCTTTTTGCGCACGAGTGTTGAATAGACGGTATGTACCGCCGTAGCAGTCGTGCGGAGCAATGATTGTATCCTCTGGACCTAAGAACGCCGAGACCCAAAGGTTAAGCGCAGAGGTACCACAGTTGGTCACCACCGCACCTTTACCTGATTCCAGCTCGTACAGAGCGGTTTCGAGTAAGCCTCGGTTTGGGTTTCCTGAGCGGGTGTAATCGTAAGTCGGCACTTCCCCAAACGCAGGGAATCCGTAGTTAGTAGAAAGATAAATAGGTGGCACCACAGCGTGATGCTGGGTATCCGATTCGATACCAGTACGTACGGCTATTGTCGCTGGCTTCCGATTGCTCATAGAAACTTCCTTTCTCAGATCGCATGGCTAGAGCCACAGTGTCTACTTTTACCGGTAATATGGGAACCGGCAAACGCCACAAACGTTAAAGAATTAACATTGCATTAAAATAAATGTCCACATTCGTTGCCCCACTTTACTTTCCTAAATGTGAGACGTCAACACTTCTAGACGTCTATATGTCTTTGCTTATGGCAGTAAATCCCGCTAAAATTGCAGGATACTTATTACTACTATTTATGATTAACAGAGCGAAGGTGTGTAATGGCAGATTGGAATGGTGAATACATTAGCCCATATGCGGAGCACGGTAAAAAAAGCGAGCAAGTAAAAAAAATCACAGTGTCTATCCCGCTGAAGGTGCTAAAGGTATTGACTGATGAGCGTACTCGTCGCCAAATCAATAACCTACGCCATGCAACCAACAGCGAGCTATTGTGTGAAGCGTTCTTGCACGCCTACACAGGCCAGCCGCTTCCAACCGACGAAGATTTGCGAAAAGACCGTCCTGATGATATCCCAACAGAAGCGAAAGAGCTGATGACGGCGATGGGGATTGAGTTTGAAGCGTTTGATGAAGAATAATTGGTAAGAGCGGTCCTTGGTCCTTGGTCCTTGGTCCTTGGTCCTTGGTCCTTGGTCCTTGGTAGAGACATTAAAAAAGCGCATTGGTTAATAATCCAATGCGCTTTTTTATTTCTTTAGAGGTTAAAGAGCTGCTCCCCTAGGGCCTAGGACCAAGAACCGCTCTTCCCCTGTTTTTAATCCATATAACTATCAGGCAACTCAATACGCGCCACGCCAGATTCTACTGCCGCTTTCGCGACCGCTTTAGCCACACGAGGAAGCAAACGTGGATCCATTGGTTTTGGAATGATGTAGTCTTTACCAAACGTCAACGATTCAGCGCCTGCAGCATCTAGTACGTCTTGTGGTACCGGCTCTTTTGCTAACTCACGAATCGCTTCAACCGCTGCCAGTTTCATCTCATCGTTAATCTCGCTTGCACGCACGTCTAGCGCCCCACGGAAGATAAACGGGAAACACAATACGTTGTTGACTTGGTTTGGATAGTCTGAACGACCCGTACCCATAATCAGATCATCACGAACCTGGTGTGCAAGCTCAGGTTTGATTTCTGGATCTGGGTTTGAACAAGCAAACACAATTGGCTTGTCGGCCATCAGTTTAAGCGCTTCTGGTGGTAGCAAGTCTGGCCCCGATACACCAAGGAATAAATCCGCACCTTCAATCACATCTTCTAGCGTGCGCTTGTCGGTATTGTTGGCAAACAGCTCTTTATACTCGTTAAGATCATCACGACGCGTGTGGATCACACCTTTGCGATCCAGCATGTAGATCTTCTCACGCATTGCGCCGCATTTGATCAAAAGCTCCATACAAGCGATCGCCGCCGCACCTGCACCTAAACAGACAATCGTCGCTTCCTTAAGATCTTTACCCTGCAGCTCAATCGCATTAAGCATACCTGCCGCGGTAACAATCGCCGTACCGTGTTGGTCATCGTGGAATACAGGCACATCACAACGCTCGATTAGACGACGCTCAATTTCGAAACAGTCCGGCGCTTTAATATCTTCTAGGTTAATACCGCCAAACGTATCGGAGATGTTGGCCACCGTGTCGACGAACTCATCGATCGTGCGGTGTTTGACTTCGATATCAATAGAATCCAAACCAGCAAAGCGCTTAAACAGCAAGGCTTTCCCTTCCATAACGGGTTTAGAGGCCATTGGGCCTAGGTTGCCAAGGCCTAAAATAGCGGTGCCGTTAGAGATCACCGCCACCATATTGCCCTTTGCGGTGTACTTATACACGTTCTCAGCATTTTGCGCGATTTCACGCACTGGCTCAGCCACACCTGGCTATAGGCCAATGCCAGATCGGCAGCAGAGTTAGCGGGTTTGGTTAACGCGATTTCAATTTTTCCAGGGATGGGGTTGGCATGGTAATCAAGCGCTTGTTGGCGAAATTCGT
Organism: Vibrio variabilis; assembly: GCF_003263785.1. Taxonomy (GTDB): domain Bacteria; phylum Pseudomonadota; class Gammaproteobacteria; order Enterobacterales; family Vibrionaceae; genus Vibrio; species Vibrio variabilis. Next base: position 18,609 of record NZ_JYJK01000040.1, read on the forward strand.
CGATTTGATGATCATCGGACATGGTTAGCGATCCTGCATTTTTGAGACTGAATGGTATTGTTTTTTATGAGTATAAACCCGTTATTTTTTATTAGCTTTGCTTCTAAAGGGTTACATACACAGAGTGGGTACATTTGAACGGAGAGGAGGTATCTCAGATGTTCAATACTCTGACAAAGTTATACTTTGCAAACGCAATACTACGCGACTTCATCACGGTTTTGAATGGATGGGAGAAATGAAAGCAGGAAAAAATTGGAACTGAGTACCAAAATCAAAGGACTGAGATTGACACATAAAATGGACGCTACTGTTGCCCAAAAAACGCAAAAAGGACGCCGAAGCGTCCTTTTTTAATCTGCAAAAGTAATGATTACTTCTTGCTAGATAGAGCACCGAAACGCTTGTTGAAGCGATCAACACGGCCGCCAGTATCAACGATACGTTGCTTACCAGTGTAGAATGGGTGGCACTTATCACATACGTCTAGGTGGATAGAATCTTTACCTAGAGTAGAGTTGAATTCGAATGTGTTGCCGCAAGAGCAAGTTGCTGTTACAGCTTTGTATTCTGGGTGGATACCAGCTTTCATGGGAAACCTCAATAATTTAGGCCGTGTCGCCATCCGATTCTAAGCCGGACACCACACGTAGTTAATAAATAGTCGATACCATCGCTTCACACTTAGTAAGAAAGCAAGAAGCCATGCCATCAAGGCGCAGTATAGTAATGAATAGTGCCATGGGAATCAACTAAAATTGCGACTTTTTTCGCCACCTTTGGTGTCCCTTAACCGATAAATTGATTTCGCAGTCTATACAAGGCTGCCCATACCGTTAGAATAGTCCTCTACTTTATCAATATCGACCTCATTATGCGCCCAAATGTCGCTCGCGTGGCCTTACCTGTGCCACTCGACAAACAGTTCGACTACCTAGTTCCTGCCCATCTGTTTCCAGTGGTTGGCGGAAGAGTGTCTGTCCCTTTTGGGCCAAAGACCTTGGTCGGTATTGTGATAGCGTTCAGCCACGAATCTGAATTTCCGATAGAAAAACTTAAGCCAATAAAAGCAGCGCTCGACAGCTCACCGGTCTGGTCTAAACCGCTGTTCGAGCTTATCTCCTGGTGCAGCCTTTATTACCAGTATCCGCTAGGGGACACGTTAAGTAATGCACTACCCGCCGCACTGCGCAAAGGTAAACCTGCAGAGTTTGCGGCGACGGTTGAATGGCACATCACGGAGTCGGGTAAAAATCAGCTCATCTCTGGATTTGGTCGCGCGGTAAAGCAAGCCAAAGTCATGAGTATGCTCGAAGCAGGGCCATGCTCGCATCAAGCCTTTGTCGATAATGATGTCAGCACGACCGTACTTAAGACGTTGACAGAGAAAGGCTGGATCACATCCATCGAGAAGCAGACGCAGTCCACCACTTGGCCAGAGGCGATCTGCAACGATCCACTCGATCTTCGCCTAAATGCCGAACAGGCAGTGGCTATCGCGTCCGTGAATAGCCAGACCGAATTTGGTTGCTACCTGCTTGAAGGGGTCACGGGCTCAGGTAAGACCGAAGTTTACCTGCAAATGATTAAGCCCGTATTAGAGCGCGGCCAGCAAGCTTTGGTTCTGGTACCGGAAATTGGTCTCACGCCACAGACTATAAACCGCTTTCGTAAACGCTTTAATGTGCCGATTGAGGTCATCCACTCCGGACTCAATGATACCGAGCGTCTCAATGCTTGGTTAAGTGCACGTGATAAGGTCGCCGGCATTGTTATCGGCACTCGCTCAGCACTGCTGACACCGTTTGCCGATCTCGGCATCATTATTGTCGATGAAGAGCACGATACATCGTACAAACAGCAAGATAGCCTGCGTTATCATGCTCGCGACGTCGCGGTAATGCGTGCGAACAAAGAGCAGATCCCAATCATCTTAGGCTCTGCGACGCCGTGTATCGAAACACTGCAAAACGCACTCGCTGGAAAGTATCATCATTTGATCCTCAGCCAGCGCGCAGGACTCGCCGTTCCGACCACCAATAAAGTGATTGATGTCAAAGGTCAGTTTCTTGAAGCTGGACTCTCGGCACCGCTTATCGCCGAGCTGCGCCGCCATTTAGAGGCGGGCAACCAGGTCATGTTGTTCTTGAACCGCCGTGGGTTTAGCCCTGCCCTGATGTGCCACGAATGTGGCTGGACCGCAGAGTGTCACCGCTGTGATGCGTACTACACCTATCACCAATCAAGTAATGAAATTCGCTGTCACCATTGTGGCTCGCAGCGCCCTATCGTCCATCAGTGTGAAGGCTGCGGTTCGCATCAATTGGTCACCGTGGGCGTGGGGACTGAACAATTAGAGGCACAGCTAGAGAGCTTATTTCCCGAATACAATACCATTCGTATCGACCGTGATAGCACTAGGCGCAAAGGCAGCCTTGAGGCCGCATTGGATGCGATTAAGAAGAATGAGTATCAAATCTTGATTGGTACCCAAATGCTCGCCAAGGGGCACCACTTCCCCAATGTGACGCTTGTGGCGCTGTTGGATGTCGATGGTTCGCTGTACAGCAGTGACTTCAGAGCCTCAGAAAGACTTGCGCAGCTCTTTATACAAGTTGCTGGACGTGCCGGCCGCGCCAGCAAGCCAGGCGAAGTACTGCTGCAAACTCACCACCCAGAACACCCGCTACTGCAAAGCCTATTGCACAAAGACTACCGACATTTTGCCGAAACGGTGATTGAAGAGCGTAAGCTAGCCAAGTTGCCTCCATTTAGCTTTTTGACTTTGGTTCGTGCCGAAGCCAACAACAGTAACGATGTCGAGAACTTCTTAAGGCAAGTACGCTACTCATTGGAGGCACATCCGCTCTTTGATAACGCCTGTATGGTGCTAGGTCCGACCCCTGCACCCATTGCGAAACGCGCCGGGAAAGCGAGATGGCAGCTGGTATTGCAAGTACCAAGTCGCCCGCAAATGCAGAAGATCATCAGCGCGGCCAAACCCGTGATTGCCCAGTTACCTTTAGCCAAAAAAGTGCGCTGGTCACTGGATGTTGAGCCGCAAGACCTCAGCTAAATGCCAATTCTTTACCCAAGGCACCAGGCACCAGGCACTAGACACCAGGCAAAATGGTTAATGACAAAACCATAAGCGGCGCTAGTTGTGATATGCTTCACAATTGTTTTGCAAAATCTGTTAATCAGGCCGTAACTTTCATTCGAGAAATGAATAATATTTAGTATTGGTTCATGATTGTAAAAATAGATCTTATAAATCTATTTACTAGATAAATTAATCATTTAACACAAGAATAACCTACAGGGAAAGATAACAATAAATAATAGAACTTCCCTACAGGTTCAGACATACAGAGAGAGGACACACGTTTATGGCGACAATGAAGGATGTTGCCCAGCTTGCAGGCGTCTCAACGGCTACGGTTTCGAGAGCTTTGATGAACCCAGAAAAAGTGTCATCTTCTACGCGTAAACGTGTTGAAGATGCTGTTTTGGAAGCTGGTTATTCGCCCAATTCACTCGCACGCAATCTTCGCAGAAATGAATCCAAAACCATAGTGACGATTGTTCCCGACATTTGCGACCCGTATTTTTCCGAGATCATTCGTGGTATTGAAGATGCCGCGATGGAACATGGTTACCTGGTATTACTGGGTGACAGTGGTCAGTCGAAAAAACGTGAAACCTCATTTGTAAATCTCGTGTTTACCAAACAAGCTGATGGAATGCTGCTACTTGGTACGGATCTTCCGTTTGATATCAGTAAGCCTGAGCAAAAGAACTTGCCACCGATTGTGATGGCGTGTGAGTTTGCACCAGAGCTTGAGCTGCCAACGGTTCATATTGATAACCTCACTTCAGCATTTGAGGCCGTTAATTACCTTTCGAATTTGGGTCATAAGCGCATTGCGCAAATCGCCGGTCCTGACACCGCATTTTTGTGTCGTTTCAGACAGCAAGGCTACCAGCAAGCGCTGCGCCGAGCTGGCCTGCCGATGAATCCAGCTTACACAGTCAAAGGTGACTTCACATTTGAAGCAGGCGCGCGATTGGTTCGCACCTTACTTGCTCTACCTGAGCCGCCAACCGCAATATTCTGTCACAACGACGTGATGGCGATTGGTGCTATGCAAGAAGCGAAGAAGCTCGGATTGCGAGTTCCTCAAGATTTATCTGTCGTGGGTTTTGATGACATTCAGTTTGCTCAATACTGCGATCCACCACTAACGACTATCTCTCAACCGCGTTATGAGATTGGTCGCCAAGCGATGTATATGATGCTAGAAGTCCTCAAGGGTGCAGACGTTCGTGCAGGCTCTCGCTTATTGGATACCGAACTTGTGATCCGCGACAGTGCGGCTCCTCCAAGAATCTTATAGTTGGCGCGATACTGACTTGCAACTTGACCTTGCGGTATTTACCATGAGGTCAGTGAGTTATTTCAATCAGAACCAATCTAAGTGGCAAACCGAGACTATGTAAGACGGGGCAAAGGCACCAGCCGTCGCCCTGCAAAAAAGAAGACTTCCGGTAAGAAACCCTGGCGCAGTGGCTTGCTAGCCATTTTGCTCGCCAGTGCATTTGGCTACGGGTTGTATTTACTGAGTAACGACCCAGAGCCATCCAAACCTGCTCCTGTGGCCACCACACCAGCACCTAAGCCGAAGCCAAAGCCAGCGAAACCAATTCCACCACCACCTGAAGAAAAGTGGGACTACGTGGAAACCTTACCAAAGCGTGAGGTTGAGGTGAAAGCCAAAGAGCAAGTGGTTTCCAAGATCCCTTACATCATGCAATGCGGCGCGTACAAAACGCTAGCACAGGCGGAAGCTCGTAAACTAGACATTGCCTTCCAAGGCATCTCGAGCCAGATCCGTAAAAAAGAAGGCAGCAGTTGGTTTAGAGTGGTATTGGGCCCTTACAAGCTCAAACGTGATGCGGAGCGTGATAAGCATAAGTTACAGCGCGCTAAGATTGAGCCTTGTGCTATTTGGAAAGAAGCGCAGTAAGTACTGAAGCTCACCAGCAAAAAACAACCAATAATCAGCCCCTCACAACAGGGGCTGATTTCGTTTACATCCCGAAAAACTCTTCCCCTTGAATTCCACTCTTCGCGTCCACATATCCATTCCATAACCAAATTAAAACCAAAAAGAGGCAAACGTCGTGACTACTATTGTATCTGTGCGTCGTAACAACAAAGTCGTGATCGCGGGTGATGGACAAGTATCCCTGGGCAACACCGTAATGAAAGGCAATGCCCGTAAGGTTCGCAGACTCTACAACAACCAAGTACTCGCAGGTTTTGCTGGCGGTACGGCTGACGCGTTTACTCTATTTGAACGTTTTGAAAGCAAGCTGCAAATGCACCAAGGCCACCTAACCAAAGGCAGCCGTTGAGCTTGCTAAAGACTGGCGCAGCGACCGTGCACTTCGCAAACTAGAAGCGCTCTTGGCGGTAGCGGATGAAACGGCTTCACTGATTATCACCGGTAACGGTGACGTGGTTCAGCCAGAAAATGACCTGATTGCGATTGGCTCTGGTGGTAACTTTGCGCAGGCCGCTGCGACTGCACTACTAGAAAACACTGAATTAGATGCGCGCGAGATCGCTGAGAAAGCACTGAAGATTGCTGGCGATATTTGTGTGTTCACCAACCATCACCACACTATTGAAGAACTAGAAAGCGACGCGTGATTCGCGCGTTCCAAAAACCAAATAGTGTCTGATTTTTTGTAAGGAATTAATTATGTCTGAGATGACCCCTCGCGAGATTGTTCATGAGTTAAACCGCCACATCATTGGCCAAGACAAAGCTAAGCGCTCTGTTGCTATCGCACTGCGTAACCGCTGGCGTCGCATGCAGCTTGAAGAGAGCTTACGTGCTGAAGTGTCACCAAAGAACATCTTAATGATCGGCCCAACGGGTGTAGGTAAAACCGAGATTGCACGCCGCCTAGCGAAACTCGCTAATGCTCCGTTTATCAAAGTCGAAGCGACTAAGTTCACCGAAGTCGGATACGTGGGTAAAGAAGTAGAAACCATCATCCGTGACCTCACAGATGTGGCGATCAAGATGACCCACCAGCAAGCGATGGAAAAAGTAAAATTCCGCGCCGAAGAGCAGGCGGAAGAGCGCATTCTTGATGCCCTACTACCACCAGCACGTGATGCTTGGGGTCAAAACGAGCAGCCAGATGACTCTTCGTCTAACACTCGCCAAATCTTCCGCAAGAAGCTGCGCGAGGGCAAGCTTGATGACAAAGAGATCGACATTGAAACCGCAGCACCTCAGATGGGCGTGGAGATCATGGCTCCTCCTGGCATGGAAGAGATGACAAACCAGCTGCAGAGCATGTTCCAAAATCTTGGCGGTGACACCAAGAAGAAACGCAAGCTCAAAATTAAAAGATGCTTTCAAAGCCCTTGTCGAAGAAGAAGCTGCGAAGCTGGTGAATCAAGAAGAGCTAAAAGAACAAGCGATCTATAACGTTGAAAACAACGGCATCGTGTTTATTGATGAGATCGATAAAATCTGTAAGCGTGGTGAAGCATCGGGCCCTGATGTATCACGCGAAGGCGTACAGCGCGATCTGCTACCACTGATTGAAGGCAGCACCGTTTCAACCAAACACGGCATGGTGAAAACAGACCACATTCTGTTTATCACCTCTGGTGCGTTCCAAGTGGCTAAGCCGTCGGATCTTATTCCAGAATTACAAGGCCGTCTGCCAATTCGTGTTGAGCTAGAAGCGCTGAGCAGCGATGACTTTAAACGCATCCTAACCGAGCCAAAGGCCTCACTGACAGAGCAATACATCGCGCTGATGAAGACGGAAGACGTCGATGTTGAATTTACCACCGACGGCATCCAACAGATCGCGGATGCAGCGTGGACAGTGAACGAGACTACCGAGAACATCGGTGCGCGTCGCCTTCACACTGTGATGGAGCGTCTAATGGATGAGATTTCATTTGAAGCGACTGACAAGCCTGGTTCTAAATTGGTGATTGATTCTGGCTACGTGAAATCGAAGTTAGGTGAGTTTGTTGAAGATGAAGATTTGAGTCGCTTTATTCTTTAATCTTTCCTTGATAAACCACAAAACGGCACTCATCGTGCCGTTTTTTATTTACCACAGTTCGTGACTTAAGTCCTTCCAGTAGGGATTGTTCGTCGTTACCAAGTCGTTCTTCCAAGCCCTTTTCCAGTGACGCAGTTGCAACTCTCTCGAAGCCGCCTCTTCCATTGTGTCGAACCACTCGTAATGCACGAGCTGATTAACTTGATACTTTTTAACGATACCTTCCGTCATACCGTGTTTATGTTTCCAAATGCGCTTCGAAAGGTCGGCTGTCACTCCGATATAAACCACACCACGTCCCTTTGAGGTCGTAATGTAAACACACGGTTTGTTAGTCTTGTTTGGGTTCATTTTGTTTTCTCTTGTTTCCCCTAGCCAAGCGCCACATGCTATACCGCTTAACCATGAAGAATTTCAGCGCACTTCACACATCCCTCAATATCATACTAATCCCATACTAAAACCATAATTAGTGTGCGTATTTAGCCACTTCCCATTTTGCCGTATACTTACTTTAAACAGTTCATTCATAGCGTAATCATGACTTCTTCTTTTCGTATTTGGCTCGATGCCGCAAGACCTAAAACATTGCCGCTGGCGCTGGTTTCTATCATCACCGGCAGTGCCCTTGCCTTTTCCAAAGGCGAAATGTCATGGAGTGTGGCGCTGCTCGCGCTGCTAACTGCGACTTTGCTGCAAATCCTATCTAACCTTGCCAATGACTATGGCGATGCAGTAAAAGGCACCGACAACGAAAACAGGCTGGGACCGATGCGCGCCATTCAGTCTGGAGAAGTCACGCAGCGAGAAATGAAAAAAGCCATCATCCTGAATGTGGTTCTGACTGTCGCTTCTGGGTTATTTTTGGTGCTACACGCCCTTGAATCGCTGCAAAACATCCTCGCCTTTATTGGTCTTGGCGTGCTCGCTATCGCAGCAGCTATCGCCTATACCGTTGGCAACAAACCTTATGGTTATGTAGGACTTGGTGACATTTCAGTGTTTATCTTCTTTGGTTTGCTTGGCGTCTCTGGAACTTATTTTCTTCACACCGGCCACCTAGATACGCTGCTCTTTTTGCCAGCCATTGGCTGCGGCCTACTCGCCGTAGCCGTGCTCAACGTCAACAACATGCGCGACATCGAAAACGACAGCGCTTGCGGTAAACGTACCGTTGCAGTACGTCTTGGTGAGCGCAAGGCTAAGTTGTATCATTTTGCCCTACTTGCTGTTGCGGTAAGCGCGTTTGCGATGTATCTGTCGGTGCAGCAGTCACCAATTTGGATAAGCCTGCCTTTTGTGCTGAGTCTAGTGGTTGTCATCAAACACGGTACCGCGGTATGGCAGACCACACAGCCAGCACAGATCGCCCCAATGATGCCAATTGTGGTGAAGTGCTCATTAGTCACCAACATCTTGTTTTCTGGTGTGGTTATAGCTCAAACTCTGATCACTTAATTGAGCCTTGTCATTGCATTGACCTATTCAACCGATATACTCGATTTATCCCTTTTGAAAACTGCATAGAAGAGCCGCCATGGAATACAGTACTTCAGCCCTATGTGATATCTACCTAGATCAAGTAGATGTTGTCGAGCCAATGTTTAGCAATTTTGGCGGCAGAGCCTCATTTGCAGGTCAAGTGACTTCCGTAAAATGCTTTGAAGATAACGGTGTAATACGCGACATTTTAGAGCAAGACGGCGTGGGTCGCGTTCTGTTGATTGATGGCGGTGGTTCACTGCGAAAAGCCCTTATAGATGCGGAAATCGCTCAATTAGCAGAGGACAACGAATGGGAAGGCATTATTGTCTATGGCTGCATTCGTGAAGTCGACGAGCTTGAAGACATGAATTTGGGCATCCAAGCGCTGGCCTCTATTCCTGTTGGTGCGGCGCAGTCAGAAGTCGGGGAAGTGGATGTGCCAGTCAACTTTGGTGGTGTCACCTTTTTACCAGAAGACTACGTCTATGCCGATAATACGGGGATCATCCTGTCACAAGAACCACTCGATGTAAGTTTTGATGACGAAGAGGCTGAAGAAACCGAAGAGTGATTGCGTAACAGCAAACACAAGAACAAAAAACGGGAGCATCATTGCTCCCGTTTCTCTATTTATCTGTCTATTAACGAACGCGTCTAGTCATTACCAAACAAGTCACGCGTATACACTTTATCCGCGACATCTTCCAACTCTGGCAACATGCGGTTAGAGATAATCAAGTCAGCTTCTTGCTTAAAGGCATCCACATCTTGAATAACACGCGAGTGGAAGAAATGCTCTTCTTTGAGTACAGGTTCATAAACGATGACCTCAATACCCTTAGCTTTCAAACGTTTCATAATGCCCTGAATGCTCGATGCGCGGAAGTTATCCGAGCCCGACTTCATGATCAAACGATACACACCCACCACCTTAGGGTTACGCTTCATAATCGACTCGGCAATAAAGTCCTTACGAGTGCGGTTTGCATCCACGATGGCACCGATGATGTTGTTCGGCACTTCTTGATAGTTCGCCAAAAGCTGCTTAGTGTCTTTTGGTAGGCAGTAACCGCCATAACCAAAAGATGGGTTGCAGTAGTGGCCTCCAATACGTGGGTCTAGTGCTACACCTTCAATGATTTGACGCGTATCTAACCCGTGGGCTTCCGCATACGAATCAAGCTCGTTAAAATACGCCACACGCATCGCTAGATAGGTATTGGAGAACAGCTTCACTGCTTCCGCTTCAGTCGAGTCGGTATACAGTACATCAATGTTTTCTTTCTGCGCGCCCTCTACCAGCAAGTCACCAAACACTTTGGCGCGCTCACTGCGCTCACCAATAATGATGCGAGATGGATTAAGGTTGTCATACAGAGCACTGCCTTCGCGCAGAAACTCCGGAGAGAAAAACACATTGTCAGTACCCAGCTCTTCACGAACGCGTACCGTATAGCCAACTGGAATGGTCGATTTAATCACAATCACTGCATCCGGATTCACCGCAATTACATCTTTAATGACAGCCTCAACAGAGCCTGTATTAAAGTAGTTAGTCTGCGGATCATAATCTGTCGGCGTAGCACAATCACATAGTCAGCACCGCGATACGCCAACTCTTTGTCCAGCGTTGCCGTGAAGTTGAGATCGTCTCGCTTTAGAAACGCTTCAATTTCGCTATCGACAATCGGTGACTGCCTATTACACAGCATCTCGACTTTTTCTGCATTGATATCGACCGCTACTACCTCATGGTTTTGAGCCAGTAACATCGCATTCGATAGGCCTACATAGCCTGTTCCCGCAACTGCAATTTTCATAGTTCTGTCTTTTAATTTGTTTGTGATTTGTTGACGTTAGATTGAGCCCAAACTAAGTCACCAATGCCATCAGTAGGCACAAAGCCCGTTGGTGCTTGTAACATGAGCTGTCGCAACGCTTGTTGATCATAATCTTGTGCCGCTTGCTGCAAATCGTCAAGTAACTGATTGTATTCGGCTTGCTCCATTGATACCTCTTGGGCGGTCATGATGCGATCGTGAGACGTCTTGGAGACACTATCGCCAATCAGAAGTTCTTCAAACAGCTTTTCACCCGGTCTTAAACCCGTATAGAGGATTTCAATGTCGCCCTCCGGGTTAAGGTCATCTTTCACCTCAAGACCCGACAAGTGAATAAGGTTTTTCGCTAGGTCAGAAATTCGAACTGGCTCCCCCATATCGAGCACAAATACGTCACCACCCTTTGCCATCGCGCCAGCCTGAATCACCAGCTGCGCTGCCTCAGGAATGGTCATAAAGTAACGAATAATGTCTTTATGAGTGACCGTAACCGGTCCACCTTTGGCAATTTGTGCGTTAAACAAAGGGATCACAGAGCCGGAAGAGCCTAATACGTTACCAAAGCGCACCATAGAAAACAGGGTTTGATGCTGCGTCTGGTAGCCTTTAGCAAGTGCTTGCAACCCCAATTCCGCAAGACGCTTTGTTGTCCCCATGACGTTTGTAGGACGAACCGCCTTATCAGTTGAGATTAACACAAATGATGAAACCCTAGCTTCAATAGCAGCACAAGCCGTTCGATAAGTGCCCAAAATATTGTTGTTCACCCCTTCAGACACATTGTACTCAACGAGTGGAACATGTTTGTATGCGGCGGCATGATAAACAGTATCGACTTTAAACTCAGACATCGCCTTTGTTAGTCTTTGCTGGTCTTGTACATTCCCCATGATAGGGACAACTCGCGTACCGATTGTGGAATGTCTTAACTCCCGATCAATACTATAAAGAGAGAATTCAGAAGCCTCAAACAGCACCAAAGTCGTTGGCTCATGCTTTATAATCTGCCTACACAGCTCTGAGCCAATAGAACCACCAGCGCCAGTAACCATCACCGTTTTGTGCTTAACGTTTTTTTCTAGCAAACTCTGGTTCGGCTCCACAGGATCACGACCAAGTAAATCTTCGATAGCCACTTCTTTTAACTGCCCTATCTGATATTCGCCGTTAACAATATCGCTCAAGTTGGGAACAGTCATTACTTCCACAGGGAACTTTGATAAACGCTCAATCACCGCCTTACGCTCGCTTCTTGAAGCAGAAGGCATAGCAAGAAGTACTTTCTTGATGTTGTGTTTATCAATCAGTTTGCTTAGATACTTAGTTCGGTAAATCGTCACACCCTGAATAGTGGTTTTGTGCATTTTCCGATTATCATCAACAAAAGCAGAAACCCGATATTCTTCTCCTTGAGAGAGGACATTATTTAGCTCTCTTCCGGCTTTGCCCGCGCCATAAATGAGAACAGGTGTGCGTCCAACAGCCAATAAATCTGAAATTAAAAAGCGAACCAACAAACGAGAACCGCCACTCAAGCACATCAAGAATGTCGCATAAATGACGGGGACTGAGCGAGGGAGGAAAACCTGAAAATAGTATGAGAAAAGCACAATTGATAGCGCTGACACGGCTGAACCAAAGGCAATGATAACTACGGCCTGCAGACTAAGGTATCGTAATACTGCACGATACAAGCCTATATGGACAAATGTCGCCAACGTGACCAAAACCACCGCGAGCAACACATACCAGTACTCGTGGTCAAGCCAAAACTGTTCGACTGCCCCATTCTAGAATAGAATGCAGCCCAAAAAGAGAGCACGATAAATGCGATATCAACTATCACACTCACTACTCTTTTTATTGATCTAGGCATAGCCCAGATAGGATCTAGAGAAAACACGAATAGACCTCTATTCAAAATTCAGCATTACTGCACGCCATGCTTTATCAAAACGGTTCACTCTTAAATGGAAAAGAGCAAAAACTGCCATTCCTAAGCGAGTTAAATGCCATAAAAGTCCTTATACCACGACACAAACTTATCAACGCCAGTTTTGATATCAACAACCGGCTTGTAACCTGTCGCTTTATATAGCTCCTCCGTCGATGCCCATGTTGACGGAACATCACCAGGCTGCATTGGCATATAGTTCTTTTTCGCCTCCACGCCCAAAGACTCTTCAATAGCCTCTATAAAGTCCATAAGTCTAACAGGTGACCCATTACCAATATTATAAATAGAATAAGGGGCATCACTGCTGTTTGGCGTATCTCGCGTTGCATCATCCTTTACTGGAATAACACCTTGGACGCGGACAATTCCCTCAACAATATCATCGATATATGTGAAATCACGGTACATATCACCGTGATTGTATACATCGATAGCTTTGCCCTCAGCAATCGCCTTAGTAAACTTAAAGGGCGCCATATCGGGGCGACCCCAAGGTCCATAAACGGTAAAGAACCTTAATCCAGTGGTTGGAATACCATATAGGTGGGAATATGTATGAGATAAGAGCTCGTTAGCCCTCTTAGTTGCAGCATACAGAGATACGGGATGATCTACTGCGTGGGACTCCTTAAACGGTTGCTGTGTATTCATGCCGTAAACTGAACTACTGGATGCATAAATTAAGTGTTGAACATTATTATGACGACAGCCTTCCAGAATATTGATATGTCCAGCTAGATTGGCGTCGGAATAGGCATTCGGGTTCTCGAGGGAAAAGCGCACACCCGCCTGAGCGCCTAGGTGAATCACCTTGTCAAACTTCTCAACCTGAAACAAAGAGGCTACAGAAGCCTTTTCAAACAAATCTAAAGTTAAAAACGTAAAGTTGTAGTGCATTTTTAGCGACTGAAGTCGCTCTAACTTTAAGTTTACATCATAGTAAGTATTCAGGTTATCTATGCCAACTACTGTATGCCCCATCTCACATAATCGATGTGCAACGGCGGCTCCAATAAAACCAGCAGCTCCCGTGACTAAATACTTCATAAATTTACCTTAACTCTTAAACGGCACTAGAGAGAGCCGTTGCTCTTCATTTTGTTTCTTAACCACAACGCATGCCACTACCGACAAAGTTGCAAATAGGCATATGCTCTATTTTGAGACTAGCGAATTGCATCCCCAGAACCACTGCCCGTGACTGTCATCAATATATACTTGAAGTATGACTTCAATGTCAGGTTATCAATCATTTTCTTATCCGTTTCAGCGAGAAGTTGTGGTGTAGACATATCGATGTTCTGCACTTGCCCCAAACCGGTTATGCCAGGTCTTACGTCATAAACACCCAAAGAATCACGCTCTTTAATCAGTTCATGTTGATTAAACAGATTGGGTCTTGGTCCCACCAAACTCATTTCACCTTTCAAAACATTGACCAACTGCGGTAACTCATCGAGCTTTGTTTTGCGCAAAAACGGCCTAATTTAGTGATCGAAGCTTGGCTGGCCAAATGACTCGCGACAGACTCAGTCTCCACAGACATAGTCCGAAATTTAATGAGCTTGAACGGCTTTTTGTAACGCCCGACCCGCTCTTGAACAAAAATAGGTGAGCCGGTATCAAAAAAACCGACGAGTATAACAACCAATAAAATAGGCCAAAGAACAATAAGCCCCAAAAAGGCTGCAAAAATATCTAACAATCGGATCATATTCACTTACTTACTTTACGCAGAGACATCATAGCCTGCTTCATTGTGACCGGTGGTTTCCATCCAAGAACTCGCCCAGCAAGTGAGGATTCTACCTCCAAATTGCCAAAAAGCTGTTCAATTAATGAGGTTCGACCTAACAAACGACCAACTAACCGCATAAGACTAACCGGTATCGGCACTTGATAGACTTTTTTCCCTATACCCTCTGCCATTAAACTCGTAAACTCTTTAATAGAAACCGTATCATTATCAGAGACTAAAAAAGTGTTGTTGGGCGCTTTAGGATGCACAGCGCACGTAATCAAAAAATCAGTGAGGTTATCTACTGCGATGAAGTCACGTCTATTGGTTGCCCCCCAAAGGGTAAAACAGGCACCTTAGTGATTAACTTGAGCAACATGCCAAAGTTGCCTGGGGCGTTAGCTCCATAAACCAATGGAGGGCGCACGATAACAACTTCTAGTCCAGTATCTTCAGCAATTTTTTTAAGCCCAAGCTCTGCATCTAATTTAGATTGGGCATACGGGTTTTGCGGATCTGCTTCATCATGGCAGCAAAAAGGAGACTCTTCCGTAGACGAGCCATTTACACCAATTGAACTAACAAAAACAAAACGCTCAACGCCAGATTTGGCCGCTTCTCGAGCGAGATGTAACGTGCCTTCTGTATTGATTTCCTGAAAATCTTGTTGAGTCTGATGCCTATTGTGAGCTACGCCAGCTAAGTGAATCACAGCTTTGACTGAATCAAACGCCCCTGCCCAGCAAGTAGTGCTATCGATCCCACCACTAATAACAAAGCGCTCTAAATGAGCAAAGTCATCCATTATTTCACTGTTTTTACGCTGAACTAAACGAAGCTCATATTGCTCTGAGAACGTCTCCACCAAGTGTCGACCAACAAAACCAGAGGCTCCTGTAAGTAATATTTTCATTCCAACCTCAAGACTGGCACAAGTTGTATAACCGACTCATCATCAGGTCAAAAGAAAATTTGGCCTTATAACGCTGATAAGAATGCTCCCCTAATTCAGATAACTCTGTCGCACTCATTTGGCAGAGTTTTGACAAACAAAATGCCAGATGCTCGCTGTCTTTATCAGGGATGAGATAACCATTTATGCCCTCTTCAATAAGTTCAGGGATCCCACCCACAGCCGTCGCAACAACAGGCTTTTTGAAAGACATCGCTTCGATAAGCGACAGCGGCAACCCCTCTGAATTTGAAACTAAAAGAACGAGATCATGGCTACAGTAATAAGGCGCAAGATCTGTCTTAAAGCCCAGAATGGAGATTTTACCCTTAAGCCCGAGCGCCTCAATCCTCTGACGATAGGTCTCCAATTCCGGCCCTTCCCCCAGCACGGTTAATGTCCAATTGAGCGAGGATATTTTAACCAGTGACGCCAAAAGCGTATCAAAGTCTTTCGGAGCTTGGAAACGAGTGACCGTTAGCATGCGAAGCGTGCTCGATTCAGGTAGCCGTTCAACTCTCTCTTCAGGCTGTCGAACTCCATTATAAATAAGCGATAACTTCCCGGGGGATATACCAAGTTGCCTGGTCGCAAACTTAGTATCTTCTTCTGAAATACACACCACACGATAACAACAGAGACTCAAAAACTGCTCCATTTTCGAATAGAAAACGCGTCCCAACCCGGTTGCAACACGAATATTCGACCAGCCGTGGGCAATAAAAATCACCCGGCATCCAGTTAACAATAGCGCGAGTCGACCCAATAGGCCTGCTTTTGCTGAGTGGATGAGTACAACGTCGGGTTTACACGCCAAGATTTCTCGTCGAATCGTAAATAGACATTTTAGATCAGCTAACGGGGAAATCTCCCTAACGAGGTTTGGAAGACTGATGTAATCCATTCCAAGCCTCTCAGCCCTTTCACTCAAAGGACCACTTCCACCCGCAACCACAGAAACCGAATGCCCATCATCAAGTAATTGCTTTGAAGTCTCTAGAATGTACTTCTGAGCCCCTCCAATCGTGTCGGAGCGGGTAATAAAATGAACGAACTTCATAATTAGATGCTATGCCTTATCGAACCAAACTTGGTGATAGCCAGAAATCATTTTAGATAGACTAAAATTGTCTACTATCCTTTGACGGCATGCGCTCATTCGCGCTTTCCAAGCTTCCGGGTTTGACTCCCGCTCACTCATCGCTTCTAGCACAGCACTGGCTAACGCATCAGGATCCTTTCTTGGTACAACCCAACCGGTGTCACCAACAATCAAGCTGCGTCACCAACGTCAGTCGTAACACATGGAGTGCCACAAGCCATCGCTTCATTAAGTACATTAGGAAATGCTTCACTTGCCGACGAAAGGACAAAAAGATCCATACCATTCATGACGGCTGGTACATCACTTCTTCGGCCAAGAAGCTTGACAGCTTTCTTCGACTCATCGGTAAGTTGCTCCATCAAATCTTTGTTCTCACGAGTTAACTCGTGACCGACTAAAGTAAATGTGCAACTCACGTCGCTTTGTACCAACGTGTTTATCGCAGACGTCAATGTGGGGTAATCTTTAAAGGGATGGTACCGGCCAACATGACCAACCAGAAACTCATGCTCAGTCAAAGCCAATTGTTGACGAAACGTGGCTCGTGAAGCCATGTCTACAGCAAAGTCATCAACATCATAGCCGTTTTGTACCACCGCGCCCTTTGAGGCAACATAGCCGATGTCTTCCTGTACCGAGCGAGCCTTCTCAGCACAATATATGATCCTATCAGGTACAAATCGAGATAACAGAGCATTGAGCTTTGCCACCCAGATAGTTGAGCGCTTCGACTCACCTCTGGCCAAGTTAGACTGATGAACCCCCATACAAGCTGAGAAACACCAGCCAAGCGGGCAACAATGCCACCAATCAAGTCAGCATGATACATCCAAGTTTGTACAACATCGGGTTGGATACGCTTTAACAATCGGTATAAGTTTCGCAACGCCGAAAAACGCACTCTTCCTCTAGGTAAATCAAGGGTAAAGACTTCAATCCCCTCCTGCTCGAGCAGAGGACCATACTTACCCTTATCCATCATCGAAACAACAACATGATTGCAGCAATTGTCAGACTGACACAGACGATAAAGTAGCGCTTCCGCCCCCCTCATCTAAACCAGTGATAATATGTAATACAGTTTGCTTAGGCACTACTATTCCTTATTTCACTGATGGCTCAAAAGGCGGGCAGCCCAACACAGTCTCATACTCTTTAACTATCTGCTTCGTTGCATAACGGGAAGCACTCTCTCTAACCTGTTCAGAAGAAATAGCGCCTGCTAAAAAAGCATCGCATGCGTCGACCAAACCTTCGATCGACTGGTACTCCACTAAATAGCCATTAATGCCGGGCAAAATAATTTCTCGAGGGCCACTTTGACAATCGAATGCAATGACCGGAGTACCTAATGTCGTTGATTCCACCAGCACATTAGGAAATCCTTCGTAAAGAGAAGTCAATAACGTCGCTTTAGCATGAACGTAATACGGAATCATATCAGACTGAAAACCCTCAAAATCAACCCTATCAAGTACCTTTCGATCATTCGCCAGTTGCTTTAAATCAGATTCTAAACTGCCCTGCCCCACAATTTTCAACCTTAGAGAGGGGTATCGCTGAGCGATTTTTGAAAACGCCTCGATGGCATAGTGAAATGCTTTTTGCTGTTCAAGCCGACCAACGCAAAGAAAGTAATCTTGCTTTGTCTGTTGAGATAAATCATTCGCTGCCGCATAGGCCTCTACATGATTTGCTACCGGGTTATAAATGACATTTGATTTGCTTTCTAACTGAGGAAAAACCGACAACAAGTCTGTACGCATATCTTGACATTGGTTAATCACATGATCGACCTTGCAGTAGAAGTGGTTGATCAACGGACGGATAATACGTCGCTGCCAAAAACCTGTGACTTGATTCGTATTTTTGGAAAATGTATTAATATTGCGAGCCAAAATCTTAGTTTTAAAACCAAACATGCTACGTAACATCACCAAAATAACAGACAGCTCGTAATTAAAAACTAGCATTTGCTGCGGTTGATATTTACGCACATACTTTAGTAAAGGAATAGGAGCATGGCGCGCATTGTCTACCCCAAGAACAACCAAATGTATTCTTGGATCTAACCTTTTCAGATAGGTCGCCTCCTTAGTATGAAGGATAACCAAATCAACACTCCATCCTGATGCGACCAAACCATTTGCCACATTCACACAGACGCCTTCAGCACCACCGCCTGCGAGCGTGCTGATAACGAAAGTGATTTTTTTATTGTTCATTTTATTTACTTCGCATAAAGAAATTATTAGTGCCAATCCGTCAATTGATACAAGAAACAATGACGTCATAACTAGTTAGGGCATGTGCGCCGATAAACCCAGTAGTAGTCAACAAAGAACAACAACCGTGCAACAGTGATCCCTATTGCACCACCAAGTAAGCCAAAATTACTAATCAATACAGTGGCTAGGACACCTGAAACGATTGACACCCTTAAAGACACATCTCGATATAATTTGTCCATCCCCTTCGGCAAAAAGTACCCTTGACTGTAGCATTTGAAAGCCCCACAAATACGACGCCAATCATCAAAATAGTGAGATACTCATTAGAAGAACCAAAGCCATCCCCCAAAAAGAAAGTGAGCGTTGCTTCACCAAAGAAATAGATATAAATAAGTGGTGGAAGGCTAACAGCCAGATTTGCTACTACTAGTCTTCCTACCTGACTTTCCCTCATTCGAGCAAGTACCGGGTAGACGGATTTTGCTAGTATGTTTTGTATAGAAATAACGACAGAGCACAATCTTGATGCCACCGCAAACTTCGCAAACTGTTCTGGCGGATACGAGGTTCCAAGGGCTATCGTAGGAATCGCATTGTAAAAATTGGGGGCAAGTAAACCAATAAAGACACTCATCCCTTCTCTCATTGCAGAAAAGAAATTAAAGCCAATATTTATCTGGAGCCCTCTACAACGTTTACAGTGCAGAGCTAGCCATACACCCCCGAGGAACATGGGCAGAGTCACAGCACTTAAAGCCAGCCCGATATCTGACTCATTTTTAACAAAAAAAACAATCACTATAAGGTTGAGCAATTTGCTCACCATCGTTACTTTAGTAACCAGTGCCATACTCCCTATCCCCTGAAAAAACCAGACAGGCGTTAAAGAGTAACCAAACAAATACGGCACAGCAGATACGGCTAATAAAGTTAATAGCGCTTCATCTAAGAAAATATATCCATAGATCAGCACAGCGACAATATAAAAACGCCGCCAAAACCACTCTTAACCCTTGTGTCTGTCCATATATCAACTTCTGCTTATCGATATCACCTTGGTGGTTGGCAACTTTTCTTACCGCGGTATACTGAGTACCATAGTCAATGATGGTATGACCAAAGTACAAAATCGTTAAAACTAACAAGTAATTTCCATACCCATTCTCCCCCAACGTTCGAGTTAGGATAGGCATTACAATAATTGGCATAATCAGACCAAGAAAGTCGATCACCCCAAAACTGAACAAATTACTTAATACGGCTTTCAGTTTTGACATAGGATTTTTTGGCGTTATTAATTATAGTTTAAAGCTCAACTTTTCTTCAGAGAAACATCTTAAAAATTTAAATTTATACATATTCTCAATTCAAGCCACCTCTTATTTCCTGCATCAAATCTTCAATAATATATTTTTGAAGATTTACTTTTTCGACATGGAATTCCATGTTTTCGTCCCAGTAGCCCATACAACTATCATATGGCACTATCGAGAATGCATAGCTAATTTCAACTATTAGCGGCTCACCATTTTGAAAGACAAAATCAAACGCTAAAGATTGACAACCAAGACGTTGAGTGACATCAAAAGCAACTTCTATACACTTGGGTCTATTTCTTTAACATCATATGAAATAATGCCGCTCCCAGAAGCTCTAAAGTCATTCTCTCGAGTATATCTTTTGATTGCAACGGCTCGCTTTCCAACAACGATAACTCTTATATCGCTGTCATTGCCATCAATATAATCTTGAAAGTAAACATACCCTATTTCACGCCCCATAGCTTTATCTTGTTCGGTTGATATAACTTGCCTTCCCAGAGCTCTAATAACACCAATAAAGGAGCTAAGGCTTTTATTACGCTTGAGTTCATCAAGTCTATCGCTCAGTATTCCCACTTTATTTACATACGGGAAGCCGCTGGAAAATGCTTTATTGACTAGAGATGTAGCAGAAGAAATATCAGGCACCAACTTTACATTATTCGAACCAGCGCCGCCTCTGAGTTTGAATACCTTGGGATAGGAGGTTTTTTTCAGCCACTCCAGTGCGGCTTCTTTTTCATAAAAAGAGTATGTTTTTATAACAGGAGCATCGATCGCTTCCAGTAAATACTTTTGCCCAACCTTATCATCATAGTGCCATGCGGTACGAGAGCTTGGAAATACCAATATCCCTTTCATTTCTAAAGACAAGGTTAACTGGTGCATAAATAGACGAGCCTTGGTGTTGTGATGCCACCAATTAAAAAGCAATGCATCCACGTCCGTCAAATCGCTAATGATTGACGTTGAATAGCAATCCACTAACTTATAGTCAATACCATTGTCTTTACAATACTCTATCCACCTATGGCTGAAGCTTCCTTCCTCATGGTGTATCGCAATTTTAGGTTTTCTCTCTGGTATTTTCATCAGAATATCTCAAAGTATCAGCCTGCTTTAGCAAGCATGATTCAGTCTACACAACGCTACCGCCCTTGAGTCACGCCCCCAAAAGCCTCAATTCACACTGACATTATCACACCCTATAAAGTGACTTAAAATGGCAAGATAATAGCGCCAAATTGTACCTGAGTTATCAATCTAGCGCGAACATTTCAAGTTCATTCAGGCTGTCAACTTATCAAACTATAATGTTCAAGTTGGGACTAGCGAGTTCAACTGTTGTGGCAAAGCGCTGCTTTCTATCGAGTTCACCGTGGATCAGATGAAGTTGTTTCAGCTGGCTTAAACACCCTGCCACAAACTTAAGCAGATCTTGCTGATCAGCATGTGCAGAATACCCAGACATCGAATGTATCTTGGCACTGACATCAACTTGCCGCCCCTCGATTGTCACTGAAGCACATCCGCTCTGAATCTCACGCCCTAACGTACCACCAGCCTGATAACCACAAAACACCACATCGGTTCTTTCGTCAGGCAGTAGCGCTTTTAGGTAATCCACAATACGTCCACCCTGACACATACCAGAAGCCGCAATCACTATCGCAGGTTCACCGCTGGTCTTGAGGCGATTAACAAGCCTTGCGTGCTCTCGGTGAGATTCCACCACAATACATTGATCAAAGCTGAGCGGGCGCTGCCCACGCAAGACCTTCGCTTTTGCTTCTCTACTCCAAAGCTTACGGTAACGCCGATAGGCATTGGTCACCTTTGCCGCGAGTGGTGAATCCACAATAATAGGTAAGCGCTCACTTAGCTGATGTTGCGACAGCAAGTTTTCTATATCAAACAGCAGTTCTTGGGTTCGCCCAATGCTAAACGCAGGAATTAAAATGACGCCCCCGTCTCTAAGGCTACGCTGAATGATCTCAAGCAGTCGCTTAGAGCGGGTTTCAACGTCTTCATGATGCTTATCCCCATAGGTGGATTCCAAAAACAGATAGTCAGCACGCTTGGGCGGCTTAGGATCGGGCAGCAATGGAGTGTGGCTTGGCCCAAGATCCCCAGAAAATACCACCACCTCTTTGTTAGGAAGCATGATTTCGACATAAGCACTACCGAGTATATGACCAGCAGGCTGAAACCGAATATGAGTAAAGTAACCTTGCTGGGCATCTTTGATGGGAACCCACTCGTTGTATTTCACTGCTCGAAGCTTACGAGCAATCCACTGCACAATATGCGTTCGTTGAGACTGGGTCAGACCTGCTTGAAACTTGAGTCCATCTTCTAGCATAAGCGGGACTAAATGCGCCGTTGCCTGTGTGCAATATATCGGCTCTCGAAAGCCAGCCGCCACCAACCAAGGAAGTCGGCCTATATGGTCGATATGGGCATGAGTAAGCACTAACGCACGAATGTGAGAGATCGCAAACTCAATATCTAGCGAGCCCTGTTTGGCATCTTTCCCTTGAAACAGACCACAATCAATGAGTAACGAGTTCCTCTTCACATTCAGCTCATGGCACGAGCCCGTCACAGATACCTTGCCACCATGATGTATCACGCTTACCTCATTGGTGAGTGATACCGCTTTTTTAGACATTGGCATTCTCGCTCCTTGTTGACTGTGCTTGTTTAGGAAACGCCTTAACCCTTGCGAAAAAAGCGCAGGAGAGGGTCTCAACATGATCGTCTTCTTTGCGCCGCTCGCAAAAATAGAGCCATTTCCAGACATCGGTATTGTGAGTGTTGAATGCGATTTTGCGATTCTGTCTAGAACGCGCAGATTGGATGGGAGTTCGGTTGGTAATAAACAGCACGCTGCCTCCTATTGCTCATTGAGTCGGTCGAGCATAAAAAACAGCCGGGAGAGAAACTCGATGCGATTTACTATTTGCGACCGAGAAGGCAAATAGGCGGGAAGTGTTGCACGCTATAACATGAAAGTAAAAACACTCTCAAAGGAAGTGACGCAAGGCAGCGCCACATTGAGCACCACCTCGCTGGCATAGAGTCATTTGAGCTAATTAATTGTTACCCAAGCGCTCTCTTGTGTATGAACCATCAAGAACCCGTGTCCACCACTCTTTATTATTCAGATACCATTCAACCGTTTTTCGGATACCCGATTCAAACGTCTCTTCTGGTTTCCAACCAAGTTCACGTTCAATCTTTGACGCATCGATAGCATAACGAACATCGTGACCAGGACGATCTTTTACATAAGTAATCAAGCTTTGGTATTCATCTACACCTTCAGGCTTGTTCGGTACTAACTCTTCAAGCAATGCACAAATAGTTTTCACAACTTCGATGTTTGCCTTTTCGTTGTGACCGCCAATGTTATAGGTTTCACCAAGCTTACCTTCCGTCACTACCTTATAAAGGGCGCGGGCATGATCTTCGACAAACAACCAATCACGAATTTGCATGCCATCACCATAAACCGGCAGTGGCTTACCTTCTAGCGCATTAAGAATCATGAGCGGAATAAGCTTTTCTGGGAAATGGTAAGGGCCGTAGTTGTTTGAACAGTTCGTCACCAGAACAGGGAATCCGTAGGTACGACCCCAAGCTCGAACAAGGTGATCAGAACCGGCTTTACTCGCTGAGTAAGGGCTGCTTGGTTCGTATGATGTATCTTCAGTGAACAAATCATCGGTGCCTTCTAGATCGCCATATACTTCATCTGTGGAGATATGGTGGAATCGGAACGCCGACTTTTTACTGTCGTCTAAGGTGTTCCAATACTGTCGTGATACTTCCAACATATTGAAGGTGCCAACCAAATTGGTTTGGATAAAGGCAGCGGGGCCATCGATAGAACGGTCAACATGCGATTCAGCCGCTAAATGCATAACTGAATCTGGCTGATGCTCAGCAAAAACACGCTCTAGCTGTGAAAAGTCACAGATATCGACTTGTTCGAATGAATATCGTCCCGACTGCGCTGCATCTGGCAAAGACTCTAAATTGCCAGCGTAAGTCAGTACATCAACATTGATCACGCTATCTGATGTGTTATCGAGGATATGACGGATTACTGCACTGCCAATAAAACCTGCGCCACCAGTCACTAAAATTTTCATGCTTTTCCCTTATTATTTAATACACTTCTGCGACCAAAAAACTCAAACGCAAAATTCTATACTCCTAGAGCTTTCCGATGAGAAGCACCAAAATACTCACCGAAAGTATTCGAGAGTTTACCCGAGATACAGGCATTTCGCGACTATTTGTCCTTCTTTACCATACAAAGCACTATCGTTTTTATAGCGCCATTCACACTCTCAAAAGTAGGTGAGTCGTAGCATGGCAAAAAAGCGCATATAAAGTTTCTCGTTTTGGAATATTCATCACATTAACTCGCTCTCCCCGACTAAAAAATAGCCAAACTTTTCCTAGACTTAAATCTATGTTCACAAAAGCTATGTTTACAAACACTGCTCTGCCACATAGTAGCGATAAGAAACGATACAGTGGCGGTGCCGCGAGTTAAATGAGAACTATTGGCTCAGACAAAAACTTGGTAACCACAAAACGTTACTTACCCTAAAAACCAAGGAAGGCTTAAGAAAATGAAGGCGAGATATCTAACTGCGTTGCTGGCTATGAGCGCACTGCTTGGGTGTGAGAATTCCGATGATAGCACAACGCAAAACCAGTCACCTCCACAAGCAGCAACGTTTACTGCTCCCTATTCAGTGATATTAGAAGGATTAGGGGAAGGAAGCCTAGTTGGGACGGAGGTACCTTTTAGTTTAACAGCTCAACCAGGCGTATTATCAACTCTAGAGATAACCGGCGCTGAAGCTGTCGAAACAAACGTAGCGTCTCAAAACACAACGAATAACACACAACACTACAAGACTTCGCAAGGAGGATTTGTAGTGACCCGCGGTGATAATGCACCAACGACAGCCATAGTGCTTGAGTTAGTGGTTACCATTGACGGTTACTTCACCAACAGCCAACAAATTGAAATCCCTGCTGAAAGTGATGTTGCACAAGAGTCTGCTGGCTTATGACTATCTCACTAACGCCTATTGCTGTGCAGAGCGAGGAGATAGCTGTCACCGCAGCCGAAGCAAAATCTAGCAGTGATAGTAGTGGTATGGTTTTACAACCGATAGTGGTGACCACACCACCTCCCGCAGAAACCGACACTAAGGCTGCGGCTGTTGCCGGTGGCTCCGCAGAGATCGATGTTCCAGTTGGTACCACGCTAACAGATAGATTTGGCGAGCCTGTTACCGGAAATATTACGGCTAATGTGGTGTTTTTCTCTAACGAGCCCGAAGGTGCTGGTATAGTGACTGAAGGTGAAGAGTCAGCCCCAGTCGAGTCTGCGCTTCTTGCCTTCCCCGGAGGTTATCACCCACTGAAATCTTAGATGAGGAGGGGCAACCAAATGAAGAATTAAGCGATATCTCGTTCATTTCAGCCGGCTTCACTGCGATAGAAATCAAGAATGATGCTGGGCAAGTAGTAAGAACCTTTGATCCACCGATTGATCTCACATTCCAGGTATCAGCGAAAACCGTCAACCCGGACACAGGGAACCCAGTCAAAACCGGAGAAGCGATCCCTGCGTGGTCTTATGACGAGGAAACAGGCAAATGGAAAGAGGAAGGCACTGCTGTCATTGGCGACTACAACGCTGACACCGATACCTTCACCGTCACCAAGCAAATAAGCCACCTTTCTTATTACAACTTGGACTATCGACAAGCGAATTGTAGAGCAAACTTTACCATTCAAGATACCAGTCGAGAGGACTACTATCCGTACGTAACCTTTGTCAGAGATGGTGGGGGTGGGCGAAAGCTAAATTACTTCGTACCTTTGGTGAACATACCTATGACAGAATGCCAAGAAATGGCGCTGGAACGATCGCGATTACGGAATTTAGGGGCGCATCTCGTTCGAGTTTGATTACCTCTGCTGTCAACAGTTCTGGCACGGCTATTCCAGTTAATAGTGATGGTACCATCACCTATAACTTCTGTGATTTAGATGGCGCAACTATAAGCCTGGCGGCTAAAACAATTGAAAAAGCAACGTACAACGTCCAATTCGCGAGTCAGTGCTCCGATACTGGTCTATCAACACCTCAACCGGGATACGCAAAGCTATTTAAAACCATTGGTGATAAAGATTTTTATACGCGTTCTATCGTTGTTGAGGCGGGTAGTGCCGAATCTTTACAGTTAGACCCAGCAAGCTACAAAATCAAAGCATACTTACGTGGTGCAGTGCAAGGTGATAAAGAAACAGAGAAAAGCTTCACTTTAACTGAAGGACAGGTGCTGGCGGATACCGTGGTATTTAACGCAGGGATATGTGAACCAGAAGATGGGACAGGTGCTGGCACTGGTGGCGGCGATGGTAGTTCCGGAGGAGGCACGGGCGGCTAATAGACAGAAAGTATAGCATTCCATCAAAAAACGGGCATACGCGATAAGTGCGATGCCCGTTTTAGTTTTTTCTTACACCATCGTTTATATTCAGAACTGTCAATAGGAGCTTCGTTCCAAAATTTCATTTCATCTCACTGCGTTGCTCATGCTTTAGACTAAAATGACATCTTGGACTAAAGCTGAATCAACAAGTCAACGCCCTTAACGAGCAAACAGAGAACCTTTAAATGAGTTTGGCCTATCTATACGCATCTTTTCGCACTAAGCACTCAAGAGTTGGGCGCTTGTTTGAAACCATCACCGTTATCGGTGCGTTTGCTGCAGTTGCAGCGATGTTGATGGTAGAAGAGCCGATATCCATACTAATCAGTCTGGGGGTGAGTATTGTCTGTGTGCTACTCATTCTACTATTTCGTGCAGCTGACAAAGTACGTCGTCGTACACCTTTGTGATAGAAACAATGCGATAGAGACAAGCATAACCGAGGCTAACGCCTCAATCATCCCTATTTTTCATTACCTTAGCAATAAAACAAGCGCCACTATAAGCAAACAGCAAGCCAACACCGTTCGCTAACCAATCATAGATAGAACCTTGTCTTCCGGGTTGCATAAACTGCAACACCTCGACCACACCACTCAATAACCACAATATCGTGAATACCAAACGCCAGCGTGTTGCCTTTATTATGGTCGTAGCACAGAGACCAAGAACGAAATAAGCCATAGCGTGCTGCACCTTATCAAACCCATCTAACTCAATCAGGTTCGTTGGCGTTGGTTTTAAAGACAGCACAGCGATTCCGACTAGAACAAGGATAAAAAGTGCCACTCGGGCTTTTTGCGAAAGATAGGATTGGATAAATTCGATCGTTTTTTGAAGCAAAGCTGAATAGCTCGATTAACGTAGTAAGGCTATAAACGCTAAAGCAATAATAAACAGAAGACAAGTAAACAAACATCAAAGTTGCCAAATACTGATAGAGCGTTACTCATACCTTAAAATGGAGGTGAGACAATATTTGGTCAAGTCACTGCTAGGATTTGTGCTTCTTCTAGTGTTAACGGCTCAGTATCAGTCGACAAGTCTCCAGTGGTCGCCTTCGTACCAAGGTATAGGTTGTTGTAGCAGTAGTTAGTCGCTTCAATGTAACCCTCTACACTACCGCAGTCAAAACGCTTTCCCTTGAACTTGTATGCCATGACACAGCCTTTTTTAGCCTGCTCAAGCAGTGCATCGGTCAATTGGATCTCCCCACCTTTTCCTGGCTCCGTATTATCGATATATTCAAAAATATCCGGCGTGAGAATATAACGCCCAATAATCGCAAGATTACTCGGCGCTTTGTCGGCTTCTGGTTTCTCCACCATGGTCTCCACACGGTATAGATCATCTTTTAGAGCATGGCCTGCGATCACACCATATTTATGGATTTCTGACTCTGGCTCCTCTTGAACCGCCACGATAGAGCAGCGAAACTTTTTGTACAATTCCACCATTTGAGCTAGAACTCCATGATCCTGATTTACACAAAGATCATCCGCGAGAACCACGGCAAATGGGTTATCACCAATGAGTTCACGGCCGATCCCAATCGCATGACCTAGGCCTTTCATCTCTCGCTGTCGAATATAAGTGTAAGAAGCCGAACTCATCAAACCGCGAATATCCCCAAGAAGCGCTTCTTTAGACGTGCCACTAATTTGGTGTTCTAATTCATAGTTCTTATCAAAATGATCCATTAGCGTATGTTTACCGCGACCTGTCACAATCGCCATGTTAGTCATTCCCGCTTGGATAGCTTCATCGACACCATACTCAATCAACGGCTTGTTGACGATAGGCATCATCTCCTTTGGCATTGACTTGGTTGCGGGTAAGAATCGCGTGCCGTAACCGGCAGCGGGAAACAAACAGTGTTTTATCATTTTTTAATCCTAGCTAACTCTTTGACTGCATTAATACGCGTTTTTATCGACAAAGCCTTTAAACACCGTCAAGAACAGTATTTTGGTATCGAGCGTCACAGACCAGTTATGAATGTATTCTAAGTCGTATTTCACGCGCATTTGCATCTTGTCTAGCGTATCTGTCTCACCGCGCCAGCCATTGATCTGAGCCCACCCCGTAATACCTGGCTTAACCAAATGACGCAGCATATAGCGATTAATCAGCTTTCGATATTGCTCATTATGGGCAACAGCATGAGGACGAGGTCCCACAATAGACATGCTACCTTGAAGCACATTAATGAACTGTGGAAGCTCATCGAGTGACGTTCTGCGGATAAAGCCTCCTATGGGCGTTAAGCGCGCATCGCCTTTTTTAGCTTGAGTGACGACATTTCCGTTCTCCATGACCGTCATAGAGCGAAACTTCCAGACTTCAATCGGTTTACCATCCATCCCATAACGTTTTTGCTTAAAAAAGACGGGACCAGGAGAGGTGACCTTTACCGCAGCGGCAATCAGCAGCATAGGCACACTGATCAAGCAAAGAATAATAGATGCACAGACAAGATCAAAAGTCCTTTTGACGATGGCATTGGAGCCATCCATAGGAGACGAATATATACTGATAACAGGCAGACCACCCAAGTTATCAGCCCTTGCATGGAGTAACTCAAAGGTGAATACATCTGGCAAATAGCAAACTGTACAGCTGGTGTCCGTAAGGCCGTCAATCACTTCGGCAACCTCTTTTTGCTTGGAAAATGGCAATGCAATATAGATCTTGTCGAAATCCCCCGCTTGAGCACGCTCAATCAGATGCTGGAGGTTCCCAAGTACCTTTGCCGGATTCACTTCATGGCTATCATTTACGTAATCATCGGTATCAAAAAAACCCACAATGTTATACCCCATCCAAGGGGAAGCATTTATCCGCTGAGCCACATTCTGTCCAAGGCGCCCAGCACCTACAATGGCGATTCTTCTTGTATTGTAGCCCTGCTCACGAGCCAGTCTCAGTGTTGACTTCACAACAAATCGATAGGCTACAAGCGTTACAGCGATAGATGAATACCAAAAAAGAAGCTGCAACTGACTATCAATCAGGTTGAACCCCACAATAGATTCGAAACCCAATGATAAAAAGAAGGCAAACGTCCAGTTAATTAACAAACGAGACGCTTCCATTCGAAATGGCGTCGTACGCCAAGAAACATAAAAATGTTGAATTTCACATATGATGTAAAACGTCACCATCGCAAGGAGGCTGGTTAAATACGTCACCTCCCCAATGTAGCCTACGCTGAAATAACTTACCATCATGGAACATACAAATATCACCACGGCATCGCATGCTCTATTGAGCATCGCCACCGTAGTTTGCCTACTTTGTAGGACACCCTTCGTATTAGTCATTGTTTCATCCTTGCCGAGGTAGCCCGGTCTATGAGCCGTTAATGTAATAGCAAAACTATAAACAAGAGCAACATTAGCCTAGTTGTTGTATATAAATGATTTAATGGCTTCGTAGAATATTAAGTGTATTGAAGCCAAGTTTTTTATTTACGTGATACACGCAAAGTAGATTTTGAATTGCAATAGAAAACGCAGTGACACAAGCGGCGGCTGTGACACCATAAAGAGGAATAAATAATGCGCTGCCCACAATCATGAACACAGATGAAATTAGAACGTTAGTTCTTAATATTCGTTCGTGCCCGGTCATTTGCAGCAAATATCCCACGGAGCCTGTGATGACATTGACAAATTGGCCTAGCGCTAGTATCCGTAACAAATTCGCACCTTCAGTAAATTCGGAGCCAAACAGTCCCATTAACCAAGGAGCAAAAGCGAACATGAAACCAACGACAGGTAGTGCAAACAGTGTCATCAGCTTTCCGGACATCAGTGCGACACTGCGAACCTGTTTCATGTCTTCTTGTCGGTAGGATTCAGCAAACTTTGGCGCTGCAATACTGTTTACTGCAATAAGTATAAAACTGGTTAACAGTGCCGTACGCTGGGCGGTTGCAAACAATGCCACATCCTCTGCACTGCCAAGAGCACCCAATAACAACTGCCCAACCCATTGCGTAACCTGTGCCAACATCACGATGACAAATAAGGGTCTTGCCGTTGCCAGCACCTTTTGTCGCTCGCAGTCTTCCAGTATAGATAACTTGGGCTTGCGACCTTTGTTCCAAAAATAAAACGCAAATAAGCAAAGAATTATCGCAGAGACAAAATATAGGTATAATGCATCTATGACATTGGAAGGTTTAAAAGCCCAAAAACATAGCAAAGCAATGGAAGACAAACCGGCTGCTTGAAATAAAAGCGCATGAGTAATTCGCTTTTGACCTTGAAAGCAAAAACTATGTAACTGTGTTAGTGCGATGGGAAAAACAACCAAGGCACCAATGTTTAGTATTAACTCTAACGGCGGCTTTTCAAATACCGCATTTGCTAGCCAATGACTGAGCACAAAAAGAAGCAGAGCGCTAATGACCGCAATGGGAATGACTTTGGTTAACGCAAGTCGATATATCCCTGAAACCTTATCAAACTGTTGCAGAACTTGATAACCCGCAATATAGCGCACCAAGGCATTGTCGAGCCCCTGCCTAACGGCAACGGCCAATATAAACACTATCGCTTGCGCTAAAAAGAAATACCCCGCTTGCTCTGCACCTAAATAGCGAGCAATAACCACATTAAGCAAAAACCCCGATAATGCCCCTAGCACCTTGATGCTAAATGCCAAAGCAGACTTTTTTATTACTTCATTGTCTAGTATCCGTTTTAACTTTTTCAACATACAGTATTGCCTATAAAAACCCTAGCTAAGTACTTGGCAAATCACTATTAGACATACGTTGATCAAATTTCCCGGCCTTGATAAGCAGTGATTCGTATTGTGATAAGATATCATTCCAAATGAAACGCTGTTTAAATTGCTTCTTAGCGTTCAGCTTCTTTTCTTCAACTAGATCATCATTGTTGTACGTTGTATCAAAAAACTGTTCCAATGCTTGTTGGCCAGAAAAATAGACCGCTGCATCGGAAGCTACCCATTGATTAAATTGATTGTCATGAGCAAGAACTGCACAGCCAGCCCCTAACGCTTCGACTAAGGAAGGGTTAGTTCCTCCCACCTGATGACCGTGAACATAGTAGCGAGAATAGAATCTTAACGCGCCAACAACATCATGGTCATAAATAGCACCCGGAAACACAACCTCGTCACTAGCAGAGTCTAAAACCTGTTTATGATACGGGTTTTCGTCTGGTGTAAAGTTGCCGAGAACAACCAGTTTTTGATTGCGCTTCGAGTTTGAAAACGCTTTAACCACTTCCAAAATGGAGTTTTCAGGCTCTGGCCTAGCGATAATGATTGAATACTTTTTTGGTTCAATTTGGAATTTGTCTAAATGGGCGATATCTGCAGACGAAACATCCGGCGCACCATATGGATCATGGTTATCTTGTCGCGATTTACTCGCGTTGCTAAATGGTCTTCAATGCGGGGATGATCGGCGACCAGATAGTTACCAAACCAACAACCAAAACGTTCATTGAGCCAAAACCAACTCTTCGCTACCCTGCCCCATTTTTGACGTTTCCATTCAATGCCATCCATGTTGATGACATTGGTTTTACCAAATAGACGATGCAGAAGATTAAAGCAGGCCGTGTTATACCCTAACGTCAAATAGACACCATCTTGTCTTAAAGAATGTATCACCGACTTTAAATCAAACACTATCGTTCCAAGAGGGCCGCTCTGGCTAACAGGAATATGTATACGTTTGATGCCTTGCCACTCTGATTCGTAAATTTTACCTGAGTGATCTTCTTGGCAATACACAGTGACTTGCCAATCATTAGTAATTAAGTACTTGCAAAGATACTCGGCAAATGTTTCGAATCCTCCATGATTTGCAGGGACTCCACGAATACCTAACACAATGACATGTTTATTTCTCATAACCTAACTTCTTCATAACTTCATTGAACACACTCGCTATTTCAGAAGGCAGCGCTACGCTTTTTTTCTTTGCTGGAGCCTTTAAAACGGCCTCACAGTAGCTCTCGAAGTTTTCATCCGTTGATAAATTACAAAACTCCAATACCTTGTTTCTATAATCTTTTGATACTACGAAGTCCTCATACTTGACTCCCATAACGAGATCTCTCTCTACTAGTTCCAACCCTTTCTTCATAGTGACTATCCACTCAACCGCTGCACGATGTACATGATCGGAATATTCTTGTATCAGGCCTAGAGAGGGGGACAAGTCTTCATCATAAGCAACAACTTGTTCACATAAAGCATGCCATTTTCTATCGTTAGCACCCCACCAATCATGACACTCACCGCTACTCTCCACGCCTAGCCTCTTAGACCACAAATCTATTGAATGACATGTATCCCAACCATTTCTATAGAGAAACAAAAACTTTGCATCAGGAAATATGTCTCTTACATAGCTTGTTCTAAATACCATTTCTGGGTACTTATCAACAACTCTACTCGAAAGGGAAACTAGACCATAGTGAGCATATATACGGTTAGCGTTATCCTTCATTGATGGCGTAACATGCGATTCATCAAGCATATATAAACCAACATTTTTTTGATAACTACCAATTAAATCATCTGAACGATTTAGGTGAGACCAGAATGCTTTAGGCTCATTTAGGAAACCAACTTCTCGATGAATACCTAGAGTCACACCTAATATTGTGGTTCCACTTCTTCCCGTACCTAAAATAAAAATGGGTTCCTTAACTTTACGTTTGGTTGGGAGGTGAGCTTGTAGTTTTAACAGTTTAAAAACAAGGAAATTGAACCAACGACCTCTAGTTGTCAATGGTCTTCCCTCATAAAACAAGTAGGAAACTAATCTAGTATAGGCCTTTCTTTTTGATAAACTTATGAATTTATCATCGAGTTGAGCGAGCATTAATGACTTCCTGATAGAGTGATGAAAGTTGATTGTAATAGACTTCTTTGCTGTAGCGTTCGTCTAGATCCAAGCGACTATTTTTAGCAACATCATTGTAAGATGATGAATACAATCGCTCTATGGCATTAGATATAGATTCAACATCTCCCGGCTCATGTAAAAAACCATTTTCTCCGTCCTTTACTTGTTCAGTAATTCCGCCAATAGACGACGCTACTATTGGTTTGCTATATGCTTTGCCTTCCAATACCGTCATTGAACAATTCTCATACCACTCGGATGGCACCATAATGGCTTTCGATTTTCTTACTAGTTCCCACAATTCCTCACCCTGTTTGAAGCCTAGAAAATCGACATTTGTCAATCCATGTTCTTTTACGATACCACGTAGTTCCTCTTCATATGGACCTTGACCAACTATCAACAACTTCTTATCTGGATGCCTTGTCATCGCCGAAATTAAAGTATGAACACCTTTTATCTTCTCCAACCTACCAAAAACAGCAAGTAGTCACCCTCATAGACTTCGCTAGAAATATTCTCAGCATCCACAAAATTATAAATCGTTGTTAATTTACTCTCTGGCACACCTGCTTGGACCATCTTTTTCATTTGAAAATTAGATACGCAGATAAATCTGTCAACTTTATCAACATCCCCCAACCAACGGGATATATTATACTCTAGGTACCTTACCGCAGAAGCAATAAAGCTATTATCTTTGCATTTGTTAAAAAGACAGTGCAAAGTAGTTGAGTCAATGCACTTATTGCAGATATCTCCATTGTTTATATGTGTATATACTGGACAAGAAAGCTTGTATTCATGCAGCGTTTGTATAATCGGAACACTATTACTTCTAAGCGGTTCAAGAATTGACGATGTCAACTTTCCGTAATATATGTGCAAGTGCGCTAAATCAAATCTTAAAGCGGATAATTCAACCAAAGACGACAACTTTACTTTGGCTTCGTTATTATAAAAATATTTAATAATTGACGTAAGATTTCTTCTATTAAAATCAATTTCCACTGGATATTGATCATTGATTTTTGAAGAGTAGAATGGTGTAACTAAATGCCCTCTTTCAATTAGTATCTCGTTCGTTGAAAAGTAACATCTATCCGACCCTCCTCTTACTTCTTCAATTTGATTTACCGACAAGATGTTTAAAGCTCGTTCGCTAGCACCCACTCCCATAAATATTCCTTAAAAACTATAAACCTCGAAAACTACAAAAATGTATATTGTTACAAAAAGCTAACCACATAAACGCATAGATTAAAACAGTATTTACGTTAATAACCTAGCGCTTGCAAAGTAGTGGCACTATATTTTTAGATATAGCTGAGTAACTTAGCGCATCCGCTCAATATATTCAGTGTATAGCTTAGATGAAATGGTATCGTAATCCCTAAATCCATTAACAATCTCAACACCTAAGTTGTCCCTTCTAATTTTAATTGCCTCGGCCAATCCATTTGCTATCGCTTCAGCAGTATTTTCTACAACTACACCACTTTTCATTTTAACCACACAGTAACTTTGATCAGGTACCGAGTCAGTAACTACAACAGGAATTCCTAAAGCCGCATACTCTACTACTTTTGTCGGAGATGATGTTTTGAGTAGGATATTGTCATCTAATAAATTTATGGCCACGTCGCAGTTGGCTAACCTTTTTAAGGCTTGTTCTTGGCTAAGCCAACCAGTAACTTTAACCCTACCCTCAATTCCATATTGTTTACACATAGAAGAAAACCAAAACCTATCCGAATGGTTATCAAGAGAGCCAACCACAAGCATAAACGCCGTTGGATTTCGCTGAAAGAACAAGCTTATCGCTGAAAAAAAAAGTTTCGTTGAATCTAATTCTATTGACAACGCCGAGGTATCCTATACAAATACTACCAAGCACCTTATCATAACTTGACTCAACGTTAATATTTTCAATGAATTGAGTATCCACCCCATAGGTACAACGACGACTTTTTTAGGGTCAAGGTTATAATTTGATTCAAAGTATCTTCTCATTTCATGACTTTGTAAAAAAATAACATCTGAAAGAAAAAAGTTAGCTCTTGTTATAATTCTTCCAATCTTTCCTCTCAGTAGATAGTAGATTCTCTTGGAAAGCGAAGCTGTTCCTCTCTTGTATTCAAACTTTTGAATATCATCTTCTGGAAATGGCCAAGAAATCCAAAGAAAGAATTTCCTATGACACATCTTCGATATCAAAGCTAAAACAAACGAAATAAACATCATATCTCGAACTTGTATAGCATTATACTTCTGTATGTTTCTGAGCGTTAAGACGATGCGATAGATTGCCTCAGAGCTAAATCCGACATCTTTAGGTATAGATAAGAGCTTGTTGTTACTGGCGTCAGATTTAGCAACATAGGAAACATCTAACCCCTTCCCTTGCAGTCGATCTTGAAACAAGCAACTTAGATCTACTCTCGAGAAGGGGAACCTATCCCTTGTATGATAGAGTAACTTCATTTCAATTAATTACCATCTCTTTCAATTCGTAATCTTCAGTCTGATACCCGAAAAACTCAACATCTTTTTTGTATCTTTCACTAACTAACTGATAGGTTCTGCGATTATAAAATGATCTATAGTCATAATCTTTGGTTTTGTTCGAGTTTCCTATTTCACCAATCCCAAACTCCTGTAACATTTCACTTACCTTAGCTTTATCTTCTATACGACTCCATTTAGTTTTTACTGACTTTGCATCCACCATAATTAAATAGTATTGGGACTTAAAATGCCTGTCTGAAACAACATCTTCTAACTTACAGACTTTCTCTACAAACTCTTCAAATGAATCATCGAAGTTAAAATAACCACCTAAATAGTTATCATATTCAAAACCTTTTCTCCTGATGGTTTCAAAGTCCTCAAACTTATTTAAGTACAATGAAACTATTCTAGCATAGGGATTCCTTACAAAAGTAAAGCACTCACGTATATTATTTACACTCCCAAATACACTATACCCTTTTATAACGGATAGATTATGAATATCCCTATAGCTTAAATTCTCCACATCCTCACCAGCTATTTGTAACATTCTTTTTTTTATTGAAGAGCATGCCACTTTAGAGTTAACTAGATACACTACATCTAATTCATCAATTTTAAAAAACTCTTCTTTATCAATGCTCAAATTTAGCAACTTCGCTTTCAAACCATCTTTGAACATCTTTAGCCCAGATTTAACGATGAAAATTACATTGGAAAAATAGCTAATATACACTTCTCTCATTACTTTCTTTTTCCTTTTTTATTTTTGCCCATGTCGCCCCAATCAACATAGGAATAAGCCAGGAAGTAGAGGCATAGCCTTCAAAGTTCTCAGTCATTCCTCCAAAGATTGAAGTAACACAAATACCAACAGTCAGACAACCTAAAAGGCTTGACCTCACAATATCTTTATAGTTTAAAAACAACAAATGCACTTTGTACATAACCAACCATAGTAAACCGAAAATACCAAGCTCGAAGAAATATGTAAAATAGTCGCTCTGAGATGAAGCTAGCTTATGATAACTCATATATTTTTCCGACCAAGACTTATAACCATTACCATATAATACCTTGCCGTTTACGGTCTGATCCCACATAACATACCAAACTTTCACTCTCGTATGTATCGAGTTTTCGGAATAAGATCTATCATCATCAATATAGTTCTGTATTGAGTTTTTATCAATTTCAGCCACAGTTGACACCGCGTCATTATTCACATTATTAATATAGACAGCCAATATAGAAGCAATAACTAAATATACCAACTTTGCTTTAAATCCTGAAGACAATAAGTAGTATGCACTTATAGAAAATATATAACATATGATTGCTACCCTAGCACCAGAGTAATATATTACTAACGGCATTACCACACCAATAACAGAGTATCTAAACAGTCTATCGAGCTTCGTTTTAGACTTTGTTAGATGTATATATGCAGGCACTAAGGAAGAATAAAACATACCAGCGCTATGAGGATATTCAAATATCAGAAACGAAAACCTTTCGCCTACCGCTCTATTAGCATCAAAATTTGCCCCGGAAGTTATAGTGTATGCAACACCGGAGAGTATCCCTAAGAGAAACATTAAATCAATCATTTTCTCTATGCTTTTTGAAGATTTAAAGAAAGCCAAATATGCCAAGTATGCGACAGATAGAATAGTCAACACTTTTATAAGCACTTCAACCATCTTTGACAAGTCATTTAATATAAGGGAAGGTAAAGAAAAAAATAAAAGTGCAGATACCAACCTGAAACTATAATTATTGTGAATGTTATATCTTGGCAGTTTAAAAATTAATGTCGCAACAAGAATTATGGTGGCGATATTGACTAAGCCACTACTGGAAGCCCCCCCCTGCACCTCTAATGTTCTCATTTACCATCCCCATCATTAGATGCAAAAGAAAAACAGGCACAAATGCATTCCTTATTTTTAGGTACATAAACCCCCTACTAATATTTGACTGTTAGGGCAGGCTTTAGCCTAAACACATGCTAAGCCAATGGTTAAACGAAAAATCATGAGCATCCCCGTCAGTAAAGGCTTGCCATAACCTTCAAAAGATACTCAGAGTCTATCGCACGCATTGCTCCTTTGTGTTTAATACTCGCTTTCAAAGTCGTTTCACTCTTCAGCATGTTTAAACACATCAGTCTGATCCTAACGAAATTTTCTACGCTCTCTTCTGTGCGTATTCGGCAAGCATCTTCACCAAATGTTGTATCCAAGGGCCAATGCATCGACTCGACCAACCAATGTGAGAGTGTTGCATTCAACAATTCCTTAACACGTTAATCCTTGTTCGTTAAAGCTAGTCTGGTTTCTTGTTTGCCACGCTATTTTTTTCCTGTGTACTGCAAGAATCACCATCGTGTTTTTTGCAGCATGCTCATGTCAAACAATACAAACCATACATATAAACAATAACCTCCGTACTTCTTAGGTCTCAATGACATATGCATAATTATAGTAACCATATGTATAAGAGTTTGATGCCTTACGCTCTATAGCATTGAGAATCAGCCCTTTCACTTCCACACCAGACTGTTCAAACCGCTGTTTGGTCACTTCGATTTCTTTAATGGTATTTTGTCCAAACCGACCAACTAACATCGTGGTTCCTGCATAAGCCCCAACAATGCTTGGGTCGGTTACTGCAAGAATGGGTGGTGTATCAATGATGACCAAATCGTAGTTCTGCTGTGCCCATTCGGTAAAATCAGCGAAACGTTGGTGCATTAATAACTCAGAAGGGTTTGGAGGGTTTGTCCACGAGTGACGATGTCTAGGTTTTCAATACCACTCGCTTTTATCGCCCCAGGCAACTCTATTTTGCCACTCAGATAATCCGATAGGCCGTCATCCCACTTTAGGCCAAACTGCCTTTGTAAGTACCCTTTGCGCATGTCGGCGTCTACCAGCAACACTCGCTGGCCGGTTTTAGCAACAACGACAGCAAAGTTGGTTGAGATAAACGTTTTACCAACCGAAGGAGAGGGACCGGAGATCATTAAGATATTGTTCTTCGCTTCCATCATTGCGAAGTGCAAGCTGGTGCGTAGACCTCGCAGCGCTTCAATGGACAGATCTGCGGGATTTGTCTCCGCCAACAACTGATCAATATTGGCTTTTTTGCCCAACTTGCGCTGGAGCACGTTTAGGCGAACTTGAATATCGGACTTTGGCACACTGGCATACACTGGGAGGCCTATGGCTTCAATTTGGTCCGGCGTCTCTACGCTTTATGGAACGCTTCTCTAACTAATGCATAAGCGACAGCTAGGAAACCGCCCAACATTGTGGCAATCACTACGATAATAGCCTTCTTTGGCTTGACTGGCTCTTCTAGCGTCTCTGCGTAATCTAATATACGAACGTTACCAATAGCGCTCGCCTTCATCACGTTGAGCTCTTGCACTTTCTCTACCAGTTGCAGGTAGATGGCTTGGTTCACTTCTACATCTCGACTGAGTCGAATCACTTCTTGCTGTGTAGCTGGCATCTTCGCTACCATGCTTTCTAAGCGCAGCTTTTCTGATTGAAGAGTCTTACGTTTTTCGATGAGTGAGATATAGGCTGGGTGGCTCTTTTTAAAACGCTGGGCAATGTCGGCTTCTTTGAAGGTTAGCTCATTGAGCTGCGACTCAATGGTGACCATAGTTTTCAACACAGACTCTGCCTCTAGTGCCAGATCAACCGAATCGTTGGCAATTTTAAACTGATTCAGCTTGCCTTCTGAGGCATCCAATTGACCTTGAATTTGCGGTAAATGGCCGCGCAAAAACTGTAAGCTTTTTTCTGCTTCTTCTGATGTACGCTCAACGTTTTGTATTAAATAGTCAGAAGCGATGCTATTGACGATGGATTGAATCAACTCTGGATCTTCGCCTTCGAGTACTAGACGCAAAATACCGGTCTTTTTACCTTGTTCAGAGACACTCAAGCGATCTTTAAGGTCTGCAATCGTCACTAATCTGGCTGTTTTGGTAATCAGGAACTCGGTGCCGATTGGTGCGTCAATCGCGCTCACTCCTAATGTAATACCATTATCTTGAGCAAGTTCGCCAATCGTGCCCTCTAGTACCACACTATCATCCCAAATAACCTGATAACTCCCCTGCTCTGCAATAGACACGAGCATAGGCTTGCCAAGTAACTCTTTAGGAACCTCAAAGCGCTCCACTTGAAAGATAGGCGCTGTCGCACCGGTTAGCCTTGCTATGCCTTTACCTATGAATGGTAGATATTTAGGCTCCACTTTGGTGGTGAGCTGCAGTTTATCAACCGTATTGCCCAATACCATGCGAGATTTAATGATCTGTGTTTCGGTATCTGATGAACTTTCTGTCGCGAACATATCGGAGATGTCAGATAGACCAGGTACGCCCGATGACTTCTCTTCGACTTGAACAAGTGCATCTGCCTGATAGATAGGTGTGCTTAACAGTGCCACCGTAACACCTAGGACAGCAAAGAAAAAGGTGACCAAAATGATGAGCCATTTTGCATCAAGCAAAATACCAAAGAGTTTTCCTAGGTCAATTTCGTCGTCTGCCACTTGAGAGGTGTGGTTTGAAGGCTGATTCATGGTTGTAACTTCTTATGGTCTAAATCTAATTGGAGAATCTGTGATCAGGTGACATTTGTGTCAGCCACCCAGTTTGATACACCAACGCTGGGTGCAGTCATCGATAAGCTTGAAAACATGATCAAAAGCTTCTTTGCTTTGACGAAAAGGATCCGGAATATCCAGTTGTCCATTCCAGTGACCCAATAACATCGTTTTACCGCGTGCCTCAGGAGCAATACTACTTACCGCTTCAATGTGCCCCTTTTCCATAACGAGAATGAGGTCGTAGTCACTGCACATCTGGGGCGTAAGTTGCTGTGATGTATGTTGCGTTATATCCAGCCCATGTTGCGCCGCGACTTCCGTCGCCTTGCTGTCAGCTGGTTTACCGACCAATCCACTTTTTTGAGAAGCAATACCGGCTGAGTGGATGGTCTTACCTGGCAATTTTTCGGCCATAGCCCGCTCTGCAATAGGAGAGCGGCATATGTTGCCTACACAAACAACCAGTACTTTATCGAACATTACGTTTCCTGTGCCTTAGCAACTGCATTTTTAATCCGTCCAACCGCGGAACGAAGCGCCCGCGTCGCCGATATTTTTGATACCAGCTAATGTTGGCAGTAATTGAGTCATCAGTCGGTTCCAACGTGCCAATGGCGTCGCAGTCACGTAAACAACATCGTAGGGTTGAAGATCAAACTCAGTTCCTAAAAACAGAGCAGTCGAGTCTTGCATATCCAACTGATAGACACGGGCAATTTTCTCGGAGCGTTCGTTAGATTCGATAGGACGGATCACGAATACGCCCGTCGCATTGGCTGCAACTTCGTTGATGCCACCCGCACTGCTCAATGCCTCGGTTAGGCTCATGCCATTGCGCTCCATCTTGAGCGTTTGAGGCTTTCCTACCTCACCCATGACAAACACTTTCTGGGCGTCGTTGCGTGGCACATGAATAATGTCACCGGGTTGCATCAGCTGATTTTCGGTTAGATCTCCTTTTTGCATCAATGCGTAAAGGGAGATGCGATGCTCGTTACCATTACGCGTAATAGTCACGTTGCGCCAGTCAGCCTGTTCCGCTAATCCACCCGCGTCGTTAATGGCATCCAACAATGTCTTGGGAATGTTCGTCACAGGTTGCTGACCCGCTGCTTTGACCTCGCCGGTCACATAGACTTTTTTGGATCGAAACGCAGCGACATTCACGTCGACTTGTGGACTTTCGATATATTCCGCTAGCCGAGCCGCAATTTCTTGTCGTATCTCTCTAACGGTTTTGTCTTTGACCTCGACTAATCCGATATAAGGGTAAAAGATAGTTCCATCGGAACTTACCCAGTTACCTGCCTCTGCAGAACTTCGGTATGAGCCCGCAGGTATGGTCAGCTCAGGGTGATCCCAAATGGTAATGTTAAGAATGTCACCAGCACCCACTTTATACTCATATTGAGCTATTTCTAGATCGAGTGCAGGGTTAGATCTTGATTCCGGTTGAGGTGACTTAAACGATGAAACTCGCTCGGGCGTTAACGGATAAACGTCCACCAGCGCAGATATATCGGTACTCTCGCCTTGGTTAATGACTACATTTTTATTATTTAATGGGATATGGCCGCCAGGTAATGTGCATCCGGTCAAGACTAGCGGCAACGCGATCATGACTGATAATAGTTTTTTAGTTTCCATCTAAAAGAAAATCCAGAATAACTGACTAACAAAGGCCATACATATTACTCTTCGCTGTTCTCATTGCATGTCGTCATTGCAGCGCAGCGAGTTGGCTAATAATAGTAATAGCGCCTTAAATTACACCTATTCTTTGTATATTGAGACAAATAGTCAAGATGATTAACTTGCAATAATGTACGACGACCCGCGCAAACCGAGATGAACCTCGCATTACTCAAGACTAACCATAAATTTTTTATACGCTACCGCCCTACGATGTTAACGCTCCACCGCTCCGAGCACATTCCCTTGTTGTTTTCTACGATTCAAAGCAATCCCTGCCAAGCGCTATAAAAATGCTAGCATTCAATAAACATGTAAAAGCTAAGATTTACCGTAAATAAATATCTATGAGATTACCGATATTGCAGTTGTAATACACTGAAGAAGAGCAAGATCCAACTCATACTTTTTTGAAGCAATGGAATTATTGCTTCCTACTCGCTTACTACTCTTGCGAGATGGTGTATATGATGACTCGATCTATATAACCACTAGAGATAGTTTTATTTGTCTGTTCCTTTCTCTGTTACGTGCTCTTCATGGGAGATGGGGTCGTAAAAATAGATCGTTCCGCATTCTTGACATCGACACTTAAACATCTCTCGGTGGGAGAACGTTCTCTCTGAGAAAGACCTTTTTAATCTCGACGCCACCTCTTCTTTCTTGCAGTTGGGGCAATAATGATTAAAGTTCACGCGACACCTCCTTGATGTGGAGTTCACGACGGCCTCTATCTGTCGACGTCTCAATCCAAGTTAACTCAAGGCAGATAAACTGCTTCTAAGCAGCTAACTAACGACTTATGTTGCTGACCGTGCTACTCATTCCATTTTGTTCCATTCAATACAATCCTGAGGATGCGACCATCAAAGGATTCTGTGACGTCCGTTCCATACACGTTCATTATTTGACATATGAGATGCATATGCAACTTTAGAAATGTGACTTAAGTCTCATAACGCTGGCGCGGTACGCCATACCGCATGTTTTTGCTTTTTATTCATGCGCTTATTACATATTGCATAAATATAGAAACATGGTGTTTGAGATAAAAGTCACAATCTATTGAGAGCACTATCAACGGTTAGGAATGTGACAAAAGAGGCAGGGTAGACTTCTTGCCTCTATCGTCATTAGTTGGAAAGTAACCGCTCTAAACTAGCTTCCGGTACCACCACCGGTACCACCACCACCGGTACCACCAGTGCCGCCAGTACCACCACCGGTTGTACCACATTGACCCGCGTTGAAATCAAGTGTATCCACCAATGTCTGTCCGGCTGTTAGGGTAAACTGCTTAGTTGTATCTGTTTCACCGGTTACATTACCTCGTAGTAGGCCACGCAGTTCATACTTGGCTGGCTCCAACGTAAGTTGCTTAGCTACGCCAGCGTTCATACTGAATGAGCCTACTGAAAACTTCTGATCGCCAATGAACTTATAGAGATAGGCAATACCAGGCTGCTGTGTAACTTCACCTGTATCGGCACATTTACTCTGTAGCGATACAGAGTAGTTTGCCATCTCAATAGCCTCAGACTTGAGTTTGATATTAGCGCCATTAAGATTACAGAAGTTATGCGTCAAGGTGCCATCTTCATTGACAGGGATAGCTTGCCCGTTGACCGTTGCGGATTCAATTAAGCTCGAAGCATTTGAAGAACGAAAACGCGTGATTGCGATAGTGCCTTCACCACTTTGCGGAATATTGTTAAACGTATGTTTTCCAAAACCGCTTACCGTTCTGCGCTTACTCCAACCACCACCGTCACGGACAAACAGTACTGATGGTTGATAATTGTCGGTCGAGCCTCCCTCAATGGTGAAACTAGCGCGACAGTTACGACCCAACCAGTAGT
The DNA here is from genome assembly GCF_003263785.1 of Vibrio variabilis. Classification (GTDB taxonomy): domain Bacteria; phylum Pseudomonadota; class Gammaproteobacteria; order Enterobacterales; family Vibrionaceae; genus Vibrio; species Vibrio variabilis. The sequence goes on from NZ_JYJK01000040.1 coordinate 62,466, forward strand.
CAAGGTTGTAGTAAGATAGGTGAGAAATCTGCTTAGTGACGGTAAAGGTGTCCGTTTCTGCATTGTAATCACCGACGAGTGCGGTGCCCTCATCTTTCCACTGACCCGCTACCTCGTCGTATGACCAAACTGGTATGGTTTCCCCTTTGGCAACGACTTTGCCCGTTTCCGGATTTATTGTCTTCGCTGACACTTGGAATGTGAGATCAATCGGCGGCTCAAAACTAGACACTACCTGACCTTTGTCATTGCGGATTTCAATCGCTGTAAAGCCAGCAGAGACAAAAGTACCACCAGAAAGCTCTGGATCAACCTCACCACTTTCATCCAGGATTTCCGTTGGTGACAGGCCACCAGGGAATGATAGAAGTGCAGAATCGGTCGATAGGTCAGTCACCCCCGAAGGCTCATTCGAGAAATAGACAACATTTGCTGTAATATTGCCTGTTACTGGTTCGCCATTACGATCGGTTAATGTGGTGTTGGCTGGAACATCTAATTTTGCCGTCCCGCCGGCAATGGCTTGTTCATTAGCGGAGCCTTCTTCTGGAACCGGCGTTTCAATGACTAGCGACTGCTGAACCACCCCAGTCTCACTCGTCGCTGCTTTGACTTCCGTCGCCGTGACTGCGACTTTTTCCGTTTCTGGCACCAGCGGTGTTAATGACAACACATTAAAGCCAGCGCCCTCTTCCGTGATGTCAGCTTCAGCTGGGATAATGATCGCTTGACCCGAAGTAAAGTAGCCATCTGCTTTAACGACTAGCTCCAAGGTGATCTCATCAATACTCGACTCACTAGTACGAGAAACAACAAAACTGCCGGTACTGGTTTTAAAGCTAACAGGTGGCGTCGCCGCAGAATTTTGCGCAGATACACTGTCGGTCTTTTCGGCGCCGGTAATCGCTAATGTGTCTACTACCGATGCTGGTGACAAACTAAACGTCACATCTTTACCAACGATAGATCCTTCGCCCATCCCCTCAAAAAAGATGGTATATGGGGAGTTAAATGCCTCTGCTTGAGACGGTGGAATATTTACTGAGTTGCTATTATCTGAACGTTCACAGCCTGTTAGCATTGCTAGGCCGACTAACGTCGCTACCATTGTTTTTTTCATTTTCTAAGCTTTGTCCTTACTTCTGTCACTGCCTATCAAGAATCCAATTGAAATAAGACAGCTGTCTCTCTGGGTCTTAAAAGGTGTATTGCGCACCAATACTGTAGGTATGAAAGTCGGGGGTTCCACCCACATTCGGGTAGTACTTATAATCGACCAGAGCACTCCATTTTTCAGCGAGTTGGTATTCAACGCCCGCCCCAACAGTTCCTGTTACATACGAATCGTTGCAGCACACATTATTGCCGTTTGCTTTCCACTCATAAACAAAGACACCGGCTCGGAAAAAGAGGTCAAATTTGTCGTTTATGTTATAAATGGCCTTTGCTGCTAGATCGACACCCGTTGCGGTATAATCTCCATCTACATCACTTAAAGAAATTTTACCTAAATCGACATATCCTATTTCAGCAGCCAACCAAGGAAGCGCACGAATACCGGCATACGCCGACCATGTTGTGACATTTTTATCAACACTGGTTAAATCCGTCACTGTGTTGTCTAATTGCGATACATGTCCACCGCCAATTTTAGCGCCAACATAATAGCTTGGCTCTTGAGTTGCAGCATTAGCATATAGCGCGCCAATAGAAGCGATTAGAGCTAAACTCCACTGCGTTTGTTTTTTCATTTTTTCGTCCTTTATATTTGATCTTCTTTAATTACTACTGGACGACTTATCATCTTTAAACTGAAGATAAGCATCTTTTAAGCGAGTTAAGTTGGCATTAATGTATTTCGCCGATAATCGATCTCGGTTGTAGTAATTGCGGTCAATTTGATTTTGAAGATCAGAGGTTCTAGCAAGTGTTCCTTCAAGTGCATTGTACTCACCCACCATCGTTCTATAACCCCAAGTCCATTGTTCAATTCCTCTGATTTGAATCGGATCTGGCTTCATGCTTTTTCTGAATGAAAGAGGAAACGATAAATTTAGGCCAGCAAAACTCTTATCTGTATGCTGAAAATAAAGACTGACTGCGGTGTCTCCAAACCAGTGCTTACTGGTTAGAGTAAAGCCTTTATCCCCTTCCCAATATTGCCCTGCGTTTGCTTCTATCGCCCAATCGTACTGGTCGAAGTAATAACGATAGTGTCCAAGTATTGGCGTGGCACCATCTTCGTCTCTATTTTGCTTATTTTGATAATAGGAGGCTTCAAAACCAAATTTGTGAGTCCCTTGCGGTGATTGCCAGCGTAGTTCACCCGTCCCACCTTGATAGTCTGTGGCGATTTGTCCGACACTGGCCTGAGCCATAATACCTGAAGGTAGTCTTAGGCCTTGGTGGAATAAAATCCGGTCTACCGTGTTGGTATGCCTGCTATTCCCGAAACGGCGCCCGTCGGCAAAGTCGTCTGAGTGAGACAGTGGAAGCATATGGCGAACATCAACCAGGCCACCACTCCATACCGGCACCTGAACGTTGGTAGAGAGAGCAAGAGAGTAGTCAAACACGCCCCATTCGGTGCCAATGTTTGAATATAAACTAGGCGAGAGAATGACCTTTGGCTTAAAACGATAGTCATTTTGCTCAACCTCTTGCCAAGTCACATCTGCATCACCATTAAAACGGTCGGTGTTTACTATCAAGTGTGGCATAGCAATAGCACGGTTAGATACCGTGCCCTGGAAAAGGCGATACAGTTCCTCTTTTGTTCCAGAGACTTGAACGACGGGCAAATTGTTGTTTAGCAATATCAGGCGGAATTCGTCTTGAGTAATGCGCTCACTCATAAAACCTAAAACAACACCAATTGCATCAATTTCGTTCCTGTTGAACAAGTTATTTTCAACCTTAACCACCAAATGTGAAGACGTTGAACCCACTGAGACATTCTCAAAACCGTAATCAGCGAGAAAACTGGCTAAGCTTCCCAATTGATTCGAATCTGTGCTGTGCTCAGATAGCTTCTGGGCTGTATTATCTTCAGCAACGTTATCTTCAACAACTTCCGCCGAGCTAGATGACCGGTCGCTTGCCTTAGACTCAATAACCTGTTGTTGGCGTTGTTTTTCTCTCTCTAGGGCCAATGTTAACTGTTGTGTATCAACACCTTGGCTGTTGCTCTCAGTTCGAGCATAACGACGGGCGTTATTGGATCCGGCCAGAGGGAAAGAAAGCCCTGCTCCAATCCATTGATTATCTCTATCTTTGGTAGAAGAGTCGCTGAAAGCTTGAAAGGTAAGATTTGCTTTTGCGCCGTAAGGCAACCATGATGAGGGCGTGTATAACTTAATCCCGGCGTTCATGCCCGTGCCGTCATAATCTGTAATAAGCTGCATCCAAGGCCATGGCTGATATTCAATACCACCAAAAGGGCCCGATAAGTAGTCCTTACCCATTTGATGCAACAATGGCTTACCGATTTAGGGTGTTTGCCTTTGGTTGAGTTATGACCCAGACCTGCTGATAGACGAAAATTGGCGAGTTGTTTCGTGAATACAGCATAATAACTGCTGTGGTAACTCACCTCTCCACCGAAGTCATTGACACCTAACGCAAACTGAAACCAATCTTCAGGAATAAACCATCCAGCATCAACCTTGGCTGAAAAAGAAAGATCGCTGCCTGTAGCAGGCTGCCAAGGGGACCATTGATGTCTTTATGACTATTTTGAACCACAAACTCTACATGAGGAAGAATACCCAACCCATCAAAATAGTATTATGAGCGCCCTTGTGATAAGCAATAGAATTATCTACGCCTTGCTCCATGTTATAACTAGCGAATACTTGGCCGAACTCGAGCGCCTCTGCGTGTGGCGTCCTTAAAAGACCCGTTCCGCCCGTCTGAGCCATAGAAGTATTAAAGCTATCGACACCCTCAAACACCAACTCTTCAGCAAATGCTGGTTGGTTAATTACGCTCGCGCCAAAAAGAAACATAAACACAGTCACATGAGAGGGCGTTAATTTAATAACGCCACGACTGCATTTTTGTTGTACACAAAATTCCATGTGCCACTGCACCCTACTACTTGTCCAGAAGTGGACCGGTCACATATGTATTATGCGACTTCAAAATATAATTTGGATGCATATTAAATCGTACAGATTACGTACTGTTTATGTTTTTAACTCAATGGGTTGCATATTTGTGACGCTAATCACAAATATGTGCGATTGGTTCCAAAAATACATAAAAAAGCTGAGCAATGTTCCACTGCTCAGCTTGCTAATGATTTGATAAATATACTAAGTGTAGTGTTTCTCTACTTTCTCGATAAATGCAGATAAGTCCGCTTTCGGTAGACTATTTATGCCAGCAGCTGCGGCACGCCCCCGCCCGTCTCGAACTGCGCACATATGTCTCCTGCACCTTGTTTGTTCGCCAACGGCGCCCGAAGAGACACGGTATAGGTTTTATCTGCGTTACTTGTTAAAACCGCATGCGCTCTTTCAGGAGATTGGTTGGCGAGCAAATTGCCATACACACCGCTAATCCTTCTGGAGCTGGCAGTATCTCTGAGCTCATAAACGGCTAAGCTTTCACTTTCATGAGTAGCTGAATAGCCAGAGCATCAGCTAGGTCCGCCTCATAGGCTTGCTTTAACGCATAGTATGGGGAGTTTAGGTCATTCTTTGCATCGAATGGAGATGTGTATTGATATAGCGCTTGGTACAGCTTGGCCGGGTCAAAATGTAAGTCATCGACACTTGCACCGTATCCATTGTAGTTAATAAGAGTACCTAACTCTTTAAGGAAGTCGCGCTGCTCTTCATTAAAGCCTGCGTTGATTGCCAACTCATCGGCTTTTGCAATTAAGTTATCACCATAGGCAGCGGTAATCGCCCAATCGTGAAATTGACCGCCTAATAGTTGGTCGATAATCAAAGAAGTACAGATATTGGGATCCAGATCAATATGAGCCTCCAAGTTTTCAAACTCCGGGATCTCTCCAGCTCGGTGATGATCGGCATAAAATACCTCAGCTCCAACCTCCAGAGCCTTTTCTAGGGCTTCTAGGTTCTTCTCCATTGAAATATCTAACACGGTAAGTTTGTCACCGGCCTTAGGGTTTACTTTATTTACCAGATTAATGTCCCGCTTTACACCAGTCACTAACTTTGACTCTTTAGGAGAAGCTAATCTCAATTGTAATAGTGCGATGATGCCATCGGCGTCACCATTAAAAATATCATAATTTTTCATATATTTAAGCCAAACACTCTGTCGATTCTGAAACCGTTAATAACGTAACTCAAGCTAGTATCATTTAGCAAATTTGAAATATTTCTAGTAAAAAATGTTCTATTTTGGCAAACCCAACCACAACGGCTAACAACTCGCCACTCACTCATTTAACAACATAATTTATGACCAGTCATATTGAATCATAACCAGCGCTACTGTATCTTAACGACTGCTCTTTCCAACGTTCGCGTTGCATAATGAGTAGCATCAAGGAAATTTTTCACCACGTAAACACCTCTATTACCACCATAGCAATTCGGTAACATTATTGAGGTAGACTGTACATTTGTCTTAAGAGTTTCCTCCTCAAACTTTGAAGCGTGTTATGGATAACGCAATACCGTAGGGCGGTAGCGTGTTCAACGCTACCACTAGTAAGATCTGCGTTTTGAATATCACCAACTCAAACTCCAAATTCGCCATCATGGTTGCAACCCTGTTTGCAATCTCCGGCTGCGCGCAAGCTCCGCGCCAGGTAGAAGCTCAAGTTCAACTTGTCGAACCTAATATGGTTAACTTAGGCGAAAAGCTGCCTGCAAAGTACTGGCCAGCCTTAACCAACCCAAATACAACAAAAATTGACGCTAATGGCTTGTCAATCGAGGTTGGTAAGCCCTACACCTCAGGACTCGGGCAAGAATGTCGCTCGCTACAGATGGTTAACCACAATAGTGAGAATCGAACACGCATTGCTTGCGCAAAAATAGTCACTACCGATTCGAATTCAACGAAAACAGAGAAAGCGTGGTTTTTAACCGACGATATCGTTGAATCATCAACAATAATTAAGATCCAATAATGTCAGTATTGCAATTATATTCTCGGCTAGGCACCTTGCTACTAAGTGTTGTTTGTACCTCAGTATCTGCGGTAACCATTCCGCCAGAGTTAATGGGCAACAACACAAGCACAACAGCAGTGCCAACCGGAGCCACTTCACTTCCTGCCACTAGCACCTCATCACAAGTCGCTATTTCTTCGCAGCTCCAAGCCGGGCTCTCTCCAACCAAAGCACTCGAAATGGGCAGTTATAATACGGCCGGGCGTAATGGCACGCTGCTTCCGGGAGAAGTCGACGTTAAAGAGCTACTGCCGTCATCCGGAGAAGCACTACCTCCTCCTTATGGCGCTAACCTATTTGCCGGCGGTTACGAAACCGAGCGAAGTGACGGCCTAAATGACAACTACCTGATCGCCGCTGGTGACAAAATCAACATATGGCTTTGGGGCGCGGTGAATTATTCCGATGTCACCACAGTGGACAACCAAGGTAATATCTTTATCCCGAACGTTGGCCCAATCAAAGTAAAAGATGTCAGAGCAAGCGAAGTCAACGCTCTCGTAAGCTCCAAAATCAAAACCATCTACACTCGGAATGTCAGTGTTTACGTTAATCTACTGACCTCGACGCCAGTGAGCATCTACCTAAGCGGACCGGTAATACGTCCAGGCCAATATGCTGGCATGGCTTCCGATTCTTTGCTCTACTTTTTAAAACGTGCCGGCGGTATTGACTCGGAACGCGGCAGTTATCGTAATATCCAGGTACGTCGTAACAACTCAGTGATTGCTGAAGTTGACCTCTATGATTTTATTCGCAGTGGCAAACTTCCAAAGGTGAGTTTTAAAGATGGCGATACTATTTTAGTCTCACCACAAAAATCTGCCGTTGTTGTAGCAGGTGGCGCAAGAAACCCATTCCGTTTCGAGCTAGACGGCAACAAAGCACTAGGCTCCCAACTCTCTGAGTATGCCCGACCGCTGGCAAAAATCTCTCACGTTGGGGTGGTTGGCAACAGAGAAAGTGGCCCATTCTCACGCTACCTTACCTACAAAGACTTCCTTGAATTTGAAGTACAGGATGGCGACAAAGTCTTCTATAACGATGACTTACATGCACAGGTGATGGATATTCAAGTCATGGGCAGCTATTTAGGCCCTTCTTACTTTGCCGTCAAAAAAACCGCTAAGCTTCACGACTTGTTGCATTATATCCCTATCAACCCAGAACTGGCTGATTACGGCTCTATTTACATCCAAAGAAAAAGTGTCGCTGCACGCCAAAAACAAACACTCAATGACTCTCTCGACCGACTAGAGCGAAGTGTCTTTACTGCGCCAGCTTCTTCCGATGGTGAAGCGGCCATTCGAGCCAAAGAAGCTGAAATGGTGCTGCAATTTTCAGAAAAGGCGCGAAAAGTGGAACCACTTGGTAAAGTGATTGTGTCCGAAAATGGCAACATCGCTAACATTATGCTCGAAGAAGGCGACCAAATCGTCATTCCATACAAAACCGACCTGATTTCTATCGGTGGAGAGGTGTTAATGCCACAAGCTGTGGTGTTTAATAAGAATGCGACCATTGATGATTATGTGGCTTGGGCAGGCGGGTTTACTGAACGAGCCGAAGATCAACGCATTGCCATTGTTCGCGCCAACGGGCTGGTCGAGTTTGGAAATGACAAAGAGATCCGCAAAGGCGACCAAATCCTCGTGCTACCAAAAGTGGACACCAAGACCATGCAAGCGGTTAAGGATATTACTCAGATCGTTTATCAAATTGCGGTTTCGGCCAACGTTGCGCTACGACGTTAACCCGAATAACGACTATATTTTATGGCCACTGTAAAAAAACGCTCAACGCTCGTTATTTGGAAAGACGTCATCTTTGCCATCTTTTTACGTGAAATAAAGAGTAAATTTAACGATAAACTAGGGATTGCATGGAGCGTTATCTCACCAGTTAGTTTTATCTTACTATTATCGTTTATTCGCGGAAAAATGGATGGAGGACACACGCACGGCATCCCGACCTTTTTCTTCATGGTCTATGGCATGATTTTAGTTCAGTTTCTAACGGGCATGATTGAAACTGTTTCTGCATCGATAAAAAAAAACAAACCCTTGTACGCTTTTAGGCAGGTGCAGCCAATTAGCTCAGTTATCGCCATTGCAGGCTTCGAGTTCTTGGTCAAGGTTTTTGTTATATTAACTATTGCCGTTCTGTGCCTATTTTTGAAGATGGAAACCCAAATGGATGACCCCATCGAGGTAATACTTATCGTGGTTCGCGTTTGGTTAATTGCTACTAGCCTAGGGCTAATTTCAGCCTTAGCATCTTGCTACGTTCCAGAGTTGGATAAGCTGCGTAGTCTAGCAATGAGACCCATTTTCTTTATTTCCGGCATCTTTTTTAGCTTCAAGATATCCCCAGAGAATATTGGCATTACCTAGACTGGAACCCACTGCTCCATGCTGTCGAACTTATACGCTACGCCGCCTACCCAGCTTACGGTTCTGAAGGTGTGAGTTACTTTTACCTAGACACAGTTACCATAGTATTGGTGTTCTTTTCACTAGCTTGCTATCACGTAGGTTGGAAACAAGCCATTAGCCGATAAGTAAAAACTCTAAAGCAGTTAAGATTGAAAAGTACCTATGATTGAACAACGATTTAACGAGTTTAGGCTCAGTGTAAAGCCAGTAGAATTTAATGATATAGAATTCTTAATGAACGAAGCCAAGCAACTCGATAGTAGCGACCCACAGCTTGCTAACCGCATTCGACTTAGAGTCAAAAATTTAAAAACGCAACAACAAAAAATGCCGACGCAGCCAAAGGTAGCCCAACCCAGTTCGCAAGAGGCAACACAAACTGACAAATCAACACCCGCCCCCTTGAGAGCACTCTCCCTTCTCAAGACTATACGGAGACAAAGAAAGCATTGCCTTCCAAAGCCAATGCGTCAGAGGAGGCGCCAAACTGGCACGCCCCTTTTAGCCCTTTGGTTGAATGGGTATCAAGACGCCCTTTTATTGCTTTGGTGCTTATTCCAACGCTACTATTTGCTGCATATCAACTATTTTGGGCCTCCGAGCGCTTCGAGAGTCAAGCTCAAGTAACCGTTCAGCAACCAGATGGTATGGCAACCATGGATGCCTCAATGGCGCTTCTGAGCGGGTTGGGCGTGAGTGGCTCCCAAGGAACAGACTCTGAGCTTGTTAAAGCGTACATTTATTCCAATGACATGATCGAATACCTCAATCGTGAGCTTGGTATGCGCGATCACTTTGCTGACACGAGCATCGACTATTTTAGTCGCGTGCACGACAACGATAGCCGAGAAACCTTAATTGAGTACTACAAAAAGCGCGTCAAAGTCGAAGTCAACGTTGCGTCGGGCGTGATTACTATCTTTGGGCAAGCCTTTAGCCCTGAGTACGCTCAAAGGCTGACACAAACCATAGTCAATCGAGCAGAGTGGTACATTAACTCCATTGGTCATCAACTGGCACAGGAGCAGTTAACCTTTATTCAAGGTGAGCACGAGATTGTTGCGCAGAAGCTCAGTGATGCCCAAACCGCTTTACTTGGATTTCAACAAAAGTACAACCTGATCGACCCTACTGCAGAGGGCGCGGCAATTCAGCAAATTGCTTATGGCCTAGAAGGACAAATTGCCACAAAAAATGCCGAACTCACTGGGCTTAGCCAAATCATGAGCGCACAAGCTCCTCAAGTACAGATGTTGCAAAATGAAATTGCCGCTTTAGAGCAGCAGCTGCTCTCTGAACGTACCAAACTCGCGACATCAGAAGGCAAAAGCTTCTCAGTGAGCCAAATTTTGGCCACGTTTACAGACTTAAGAGTAAAAATGGAGCTAGCGCTGCAAGCCTACACTGCCTCACAGATCTCTCTTGAGAAATCACGCATTGAGGCATATCGTCAGCTTAAATACCTCGTCACAGTGGAATCAGCAACGACGCCAGAGGACAATCAGTACCCGGAGGTTGTTTATAACGTCACCCTGTTTGCGATTTTAGCGAGCATGGTATTTGCAATCGGTCGCATTATCTTACTGACCATCTACGAGCTTAAATAGCAAAGCGCTTAAGTAGCGAATCCTTGTACCAGCAATATTTGACAAAAGATACACATATGAAGATTATCGACACCGCTATTACAGACGTTAAAATCATTGAACCACAAGTCTTTGGTGACGAGCGTGGCTTTTTTATGGAAACCTTCCGAACCACTACGTTTAACGAACAATGTGCAGAGCGTGATTTTGTGCAAGAAAACCACAGTAAATCCAGCCAAGGTATTTTGCGCGGTTTACACTACCAAACCGAAAACACTCAAGGTAAGTTGGTTCGAGTCGTAAAAGGCGAAGTGTTTGACGTAGCTGTTGACATGCGAAAAGACTCACCAACGTTTGGTCAGTGGGTAGCGTCTACCTTTCTGAGCAAAACAAAAAACAGCTTTGGGTGCCAGAAGGATTTGCCCATGGGTTTTACGTCACTTCAGAAGAAGCCGAGTTCGTTTACAAATGCACGGATTTTTACAATCCGAATGCTGAAGTATCTATTAAATGGGATGACCCTTCACTGGACATTAAGTGGCCACTGGTTGACAACCTGCCACCCAGCCTATCAGCCAAAGACGAGACAGGCCTCAAATTTACAGAAGCACCAGCCTTTTAAAGCTTGACTGGACGCTGTGCTACTGCAACATCAAGAATAAAACCCATGTGACAATTGAGATAACATCTAAGGAACAGAATGCATTTATATATCTCTGCGGTCTCGCATGGTCACGAACGATTAATTCGTAAGTTTCAAACGCTAAAACGATTGGCTAACCACCCCGACATCACGGTTCTTTGCCGCGACAATCAGAATAGCCAAGCACTCAAAAAACACTGTGAGTGCAGCGGTATTCTTTACTTCCCAAATCAAACAAGGGCAGGGTTTGCTACCAATAACAATCTTAATTTTTGGGAAGCTAAAAAGCTGGGGATGCGCGACGATGACTATTTCGTTCTTCTTAATTGCGACGTACACATCAACACTCTTGCTTTACAGCAACTCATCATCTCGCTGGAAAAAAGCAAGCCATTAATAGCGGCTCCCAACTTATTCTTGGATCACGAGCACACCATCTATGATGACAATCTACGTAGATACCCATCAATACTGACGTTCACAAAAAACTATTTATTCAACGATCGAAGTAGCGTCATAGATAAAAGTAAACCAAGTCAACTACCTGAGCGCTACTGGGCTAGCGGGGCATTTTTGGCGTTTACTTCACTGGTGTACCAACAATTAGATGGAATGAACGAACGGTTTTTCCTGTACTGTGAAGACATCGACATTTGCAGAAGAGCAAGTAAACAAGGCATTCCCGTGACCTTTCTGAGTAATGTCAACGCCTCTCACCATCGCAGGAGAAGTAGCCAACGCTTTCTTTCACGAGCGTTCTTTTGGCATGTGAAAAGTGTGTTTATCTACTCATTAAGTTCAAAACGTTTGCTATCGGTAAAAGGACTAAAAAGGCACTTGCCTCAATGAAGCACGCTAGATTAAACCAACTATGTGATTGGGCAGTGATTGTTTTCTACTTCCCCGACGAAGATGCTATCAAGCATGCACTTTGGCTACAAAAACAATACCAGCAAAGCAATGGTCAACTTGTTGTTGTCGACAACACACCATACAACATCAAAGAATTGGACACACAACAGCATTTAGCACAGTTCAAGCACTATATTGCCAACAATGATAACTTAGGTATTGCCAAAGCACTTAACGATGGTATTGATTACGCCCTCAATCACGGTGCAGATTGGTGCTTTTTATTTGATCAGGATTCGAGGCCGGATGGCGAGTTTTTTCGACATATGCGAGCCGCTCGCGACCACCTAACGCGATGTAAGAAACAGTTCGCAAAACCAGTAGCGGCTATCGCTCCTGTTTACTATGACACTAACTTGCAACGCTGTGGGCGCATAGTTCAAATACAAGGATCGCAGCTTTCTCGTCTGAGAGCTCCGCAACATATGGAGTGGGCCAGCTATACGATTACATCGGGCAGTTACCTATGCTTGGCTCATTATCACGACATAGGTGCTCATGACGAGTCGCTGTTTATTGATTTTGTCGATATCGACTGGGGACTGAGAGCCAACGCAAAGGGCTATCAAATTCATGTTATTCCCGCAGCCAAACTGACACACAGTTTGGGAATACAACCTGTATCCGTATTTGGCGTGAACATGGTGAACCATTCTGCGACTCGTCACTACTACTATTTTCGCAACCTCATTCATATGTTGAAGCGCTCCTATGTGCCTCGAGTTTGGAAGCGAACAGAGCTATTAAAATTGGTGCCCAGATTTATCGTGTACTCTCTGTTTACTAACAACAAACGCCACCACATGACTGCAATGCTGCAAGGGACTTGGCACGGCCTTAAAAACAAAGTAGGAAAACGAGATTAGCAAAAAAGCTAACCGAAATACCATTCAAGGACATTTATGAGAGTATTAATTACGGGTCAAGGCGGCCAACTGGCTTGGGAACTGGAGCAGACGGCACCAAGTCATATTGATTGGGTTGCATTCGACGCTCAACAGCTAGACATCACTAACACCGCTCGTGTATACGAGGTTCTGGTGCAAGAATCACCTGACCTAGTTATTAACGCCGCCGCCTACACCGCGGTAGACAATGCTGAAAGCGACAGCAGCATTGCCTATGCCGTCAACGAAAAAGGCAGCGAAAACCTAGCATTAGCTTGTAAAGAGATCAACGCAAAACTGATCCATGTTTCTACCGACTTTGTGTTTGATGGCAAGCAAACCACGCCTTACTCTGTGGATGCCACCCCAAGCCCAATCAACGTTTATGGCGCATCCAAATTAATGGGTGACATGAAAATTGCCGACATTCTTGGTGGAAACGCCACCATTATTCGCACCGCATGGGTATACTCTGCGCACGGCAATAACTTTGTCAAAACCATGCTTCGCCTAATGGCGGAAAAACCAGAGTTGGGCGTTATTTACGACCAAGTGGGTACACCAACTTGGGCCAAAGGTTTAGCACAACTTATATGGGCACTAACAGCGAAAGCTGACAGCTTTAAGCCTGAAGCTGACAGCACAATCTTACACTGGACTGATGCTGGCGTGGCATCTTGGTACGATTTTGCAACAGCTATTCAAGAGCTAGCCATAGAAAAAGGGATGCTCGATAAGTCCATCCCCGTGCGCCCTATCCCTGCTAGCGCTTACCCTCTGCCTGCAAAACGCCCGAGTTTCAGCGTAATCGATAAGGCGAGCACAGAGGCGCACAGCGGAGTACAAACTCAACACTGGCGCAAACAACTATCAGCGATGATGGATGAGCTGAAAGCTAGGGGCGAGAAGCGAGAGGCTAACAGCTAACAGCTAACAGCTAACAGCTAACAGCTAACAGCTAACAGCTAACAGCTAACAGCTAACATTTTATACAAAAACAACGTTTACAAAGAGCTTAATCATGGAAAACTCCAACACACCTCGCAAAGGCATTGTACTTGCTGGAGGCTCAGGCACTCGTCTTTACCCTTTGACGAAAGGCGTGAGTAAGCAGCTAATGTCAGTATATGACAAGCCTATGATCTATTATCCGATTTCAAGCTTAATGTTAGCGGGTATCAAAGAGATCCTCATCATCTCTACGCCAGAAGAGTTACCGCGCTTTCAAAATTTACTTGGCGACGGCTCTGATTGGGGTATTCGTTTTGATTATAAGGAACAACCCACCCCAGACGGCTTAGCCCAAGCTTTCATCCTCGCAGAAGAGTTTTTAGATGGCGCGCCAGCGGCTCTCGTATTAGGTGACAATCTTTTCTACGGTCACGACCTTGCTAAGTCACTAATTAATGCCAATGGCCAAAAACAAGGCGCAACCGTGTTTGGTTACCACGTTGCCAATCCGACTTCCTATGGTGTAGTGGAATTTGATCACAACGGTACTGCCATATCTATTGAAGAGAAGCCGAAGCAACCTAAGTCAAACTACGCAGTACCGGGACTTTACTTTTTTGATAATAACGTGGTTGAGTATGCCAAAAGCGTAAAACCCTCTGCACGAGGTGAGCTTGAAATTACCGACGTCATCGACCAATACCTGAGCCAACAAAACTTAAAAGTGGAGATTATGGGGCGCGGCACGGCTTGGCTTGACACAGGAACCCTTGATGACCTGCTAGACGCTGCTGTTTTCATTAGAGCAATAGAAAAGCGCCAGGGTTTAAAAATATGTTGCCCCGAAGAAATTGCCTACAGAAAAGGCTATATCAATGATGCACAACTTCGTGATATTGCCACTCCTCTGGTTAAGTCAGGCTATGGTACATACTTACTAAACCTTCTAGAAAACAAAGTGTTTTAGTTTACAACTTAGACGCAAATTCTGGTTCGGCTTAAAACCAGATAAAGAATTAAAAATCACACAAGAGTAAAACAATGATCTTGCCCGTAATAATGTCAGGTGGCAATGGCTCTCGCTTGTGGCCATTATCTCGAAAAGCGCACCCAAAACAGTTCCTTCCTTTGGTAGGTGAGCAGACCATGCTGCAAGAGACCATTCTTCGCCTAGAAGGACTGGATTGCCAGCAGCCGACGGTAATTTGTAACGAGGGACATAGATTCATCGTTGCAGAGCAACTTGCCGAAATCGACAAACTAGGCGGTGAAATCATACTTGAACCTCAAGGCCGTAACACCGCTCCGGCAATTGCCCTTGCTGCCTTTGATGCCGTCCAAAAGCAGCAAGACCCGTATTTATTAGTTCTGGCCGCTGACCATGTCATTCGCAATGTAGATGTCTTTCAAGCCGCAGTGTCAAAAGCGCTAATTTGTGCTAAACAAGGCACATCGTCACTTTTGGTATCGTCCCAGATAAGCCAGAAACTGGCTACGGTTATATCAATTCCGGCAACCCTATCAATGACTCCGATTGCTTTCATGTCAGAGAATTTGTAGAAAAGCCAGATCTCGAGACCGCAAAAGAGTACCTCTCTTCAGGGCAATACTTCTGGAACAGTGGTATGTTCCTTGTAAAGGCAAGCGTCTACCTCTCCGAACTAGAAAAACACAATCCAGATATATTTGTCGCTTGTCAGCGCGCGATTGAAGGTTCAATTAAAGAAATTGACTTTACCCGACTAGACAACGATGCATTTCTTACTAGCCCAGACGACTCGATTGATTATGCCATCATGGAACAGACGACTTTAGCCGCTATGGTCAAGCTTGATGCGGGCTGGAGTGATGTCGGCTCTTGGTCATCCATTTGGGAGGCCTCACCTAAAGATGATGCAAACAACAGCATCCGTGGTGATGTAAAAACAATTGATGTCTCGGGTTCTCTTATCGATGCAAGAGACAAAATGGTTGCGGCTATTGGTGTAGAAAACATAGTCATCGTGGAAACAAGTGACGCAGTTGTGGTCGCAGATCAATCCCGCGTTCAAGACATAAAGACAATCGTTGAGCAACTCAATGCAGCGCAGCGCAGCGAAGCCACCGAGCACAAAACCATCTATCGCCCATGGGGAAAAATAGACTTGCTACAAAAAGGCTACCGCTACCAGTCGAAGCAAGTGACCATTAAACCCAACAGCCGACTATCACTACAAAAACATTACCACAGAGCCGAGCATTGGGTTGTTGTATCCGGTACCGCGAAGGTAACCTGTAATGGTCAAGAATCAATAGTGACCGAAAATCAATCGACCTACATTCCCGTTGGTGCTGAGCACTCTATTGCGAACCCAGGCCATATCCCCTTAGTGATGATCGAGGTTCAAACGGGTAGCTACATAGGTCAGGATGACATCGAACGACTCGAAGACATATACGGATTTGAAAAAGACAAATATTAGCTAATCAGGAACTTATATGACCAATTACTCTTCGAGCAGATTTTAATTTTGTAATTTATTGGAAACCCAATACATGACTTTCAATTCATCAACCAGTCTAAGCCAAAGCAATGTCGCCTTTGGCACGAGCGGCGCACGTGGTTTAGTCACTGACTTTACGCCTGAGGTATGTGCCGCATTTACCCATGCTTTTATCTCAGTGATGCAGCAAAGTTTCGCGTTTGATACGTTGGCTATTGCCATTGACAACCGCCCAAGCAGCGTCGCCATGGCACAAGCCTGCGCGGCGGCAGCTAAGCAGGCCAATGTCGCTATCGTCTACTATGGGGTTATACCAACGCCAGCGCTTGCATATACCGCGATGCAACAAAATATTCCATCAATTATGGTCACAGGAAGCCATATTCCCTTTGATCGCAATGGTCTTAAGTTTTATCGACCGGATGGCGAGATTGAAAAACAGGATGAGCAAGCCATTCTCAACGCACCTGTAGACTTTACTCTGCCTTCAACTCTCTCAGAACTGATTGCTGATAATACGGCTGCTGAACACTACATCCAACGCTACACCTCAATATATAGCTGTGACGCATTGAAGGGAAAACGAATTGGTATTTACGAGCATTCGAGCGCAGGACGTGACCTTTACCCTGACATATTCACAGCACTTGGTGCAGAAGTCGTCAGCCTAGAGCGAACCGATACGTTCGTCCCTATAGATACTGAGGCAGTAAGCAAGGAAGACCAGCAAAAAGCAAAAACGTGGTCGAAGGACTATGGCTTTGACGCTATATTCTCTACCGATGGAGACGGCGATAGACCTCTCGTTGCTGACGAGGAGGGGAACTGGCTACGCGGAGACATTCTCGGACTGTTGTGCTCCCGCGCACTCAATGTTGAGGCTCTTGCCATCCCAGTGAGCTGCAACACAGCTGTAGAACTCAGCCGGTTCTTTTCACATACAGAACGAACCAGAATTGGCTCACCTTACGTGATTGCCGAGTTCGCAAACCTTGCATCAAAATATCAACGTATAGCCGGATTTGAAGCCAATGGCGGTTTCCTTTTAGGTAGCGATATTGAGATCAACAACCAATCACTCAAGGCACTACCTACGCGTGATGCAGTATTGCCATTTATTGCTGTTTTAGTCGCTGCAGAGCAGTCCGGAATTAAAGCTCTGGTTGACGCATTACCAAAACGTTTTACCGCTAGTGACCGCATCCAGAACTTTGCGACTGACAGAAGCCGAACGATTCTTACGCAAGGCACGCTACAACCTCAGCGACTTATCGAAAACCTAGGGTTTGATAACCTTCACCTCGAGGCATTAAACACCACCGATGGTCTGCGAATGGTGTTCAATAACGGCGATATTATTCACCTTCGACCATCTGGCAATGCACCAGAGTTACGCTGCTACGCGGAGGCTGCTGAGGACAGTATCGCTTCGAACTATGTTGCCCAAGCTCTCGAGCAAGTGCAAAAAATAAACGGATAAAACACACTAGAACCAATGGCTAGGCGCTACAGTCATTTACTGTGGCGCCTAGCCGCATCGAGAGAAGAGCATGAAGCAAGTCATTTTTTATGGTATTGAAAACAAAAGTCACCTAGATGCACTGGATTCTTTTTTGCAATCGCAGAAGCACATCGCACACCAAGGTATCATCAATGAAACTTCCGATTCTCGCGCATCGAGTGGGTGGAACACCGTTATCTACACAGGTGAGTTAGAAGAGCTAGAACGACGAGAGGGCTGTCTATATATCTGCTTTTACAGCGCTCCTGAGTTGGCAGTAAGCCATGACACCTCTCAGCAAGACTGGTATCAGAGGCATGAACAGCGCCTAAGCTGGGCGATGGAGCGCTTAGAGACCACCATACTAGTCGAAGAATATCGCACTTTTCAAAACCTAACTGCGCTCTGTGCTCTGTTGAGCGAGCAGTATGACGTCGCATTGTCTTTACCACAGTTACCATCACTTAAAGTTTCCATAAACGAGTTGGCATCACAAATGGGAGCGCTGGTTTTGTTACATGCTGATCTAAAAAGTCAAACACTGTTTGAGCAGCTCGAAAGTGCTGCCGAGTTACTCGGAGAGGACTTTAACCCAAGCATTGCCCACAGGTTAGCTACTTATCAAAAGAAAATCAGTGAACACGAGCGCGAAGCAAAGCTAGCTCTTAACACAGAGCAGGCCAACTTAGCCAAAATAACCTCTGAGTTCAAAGAGAAAACTACTCAACTTGAAACTGCCAACTTCGAGCTAAGATCAGAAAATGAACTAGCGTTGCAGCAAATTCACCAACTACAAGAAGAGCTTGAGCAAGCGCATCTATCAGCGACCCAAACTGAGCAAGCATTAAAAGATGAACTCGATAACGTCACCATTGAATCCGACAAGACAAATGCTCAATTAGTCACGAAAAACCTTGAGCTCGCCTCAGAAAACGAACTAGCATTGCTGCAAATTCACCAACTTCAAGAAGAACTAGAGCAAACGTACTTGGCGGCAAAACAGTCTGAGCAATCATTAGAATCCGAGCGAACCAAAAGTCAAGATTGGGCTTCACAAAGCGAGATTGCAGCAAAGCAGCTACTCCAGCTACAAAACGAAATAGACCAACTTCAAAAGTCAATGGATAGTAAAGAAAACATGCTTAGTCAAAACAAACAGCAGCTTATGGATAAATTGTCTGAAGAACAATCCAAAGTAGAACTACTCAACAACAAACTCACACAACAAACAACAATCACGACCGAACTACAAGCTGAAAACGAACTGGCCTTGCTTCAGATCCATCAATTGCAAGAAGAACTCGAGCATTACTACTTGAAGTATCAACAGCAAGCGAGTTGGACACCTTTAGAGGCTTGCGTTTCTAACGACAGTAGTCACTTACGAACAACGTTGCAATTGTTATCCTAGTGTACTTAGTCGTCAGCCAATAAAATGAAGCAACTTGTTATACTCGACCCTGGGTTAAAAGAGCTGAGCGGGCACCACCCAGCAAGTATCGAGGCGATTGTAAATGCACTCGACGTATCTCTCGATGCGTTAAACCACCCACGGATAAGTGTCTATTGTCACAAGGAGATTTCAACCTCATACGTAGAGCAAAAACGGCAACAAGGAGTCGAAGTTAACGCGCACTTTAGTACTGAGTACTATCAGTATTTTTATCAGTCTCCGACCCGACAGCAACTTATACACTACACACTCAACTTAGCCAGTGAGTATTACCAAGCAATATTAAAAGCTGTAGAAAATAAGGATGCTGGCTCTACGGTAATATGGTGCCACACTCTTGGTTGGCAGCACGCACAAGCGTTATACCTAGCCTTGTCAAATGCACACCAAACAGTGTCCACTTCGAAGTTGAGGCCATACCGGGTAATAGTAGGCTTGATGTACCACCCCTTGAGTCGGTTACCTAAACTTGAGCCTGAAGTCATTACACGTAAGATGCATCATGAGCTAGCATTGAAGCGACTTTCATCTTTGAGCTCAGTACAGCTATTGGCGGCAGACTTCGAAATACAAGACTACTATCAGCGCTTGTTAAAACGTCCTATTGATATACAGCCGTGCTTGCTATTAGGACAAGAGAGCAAGCTGCAACGACAATGCTGGCAGCACAGTAAAAATCAAGTACTACTGTTTACGGGTGACGCGAAGCCCGATAAAGGGTTTACGCAACTACCTGACTTAATTCGTAGTGTGGTACCAAACTGCCCTGAGCAACAGTTTATCGTGCAGTACACACTCACTAACCAGTCGAGCTCGCTAGCCAGTATCGAGAGTCAGCTTAAACAGCTTAGCAATACCTATAGCAACCTCACATTAGTGGATAGGTTTCTTGAACACCAAGAGTTGATGACGCTATTTCAAACCAGTGAAACCATAGTGCTCAATTATGACTCCGAGACATACCAATACCAGAGCTCTGGCGTCTTGTGGCTGGCGGCATTTTTTGACCTTAAGGTAATAACCCTAACCAAGAACTGGCTAGAAAGAGAAGCGAAACGACTGATAAGCGAGGTCACATATTGCGAAAAAAAAACTGAAATCGTGACATCAATTACAAAAAAGTTGTCACTCTATAAAAACGAAAAAAAATTTGGCAATACAGGGCATTACAAGAAGTTTCTTTTCGCCCCACTCAATTCTTGGTTACACAGTCAATTTGATTGAACATTAATCACGCAACAACATCTTTATTTTTGAACCGAGATCGAATAACTTATTCCACTCGGTGCTTATTGAGATTAGCCGTATACAGGGAGCAGTATGAGCGCACAGTCAAACCTTACAACGCCAACATTTTTACAACCAATGACCAACTTAGTTGTATTAGGCGCAGGTGATGGAACTGAACGAGAATCTTTACTTAAGCACGAGGCTGAGCAGTTTTACTTGTATGAAGGGCACTCAAGTGCCTACCAAGCTCTATGTGAAACAATGCCTTCTAGCCAGAACATAAAAGTCATCAATCGAGTGGTTGCCGCGGTAGAAGGAATGACGGATTTTCATCCCCATAAGCCGACACAATTTTCAGGCATCAACACAAAATGGGTGACGCAAGCGTTCAAAAACGCAGTATGTGAAGGCACACAGCAAGTTCCCGCTCTCTCTTTAGCGAACGTCATTGAGCAGCACCCGTCCTTAAAGAATGCTAACAGTGTAAATGGCTTGATCTTAGATTTAAATGGGATTGAATGTGATGTAATCAATGGCACGTCCAGAGAAGTTCTTGACCATTTTAGTTACATTGAACTAAGAACAGTTAAAGCAAATCAAGACACCTCAGAACCCATAAGCCAAGCTTGTGCGCTCGCCTCACTGACAAGCCTCGGATTTGAGCTAATTGATATTAAAACATCCGGTCTGATCACTACATTAATGTTGACTCGCCAACTGGAACAAACGGAGCCATCGACGCCATTAATGGAATCGATTAGTGAGGCAAGACTAAAACCGCTCCAGGCGGAATTTGATGAATACCAGCAAACCGTCTCGGAAGAATTTAGCGCACTACATGAAGAGCTAGACAAACTTATTGAAGAGAAACAAGAGCTAGTCTCTATTATCTCGTCTCTAGAGTCTCGCATCTCTGAGCTCACTGAGAACAAAACATCATTAGAGACCGAGAACCAAAATCTAGCGACGAGACTCTCAAACAAAGAGTCTGAACTTTCAAGCAAGTCAAAACAACTGGAAGAGTTGCAAAAAACTTCTCAAACCAAAGAAAGTGACCTAGTCTCTAGTATCTCATCACTAGAGTCTCGCATCTCTGAGCTCACCAAGAGCAAAACATCATTAGAGACCGAGAACCAAAATCTAGCGAATAGACTCTCAAACAAAGAATCTGAGCTTTCGAACAAATCAAAACAACTAGAAGTGTTACAGAAAACCGCTCAAGATAAAGAAAGCGACTTAGTCTCTAATATCTCGACTTTAGAATCTCGTGTCTCTGAGCTCACCAAGAGCAAAACATCATTAGAGACCGAGAACCAAAATCTAGCAACTAGACTCTCAAACAAAGAGTCTGAACTTTCAAACAAATCAGAACAACTAGAAGTATTACAAAGAACTTCTCAAACCAAAGAAAGTGATCTAGTCTCTAGTATCTCGACTTTAGAATCTCGCATCTCTGAGCTCGCCGAGAGCAAAGCATCATTAGAGACCGAAAACCAAAATCTAGCAACGAGACTTTCAAATAAAGAGTCTGAACTTTCAAGTAAGTCAAAACAACTGGAAGAGCTACAACAAGCTTCTAAAGCTAAAGAAAGCAACCAAGCATCTAGAATCTCATCGCTAGAAAATGAGAACATTGAACTCACTCGCTCCACTCGTTTGAATCAGAAAATGCTTGCTAAATCTCAGGTAGATTTGGACGATTTACGTGAAAAGTATACCGCCAAATTACAATCAGAAACGGAGTTAGTTGAACTGATTAAAGAGCTGCGTGAAAAGCTAACAATCGCATCGCAATATTACTATCAACTACAGCAAGAGCACCCAGAACTGCTCGCTTATTCTGGCTCAGCTAAAGGCGAGTAAACATGACTAGCTTTAACAGTTTCAAAAAACAGTTGGATGACGCGCTGGAGTTGCTCGAAAGCTCAGAACAAATAAAACAGCTAAATTTACCTCAAGTCACAGGCGCTCTAATGGTGGATACCGAATCACTATTAGATAGGTGCGATCAAGTATGTAAAAAGCATGAACAAGAAAAGCCGACTATACGGGTTATTCATCACCTTGCTTGTAGTGGTGGAACGCTGGTATCTAAGTGTATTTCAGCTATGCCAAACGTTTACTTGTTAAGCGAAATTCATCCTTTCACAGAACTTGGAATGGATTTAGATAATCCAAGCTACAGGCCAACAGATCTGATTTCGCTTTCAAAGTTTTCAGGTATTCCAAATCATCGGCGATTAGCAGAAAAACTGTTTATAGATGCGTTAAAGCCATCTATAAACACGTAACAGATATGGGTGGTATTCTCGTATTACGTGATCACACTCATGCTGACTACTGTGTGTCCGGTGATATCCCAGACAAGAGCGAGCTTGAGTCACTGCTAGAGAAGGACTTTAAGGTTAAGTCTATTCTTACAATTCGAAATCCAATAGACTCATATACTTCATTAATTAAAAATGGCTGGGTGCATTTTGCCCCTCAAACATTTGATGAATATTGTCGTCGTATATTATTGTTGGTCAAAAATTTCAACGATGACCAAATATTTAGCTATGAAGATTTTATAAAACGCCCTAGCATAGAAATGCAAGCTTTATGTAAATCATTGGCAATACCTTTTGAAGAGTCTTTTGATGATATGTTTGGTATTTTTCGAGTTACAGGTGATAGTGGAAGAAGTTCTGATATCATTGGTGATCGTAGTAGAGTGATAGACGATAATAAAGTTTTAGAATACAAGACATCAGATAATTACAAACTATTAATAGATGAATTTAAAAACAAACTAGATTGGTTAGATTAAGAGTCCATTATGTTATACAAAAAGTTTCAACTAATTAAAAATGAAATAGATACAGGTAATTATTCACTAGCCTGTAAGTTGTTAGCCGAGATCGAGTTTGACGAAAAGTCTAATGCAAGTAAAGCTTTGCACGCCGCACTTTTAGAAAAGCTACCTCACTCTGACAACAATGCTTCGTATGCTAAATTGGAACAGGCTACATATTCGCACCTTTCTGATTTTGACTCTCAAAATATCAAGCCTGGAATTAGTATTGTTTCATGCTGTATGAACCGCAATGAAAATCTACTTAAGGCGCTGAAGACTTGGGTTAAATTGCCAGTTGATGAAATTGTGATTGTTGATTGGTCTTCAAAACATCCAGTTTGTGACACTATTAAAGAAATAAATGATGCTCGAATTAAAATATTGCGCGTTGAAGATGAAAGTAAATGGGTGCTTACTTATGGGTTTAACGTTGGCCTTCGTTTCGCCTCTTACTCTAAAGTATTCAAGTTTGATGCTGACATCGAAGTAAGTGAGGACTTTCTTGAAAGAAATAGTATCAACTCTCAGCAGTTTGTACGTGGCTATTGGAAGTCTGCACTAGATCAAGGCCTAGACTCTCAAGTCTTTGTAAATGGCTCTTTTGGTGCCTATAAACAGCACCTTAAAGATATAGGTTATTACAACGAACTTATCCGAACGTACGGATGGGATGATTCTGACCTTTATGAGCGATTAGCCTCGAATTGCGGCTTAAGTACCACTTACTTGGACTTTAAATCAATACTTCACATGGAGCAGAAAGCAGGTGACCGTACAGCCCATCAAGATGTAATTATCGATAACTATCTAGGAGTAGTTCCTACTACAGAGTTCAACAATCAAAGAAATAAATTCATTGGCAGAACGACTGAATACTGGAATATTAATCGATTGCAAAACTATGATATTATCAAACTAGATAACAATAATTGGGCATTAAAGAGAACAACTCAAGAAATTAACATTCCAAATTATTTAATAGCGGATGCTAACTCATATGCTGCTATGCATTTTTTATGGCATCGAGAACCTCAGTTAATTTCAAAGTCTAGCTTATATAAAGAACTTGCTCAATTCATCTTCCGTGAATATGAGTCAGGTGTTCATTTTGATATAACAAAAGAACTGTTAGGTGAGCTAGATAACAATCACATGGTAATAGAGTTTAATAGCAAAAACTCTTCCTTTAGAGATTTCTTGAATGAATGTATCAATATTGCCAAATCAAAGAGAATGCGTCTTTACGCTTTAGTACATGGTGATAGCTTTCTGCACAAACGTTTAGGTGATTTGAATGGATTTGTAGAAGTAATTACTCTTACTGAAACCTTAGCGAGTGCTATTTCAGAAGTTAGAACAAAAAACGGTCTCGAACCAATTTCGATCGATAATATGCCACTTTCTAAAGAGACAGTTGAAAAAACATTAGAATCTCTTTTCAATCCAAAAGTGTACATAGACGCACAACATGGCTTAGGTAATCGTATTCGAGCTATTGGCTCAGCGGCTGCGATTGCAAATAAAACTGGACGTGAACTAGTAATTGTTTGGCAATCAGATCATCACTGTGAGTGTGAATTTGATGACTTATTCGACTATCAAGGAAAGGTAATTAAGGAGTCTTTTCTTAATGAAGCTTCTCTGAGCATGGATGTATACAATTATATGGAGATTGAAGCTGGATCTTGTAAAGATAAGCTTATAGAAATTAACGACTCCAGTCATTTGTATCTGAGAGCGGCCTATACATTTAACTCTCCTTATTCACACTGGGACACAGAAAATGAATTTATTCGTAGCCTAATCCCAACTAAAGAAATACAGGATCTAGTAGAAGATTTTAATTTAAGTAATTGCATTGCTGCGCACATTCGTATGGAAGCAGGTGCTGGATTAGATCATAACACTTATGACTCCGTAGAAAACTGGACTCAAGAGGGACATGACCAATTGCACTTCTGGAGAGAGAAAAGTCATTACTCGCACTTTATCAAGCGAATAGATGAAATTCTAAATAGTAATAGTAATGTCAAATTATTCTTGGCAACAGACCTTCCAGAAACTTACTCAGTTTTTGAAGATTATTATGGTGAAAGGCTAGTTTACCTTAAGCGTGAACTATACGATCGTTCAAAAGAACAAATTAAGTATGCCTTGGCTGATGCAATTTTGCTTAGTAGGGCTAGTAAGTTACTAGGTAGTACTTGGAGTTCCTTTAGCGAATTAGCTATGCGAATGTCAACTACCTATAGAGAAATAGAAATGAGCGGTAGAGATTTTTAAAGATGAACGATAAGAAAATTGGAATTGTTGGTACTCACGGTAGAGTTGATGACTGTTGTTTTTATGATACAGAGGTTCTATTATCCAAAGTTGGCCAAAACACTGGTAATCTACTATTCCAATATGCAGTAACAAAAGCGATTGATGAAGATAAAGTTATAATTGGCACAGATATCCCTTGGGATGTCGAGCTAGTAAAAAAAACCTGCCGACTAATCGTTATTCCTTCAGCAAACTTCATCCGAGAAAATTTTGACTTCTCAGGGTTTGTTGATTTTTTGGACAACACTGGATTGCCTCTTGTTTTCCTTGGGTTGGGTGCACAGGCGAAAGATTATGATCAAACTACATTTAATTTTCATCCAAGCATCGAGAAGCTCATTCGACTAGTAAAAGAACGTTGCGTCGTAGCGGGATTGCGAGGCGAATTTACTAAGAAGCTACTTGAACGATATGGCGTTACAAATACTGAAGTAATAGGGTGTCCAACCAACTTTATTAACAGAAATGAGAACTTTATTTCGAACCTAGAGAGGAAGTGGGATCGAGAGATTCTATCATTTGTTGCAACAGGAGACGAACCTTGGCCTAGCGATCTATCTAAGAGAGACGCTGAAAGACAAATGATTGATTGGATTGACTCTGGTGCAGGTATCTATTTGCAGCAATCAGTTGCACCTTTTATAAAGTATGCTCGCCAGAATAACCCTAACCAACAAGAAAGCGTACCTGAGCACCATGAAGAAAGTTTAAGAATGGCGATCGCACCTAACATGTCGACGAAGGAGTTTAGAGCCTTTGTTGCAACTAAGATGCGCCTATACTATTCAGTAGACCAGTGGTTAGAGGACTCCGCACGCTTTGACTTTTCTATTGGACTGAGACTTCACGGAAATATGGCTGCTTGGCAAAGTGGCACACCTGCGATATGGATATACCATGACTCAAGGACGCGAGAACTAGCAGAAACCATGGCCTTACCACACATTAGTCACAATGATTTCCTAAATGTGAACTCTCTTGCTGAACTCCGCCACAACATCAAGTTTGATTTCTCCGATTATAGCGCCAGACGCCATCAACTACTTGATAGATATAAAAATATCCTTCAAGGTGCTGGAATATCTCATGTATTTAATTGATGCCTCTAGTATTTATACTCCAGGCTCAGGATTAATAGACGGGGATTCCATCCCCGTCTTCCTAAAGTCAGATGGAAATATTTCTAGGTTGGCATTCAACCTGGTTGAACCTTCAACTGTAGATGAATCAAGCTTTCTGACCTTTTCTCTGTCTACTACAACTTCGAAATTGATCACTGCCGATATTCTAAAGGGGGATTTCGGTTACCCTGAAATATCATTACAAAATTCTTTAGGTCAAGTTGTTCGATTCAGAAGAGGCAATATGAAAGACTTCATCCTAGGCTTGTCTGATGACAGGTGCTTTGAAGTAAGCCTTCCATGTAGCTCTTTTCTTCATCACACTGACCTTAAGAGTAACATAGATGCTTCTACAAACTTCTTTGCAAGTCCAATAACAAAAGTTTCCTTTGATTTTTTGTCTAACCCAAAAGGAGATATTGAACTTACCATCACTAAGCCTAGATTTACAGTGGCCAGAAAAAAGGCGGTTTGTGCAACAAAACTTCTCGATATTTTTCGTATAAATAATGCCGCTTTTCTACCTCCGGTTATCACAGAATTTGGAGTGTTTAACTTATCAGTAAGTCCCAACAACCTATGCTCCCAGCTATACAAAGAGGGTATTTCACTTTCCTATGAGGTTTCTCAGGACGGAAGAATATTCTCATCTCGTACCGTCCCTTTAAATAACAGTGTTATTATAAGCTTTAATATACCTAAATTTGGCGCAGCACAGTTGTCTCTTCGATTGATTCATAGCGATGTTGTCGTCGCTGAGTCACATAATAGCTATGTAAAGACTTTGCCTGCCGGCAGGGCTTGCTACTCTTTAGGTATTTCTGACGCGACCAACTTCCACGGCACGCATATGTTAGGTAGCAAAGTCCATCGACTTATCGTCAGTTTAAACTCCATTGTGAAAGAAAATGGCACCTATCGTTTTTCTGGTGATAACAATCCATTCTACAATATCAATGCTATTAATAACGCTACTATCTATATAGCTTTTAAAGGGATGCCCAAATGGCTCAGCCGAAGTTCAAATTCAGACTACGGCCGCTATGCCCCAGTTTGCTATGATGAATATTCTAAGCTCATAAGTTGGATTGCAAGCCAGCTTCAAGAAGGAAACAGATATTGTATTGAAAGCTGGAATGAAGCAAACGTCATTTATGAATGGAATGACACTTTAGACTCTTTACGAAAGCTCCACTCTGCAACATATACTGGGATAAAATCAATTAATCCTTGTATAAAAGTCTTGTCACCATCCAGTACAAGCTGGGATTTTGGGTACTTCAAAAAACTTGATGATGTTGGCATTCTGGATAACTCGGATGGTTTATCTTTACATGGTTACACATATTCACCTGAGCAAAGCCATAAGTTATTTACAATGCTTGAAGAGTTTGTTAGCCGCAAGTCAAAGATCCATAAAGAATTTAAAGCTCATATTACAGAGATTGGGTTTCGCACCCCAGCCTTTAGCATTCTAGAGCAATCGGAGTATTTATCTTTATTTACTCTACACTCACACTTCTCGAAGTATGTACAATGTATCAACTGGTTTCGTTATCAGAATTTAAGACTAGAGTCTGAACTCTTTTACGACCAAAATAACAGTTCTGGTTATGCTATGATAGGCCATCAAAACTTGTATGCCAGACCAAGTTACGCAGCTTTTCGATGGTTAAATACATTACTGTTTTCAACAGAGCCTTACTCTGTTGAAAATAATGGCGCTTCGATTTTATTTTCAGGCAAATATAAGAAATCAGAAAAGATTATAGCATCCTTTTGTAGACATAAAAGACACAAACAACTAACAGAAAATGCAAATATAGTTCATAATAAGCCTCTATGCATTTATGATGCCTACGGGAATGAATTAGACTTTAATCAAATTACAGACCACAGACTGATTTATTTAATCAGTACAACTTAACAATAGGTAGCACAATGAAAAAGGCACTCATCACTGGAATTACTGGTCAGGATGGTTCATATTTAGCTGAGTTTCTTTTAGAAAAAGGTTACGAAGTTCATGGTATTAAACGCCGCGCCTCTTCTTTCAATACTGAACGAGTGGATCACATCTATCAAGACCCACACGTAGATAACCCCAATTTTGTACTTCACTATGGTGACCTTACAGATACGTCCAATCTAACACGTATCTTAAAAGAAGTTCAGCCGGATGAAGTATACAATTTGGGTGCACAATCTCACGTTGCAGTATCATTTGAGGCTCCGGAGTACACAGCTGACGTAGATGCAATGGGAACGCTTCGTCTTCTAGAGGCAATCCGTTTCTTGGGCTTAGAAAAGAAAACGCGTTTCTACCAAGCATCAACTTCTGAGCTATATGGCTTAGTTCAGGAAATTCCGCAAAAAGAGACAACCCCATTCCACCCACGTTCTCCCTACGCTGTGGCGAAAATGTATGCTTACTGGATCACTGTAAACTACCGTGAAGCTTACGGTATGTATGCGTGTAATGGCATTCTATTCAACCACGAGTCACCTCGCCGTGGTGAAACCTTCGTAACTCGTAAGATCACGCGTGCAATCGCCAATATAGCCCAAGGTTTAGAGCCATGTTTATACCTTGGCAACATGGACGCACTTCGCGACTGGGGTCACGCTAAAGATTACGTTCGCATGCAGTGGATGATGCTACAGCAAGACCAGGCAGAAGATTTTGTTATTGCAACTGGAAAACAGATCTCAGTACGTGAATTTGTTCGCTTATCAGCAAAAGAAGCAGGCATTACGTTAGAGTTCTCTGGCGAAGGTGTTGAAGAGATTGCCACTGTTGTGGCTATTGAGGGTAACAATGCTCCAGGCGTTACGGTTGGTGACATCATTGTTAAAGTAGACCCTCGTTACTTCCGTCCAGCAGAAGTTGAGACTCTGTTAGGTGACCCAACGAAAGCAAAAGAAAAGCTTGGCTGGGTACCGGAGATTACGGTTGAAGAAATGTGTTCAGAAATGGTGGCTTACGACTTAAACAAAGCCAAACAACATGCTCTGCTAAAAGAACATGGCTTTGATGTATCGGTAGCCAAAGAAAACACACCAAATATTAAAATGAACTAAAGGCTGGATATTGGAGGCTAAATGCTAATATTTAGCCTCTAACATCCGAGAAAAAACAATGAAAAAAGTATTCGTAGCAGGCCATCGTGGGATGGTGGGCTCGGCGATTGTTCGTCAGTTAGAAAAACGTGATGATGTTCAAGTCATTACTAAAACACGTTCCGAGTTAGACCTAACAAATCAGCAAGCAGTCGCTGATTTTTTTGCCTCTGAAGGCATTGAACAGGTCTACCTAGCCGCTGCTAAAGTGGGAGGGATTCATGCAAACAATACCTACCCCGCAGAGTTTATCTATGAAAACCTGATGATTGAGAGCAACATCATCAACTCGGCTTACCAGAATGGCGTAAAAAAGCTGCTGTTCTTAGGGTCTTCTTGCATTTATCCAAAGCTAGCAGAGCAACCAATGCAAGAAACCGCATTGCTTACCGGCACATTGGAGGAAACCAATGAACCGTATGCCGTTGCTAAGATTGCTGGCATCAAGCTATGTGAATCTTACAACCGCCAATATGGTGTTGACTACCGCAGCGTGATGCCAACCAATTTATATGGTCCACACGATAACTTTCATCCCGAAAACTCGCATGTGATCCCTGCTCTGCTTCGTCGTTTTCACGAGGCAACATTACGCGGCGATTCTGAGGTCATCGCTTGGGGTAGTGGTACGCCAATGAGAGAGTTTTTGCACGTTGATGATATGGCAGCCGCCTCTATTCACGTAATGGAATTAGACAAAGCAATTTACGACGAAAATACAGAGCCTATGCTTAGCCACATAAATGTCGGTACAGGCGTAGATTGTACGATTCGTGAACTGGTTGAAACTGTGGCTAAGGTCACTGGGTTTAAAGGTAAAATTGTTTGGGATACGACTAAACCAGATGGCGCCCCCGCAAGTTAATGAACGTAGACCGCTTAGCTGCCCTAGGATGGAAATACAGTTTCACCTTAGAAGAAGGTCTAAAAGACGCATACCAATGGTTCTTGGACAATCAAGATAACTTCCGTGGCTAAAGCGAAAACTTCTTGAACCACAGAGTGTGATTTACTTTCTCTTTCGATCTGTGGTTCATTTCTAGCTTCTAGCTTCTAGCTTCTAGCTTCTAGCTTCTAAAAGGCTCCACTATGTATCTAGACAAAGAAACATTCACCACTGTCATCGAGTCGACACCACTCGTATCCATTGACTTACTCATTGAAAACTCTAAAGGTCAAGTTTTGCTTGGGCTTAGAAATAATCGACCAGCTCAAGGCTTTTGGTTTGTTCCTGGTGGTCGTATTTTAAAGAATGAGAAACTAGATGACGCTTTTATGCGTTTATGCCAAGAAGAGTTGGCATAACACTCACTCGAGAACAAGCGGAACACTTGGGACCATACGAGCACTTTTACAATGATTTTGTCTTTGGTGAAGAGGTTTCTACTCACTATGTCGTGCTGGGCTATCGAATTGTTCTCGACATCGTTGTTGACGACCTACCGAAGAAACAACATGGACAATACCAATGGTTCACAAAAGAACAAATGCGCGAAGACGCCAGTGTCCATGAACACAGTAAGTGGTATATTTAATTCCAACTTGCTCACACGTTAAAGGAATACAAATCCGTGTTTAAGAAAAAAAAGCAACCACAAACACACACACCTAGCTTGCTAGACTATCAATTTCATATTGATGCAGTTACACCCAAGCTTATCTCTGGCTGGGCGGTAAATAAACTAACTGATCAAACAGCCTCTATTGAGGTACGTGCCAATGAGCAGGTAATTTGGCAAACTCAAGCATCGCAGCCGCGTGCTGACTTAGCACAGGCCGAACTGGGCGATTGTGCCTTCACGATAAAGCCGGATACCAAAGCGCTAACCTCAGATATTGAGACCGTCGATTTATTTATTGATGGTTTTAAAGCCAATGAAACGCCTTTCCCTCTTGCCATGAAAGCATTGCTTCCAGAGCATTACATTTGCCATGTCGATGTCATCAAGGACACTATGATTAATGGTTGGTGTAAACACAAACACATTGATGAGCACCGCGTTACTATTGAGCTTAAAGTAGATGAGACTACTGT
Source organism: Vibrio variabilis (assembly GCF_003263785.1). GTDB lineage: Bacteria > Pseudomonadota > Gammaproteobacteria > Enterobacterales > Vibrionaceae > Vibrio > Vibrio variabilis. The sequence continues at coordinate 94,141 of NZ_JYJK01000040.1, forward strand.
TGCTAGCACAATCGCAGAACAATTCCGCTCAGATTTACAAGACGCCAATATTGGTGACGCACAATATGGTTTTCAGCTCACTGTTGACCTGGCCTTATTGCCATCCGAGACGGTCACTGCCGAGATCTACCTAGACGGTAAACCAGGCAATATTGAACCGCTTAAACTAAGCTTTGACTCTGCTGAATTTGAGAGAGCCAAGTTTATGCAACAGTTTGGCAGCCAAATGGAGAGCTTTCAGCAGCAACTTAGTAATGAGCAACAGCGTATCGCGGCGCAAATTGCCGAAGTTGGGGAAGCTCATCAATCGACCTCTCTCAATCTAGTCACTAATGTTGCTATCGCAAATATTGCCGAGATTTCTACACGCCTAAATATCCTGGAGCGTGTGGTTGCTGAGCATCTACAGAAAGATCGTTAATAGTTGCATTTGTATGCGTATAGAGGAAGCGGCATTGAATCAAACACCAAACACTAGCTCTGCAAGAGGCTTTATTGACAATTTTGATGCAGGCTCGATAAGGGGCTGGATCTTTAATGAACAGGTTCATAGTGAGGCAAATGAGTTTTATGTTGCTTTGCAAGGCGACATCATTGCCAAAGGCATTGCCAATGAGTTTAGAAAAGATCTAGAGCAAGCCGGGTTCGGCGATGGTAAATGCAGTTTCTCTTTGTCCCTTTCGCTTCCTCTGTCATCTCTCGTAGCAAGACTCTAACCTTACTCGATCACCAAAAGCGCCCTATACCCGAGGCGCAACTGAGTATCAGAGCTCCCGAGCATACGATAGAACTGTCTTTGGTATCTGTTGCACCACAACAGTTAACGTTTACTTATTATTCAGACACCGACATCAATAGCCATCTGGTTTTGCACGCCAACGCTTCTCCTATTTATTCGAAACAAATCGGTATAAAAGCAGGGGTCGGGACGTTAGTGGTGCCAATATCCAGAGATGAGTTAATAGGTAGAGAAAATGACTTTCAACTTGCATTAAGTGGTTGGCCATGTTTTTTGTGGCAGCGGAGACTTTTTCTTGCCAGATTGTACTCGGACCGTGCATTAAGCGCCGAGACTCAAAATGCAGTGCGACAAACCACTCAATCTCGAGAGGAATTACTCGCGGCCAAGCTAGTGAAGAAATTAGAAACGGTTACCGCCGAGTCGACAAATTCGCTCTATGATGCACTGCTCGCATCATTGGGCAAACCTCACGCGTCACTTCAACTCCCTTATGCGACCAAACCTGATGTATCGGTTATTCTTCCCGTTGGGATAGACAAAGCTGATCTTTACCAATTTGTTGGTGCTCTACTGTTAGGTCACAACGACCTTACCTACCAGCTTATTTGGCCAACCAGCTCACCAGACAGCGTAGACATTGCCAACCTAACCCTTGTCTCGTTGACGGATGAATTAGCACCTGCATCAGCGCTACAGTTGGCATTAAACTCTGCACTTGCTCCAGTTACTATTGTATGTCCGCATAACATTGAACTTGACTCGCATTGCCTGGAAACACTGCAACAATCACTAAGCCAAACAGACATTGGCTTTGTTGGAAGTAGCCTTCAAGATTATCACGGCTACATCATTGATACTGGTATTGATGGCTGTCGAGACAGTCACGTCACCGAGTTAGAGCTGGCATCACACTGTCGCCACCGTTATGTGCGGCCAATAGACTACAGTTTAGTAGCTCCGTCAGCGTATCGTACCGAACAAATTGCGGCCTTGGGTATTAACCCAGAGTCTCAATCAATATCGGATGTATTGATTGATTGGCAAACACGTTTACGCGACATACAGCTATTAGGGATGTACCAACCTAATGCGATTGCTCGAGGGCAAGAGCTGGCTCAGCACTGGCGATATCATCAAAAAGAGGCGAATACTCTCGCAAGACATTTAGCCAAGCGGCACAATACGCAAACTCTCACCGTAGAAGGTCGAGCAGTACTCGGAACCATACTCGTCATTGACGCCCAGACCCCAACGCCCGACAGCGACGCTGGTTCCTATGCCGCCATTCAGGAAATAAAACTTCTTCAGGCTCTTGGCTACCATGTTGTATTTATTCCTCTGAAGATGTCGTTCGAACCCCGCTACACAGAAAGGCTTCAAAGCATGGGGATAGAGGTATGTTATGCCCCATATTACCGTTCATTTCTGGACGCGATATTGGATCATTTGCCAACCTCCAGTGCCGTTTACATTACAAGGCATCATGTTGCGTCACAGTGCCTAGAGACTATTCGAACACACGCCCCTGATGTGCCGGTGCTGTTCAACAATGCTGATTTACACTTCCTGCGCGAAATCCGCTCGGCACTCTCCATGCCAGCTGAATCAGAAGATCAGAAAAGAATCCAGCAACAGTTACTTAATGCAGCCTTGGAGACAAAAAACAGTGAGCTGGATGTCATGAAGCAAGCCAATGCGGTACTCTCATACAATGATTCAGAACACGCAGTCATTACCTCACACTTATTGACCCAAGATAAGATATTTAAGTGTCCTTGGGTATTAGAGGCGAAGGAAAAACAGTGTCAGTTCCAGAGTAGTCAAGGTATTGCATTTTTGGGCGGATACAAACATTGGCCCAATGTTGAAGCCGTAGAATTTTTCTTGGAACACGTTTTCCCAGCACTCGTTGAGCAAGCACCAGATATTAACGTTTATTTATATGGCAGTCATATGCCGGACACTTTCCAACGCTTTTCTCACCCAAATCTACACTTGATTGGGTTTGTCGAAAACCTTGATGATGTATTTTTAAATCATCGTCTATTCATCGCACCACTTCTGTCGGGTGCAGGAATCAAGGGAAAAGTTCTCGAGTCGGCAGCATACGGTACGCCGAGTGTGCTCTCACCTATCGCTGCTGAAAGTACCGGCTTATCGATAACATCAACACTCTGATTGCAGATACGCCACAGGAATGGATTGCAAAAATCACTGAGCTATATAGTAATGAGCCGCTTTGGCAACAACTTTCATGCAACGCACACACGCTCGCAAATGAGCAATACTCATTTCAAAACGGATTACGAAAAATGGCCGATGCTTTCCACTTTGTCGGCTTAGCACGATAGACCAAGATCTCCATCAAAAAGGAACACTTCAGTAGTATTATGAACAGACGTATTTTTATCACGGCCATTCGGATTGTTCCGAAGCGGTTACAAAGTAAAGCTCTTGGGAAAGCCCTTAACTTCCTGTTTACTGAAAACCCTATAAAGGTAGATGACGGGACAACGCTAGCCATCAAGCTTGAGGAAATCAAAGACCCATGGCACTTTGTCAGCGAAGGTCACAAACTCAGTGCGATCTCAAAAGCACCCGTTTGTTCTGATATCTCTGTCGAGTCTAATCTAGACACTGTGCTATCACTCCAAACAAAAGAAGAACTCAACAACGCTATTGTCAATAACCAGATATCCATTAGTGGCCACAATAAGGCTGCGCTACTTTCCGCTATTTCAGAGCTACGTCAACAAACCATGGATGATCTGGTCAATAGCGGCTATCGATTCTTGAGACTAAAGCAGCCACCACGCTTAGATATCCATGCCGTCAGTTTCGCGGATGTCAGGAATCAACAAGATGTCGACTTTTTACGTGATGAAGCAATACGTCTGGAAAATAAAGATATTAGGCTGGCGCTCAAGTTAATGGAAATTGCGCACAAAGCACGACCAAACGGCCCTGTTATCTCACAAAAAGTACAACAATATCGTCAAAAAGTGAGCAGCCTTTAATCACCACCAGCACAACGTATATATCATCTAATTTACTTCGCATTATACAAAAACAACGGTAACATCATGTCGGCTTACAAACTTAGCAACCCCATCAAAAACTATGAATGGGGCTGTAAAAACTCGCTAAACAAACTTTTTGGGTGCAGTAACCCAGACAATGCGCCTCAGGCCGAACTCTGGATGGGTGCACATGCTAATGGCTGCTCTGAACTTCAATCCAACGCTATGTCATTAGCCACATATATAGAGACTGCACCCCATAAGACGCTAGGTGAATACACCGCGCAGCGATACAAAGCCCTCCCTTTTTTGTTCAAAGTACTTGCCGCTGATGCGCCTCTATCAATACAAGTGCATCCGAGTAAAGACAAAGCAGAAGTTGGATTTAGACGAGAGGACCAAATTGGCCTCGCAATCACTGACGCTAAGCGCAATTACAAGGATGACAACCATAAACCAGAACTGGTCTATGCAATTACTTCTTATAAGGCCATGAACGGTTTCAGACCAATCAATCACATTCTGAATTTGTTTGAAGAGCTCTACCTTCCATCACTACATGAGGAACTAAGTGCTTTTCAGCAGTCACCAAATACAGAAGGTCTCAAGGCGTTTTTCTCCAAATTGCTTACGCTAAATGATGACAAACTGTCACAGGCCATCAACGAGCTGTCTCATCACTTTCAACGCCCAGATTTATCCTCAATGGCAAAAGAAGCTTTAGAGTACAGTCAGTCCTTTACTCAGCATTTCATCAATGATGTTGGAATACTTTCTCCGTTGGTATTGAATACAATAGAGCTGGCTCCCGGTGAAGCCATGTTTCTTCATGCTGAAACACCGCACGCTTATGTTCGCGGCACCGCACTGGAAATTATGGCAAACTCAGACAATGTCTTGCGGGCAGGCCTCACACCAAAGCATATTGATGTACAAGAGCTATTGGACAACACGCTCTTTGAGCCAATTGAACCAGAGAATTTAAAGCTAAACCCCGCTCTTTCTGACGGACGGGCTCACTTCCCAGTTCCGGTAGATGACTTTGCATTCGACATTCTTTCTGTTGGCCAAACACAAAAAGTACAGCACCTTCGAAGCGCAGAGATTCTTTTTTGCATTGACGGTGAAGTGGTTATTGAGACCTCAGAGACAACAGTTACTCTTAGAGCCGGAGAGTCTGCGTTTATTCCTTGCTCCACATTCAAATACCAATACAGTGGTGTAGGAAAGCTCGCTCGAGCTTACAACTAGATAATAAAACATAAAGGACAACGTCAACCATGATCAAACACTGCCTATTCCCCGCAGCAGGCTACGGTACCCGCTTTCTACCGGCTACAAAGTCAATGCCAAAAGAAATGATGCCGGTCGTGAATAAGCCACTTATCGAGTATGGTGTCGAAGAGGCGATTCAAGCAGGCATGAACCATATGGCCATCGTCACTGGGCGTGGTAAACACACGCTCATGGATCACTTTGATAAAAACTATGAGCTAGAGCACCAAATCAGTGGCACCGCCAAAGAGTCGCTGCTTACCGACATTCGTTCTCTCATAGATTCTGCGTCTTATACTTACATTCGACAGCGAGAAATGAAAGGTCTGGGTCATGCAATTCTGACGGGTAAAGAACTAGTTGGCGATAACCCTTTCGCGGTGGTGTTAGCAGACGATTTGTGTGTAAATAAAGATGATGGCGTTCTTTCGCAGATGGTGAAGCTTTACAACAAGTTTCGCTGCTCTATTGTCGCGGTTGAAGAAGTGCCTGAATCAGAAACCCACAAATATGGCGTCATTGCCGGTGAACAGCTGAAAGACAATCTGTTCCGTGTGGATAACATGGTTGAAAAGCCAGAGCCTGGAAGCGCTCCAAGTAACCTTGCCATCATTGGCCGTTACATCCTCACTCCAGATATTTTCGAACACATCGAAAATACCGAGCCAGGCAAAGGCGGCGAAATTCAAATTACGGATGCGCTGTTAAAGCAAGCCCAACAAGGGTGTGTGATGGCATATAAATTTGAAGGCAAGCGTTTTCGACTGTGGTAGTGTTGAAGGGTACATGGATGCGACGAATTATTGTTACCAGAATATTTATCTTACCTCCCAAAATCCAGAACGCCCTGAACACACAAACCTTGAGAGCGACAATTACACAAACTTACCTAAAGAACCAGCTCTTACTTAGGTAAGTTCATTAGAACATGCTAACGTCATAGCAATACACGGAGAAGCCCAGTGCTAAACTTATTTCGTAAGGTCAAACATAAAATGACCAAGCATAATGATTATGTGCCACCCCACTCGTTTCAGTACCACCTAGATGTGACAGAAAAGCATCTTGTATCTGGATGGGCGCTTGATACAGCAAACCCAGAAAGACCTGTCCACCTTGCATTCAAGAACGGTGACAAAACATTTTGCGAGGTGTTCGCTGATAAGCCACGTGAAGATCTCAAGACAGCTAGCCTTCCAAGCGATACGTGTTCGTTTGAAGTCACACCCGACCTACCACAAAAAGATCTGAGTTCAATTGTCGCTGACCTGTATATAAATGGGTTAAAAGTCAATCAGTCCCCATTATATTTTCACTCAACTACGACAAACTTCTGGGGTATTTGAGAGAAGATCTTCTCAATGCTTCAGCATCTTCTTAGCCAAAGAACACGTGGCAATGTAAGCAAGCATCTAAGCTTTGTTTCAGCTGTGTAAGCGTTGGTTTTACACAGCTGGAATGAGCACGTTTCGCTCATTAACCAACCTAATGAGCCATCTCCTCCTATCTGCACCACTTATTCCCAATGGCACTTTGTTAGCATATTGCGAGCGCTAGAGACATCCTGTATTCTCTATTACCTAAATAAAAACCTGTTGACTGGATTTATTAATAGGCTTTCTCCAGAACAAAAACCACTACGCAAAATGGATGCGTCAATACTGTGAAACCATAGGGCGGTAGCGTTCCCAATCACAGCTTACGGCTAGGACAATGTATTAAATGGCTATAGAATCACTGCGACAGGTGGGGCAAACCTTCGCCTCTCCTGTACTTACTTTCTTTTCTCAGCAACTCGCTCAGTTTCCCTCCAATCACTACTTTTTTCTTGCCCGCGAAGGATATTGGCTCGAACAAGCTTACGATACTTATCAGCACGCACGCGGTGTAAAGACAAACTCTCAATATCTACTGGCATCTCGAGCTTTTCTGTTCAAGTTAGGCCTTATTGAGCCTAAGAGTTATGACATTTCACTCGACTTCTCTTTCTCGGGTAGTCTTTATGAGCTAATGCGCACGCGCTTTATGCTCAGTGATGTCAGCATCCGTAAACTGTTCGATGAGAAACAACAAACGAAAAGTATCGTATTACCCCACGATTTAAAGAACGTTGCTCAACTACTACAGGAAAAGCTGCCACAGCTAGAAGCAATCATTGCACCATCAATGAATGCCTACCGTCACTATCTATCGAGCCTTGGTTTTTTCGACCATAAGCAGGTTCATTTAGTTGATCTTGGTTACAGTGGCAGCATTCAGACACTGCTAAGTCTACTGTTTCATGTCGACTCGGTAGGGCACTACTTAATTGCCTCAAAGCCAGGTCAACACACGCATAGCGGCAACCAATTAACCATGAAAGGCTACTTGAATGAGGGAAGTAAGCTTGGTGAAGGTTACACGCCATTGGATCGCTCAATGCTGTTGGAGGCTGTGCTGACAGCTCCAACAGGTCAGTTTCAGGATATTCGTTTTGATGAAACCGGTGAGCAAACCTACCAGTTTTTCTTTGGACGTAAAGTTCGCTCACAGCACAACTTCCACACGTTGGAAGCGATGATGAAAGCCGCTCTTGAAAGCATCGAGCAACATTCCGCTCTCGATATTTCATTTGAAAAACAAGAAGTAGAGCAAATTCTCACTTCACACATGAAAAAACAAGGCATGTTCCCGCGCAGTTGCTGGGAAGTATTTTCTCTCGATGATGACATCGCAGGAGAAGGCACACTGGACGCATTAGATTTTTGGGGACTAAAACGATGAACTACCGAGCAATGGTAAAGCACAAATTACCACTGGCAGAAAAACTGCTGCGTAAGAACCCAATGTTAATGCGCTTGGCGGTGAGAACTGAGTCTCACCTCATCAAACGACAACTTAAAAAACAAACCAAACAGCTGCAAGGCACCGTCGCTGCGCTATCAACCGACCAAATAGAACTGTTACAAGATGCCAAAAAACAAGGCATGTTCGACCGTAAGTGGTACGAAGATGCCCAACAGCGCGTATTTAATAGCGAACTTGAGGCATTTGGTGACTACCTAAGTAAAAGCCGCTTTTGTGGTGTGAGCCCAAGTCCAGCATTCGATAACCTTCACTACTTAAAAGCCAATCCAGACGTCTATCACTCTGGGTTACCACCGCTAGCCCATTATCTCGCTACCGGTCGTCACGAGGGACGATCTTCACGACCGTTCTTACCGAACTGGACACCAACAGACAAGCTGATAACCCCTGTAGACATCAAGGCGATTGAGTCATTAAACATCGCCCTTTGCCTACACGTGTTTTACGATGACTTTCTCGATTACTATCTCGAATGCCTTGAGACTTTCCCGACAAAAGTGGATGTCTTTGTGTCGGTGACCAGTGAAACATCAAAGACGCTCGCTGAAACGAAGCTAAATCAATGTGATAACGTCAAGAAACTTGAAGTCGCTATTGTGCCGAACCACGGGCGAAATTTCGGACCGTTACTGGTCGAGTTTGCCGAGCAATTGATGCAGTATGATCTTTTCGCTCACCTCCATTCTAAGAAATCCCTTTATTCTGGTCGCCAACAAACACAATGGGCAGACTATTTAGGTGAGTTCTTGCTCAAAGACGCGCATCGTGTCGCTCAAATGCTCACGTATTTTGCTCAAAACAAAGACTGCGGCATTTATTACCCAACATCCTTTTTCATGATGCCAGACTGGGTAAACCACTGGCTTAAGAACAAACCTTTTAAGCAGCGATTCTTTGAAGAATGGCAGATCGAACATCATGACGACTTCCTTGCTTACCCTGTGGGTGGAATGTTTTGGGCAAGGCCTTCGGCTCTCAAGCCGCTGTTGGACAAAACCTACCAATACGATGATTTCCCGGCTGAGCCACTGCCCAATGATGGCTCAGAGCTTCATGCACTTGAACGTTGTATTGGCCTGCTTGCAGAGAAAACCGGTCACAAGCAACTGTTTTATATACCAGAGTTAGGTTCTTTTACTCATGACCAAAGTTTTGTCTTCTCAAATTATGTGAATACAAAGCAGCAACTTATGGATAAAGTCAGACCTTTTGACATCATCTCATTCGATGTGTTTGATACATTGGTACGCCGCAGCCATTTCGTCCCAGATTACGCCAAGCTCAAATTCGGACAACAGCTCGAAAAAGAGGGGCTGGTGGCCAGTGCCCATGAATTCGTGAAACTTCGCAACAACGCCGAATTTGAAGTGCGTAAAGAGACAAACTTCCAAGGCGATGTGAATATTTTTCAAGTGTATGACAAGCTAGGTCAGCACTTCGACTGGTCAGCCGAGCAAGCGCAGCAATACGCTGAAGTAGAGTTTGGTTACGATCTTGCGATGATTGAAAGCAAAGACGAAGTCGTAGACATATTAAACACGCTCATTGGCGCAGGAAAAACGGTCTATATTATCTCTGATACTTATTACAGTGAGCATCAAATCGTACTCATGCTGCGTAAAGCAGGGGTCACCAATGGCTATCAGCTTTATGTCTCCTCAGAGATGGGACTGCGCAAAGACAACGGCAGTATGTGGTCATATATGCAAGGTCACCTTAAAAACAAGGGCAGCTTTGTACACATTGGTGACAATGCCGTCGCCGATGCACAAATCCCCGGTGACTTTGGTTTGGCGAACCTCCATATTCTTAACCCACTTGATAAGTGGCAAGCAGCCGGCTTTGAGAACCCTCTCGTCGGTAAAGATGAATTAAACGAACAATTAATTGCAAAATGGGGACCAATGATCAGTAGCTTTGGTCGTTACCCGTTTTTTGGTGAATAACCCATTATGAGCATCAATCTAAATCAACCTAAGACCCTTATTTTCCACCCTGGAATTGGTAAAACAGCAACAAGCGCAATTCAAACCATAGGACTTGAGTTACCTACAAACAATTCGGGACAGGCCTGTTTTTCACCGTATGGCGTTTATGGCGGTGCACACAATCATTTTGCCTCTGTTCACCCTGGGTTTAGCCCAGCGATTTTTGAAAAGGAATGGAAGGAACTACTCAACTTTGCTGTTAACAGAGATACCAGCACCATAGTCTCTAGCGAATTTTTAATTCGAGACAATGCAAATCATATCGGATATATGTTAAAGGATGCGCTAAAAAGTGGCTTACAGGTCAAGGTATTGTTTGCAATAAGAGATTACACCGACTATCTAAAATCCGCTTACCTTCAAGCGGTTAAGGTGCAGTGGGGACTGCGCCAAAATGAGCATATTTTCGATTTTTGTCATCGAGAACTGAATCAGATACGTCTCCCTGAAAAACTCGATATCTGGGCAAGGCATATCGGCGACGAAAATATTTACATTAAAGAGTTTACTCGTGACTCTAAAGATTTTGTTCGGAGCTTTTTTTCTGACATTGACATCACATTGCCTGTCGAAGTATCGACGAATCAAAAGGTCAACTCTTCCATACCTTTTGAGGCAGCACAAACGCTGCGCGCATTCGATCGAGTCTGTAACGATGTAGAAAAGCGAAAGGAGCTGATCTCATTTTTGTCAAACATTGACTACGATGGCAAACATCAACAATCGGTCAGTAATAAAATAAAGAAAGAAATCACTCGTAATACTTATCAGCATGACTGTGAACGATTAAAAGCACGATATCAATGGATTGAAAGCAAATGATTGAAATGAACTACCAAGATCCTGTGGCTCGAAGAGTAAAGCATGATTACTCTTTAAAACTTAAAGACTATATTACTCCAATATGTGGTTCAGATATCAGTGATACGCGCCTCTATCAATCTAGTTTTACTAAGTTCACTCCTAGGTACAAAATAGAAGATAACGTTCTATTACTACCTTATAATGAATCTTATCACATCCCTTCTAGCGGTTTTTTCGAGCATTGGGCATATGATAATCACCTTAACCCAATTCTTATTGCTGATCACTACAAACCTGTGTTGAGAGGATATCGAGATCACTCACAATTGCCTATTTATCCTTTCCGAAAAAATTTGCCAAAAACTTATTTGAGCGGTAGCTATTACTATATGGGGATGCTCAATCCACACTATGGACACTTTATCCAAGAATCAATTACTCGTATTTGGCTAGCATTGAAGAAACCAGGGATTCTACAAGAAAACACTAAATTTGTATTCCATGTCTTTAGTAACTTTACTAAAGAAGCTGAGGATAAATTCTTTCAATCCAACTTAATGGAGTTCTGTCATGCACTCGGGTTGCAAAGAGAAAATATCACGTTCGTAAGAGAACCTACGATTTTTGAGCATATGGTTATCCCAGAGTCATCGGTCTCCGTAAGCGATGGGAACTGCTATCTATCAGACGAAGCAAAACATGTGTGGAACACAATAAACCGCAACATGTCAAACAGCAATAGCAGCGGTTCAAACCCACCTAACAAAAAGATCTATCTAAGTAGAAAAGCGGTGAAAAACCCTATTCAAGGGCGTATCTTGGAGAATGAAGGTGAAGTGGAACGATTTTTTGAAATTTCTGGGTTTGACATTGTTACCCCTGAGCTATTAACCCAAAAAGAGATGCAGACTATTCTATCTGAGACTTCTTTTATAGCGGGAAACCCTGGTTCTGGTCTTCAAAATTCATTTTTCATTCCACACGCAGCGACCACTCTGGGGTTAACTTGCTTGCCTATAATGAGAATTAACCCAGGTCTAAATCACCAAGTAAACACCGACCTTATTTGTGGTCATCGTAGCCTTGGATATTGTACCCCTGATGATTTGATATCAGTATCAAGCAATGAAATAAAGTGGCGCATAGACATAGAAAATTTGGAACGTTCACTTGAGTTGTATTTATAATCGAGGTAGTTTTGTTTAAGCACGTTATCATCCACCTGGGTCTACATAAAACAGGCACAACTTCAATTCAGAGAACGCTTAGAAAGAATTACAACGCACTACTAAATAATGGTATTGCATACCCTCAGCTCACCATAGCTACGTTCAAACCAGCCAATCATTCTTGGCCTATAATAAATCTAGTAAGTGACAAACCATCTTTATACCACCTAAATATAAGACACAGAATTAAACAGATAGAAATTTCAACATCAAATAGCTCTAACCTAAACGAGTTACAAAGTCTATCTTCGACAAGTAGAACTCTCTTGATTTCTGCTGAGGGGATATCAAATTTAGATACCCCTCATCTTGAGAGGTTAAAAAAACTGATTGAGTCTATCGCCGATCAAGAAGCAACCTTTGAGTTTCACTACTTCAAACGAGATATTGGTAACTATATTACCAGTGTTGTTCAAGAACGACTAAAAGGTGGAACGTTGGAGCAATCTATCTTTGATGGGCTAAATGCAAGCAAAATGAGTAATGACTACTTGCGCATTGATGCTCTCAAACGCACTTTCCCTCAATCGATAATCACTGAACATAGTTTTGAAGAAGCATGTAAATATAAGCGTGGATTAGAGCAGTATTTCCTCGAAAAAGTAGTAGGTTACAAGCAATCATATAAATCAGTCAAGATGAGTAATGAAAGCTTGAGTGCTCAATCTTATGAACTTATTCAAAATTACATATCAAACTCTAATCAATATCAGGAAGTCCCCCTATCAGGGAGTGACTATCAAAAAAACATACACCTACTATCTATGATTTCTGGCGACAAGTTCAGGCTAAACCATAGGCATGTTAAAGGTATAACAGCACTCGACAATAAGCACCTTCTTGAAGAAAATATTTTATCATCGCATGTAAAACAACCAGAAGACTGTTGGGAAAAATTTGATTTCAACAGCACATGCAAGCACTTAATAATAGTAAACGATGAATGTCGAAAGATATCACTAAAATACTTGAACAATGTTGCTTTAAACTTCAAAAACAACTCTCCAACAACATCAGCCAAGATCATCTCATTGATAATCACAGTAAAACTTGGAGTCATGGCGCGTTCGATATTAAAAGCCTCGAAAATTAAGTTAAAAAAAATCCACTCAGAATGAAAACTTGCCAAGAACTATATCCACAAGCAAAGGATACACGATGATTAGAGCTAGTAACCTTACCAAATTCTATCCTTCAGAGCTTGGGAATCAGTATATTTTTGAGAACCTAACTTCACCTTCCCTAGCAACCGGAATATCGCTATTTTGGGCTCTAACGGCGCAGGCAAGTCCACGTTATTTAGAATCCTTGCTGGCAGTGAATACCCAAATAAAGGCAAAGTGGTCACTGACAAATCCATTTCTTGGCCTGTCGCTTGGCGACGGGTATTCACCCACAGATGACCGGACGAGAAAATACCCGCTTTATCGGTCGAGTGAATGGTGTAGACAACCTAGCGGAATACGAAGAAAAAGTTAGAGACTTTGCAGAGCTTGGCATCAAGTACGATCTCCCTGTCAAAAGCTACTCCAGCGGTATGCGTTCTCGTTTGGCCTTTGGGTGTTGCATCGCTATCGATTTTGACGTCTATTTGATTGATGAAGCGACCTCTGTCGGCGATCCAAAATTTAAACGTAAGGCCAAACAAGCGCTACTAGATAAGTCTCGAACGGCCAATGTGATCATGGTGAGCCATGACATAAAGGAAATTCGACAATTTTGTGACAGCGCCGTTATTCTGCACCAAGGGAAGCTCGAGTACTTCGAGGACTTAGAGCAGGCTTTAGAGGTGTATAGCACTCTATAGGCTTATGCAGGTTGATATACTCTCGACTTATTCGTGAGCCCAATTTATGTTAGCCTTTGACAACATATCAAGAAGGAATGCAAACAGGTTACGACCTTTAGCAAAAACAGACACTATGGAAAAAAATAGACTTACCCACCTTAAGGCTTTAGAAGCTGAATCCATTCAAATCATGCGCGAAGTCGCTGCTGAATTCGATAACCCTGTTATGCTTTACTCCATCGGTAAAGATTCATCGGTTCTATTGCATTTGGCGCGAAAAGCGTTTTACCCAGGAAAGATCCCTTTCCCGTTGATGCACGTTGATACTAACTGGAAATTCAAAGAGATGATTGAGTTCCGTGATCGACTGGCAGAAGAGTATGATTTCGATCTTATCGTGCATAAGAACCAACGCGGACTTGACATGGATATCAGCCCGTTTGTTCACGGTAGTGCAAAGCACACAGATATCATGAAAACAGAATCGCTCAAGCAAGCTCTAGACAAGCATGGCTTTGATGCGGCATTCGGCGGCGCAAGACGCGACGAAGAAAAATCGCGAGCTAAAGAGCGCGTTTACTCGTTCCGAGATAAAAACCATCGCTGGGATCCGAAAAACCAACGTCCTGAGCTTTGGAATATCTACAACTCTAAGGTAGAAAAAGGCGAAAGCATCCGTGTATTCCCGCTTTCTAACTGGACAGAACTTGATATTTGGCAGTACATCTATCTGGAAAATATTGAAATTGTTCCTCTTTACCTCTCTGCTCCGCGCCCTGTTGTCGAGCGAGACGGTACTCTCATTATGGTCGATGATGAGCGTATGCCACTTAAAGAAGGCGAAGAACCAGAAATGAAGATGGTTCGCTTCCGTACGCTTGGTTGTTACCCACTGACTGGCGCCGTTGAGTCTGAAGCGCAAACGCTTCCTGAAATCATCCAAGAAATGCTTCTTTGTACCACTTCTGAGCGCCAAGGGCGCGTCATCGACCACGATTCTGCTGGCTCGATGGAAAAAAAGAAGATGGAAGGTTACTTCTAGGAACAGCTAGAAGTTTGTAGCTATCAGCTGACAGCGGTGTGAAGTTAGTCGTTCAGGACTCTCTGTACCCAGTAACATAGCGGAAGGTATGACTCGCACAAGCGATCGTGAAAAGATCCGCTTTTTAGAAATCTGTCGTTCATCACTAGCTGAAACCAGAACACAAATTTATATTGGCTCGCAAATAGGTTATTTACCTAAAGATATTGCAAACCTGTGGCTCAACGAAACTAAAGAGATCGCAGCCATGCTAACTGGGCTAATGAAAAGTATTAAGCAGGAAGGGGCAAGCTAACAGCTAACAGCTAACAGCTAACAGCTAACAGCTAACAGCTTATCGCCCCTTCTTTCTAAAAGGAATTAAAAATGTCACACACATCAAACCTAATTGCTGAAGATATCCAAGAATATCTTCGAGTTCACGAAAACAAAGATCTGCTGCGTTTTTTAACGTGCGGCAGCGTTGATGATGGTAAATCAACACTGATTGGTCGACTTCTGTATGATTCAAAGATGATTTTTGAAGATCATATGTCAGCGATCGAAAAAGACTCAAAGCGCTTCAATACCACCGACGAAGAATTCGACTTGGCGCTCTTAGTGGATGGTCTACAATCTGAACGAGAGCAAGGTATCACTATTGATGTTGCATATCGCTACTTCTCAACAGAACAACGTAAGTTTATCATCGCAGACACGCCAGGACACGAGCAGTACACCCGTAACATGGCCACCGGAGCTTCTACGTGTGACCTTGCAATCATCTTGATTGATGCTCGACACGGTGTACAAGTCCAAACTCGTCGTCACAGCTATATTTGTTCATTGCTAGGCATCAAGCATATCATTGTTGCCGTGAACAAGATGGATATTGTGGACTACGACCAAGATGTCTACAAAAAAATTAAAGATGACTACCGTGAGTTTGCAAAAGATTTAGAGTTCACAGATGTGCGCTTTGTGCCTATTTCTGCGCTAAAGGGCGATAACGTGGTCAACGAGAGTGAGCATATGCCTTGGTATCCTGGCTCCCCTCTAATGAAGCTTCTGAACTCGGTCAACATCCATCGTGGTGGTTTTGAACCGTTCCGATTCCCAGTTCAATATGTAAACCGCCCTAACCTAGACTTCCGCGGCTTCGCAGGAACAGTCGCTGCCGGGGACATTCGTGTCGGCGACTCTGTTGTGGCACTGCCTTCGGGCAAACAAAGTAAAGTAAAATCGATTGTTACTTTTGATGGCGACCTTGAAAAAGCACACGTCGATCAAGCGGTAACTATTACTCTGGAAGATGAGATCGACATTAGCCGTGGTGACATGCTGGTACGACCGCACGAGCAACCACAATCTAGCCAAATCGTTGATGCGGATGTTGTGTGGATGGCAGAAGAACCATTGCACGTTGATCGTCAGTATGAAATTAAGGTCGGTGCCAAATCAGTTTTTGGAGAAGTGCAAAGTATTTATCACAAAGTTGATGTCAACACGATGGAGAAAGAGGAGGCCAATCAGCTCGCTCTGAATGAGATTGGCCATTGTCAGATTGCCTTCACCGAAGCCGTCACCTTTGATGCGTATAATGAAAACCGCTCGACTGGAGCCTTCATTATCATCGATAGACTCACCAACATCACTGTTGGCGCGGGTATGATTCGCAACGCCCATAAAGGTCTAATTTCAGCACAAGCACCGAGTGAGTACTCTGAGTTTGAACTGGAACTGAATAAGCTCGTGACCAAGCACTTCCCACATTGGGGAGCGAAGACACTTAAGTAGTTATTGGTGCTGGAGGTTAGTCGCTAGCTTCTAGCTTCTAGCTTCTAGCTTCTAGCTTCTAGCTTCTAGCTTCTAGCTTCTAGCTTCCATCGTCCAATTATCCTCTGGCTACCTTAATGTTAGTTTTTATCATATTTATTCTCACTATTGCGGGGTTGATTCGCTATCAACAAAGACCCGCGATGGTTTTTGGCGTTGCTTTTATGGTGCTGTTTGCATCCAACGCTGTATCCGCTAATGACGTACTCAATAGTATGTCTAACCAGGGACTCCTCACTCTTGTATTGCTAATGCTGTGTTCATTAGCGCTCGAAAAAACCCGCCTACTGCGACTTATCGCAACAAAAGTCCTTCACCAAAGTTACCTTCAAACTTGGTTTCGTCTATTTGGTATCACCGCCACTACTTCAGCCATCCTGAACAACACGGCTGTCGTCTCTACTATGCTCGCCCCGATAAGAAATAACCCTTACCACCCCGCGAGCAAGCTACTTCTTCCACTGTCGTACGCGGCTATTTTGGGCGGTACGCTCACTCTAGTCGGTACATCGACCAATCTCATTGTTAACAGCTTAGTTTTAGATTTTGGACTACCGTCACTGAAATTCTTTGACTTCACCAAGGTCGGGCTTATGTTGGTTGTTGCCTGCGGTTTAACATTACTCATCTGCAACCGCTGGCTACCAGCCTATCAACAGACGGCTGGAGAGTCTAAAAGCTACTTCATTGATGCTAAAGTCCTGGGTGGCTCCAGTCTAATTGGTCAATCCATCCAGCAGAATGGCTTACGTCATCTCGAGTCGTTATTTTTGGTTGAAATAGTCCGTAATGGACAACTGATAAGTCCAGTTACTCCCACTGAGCGATTGCAAGAAAATGATAGACTTATCTTTAGTGGTGATATCAACAAAGTCATGCAATTGAGTCAGTTTGATGGCCTCAAAACCTTCGCGCATGACAATGGTTTACCGCTTAACAACCTTACTGAAGTCGTTGTCAGGCCAGAGAGTAACCTTCTGGGTCAGACGCTAAAAAAAGTGGGATTTCGCGCCAAGTTCGATGCTGCCGTCGTGGCCATACGTCGCGATGGGCAACGAATATCAGGCAAGCTGGGTGACTCAAAAGTCATGGCTGGTGATGCTCTAGTTCTCGCGGTCGGCCCTGACTTTAAAAATCGACAAAACTTACAAAAGAACTTCATCGTTGTCAGCGGGCATGAACCAGAAGTCATGCTCTCTGGTTACAAAGAACTCCTAACATGCTTCGGTTTTTTGGGTACTATTCTCTTGTCTGCCTGCGGTGTAGTTTCACTGTTTAAGGGAGTTTGTTTACTTCTTGGCGTTTTACTCATTTGCAACTGCTTGAGTGTATCGGAGATACTTCGGCGTTTCCCGGTCGATATTTGGTTGATTATTGCTACCGCACTAGTCCTATCTCAGGCCATGTCTAATGCTGGAGGACAGCAAGTATTAGAACACCTCGTTCAACATTACTTGAATGACCTGTCACCGCTTACTGCTGTTATTGTGGTTTATATTCTTACCTGGCTTCTGACGGAGCTAGTCACCAATAATGCAGCGGCTGCCCTGTTATTCCCTGTTGCGCTTGGCTTATCTGAAGCGCTTGGGGCGAACAATACGGCTTTCATTATGGCGGTTGCATTTGGTGCTAGCGCTAGCTTCATAAGCCCCTACGGTTATCAAACAAACTTAATGGTATTTAATGCCGGAAAATATAAACTCAGCGACTTCGTAAAAATCGGGGCTCCTGTTAGCATCGTCTACGGCATAACGACGATTACCGGTATTTATTGGGTATATGCTTATAGCCAATACGCACTAAGTTTGAACAAATACAATGTTACTGACTGGAAAAGTAACGCATAGAACAATGTATAAAGAGGAACTATGACTTCACCATATATCGAAAAAGACACTCAGAGTGAAAAATCAAGTGATGTCGTCTGGCACCTAGCTTCTGTAAGCCACAACGAGCGCGTGTCGCAGCTCGGACAAAAGCCCGCGATTTTGTGGTTTACTGGACTGAGTGGCTCAGGAAAATCAACGATCGCTAACGCTGTTGACAAGATGTTATTTGATCTAGGTATCAAAACGTACCTCTTAGATGGTGATAATATTCGCCATGGCTTGAATGGTGATCTAGGTTTTAGTGACAATGATCGAGTAGAAAACATCCGCCGTGTGAGTGAAGTTGCAAAGCTCTTTGTTGACGCAGGTATCATAGTTTCAACTGCCTTTATTTCCCCTTTTACTTCTGACAGAAAAATTGCGAGGGATCTTGTTGACTCATCTCAGTTTATTGAGATTTTTATTGATACACCTCTCGACATTTGCGAGGCACGAGACCCGAAAGGCTTGTACAAGAAAGCTCGAGCAGGTGAAATCAAGCACTTTACAGGTATATCTTCGGCTTATGAGGAGCCAATAGCTCCTGAGATACATGTAAAGTGCGGAGAGAAGAGCATCGAGGAATGTGCGATTCAAATCGTAGAATATCTTCGAGAAAACAATTACATAAAGTGAGAATACCTTTACTCGGTCAAAGTGACACAAAGATGTCACGTTAATAACTCAATATAGTAAAACACAACGTTAAGGAACGAGCAGTGCTTACAACGACAGCTGGCGTGCTCACGGTATCGACCTTGAGCCTGTTATCAATGCGCAAAGCGGCGTTGCATTATGGCTTTGTGGATAGCCCATGCAATAGAAAAAGACATTCAGGTGAAATCCCGCTAGTGGGTGGTGCTTCGCTGTTCGTTTCAGTGGTTTTTATCTGCTTGACCCAACCCATGCTCGTACCCATGAGCTATGACTACCTTATTGGGGGGCGCTTTTAGTCCTCGTCGGTATGTTCGATGACAAGTATGATATTTCAGCGAGCTTGAGACTTGTATTGATGCTCTTCTTGGCTATTTGGCTTGCCAATGATGGGGGGCACAGCATAAACAACCTCGGAGACTTGGCGGGTTCCGGCAAGCTGGACATAAAAAGCGTTAGTGTTGCGTTTACGGCAGTCGCATTGATAGGGTGCATTACTGCATTCAACATGGTCGATGGCGCTGATGGGCTATTGAGCGTCCTTGCGAGTGTTACTCTTCTTGGTCTATCGGCAATATTCTATGCATCTGGGGAGTTGAATCTGACTTACTTTTGCTTGCTGTTTGTCTTGGCAATGGTGCCTTATGCCATCTGCAATCTAGATATTATCCCGAACCGATCATTACGAGTATTTATGGGTGACTCTGGCAGTTTCCTAATTGGATTTACCGTTATCTGGCTAATGATCGCTGCCACTGAAATGTCCGGAGAGCCTTCAGCGGAGCCCATCATGCGGCCTGTTACTGCACTTTGGCTTATTGCGGTGCCTCTCATGGATATGGCTATGGTGATGTTGCGAAGAATGAAAAACAGACGTTCACCATTTTCAGCCGATCGTCTGCACTTACATCATATCTGCGCGCGACTAAAAATGGGACGTTACCAAACCCTATTCATCATTGGTGGGGTTTCTCTAGCACACGCACTTGTTGGGATAGCCGGAGAGTTGTTGCAAGTTCGTGAGTCAATCATGCTGGCTCTGTTTCTGTTATCGTTCTCTCTATATGTTATCTCTATCAGTTACATATGGAAATTTACTACTTTCCTGAGACATCGTTTGAATATTCGCTAATGTTTTGTGTGGTTATTAAGCATTAAACAAACGATGTCAGACAGGGATAAAAGAGATTTAATCAACCTTGCTAGGTCTTGACGTCCAAGGTGATCTAGCATCAGTCACGCTAAATAGCTCATACTTACGCCCAAGCATCTGACCTCCATCTCGAGTTAGCGGCTGCCAGTTAAAGAACGCACGATTAGCACTCGGTTTGACCGTCATGATGTCAAACGGTATTGAGACATAAAAGCCTTTGGTAAAGCTACCTTCACCAAACTCTTCCGAGCTTAAGTTGGTAAAACTCGCGTAAGCGCCAGCAATCACGCCACTTTTAAACTGTTTTGAGAAGTCCAAACGAGTACCAACATCGCCTGCGAGGAACTGACCAAACCCAACTTTAAATAGCGTGCTGTCTAGGAATGACCACTGTGGCATGTAGTAGCCCGTAACAAAGCCCGTGGTTTGATTCACTGCTGCTTTGAATGGCCTGCCGAACTCTGGGATGTTTTGGTCTTCTTGGTCGAATACTCCAAAAGCGCTTCTTGGATCGCGCTGCGATACTAAATTGATGTCGGCGCTGATCGCCCAATTTCGATTTAGCGGACGATAAAGCAACTCACCACCTGCACCCGCAAACATAGTTTCTAAATAGCCACCATAGACTTGACCATAAAATCCATTGCCAAACTCTTGAAAGTACGTCGCTTGCAAGTTTTTCACCCATAAGGTGTTGTCAGACACATAAGCCTAAACAGGGTTCTAACCCTAGGTACGTTAGTGCCATCGGGCGGGACAATGTAATTAAACTTGTCGTAGTTATCGACAACATTCAAATGCACCGTGCCGGATAGATTGAGATTTTTCGTTGCCCAAACATCAGCCGTTCCATCGATACCCAACTCATACAGATAGAAATTCTCCGCAGAACCAATCGACTGCGCTAGCGTTGGTCTAAACGAGTATTGGAGGCGATCAAAGCCGTCATATTCTATTGCTGCTGTTTCCGTGCTGACATTGCTTTCGACCTCTTTCTCTGACATCGAGTCGGTAAGCTGACGATCTAGTGGCTGCTGCTGTGCTATTTTTTTGAATGTGTTGGCATCAATTTGTGTCTCGGTTTGCGGTAAATTGAGATTGGTTTCTATGATGTGGTAAGTGGTGATTTTAGCTGGAAGATGATTCGCTAAAATACGTGCTGCTCGCTCGCGCGCCTCGTCTCGGTCGCGGTATTTTTTCTGCTTACCGACAATCGTTACCGTCTCTCCGCTGCGCTCAATAGCCACATCATCATAGCCAGCAATCGCATTTAGCTCACCCGCCAGTTTGTCCCAATCAACCTCATCAACACTATTGGCGACTTGGGCGGGACGTGGTTCAGGCATGGGTTCATCCAACCAATACGCTTTGGTATCATTAAAATTAGTGCGAAGTGTCACACCCAACGCAACGGCATTGCCACGCTGATAGCTAGCGCGAATATCTCCCCAGTCACCAACACGATACAACGCACCAAAGTTCCAGGGTGTTGCCGGCGTCATGTCAACGCCGGCCCGCACTACTGGGAAATCTTGAGAGTAGTCATTCGAGTCATATTCAAGTTTGAGACGCAGCGGTTGCCAAGGTGTTTGGTATTCGATGCCACCAAACAATGCTGCAGGACCTTTAAACCAGCGCTCATAATCCACCATCCCCCTGTCCCTTTCGCATCTAAGGGGCGTGTACAATATCCGTCACTCATCTTACAAAATGGGTTAGCGATATTATCGCGAGTGCCAAGGTAACCCCAGCCCATCCCTAACGTGAAATCGACATTACCAAAGCGCTTTGTGGCTGCAACAAACTCACCATCGAAGAGTCCTGTGCCGCCGAAGTCTCTAAAACCTACCGAGGTTTCTGGTAGGTAGTCGCCCTCTTCTAACAAGCGGATCTTAAAGTCGATCCCCTTGTCGGTGTATTTGGTATCGCCACTAAAGCTCGGGTCGCTGCTGTAAAGTAAATCCTGAACCAAGGTGTAGCGAATGGTGGTTTCAAACCAAGGCATCAGCTGTAAGCTAACGTTGTATTTATGATAATGCTCGGTCCAGTCACCATTAATACTAAACTCGCCTTCTGCGGCCATTCGCCCTGTTGGCATTTGCATCAGACCGACACCACCGAAATCCGATTGCGATGGCGACAATGTTGCGGGTTCAAACACATCACCATAGGACGTCGTACTTAACACTGTGGCGATTGCCGCAGACAATATTGAAGGCGTTAATCGCTTATTATTCATTGTGATTTACCTTGTGGCGCAGCAAGTCCGCTATGTCTTGATTTAGGCTTGAAAACTCTGATGGAAGGGATTTAAAAGGCACGTAGACTATTGCACCGGGTGCCAAAAAATGAGGCTCGAAGTTCCATACACCATAAGCAACTTCAATCACTTTGCCGTCTGGCTGAATGACGAATGCGGTGCTGTGACTGGCACTGTCTAAGCGAATGTCACCCAGCGCATTAAAGTAATCCGCTAAGAACCATTGTGCTTTATGAACAATGCTCTCCGACTGCTCGACTGCACCTAAAAAGTTTATCTTGTTATTGCGAGCGCCAATATTGAGTTGATAGTGACCCAGCAATTGTGGATTGCCGTTTCGTAGCGATTGCACCAAGTCATAGTCGAGCGATGCGAACTCGCGGTAGTGAAATTGCGAGCGTTCGATTTGATCTAGAATCTTGTCGGTACCCATGCTCGCATCGCGTGCTTGGAGCGCTTTAAGCTGAGCGACGACTTGGGCTTTTTTGCTATCAATAGACGATTGTTTATCTAGGGAGAATAACTGAGCTTGCAAATAGTCCAACTGCACATTCGCGAGCCGTGCTTGGTTGTTGGTGTCTCTTAGGATCGTATCCAGCCGTGCTGGTTGAGGGTACTCCAACCTAACCGACTGCTGCGGCAGCATGATTGACAACTCGGCACTGCTCGCTGGGAAAGTTGCGGCAAATGTAATAAAAACAATAAGGGGATAAGCCATTACTCGCGGCAGCATTGCTTGCGACAACTTTGCTTGCGACAACATTAGCCGCGATAGGAAGCGGCTATTTAGCCCTCTAATATTGCACCATCCGTGATAGAACATGCGGTTTCCTTAATCGATATCAGCGTCGAGATAAAAGCCTAGTGGCGACGGTGCTATCAAAGTGATTACATCGAAGGTTGTTTTAATACTGTGAATTCGACTTTGGCCATTTGCGGGCCGATGTACTCTATCGAGCGGACGGTGTTACCCGTTTCGCTGTCTTGCCAATATTCATTGATTAGCGGCTGATCAAGCGCATCAAACCGCACTCGCTCGCGGTATTTTTCTGTTTGATAGCTGGCAACAGCGGTATTGATGGTTTCGTTGCCATCAGCCCATCGATTGGCAATGCCTTGATATCCATAACGGTAGTCTGGCATCCAATCATAATTTACTTGCCATGAGTTGGCGGTTTGCTCGGTTCTGGTGACGCCTTGGAGGTTATCGCCATAAAGGCCGATGGTTTTCACTAACCTGCCCTTTTCGTAGACAAACAAAGCACGGTCTGAAGACATCCATTTATACTGAGTGACACCTGTCGCGGTGTTAGGCTCCGCAAACGCCAAAACCACAAAGATCTGGGCGCCATCGTTAATTCGAATGTATGCACTGGCGTAGGAGAGAGCCTTGATTTGCTCGGCCGTCATCACAATATCATCGGCACCTAAAAAAGCCTCAGATAAGGTGGCGTTGACGTCTTGGAAACGCTGCGAGCAAGCTGTCAACGTTAATATCGAACACATGATGAGCGTGGATTTAAACTTCAATACATCATCCCGCAGTAGATCAAGCGCAAGCTAAGGCGCTACATGAGAGTGGAAAACTGCTCAACTCGACAAAGTGGAGTAAAAAACCGTTAAGCGAAAATAACGCTCTCTCTACAAGCTGTATGTAAAGAGAGCGTGCATCAACAACAATTACTGAGTGTTAGTTACTGTTGTTGTTGTTGCATTGTTGTCTTCCGCTGAAGCAACAGCAACTACTGCTACTGCAGCTGCAGTACCAATTACAATACCGCCAGTCATAGCTGAACCTGCTGCTGCACCACCTGCGCCAGCGCCTGCTGCGCCGCCTTCAGCTTCTGCAAATGCTGGGCTAGCCATACCTGCTGCAATCGCCATGATTAATGCGATTTTTTTCATGGTTATTTCCTTTTACTCAATTATCGATAATTCAGTGCATCTAATTGAACGCACTGACTTTCAATGTTAGTCCATTGTATAAAGCATTGTAAACGGTATTATTTTTACACCTTTCTGACAAATGATATTTTTTGAGCGTTTGATCACGGTTTTTGGGAAGAGCGGTCCTTGGTCCTGGGAAAAGAGTGGGTATTGGTTCTCGTTGCTAGTAATGTGGTTCGAGAGCGAGTGTTGATTTGAGGGAGTAAATCTTAGTTTTCACAGCTCTGCTAGAAAGTCCGCGATGTCTTTCACTCCCCCTAGAACCAAGGACCTAGGACCATAGAACCAATCCCTTAACCAATTCTTTTACCAATTTCCCAACAACTCAAAATCTTATATACTTATCGCAATTATCCTATTCAATTTGGAACGTTTTATGATCATTGTAACCGGTGGTGCTGGCATGATTGGCAGCAATATTATCAAGGCACTTAACGCAGTTGGCTTGAATGATATTTTAGTTGTCGACAACCTAAAAAATGGCCGCAAGTTCAAAAACTTAGTTGACCTAGATATCACAGACTATATGGATCGTGATGACTTCCTTACGCAAATCATGGCGGGCGATGACTTCGGTCCGATTGAAGCGGTATTCCATGAGGGCGCCTGCTCTGCCACCACTGAGTGGGATGGCAAGTATGTCATGCTCAACAACTACGAGTACTCAAAAGAGCTACTGCACTACTGCTTAGATCGTGAAATTCCGTTCTTGTACGCCTCATCAGCGGCGACTTATGGTGAAACGACCGTATTCAAAGAAGAGCGCCAATATGAAGGTGCACTGAATGTCTACGGTTACTCTAAGCAACAGTTTGACAACTATGTCCGCCGTCTTTGGGCTGATGCCAAGGCGCATGGTGAGACATTGTCTCAAATCACGGGTTTCCGTTACTTCAATGTTTATGGGCCTCGTGAGCAGCACAAAGGCAGCATGGCGTCAGTCGCGTTCCACTTGAACAACCAAATGAATGCGGGTGAGAATCCGAAGCTATTTGAAGGAAGCGCGCACTTTAAACGTGACTTTGTCTACGTAGGTGATGTCGCTAAAGTCAACCTTTGG
Source organism: Vibrio variabilis (assembly GCF_003263785.1). Taxonomy (GTDB): domain Bacteria; phylum Pseudomonadota; class Gammaproteobacteria; order Enterobacterales; family Vibrionaceae; genus Vibrio; species Vibrio variabilis. The sequence goes on from NZ_JYJK01000040.1 coordinate 119,634, forward strand.
TTTATGGAAAATGGTGTTTCGGGTATCTATAACTGCGGTACCGGTAATGCAGAGACGTTTGAAGCCATTGCGCAGGCAGCGATTAAGCATCACGGCAAGGGTGAAATCGAGAATATCCCGTTCCCAGATCATCTAAAAGGTGCATACCAAGAGTTTACCCAGGCAGACTTGACCAACTTGCGTGCAGCAGGCTGTGATGTTGAATTTAAGACAGTTGCAGAGGGTGTAGCTGAGTATTTAGCGATTGTGAATAAGTAGTTTTTTGGTCCTTGGTTCTTGGCCCTAGGTCCTTGGATGTGATTCCGAGAACCTAGGATCAAGGACCAAGCACCTTCCAGGATTTTTCTATGAACATTCTTATGGCTCTGTCCCAGCTCGAAGTGACTGGGGCTGAGGTTTACGCTACTACGGTAGGTAATGAACTGACTGCTCGGGGCCATAACGTGTTTTATGTCTCCGACACTTTAACCAAGCCACACAAAGGCGACTATTTCTCACTGCGCTTCAATAAGCGCAGTGTGCCGCGTCGTTTTTGGCATGTGGGCTATCTGATTTACCTCATTAAAAAGCACAATATTCAGCTGGTGCATGCTCATTCACGAGCATCGAGCTGGAGCTGTCATGTAGCTTGTAAAATCACCAATACGCCAATGGTGACCACTGTGCATGGTCGACAACCTGTGCACGCCTCTCGTAAGAAGTTTCATGCTATGGGCGACAAAGCCCTCCCTGTGTGTGAAGCGATTCGCGATCAACTGCATAACGATTTGGCTGTCCCCCTCGAACAGATGGAAGTCAGCCGTAACGGTATTGAAACCGATAAGTTCCAATGGTTAGATGCCCCTCAAAATACTAAGCCTGTGGTAACCATTGTTGGCCGTTTAAGTGGTCCGAAGGGTGAGCTGTGTTATCGCTTGCTCGATGAATGTTTGGATGCAGACAAGTACGACATTCGTGTGGTGACTGGCTCTAAGTTTGAATCTCGGTTTGAGCCGTTTACTTCCAAGGTTAACTTTGTTGGTTACACCGATGATGTCCCAGCTATGCTTGGGGCAGCGGATTTAGTGATTGGCGCTGGTCGCGTCGCCATGGAGTCGCTGCTTTGTGGCAGGCCGACGCTGGCGATTGGTGAGGCAAGCTGTATTGGCATTGTCGATGACAGTAATGTTGATAAGGCTATGGCAACCAACTTTGGTGATATTGGTCCCGTTGATCTCGATATCGACTTTACTCAAATTGCCGCCATGGTCGAACAAGGGTTAAGCCGTTCACATTGCCAACAGACCACCAGCGATAAGATTCGAGACAACTATAGCCTCTCCAACATCGTCGACGATATCGAACGTCTATATCAAGATGTCTACATCACCACGCTCAAACGTGAAATGCCGGTCATCATGTATCATAGGTTCATCAAAGACGAGAGTGGCAAAGGCGTCCACGGTACCTATCTGCATATTGATATGTTCGATAAGCATATGGCGCTACTCAAAAAGATGGGCTTTGAGACGCTCACATTCGAAGACTTGCAAGATGGCCGCCTCATCAGACGTTTAGAAACCAACAAACGCTATATCATGCTGACTGTCGATGATGGTTACGTTGATAACCTAGAACTCATGCTCCCTGTTTTACAAAAGTATGATTTTAAAGCCGTTGTGTATGTGGTCACGGGTGAAACCTTTAATCGTTGGGATGTTGAGAATCCATCAAACCCTGAGAAATCTGTGCCACTGATGAACGCAGAGCAAGTGAAACGACTTGCCGAATCTGGGAATATCGAGATTGGTGGTCACACTCTCACCCACCCTAAGCTCAATACCCTGAGCGATGAACAGCAGCGCTTTGAAATTATCGAAAACAAGAAGGCGCTTGAGGTGACGTTGGGTAAATCGCTTACCTCATTCGCTTACCCTTTTGGTGAGCACAATCAAGCCTCTAAGCAAATTGCCAAGGAAGCGGGCTATCAATATGCGGTCGCCACCAATTCCGGTCCATTGGCGTTTCATCAAGACCCGTATCAGATCCGCCGTATTGCGATTTTCCCAAAAACCGATGTATTTGGTCTGTGGCGAAAAGTTCGCGGCAATTACCTATTTAGAAAAGTGAAATCATGAAGATCCTAGTCATAGGCCCCTCATGGGTCGGCGATATGGTTATGTCGCAAAGTCTCTACATTGAGCTCAAAACACGCTACCCAGACGCGACCATTGATGTGCTCGCCCCAGCCTGGTGCGAACCGATTCTTGCCAGAATGCCACAAGTGAATCGCTCGATTGAAATGCCTATTGGGCATGGTGCATTTGATTTAAAAGGGCGCTGGCGCATTGGCAGACAGCTCAAGCAGCAAGGCTATACGCATGCCTATGTACTACCAAACTCTGCAAAGTCTGCGTTAATTCCACTGTTTGCGGGTATTCCTAATCGAATCGGCTGGAAAGGCGAGAGTCGTTATGGCTTGCTCACAGACTTACGCCCTAACAAACGTATTTTTCAATATTACGTGGAACGATTTGTCGCACTCGCGAGTCCAAAAGACGCAATGTTGGATGAAGTACGCTTGGAGACCTGCCCGAGACCTAAGCTATCAGTGGATGAGCGTGTTCAAAAGCAAACACTGGCGAAGTTCTCGCTAACCAAAGACCGAGTGGCAATTGGCATGTGTCCTGGTGCTGAGTTTGGTCCAGCGAAACGCTGCCAGATGCGCACTACGCCGAGGTAGCACAACATGCCATAGACAATGGTAACCAAGTTTGGCTATTCGGCTCGGCAAAAGATCGCGAAGTCACTGAAAAAATTCGCAATGCTCTGACGCCAGAGGCGCAGCAACATTGTTATAACGTGGCGGGTAACACCTCGCTTATTGAAGCGGTGGATTTACTGGCTGCTTGCAATACCGTGATCAGTAACGATTCCGGGCTCATGCACGTATCGGCAGCCGTGGGCTGCAACATTGTCGCGATTTATGGCTCAAGTTCACCGGACTACACGCCACCACTCGGTGATCGTGTACAGATCGTAAATACTGATATAGAGTGTCGACCATGTTTTAAGCGGGAGTGTCCGCTAGGTCATATGAACTGTTTGAAACAGTTAGAGCCGAGCACAGTTATCGCTAAGCTCACTGCTATAGATAGTCAATCATGACAACAAACGACACAATAAAGACTGTTCAGAGAAAAAGTATGACAACGAATAACCCGACCATCTCCATCGTCTGCCCTTGCTACAACGAAGAGCAAGTCGTGGGTTTGTTTATGGAACGTATCACCAAGGTTTTACAACAAACAGAGTACGACTATGAGGTGATTCTGATCAACGATGGCAGCAAAGACAATACGCTATCCGTGATTAAAGAGCTGCAACAGCAAGATGGACACATTCGTGTGGTCAACCTATCAAGAAACTTCGGCAAAGAAGCGGCTTTAACCGCTGGTATTGACCTAGCTCGTGGTGAAGTACTGATCCCGATCGATGCAGATCTGCAAGATCCACCTGAACTGATTCACGATTTCCTGGAGAAATGGCGAGAAGGCTACGATGTCGTCGTCGCAAAACGTGCAGACCGCAGCACGGACTCTTGGGCGAAAAAGTTTACCGCTGAGATGTTTTACAAGTTTCACAACGCGGTTGCTCAGGTCGACATTCCAGAAAACGTGGGGGATTTTCGTTTAATCAACCGCCGTGTCGTAAACGCCATTCAGTTGCTGCCTGAAAACCAGCGCTTTATGAAGGGCATCTTCTCTTGGGTGGGTTTTAAAACCGCCGTGGTTGAATACAAACGTGAAGCACGTGAAGCCGGTGAAACCAGCTTTAATGGTTGGAAGCTGTGGAACTTTGCGCTTGATGGCATTACCAGTTTCAGTACCGCACCGCTGCGTATTTGGCTGTATATTGGCTCGTTTATCTCTGCACTCGCTTTTATCTACGGCAGCTTTACCGTAATCAAAACCCTCATCTACGGTATTGATGCACCCGGCTATGCCTCGACCATCACCATTATGCTATTCCTTGGTGGCGTTCAGCTTATTGGCATCGGTGTGATGGGTGAATACATCGGACGCCTCTACATGGAGTCGAAACGTAGGCCGACTTATATTATTGAAGAAGATAGTGTTATTGAAGAAAATAGCATTGGCACGCCTGCTCAGGTCAAACCGAAAGATGATGATTCGAGCCAGTAAACATGAAGTCAATGTTAGACCGACTGCTTAAGTACCGTCTTGTCCGTTTCGCCCTAACGGGCGGAATGGCGACGGCTATCCATATTGTTGTTGCGTTTAGTTTTATTCACTTGATAAAAGACAGCGTGCTGTACGCCAACATGCTTGGCTTCTCAATCGCGTTCTTGTTCTCCTACTTCGCACAGACAGTGTTAGTGTTTAGGCAAAAAGTGAATCTTAGCAATGCGCTACGCTTTTTTATGGTGCAATTTGGCGCTTTGATGATTTCACAAGCGATAAGCGAGCTGTTCTCGGACTGGAACAGCTATGTTCGAATCATGATGGTCGTCGTTATACTGCCTATCATTACCTATCTCATTCACAAAGTGTGGACCTACTCCGGCTCCTCAGAATCCACACCTCACTAACCGCTCTAAAGAGTCTAATAATGAATCAACATTCCATCGCAGAACGACATTTTCACTGGCTATACGCTTTGGGCTTTGCCGTAGGATTGCTGTTTACTTTTCTCTATGCGCAAAACCAAATCCTCACTGGCGACCAGACTCAAATGCTATACAAGGGATACTTAGGTGCCTACCAAGATACCTGGCTAAGCTATGGCAATGCTGCAAGCGCCGTGGGTAATGTCCCTGGCTCCCTATCGACTTGGCTGATTGGTGTTCCACTGCTCGTTTGGGACTCGCCATGGTCGCCGATGGTGCTGTTGGTGATTTTGCGTATCGTCTCGTTGGTGCTGCTTGATAATGTCATTAAGACGATGATGCCTGAGAAAAACAACGCTCTAATGCGCTTGTTGTTTCTCGCGCTCTACTGGCTCAATCCTTGGTTTTTATACGACAGCCTACTTTATAACCCATCCTATTTATGCCTATTTGCTGCCATGCATCTCTGGTCAGCCTCAAAAATGCGCGTTAATCAATCCTTCGGTTATACCTTTGTTCACGTGTTGTCGATTGGACTCGCCATGCAGCTCCACTATTCATGGCCAATTTTGGCGGTGATTTCAGTGTATTTGTTCTACCGCCAAATGGGGCAGGTCTCTTGGTTGGGTGCTTTCGCTGCTATCGTTGCATTGCTGCTCTCATTAGTACCCTACTTCCAAGAATATGCGGTCAATGAGAACCTAACCCGTGAGAGTGATCGGTACATTGGTTACGGTTTGGTGCACGTTTATCCCGTGTTGAAAGCGTTGTTATATTGGTTGCGCTATGGCTCCATGCTGTTTTCTAACAAAGTGATTGCCTATGGCGAGTTCGACTGGTTAACCCAGATCGAATGGCTAAGACTCTCCGCGTTGACGCTATGGAAAACGCTGGTCTTTGTGGTTGGCGCCGTGACGGTTGTTGTCTCCGCGAGATTGAACTGGCTGTGGTGGAAGCGAGTTAAACCCCTCTGCCTGCGTGGAAAAGGCGAAGTGAATGGACAGCAATGGGTTGAATTGTATGCATTTGGCGCTGTTGTTGGCGTGCTAATTAGCGCCGCTTTGTCCCCTATTACCTTCTCTTATTGGCACTTAATTATGGTGTACCCGTTCGCGATTTTACCCATCTTGATTGGCGTTCACTCAATCTTGGTATCCAAACCGTCGCCAGCTAAAAGCTCTGCACCCACTAAGTTCAGCAATTTTGTGCAACGCTATCGCTTTACATCTGTGATCGCCACTTGGTTTACTGTTCGTGAAAAGCAGTTGTTACTTCTCAAACTGGCGTTTGGCTATCTATTCGCCCTCAACCTTCTGGCTTCTCATGACAGCATCAAGTACTCCTATGAGGCTGATTATGTTCAGCAAACCGAGCAGTTTTTGCAGCAGCAATCGCTTGTCAGTCCAAATGCGAGACCATAATGATCATTCGCTTTGCTTATACGCTATTACTGACCATGGTTGCGCCTCTTTTTCTGTATGGCTTGTTCAAAACTAAGCCTGGAAAGCCGAGTATTGGTAAGCGCTGGCCTGAGCATTTTGGGCTTACGCCCGCGCTTGCAAATAGTGACAAGCCTGTCGTGTGGTTTCATGCGGTCTCAGTGGCGAAACGTTGGCCGTTACACCACTCATTAAGCAATTTGCCAGCGAGAACCCCGACACTCAAATTGTCATCACGACAACAACGCCAACGGGCGCCGAGCAAGCTGAAAAACTGAGTGACATTGCGACCCATCGCTACATGCCACTTGATTTTGGTTTTGCGATAAAACGTTTTTTACGCGTGATTCAGCCATCACACATGGTCATTGTTGAGACTGAACTATGGCCAAACACATTGCATGCGGTCGCCAAGTCTGGCGTACCTATCACGGTTATCAACGCTCGCCTCTCGGAGCGCTCTTGTCGCCGTTATCAAAAGGTGCAGCCGCTATTTAATGTCATCGCCCCGACTATCTCAACCTTGTGCTGTCAATTTGATGACGATGCGCATCGCTTTGAACGTTTAGGTATTGCTCCTGAGCGTATTCAGGTCACCGGCTCCATCAAATTCGACATCCACATTACCAAGCAGCAAATCGAGCAAGGAAAAGCGCTGCGCAAGCAACTTGGCCAAGAACGTCCTGCCTGGATAGCAGCAAGCACACACGATGGAGAGGATGAACAAATTTTGGCAGTTCATCAAAAGCTACTGAGTAATCACCCAGAATTGTTGCTTATCATCGTACCTAGACACCCGGAGCGCTTTGATAACGTTGTAGAGCTTTGCCAAACCCAGGGGTTTGAAGTAAGTAAACGCACCGAGCTTCACTCTGCGCTACCTAGCGAAACCTCCGTGATAGTTGGCAATACAATGGGCGAGATGATGTCCTACCTAGCGGCAGGCGATATTTGCTTTATGGGAGGCAGTTTATTAGGTAACAAAGTGGGTGGGCATAATCTACTCGAGCCTGCTGCGCTGGGTATGCCTGTGCTAACGGGTCCTAGCTACTTTAACTTTGCTGATATTACCGAGCAATTGGTTGAGAACGATGGTGCTATTATTTGTCAGGATACCGAGCAAATATCGATGGCTGTCTCTAAGCTCATTGAGCAGCCGTCATTTGCCGCTAAAATGGGGGTTGCGAGCAAGCAAGTGGTCGTTCGAAATCAAGGCGCCTTAAGGCGTACGCTAGAGCATCTATCTGCTTTTCCTCTTACAGAAAAAACGAATCCTTAATCACTATGACCGTAAATCACTCAATCACCCCTGAATGGGTCAACAAACTCAGTGCTGCATTCATTGCATTATTTTTTGCGTCTTACTTCAACGGTGGTTACAACCTCACCTCAGCATTGCTCGCATTAACTGCGATTATCGCCTTGGTGCATCAACGTAAAAATCGCCTCAGTTCTGAGCCGCCAAACCTGCAGCTATTGAACTGGACGTTTGCCTTATTCGGTCTTCACTTAGTCATTATTGCTCTAAGTGCCTATTTGGATCTCGATACACGAAGTGTTGGGCGCTCTATCGAGTATCCCGCTAAAGCACTGCTACTTTGTCTTGTCAGTTATGTCGTGATATTCACTCGAGCTTCAACCGCATCGCTATGCTATGGCTTAGTTGTCGGCGGCGTGTTGGGTGCGCTGATTTCAGGCTACGATGTGTATGTTGAACATTGGCGTGGTTTTGGTGCACTGATGCCGATTCAAAAGGGCAATGCGGCGATCCTGTTCTCGACAATGCTGTTTGCGCTTTCACTTTATTGGCACAAGTCCAATCAAAAACTGGCATGGCTTTGCTTATTAGGGGCGAACCTAGCACTGGCGGCCAGCATCATGTCACTCAGTCGAGGCGGATGGGTTCTTGCTCCACTCACCTATTTGATTGCCGCAGGGGTTTTCTTCAAACATACAGCGCGCCACTTTACAGCTATTGCACTGCTGTCATTAATTGCCACGGTCACATTGGTCTTCACCACAGCGCCTGTCGGCCTTGAAGAGCGCGTGGCTGTTGTAGCGAGTGAGGCACAATCTGAGCAAGGTTCGGTAGGCGTGCGTATTGAAATGTGGAAGTTTGCTTGGCAGTTATTCACTGAAAAACCACTCATGGGCTGGGGTGAACATGCGCTTCAACCACGTTTAGATCTCGCGGTTGCTAATGGCGAGCTTTCTAATTATGCACGCACATTCAATGGCAATGCTCACAGCGCTTATTTCAACGCCCTATCCCAACGCGGTGTGATTGGCTTTATTGGGTTAATGGCTTTTCTCGCCATTCCAGGCATTCTCTACTTAGTGTCACTGATGCGAGCCAAGAGCGAAGAGACCAAACTTTGGGCGACACTTGGTGGGCTAAATATTCTATCGACTGCTGGTTTTTGTGTGTCTCAAGACCACTTCTTACATAATGAAGGCGTGGTACTCTATGCGACCACCAACGCCATTTTACTCGGCTTCCTTATCCGTGCGAAAAACGCTGAGAAGAGTTAAGCCTTAATGCAAGAATCGCTTCCCTGCCATAGAGCCAATGACTTTGGCAGGGTTGCCGCCGATAATGGCATCCTTTGCAAACTCACCACTGACTAACGCAGCCGCAGAAACAATCGAGTTGTCGCTAATGACACTGCCCTTGAGAACGGTTGAGCGCGCACATACCCAAACATCTGAGCCGATTGTCACCTCTTTATCTGGATTGATGCTCGTACCCGTTTCTAGCTCGACCGCGTGCATATCTGTATCCATAAATAAGGTTTGCCACGAGACTAGCGCTCGGTCACCAAAGCGCATGCTTTTTTGACACACGATCGTCGTTTCACCTGAGAAGTTAACCCCATCACCAATGGTGAGCTCACCTGAGATGTGAAGACGACTTCCGGTGCCAATTTTATTGCCTCGCCCGAAGTTCACGATGCCGCCTTTTTTAAGCGACCATATAAACCGAGAGTATTTGCCGTCCGCTATCTGAACCTCTCCAAAACCCAGTTTTATTTTTCCAAACTTAGCTCCCTCAGGCACGGTGACTTTACCGCGCAAATCTCTGAAGTAGGTACGATGACAAACGAGTACAGGAAAACGCAGAGCCGTTTTCAACGGAAAATAGCGGAGATTAAACCATAAGGTTTTGGGGATGCACCTTAAGTAGAAGTAGAGTTTTCTCATTGCTTGCCCTGTTGGTACCCTTTTAGCAACGCATCAAAATCCGTTGGCTGCCAATGGATTTGATAACGTCCCAACTCTTTCTCGAAAGAACGCTTTAAACGACTGAGGTTGTCTTGCTTCCAGCTGTCACCAGATTGTTCACTGCATTTATCAAAATCGATGATCCAAACTCTATTTTTATCATCAATCAACACATTATGAATGTTGAGATCAGTGTGGTTGACTCCTGCGTCATGCATGGCTCGGATCTCGGCACCAATTCGATGATACGCCGCGCTGTCGATACGACCAACTTGCAGAATCGCCACAAGATCCTGTGCATTGGCAATCTTTTCACTAAGGAGATCCGCTCGATAAGTCAGTCCAGAGCGCACAGCCAATGCAGCAAGAGGGCGAGGTACATTGACATTGGCTTTGGCAAGCTTATTAAGCAGTGAAAACTCCAAAAAACTGCGCGTATTTTGCCAACCACTAAACCAATACTGATCGCGCACCAGTTTACCAAACAGCCCACCTCGACGATAATGACGCAGCGCCGCTGGCAAATGTTCAGTTTCGACAAACCAAGTAGTACCTCGACCTTGTGCGCTGCCTATCACTCTATTTTGCGCTTTCCAGTAAGCCGGGTTAAACAACTGCTCATCAGGACTAGAAATGTAGTCGCTGTCGTACCAAATCAAAGTATTGGGGTTGGGGGTTATGTGTTGCACAAGGTCTCCAATGGGTGGATAGTCAATGACGTCGATTCACGCATTAATCTAACCATTTATCCATACCATTGCGACAATAAGCAATGGTCGTATCTAATTTTTGTTGCTTAATTTGAGTCAATGATTCATCGCCATCATCCGCTTCCCTCACTGGATGATCCAGATGGTAAACAACCGCTCGACCCAGTGAACTCTGTGCTGTAACGCCGACTAAGTAAAGGCGATGACTAAGATCAACATCCTCTCCCCCCATCCAATGAAGTCCTCATCAAACCCATTCACCAACAATAAGTCTTGACGGTCTACAGCGAAGTTAGCACCGTAAGGCCAAATCGTTTTGATGCGATTAACGAGTGGTAATACCCATGTCGGATAGCGAATAGCTTGTTCAATTTTTGACAGCTGCTTGCGAAGGGAAAGCCACAGTAACAAAGAGGTGTTGTTCAATTCCGTTATCGATGATTCACCCATTTTTAGCCGCAGTGTCATATCTGCTCCCAAGTATACTCTTGGCCCTGTGACCAGTCCCTTTGGACAACTCAAGGCTTTATGATCGGCAACAAAATGAGGACTGGGTATGCAATCACTGTCGGTAAAAATAATTCTGTCTGCTTGGGAGCTTGCTACGGCTTTATTGAGGATGACTGTTCTTCGAAAACCCTGATCCTCGTGCCAAATATGACGTACTCTCAATCCCTTCCGCTGGAAGGATTCAACGAGTTGTTTTACATCAGCTCCAGAGCCATCGTCTGCGACACAAATGCCAAAGTCCTGATCTATCTGATTGAGGTAGCCTGATAGGGTCAGATTCAGGACATCGGCATCATTATAAGCCGACATAATCACTTCATACCGCATAGTTTGGTGTTCACTACCTTTTATAAAATCACTATTCAAAGAGTGACAGAGTTTAACAATTTGTAAAGTCTATCGTTTTACGGTATCGATCCTAGCACCATGACGAAATTTTACATTCTATTTTCTTCACTGCATAATCGTTGCCAATCAATCACTGACTGCGCTGGTACTATGGCACTGTTTACCACTCCACCCCAATCAATTTGCATTCTACGCCTGTCCGCGATTGGTGATGTGTGCAACACCATCGCTGCGGTACAAGCGATCCAAGCCTACTGGCCGAATACTCACATCACCTGGATTACCGGCTCGCTCGAGGCCAAGCTGTTAGAGAGTATTCAGGGTATCAATATCGTTGTGTTTGACAAAAAAGCTGGCTGGCGCGGTTATCGAGATTTGTGGCGCCAACTTCGTGGCCAAAAATTTGATGCGCTGCTGCACATGCAATACGCACTGCGTGCGAGCATCGCAACGTTAGGCATTAAAGCCAAATACAAACTCGGCTTTGATGCAGATAGAGCTCAGGATTTTCAGCAGCTGTTCACCAATGTTAAGGTGCCCTCACCGCAAAAAATGCACGTATTGGATGGCTTACTCGCCTTCAACACATCCCTTGGCATCCCTGATTCAGTGCCAAATTGGCAGCTACGCTATGATCCGCAACAAGCGGATTGGGCAGCGCAATTACTTGTGGGGCAGCGAAACCTCGTTATTGTTCCTGCTGCCAGCAAAGGCTATAAAAACTGGACGGCAGAAGGTTATGTTGCTGTGATTAATCATGCTGTAGAGAGCGGATGGAAGGTAATATTGGCAGGCAGCCCTGCAGCGATTGAAGTAGAGCTTGGTGCGCAGATTGAAGCTTTGTGCTCACACAGCGTGACAAATGTCATTGGTCAAAGTAGCTTGATGCAGATGCTGGCTCTGCTGGATAAAGCCGATCTTGTGATGGCTCCGGATACCGGCCCCACCCACATGGCCAATGCAATGAATACACCTGTTATTGGGTTATACGCACACCATAACCCAGAGCGCACGGGGCCATATCGTTATCTCGATTATGTGGTTTCCGCGTATGAAGAAGCGATCGTTGCCGAAACCGGAAAAACCAGTAGCGAGCTTGAATGGCGCGCACGGGTTAAAGACAAGCATGCGATGCAGCGTATTAAAGCTGAGAGCGTGGTTGCGATGTTTGACCATGTGGTGAAAGCAGAAGCGCTTTAATCGAGTGGCAAGAAAAACCATCAACCAAGGATCATTACAGTGACCAAACCAACACTTGCTGTCGCGCTGATAGTAAAAAACGAATCAAAACATCTACGCGCTTGCCTAGAGACAGTGCAAGGCTGGGTAGATGAAATTGTTGTCTTAGACTCTGGCAGCAGCGATGATACCAAGGCTATTGCTGAAGAGATGGGCGCTCAGTTCTATACCAACAGTGATTGGCCTGGTTTTGGTCGTCAAAGGCAAATCGCACAAAGCCATGTTCAGTCAGATTTTGTGTTTTGGCTCGATGCCGATGAGCGCGTCACACCAGAGCTAAAAGCCAGCATCTTGGATGCGGTCAGTAAAAACGCCCCAACCACTATCTATCAGTTTGCCCGACTCAGCTGGGTGTTTGGCCGCTTCATCAAACATTGTGGTTGGTATCCAGATAAAGTTCTGCGCCTCTACCCAACGAAGCTCACCCAATACAACGACTCCTTGGTGCACGAGAAAGTCGAAACAGACACGTCAATGACGGTTGAAACCCTACAAGGCGATCTTATCCATTACACCTATGATGACATTCACCACTACTTGGTGAAGTCCGCCGGTTATGCCAAGGCGTGGGCTGAGCAAAGAGAAAAGCGTGGTAAGAAGTCGAGCATTTCACAGGGTATTTTGCATGCTGTTGCGTGCTTTGTGAAAATGTACATCGTCAAGGCTGGCTTTTTGGATGGTAAACAAGGTTTGCTGCTGTGTTTACTCTCGGCGCACTCCACATTCGTGAAATACGCCGACCTTTGGGTTAGGACAAGTACTGAGCCGCCCAAGGGTTGAGCTCTTCCGTCACCCTAGCAATATCGATGCGAGTCATGTTTTCTTGGCTCGCTTTATCCTCGGCCTGAGGCGGCGCAAACGCCAAGTGACGTCCATCTGAATTGAGTGGTTTCCAGCGCAGTGGCGTCGCAGAACGTTTAGCTGGGAAAAAACCGACGGTCGGCACATCCAGCGCTGCGGCAATATGTAAAGGTCCTGTTGAGCCGGCGATAAACAAACTGGCGCAGGCAAGCGAACAAGAAAAATCGACCAGCCCATCATTTTTGTCATACACCACACTCTCTATCCGCTTTTCTGCTAACAGATTTTGCAGCTCTCTCGCCTTCTCTTCTTCACCAGGGCCGGCGGTTAATACCACATTGACGTTGCGATCGATTCCAGCAACTAGGTTGGAGTATTGCTCAAGCGTTAGGTTATTCGCTGAACCACCACTTCCGGCATGCACATAGACCCAAGGCAGTGCTTTATTTAAACCGAGTTCGCTCGCTAACTTCTCTTTTTGTTTCGCAAGCGCATCAAGAGAAAAAGAGAAATACGGTGCACGCGGCTCCACAATATCTATTGACTGGTCAGTGAGAAATGCACGAACAAGATCGAGGTTGTACTCGTATTCTGGCTTGGCGCTTTGTGAGCGTTTTTGCTTGATGCGTCGATTATAGAAAAGCTGAGCAAACTTGGTCGCAGGTGCCAAACGGTACGGGATCTTCGCCTTCCACACTAACAGAGCGTTGTAAGTCGTTGAAAACAGGTTGATGGATGCATCAAACTTCGCGCCCTTTAGTGTTTGAACGAGATGTTTTTGCGTGTGCTTGTCGGCGTTTTTACCGCAATCGACAATCACTTCATCAATCCACGGACAGGCTCTTGCAAGGGCTACGGTATAGCTAGGAACCAAGGCAGTGACTCGACAATCCGGCATGGATGCTTTAAGCATCGCAAAACTTGGCCATGCCAACATAAAATCGCCTATCTTGTCGTTGCGAACCACCAGTATGTTTTTCATCTTTGCTCTCTTCTCACCTAGCTGTTTGAGGATAATAGCAATTCACTGTGTTCTGGCAACCTCATTCCTAATAAACGCAGGAAAGTGCTACACTGACGCAAACTTTTAACAAGAGCTAATACCGTGACGAAAAAACGCCTATCTCGTGTGATTTATCCGGGTACCTTTGATCCCATTACCAATGGTCATCTAGACCTGATTGAACGCGCATCAACCATGTTTGATGAAGTCATCATCGCTATTGCTGCAAGCCCAAGCAAAAACACCATGTTTACGCTCGATGAACGTGTGCAATTCACCCGCGAAGTCACCAAACACTTGGATAACGTTACGGCAAAAGGGTTTTCCGGCCTACTGGTTAACTTTGCAGAGGATGAAAAGGCAAACGTGCTGATCCGCGGCCTGCGCACGACAGTTGACTTTGAATATGAATTTGGTCTGACAAACATGTACCGCAGGCTATTGCCAGGATTAGAAAGTGTGTTCCTCACACCAGCAGAAGAGCACGCCTTTATCTCTTCCACTTTGGTTCGTGAGGTTGCCATTCACGGAGGTGATGTTAGCCAGTTTGTTCCACCGCTGATTGAGCAAGCACTACAAACCAAGAAGGTTGTGTAACGTCACCTGATATACACAAATTAACAATAGTTTGGTTGCTAATTTATTGACCTACACTTGAAGAATGTGTGAGACTTCGAACGTTTTTTTGTTCGGCAAGATGATATAGCGTCGTCTTGCTCAGCATCGGCCTTACTGTTTATCCCGGCCGAAGTCCCGCTTTTGGAGCATATGAAAATGATAAATAAACAGCGAACGCTGTGGTTCCTACTCATTGCCGCGTTGTTGATCCGCCTACTATCACTTGGGCTCTATCCTTTAATGGATACCACAGAGTCTCGCTACGGCGAAATGGCGCGTATGATGGTGGAAACCGGAAACTGGCTAACACCGTTATTTGATTACGGCGTTCCGTTCTGGGGCAAACCACCACTGTTCACTTGGATGAGTGCGGCGAGCGTTGAGCTCTTTGGGTTGTCAGAATTTACCTTGCGATTACCACACTGGCTTGCTGGCGTTATTGTGGTGGCAGGTGCTGCATGGTTTGCAAAGAAGAATGGCTACAACCCGTTGGTTGCTGCTGTCGTGCTGTCAACCACGCTGGTATTCTCTATCTCAGCGGGCGCTGTGATGACGGATATGGCGCTTACCTTAGGCCTTGCACTTGCATGATTGGTTTCTACCAATGCTGGCGCGGTGAAACGCTTTGGGGCTATGTTGGCTTTATTGGCCTTGCGATTGGTCTACTCGCAAAAGGCCCTGTAGCGATTGTACTATTTGGCCTGGCGGTCTTCCCGTGGATGGTGATTCAACACGGCCTAATTGGCGCGTTTGTTGAACTATGGCGCCGATTCCCGCTTATCAAGGGAACCTTGCTCATGCTGGCGATTGCACTGCCTTGGTATATCATGGCAGAGCGTGCCACACCTGGATTTATCGATTACTTCATTGTCGGTGAGCATTACAAGCGCTTTGTAGAGCCAGGCTGGACGGGCGACCTTTATGGCTCAGGCCACGAAGAGCCGAAAGGTAAGATTTGGTTCTTCTGGTTGTTGGCGGTACTGCCTTGGTCGCTTATTCTGCCAGTGCTCATGTTGGTACGCGCTAAGTTTGGCCTTGAGCAAGCCAAACAAAATCACGGTTTCACTAGCTTTGCGATTTGGTGGGCCTTGTCACCGCTTATCTTGTTCACGGTTTCAAGTAATATTTTGCCGACCTACGTGCTACCAGGTACACCAGCCATTGGTTTGTTGATTGCTATTTTCTGGAAGAGCAAAGATACCATTTGGATGTCGATTGCTGCACTGATTGTGCCGGTAGCACTGATCGCAGCGACATACATGCTATCGACGGGGAAAATTGCCGATAACAGTGATAAACATCTAATCGAAAGCTTAGACCCCGATGTGCGCGTGTTCTACAAATACCCGCGTTCATATTCAGGTCAATATTACAGCTTTGGTCAAGCCAAAGTACTGCGCACTGACGATCAACTTGAAGGACTCGAACAGTTCTATCTGATCACCTTCAAAGACCGAATGGCCTATGACTACCCATACTATCAAGAGAAGTTTGATTGTAGTGATGTCGTTGCTGAAAGCCACAACCGCGGTGCGATTCTGTGTAAGGTGAAACCCCAGCAATAACTCGCCAACAATAATAGAAAAGGCCTGATTAGTCAGGCCTTTTTGGTATTCAAATGCGGTTCGATGACTTCTCATCATGTGAACAATTAGATACCAAACTCCGCTCGGTATGCTTTTACTGCTTCTAGATGCTCAGCACTACCGCCTTTCTCTTCTAGGTAAGTGATTAGGTCGGTCAGGCTTACGATAGAAATGACTGCGCAGCCAAAGTCACGCTCTACTTCTTGAATGGCAGATAGCTCGCCCTTGCCTTTTTCTTGGCGGTCAATCGCGACCAATACGCCCGCTAGGTCCGCACCGTTAGCTTTGATGATTTCCATCGACTCACGAATCGCAGTACCCGCTGTGATGACATCATCCACCAGCATAATACGACCTTCGAGTGCGCTACCTACTAGGTTGCCACCTTCACCGTGGTCTTTCGCTTCCTTACGGTTAAAACAGTAAGGCGTGTCGATATCGTGGTGGTCAGCGAGTGCGACCGCCGTTGTCGTTGCGATTGGGATGCCTTTATAAGCAGGGCCAAATAGTACATCGAACTCAATACCTGAGTCCGCTAGTGCTGCTGCGTAGAAGCGACCTAGACGAGCAAGGTCACGACCTGTATTGAAAAGCCCAGCGTTGAAGAAGTAAGGGCTTTTACGACCAGATTTAAGGGTAAACTCGCCAAATTTTAGGACTTCTTTCTCTAATGCAAATTCAATAAATTCACGCTGGTATGCTTTCATTTTATCTCTCTTTATCAAAGTTATATCGACCCTAGGCATAGCGCCTAGGAGATTCATTTCCCATACAAAACGTTGGGCAAAAAAATAGCCCCCTTACGGGAGCTATCCATCAATCTTGTAAAGCCAGCTTCTGAGCTGCTACGATCTCGGCAATGCCTTTGTTTGCTGACGCCAGTAGTGCCATCAACTCATCGTGGCTGAACGGTTCGCCTTCTGCGGTGCCTTGGATTTCGATCATGCGACCGTCTTCTGTCATCACCACATTCATGTCGGTATCTGCTGCAGAATCTTCTGTGTACTCAAGGTCACACAAGATATCTTCACCAAGAATGCCCACAGAGACCGCCGCCACGTGGCCCTTCATTGGGTTCGCTTTCAGCTTGCCTTTCGCAACAAGGTAAGCAAACGCATCCGCCATTGCCACACTGGCACCAGAAATAGAGGCCGTGCGCGTGCCACCATCCGCTTGGATAACATCACAGTCTACCGTTACCATGATTTCACCCATGGCTTCTAGGTCAACCACTGCGCGTAGGCTGCGAGCGATTAGACGTTGAATTTCCATTGTACGGCCGCCTTGCTTACCGCTTGCTGCTTCACGACGCATTCTTGAGTGTGTCGAGCGTGGTAGCATGCCGTACTCTGCTGTCACCCAGCCTTTACCTTGGCCTTTTAGCCAACGAGGCACGTTCTCTTCCACCGTTGCGTTACACAACACTTTGGTATTGCCGAACTCTACCAACACAGAGCCTTCTGCATAAGCGGTATAGTTGCGAGTAATTTTTATTGGGCGCACTTGGTCTGCTGCGCGATCATTTGGACGCATGGGCATTACCTTAATTGGGGAAGCGAGTTAGGTTGGGCGGAGATTATAGCGGAGAAGGGGGGTGGGTCTAGGTGATTGGTT
>NZ_JYJK01000041.1 GCF_003263785.1 Vibrio variabilis
TGTGCCGCACCAAAGCTACTGCACTACGCCTACAAGCACGGCTTGAAGCCTTTGGCTTTGGCCGAGTTTTGGTGGGGCGCATCACCTAAGTCCGAGATCCGCAAGCACGGCAGTTTTTACCCATCTTGCAACAACAAGTGTCAACCTATCTTGGGACACATGCTGCAAGGCCTAAACGTCGAACCCAACCCACTTGAGCAGAACTGGGCGCAAGACAAAGAGTTGGAAATTGTGTACCAAGACGAAGCCATGGTGGTCATCAATAAACCATCTGGCTTACTGTCGGTGCCAGGCAAAACCATTAAAGATTCTGCCTATACGCGCCTACAAGCCCTATTCCCTGATGTCGAAGGCCCCTATGTGATTCACCGCCTAGACATGGCGACATCTGGATTACTCGTCTTTGCCTTGACCAAGCGCGCCAACAAAAGCCTACAGAAGCAGTTCATTACCCGTGGCGTACAAAAGCGCTATGTAGCATTACTAGAAGGTGAACTTACTCAAAGTGAAGGTGACATTTCCCTACCAATGCGCGGCGACCCTGATGATCGCCCAAGACAGCTAGTGTGCTACGAACATGGCAAGCCGGCAGAGACCCATTGGCAGTTAATTGAAGTGCGTGATGGCCGAAGCAAGGTATACATGTACCCGAAAACAGGCCGAACCCACCAGCTACGCGTTCACAGTGCGCATCAACTTGGTTTGAACATGGCGATGGTTGGCGACACGCTGTATGGTGAAAAGGCTGACCGTTTGCATTTGCATGCGGAGCAGTTGGAGCTTGATCATCCTTATAGTAAGGAGCGGTTGGTGTTTCAGGTTGATGGTGAGTTTTAGAGGTGGGCTTTCAGTGAACCAGTTCAGGGCGTAATATGCTGTCACCCCTACCTCAAGCTCACTCACCTAAACAAAGTTATACTATTTTGCTTACACCGTCTCTTATAGTGGTAATTCTGGTAACCTTACTGTAGTGCCCGGCTGCGAACTTGCAATGCATTCAATACTCTCTTTCAGCCAATCAAAAACAACAGGCAGTTGGTTGAACGAAGCATTTAATACAGGCACTACAGAATACTCCTCCAAGCTTTCATCATACTCACCCAAATTGATAATGATGGGCACAATCGACTTTTCGCAGCTCCAGTGTTTCAGTTTTGCAGCGCTATCAGTCCACACATCCGTTGCCTGCCCATCAGTGACTACGACACACCAAGGGCGACGGCACGTTACACTATTCGCTTTACTGTCCGCTACAGCAGTACGCAGCATGGACATAACAACCTCTAATCCTTGCGCTAAGGCTCTATTTGCCCCAATCGCAGAAAACAGCGGTACAGACGACTCCTTCAACGGTTTCAGCGAACTTTGAACAGTCACGTATTCTTGGCTTTGTAAGAAAGAAATATCTAACTGTTCGATCACATCTGGCTTACTTTGTAGTGAAACGAACCAACGCTCAATTTCTCTATTGACCGCACTTATAACGGTTCCTTCTGAACTCTTGGTTAGTGAGACCAAAATAGACATAGGAAATCGAAACTGACTAGATTGAGTATTGAGTTGGTTTACGTGCTCAAAAGCAGAGTTGATAATAGATGTGTTATCCATAAACAACATTTTTCCGTTTAGTATTAGTTGGTTGTTGATATCAATCATGAAGCCTAACTTCTCGAGCTTCAAGGAAATACTATTGTTTTTATCTGCTGAGGCATCAATTGTTATGATACTGTTTCTTTGCGATGAAAAGCTTTGGCAGCTTCGAGTTACCTAATAAAGGTATCTATGACTTTTATCTACTTAATACCATGCACATACCCGTGGATTGCGCTCACTTGCCCCAGTAACACAACAAACAAAAATTGAGAGAAGCAACATGAAAGCACCTTAAACTCATTGAAAGCCGTATCCATCTAACTATAGTTAAACATCTGCACACTAAAATAATGACAGCATGCAAGACGCCCTTTTGAACTGGTATCGTTCCAAACATCCAAACTACGTTGGAACCAATTCAGCATCCAAAACTTCACTTGCGGAACTTAGACGTTTAGACCGAGAAATCCTTATCCCAATTGCAAACCAGTTCTCCCGCCCCGTCATCTCCTACGGATTCACTAGTCACGCTTTATTGTTGTGGCTCCTAAAAAACCGTCCGGGCGACATGGCTCCCTCCTTGGATCAACATGCCTCAATGGAGTACAACTCAAAGGGAAACCGAATTTGTAAGCGAGATGGAGCGGCTTGTGATTTCTATATCGAAGACCAAACGGGACAAATGGATAAGGTTGCAAAGTACATAATCGGCCATCTGCCGTTTGATAGACTCTATTACTATGGCCGCAACAAGCTATTCATGTCAGTGTCGGAGCAGAAAATGCTCGTTACGTCCAATGTAGAACAACCAAACATGATGGTACTCGCGTTGCTGGGCGCTTCGCCCATGGAAAACGTGCACTAGAGCTATTTAGTTAAGTCATGCACTAAAAAGGAAGACTCAAAGATGGATGCTACGCAATTCTCAAACCTTGTATCGCTGGTTAAAACAGGCAAACAATTGCCAGATGCAGTGTACATCCATAAAGATGCCTTCGAGGCAATGCCCAAAGAACTCGCTCAGTTTATACCAGCAATCGCGAAGGCCGTGAACTTACCCGATAATGAGTGGAACCTAGTCAAGCTATTCAAAAAGAGCTTTAGAGTATCGTTACTTAACTACCCATCCTTTTATGAGACCTCCTACCCTGCTCTAGCACAAAGCCTCAACGTCGATCTGAGCCAGCTCACCCATAAAGTTACCACCTATGCCGAGTCGGATAACCCTCCTATCTTGCACCGTAAAGAAACCATGGTGCTGCCTAGCAACCCGCATTACGATGATTTTGTGAATATCACTCAAGAAGGTGAAAATGCAGGCCTCTACCACAACACTCGACTCATCGGTTTCAAACAATCTTGGGAAAACCTAATCCGCAAACATGGATACGAACTCGTAGACGGTAGATTGTTCAGAACTTCTGCCATCCCAGATAAACAAGATGAACATGGTATTGATAGACATCGCACAGCGATAGTCAGGCATGAACTATCGGCTCCAATGAAAACCCTGGTTAAACATGGTTACCTAGAAGGTAACTACTCCATCTTTGATTATGGGTGCGGACGCGGAGACGATCTGCGCGAGCTGGAAGCTCATGGACTTGATGCATTAGGCTGGGATCCAAATCATCACCCCGATAGCGACAAACTTAACGCCGAAATAGTCAACTTAGGCTTTGTGCTGAACGTAATCGAAGACCAAGACGAGCGTTTAGAAGCACTTTTGAGTGCTTGGGAGCTTGCAGACAAGCTGTTGGTTGTATCTGTGATGTTAGCGAGTGAAAGCTATATCTCGCAGTTCAAGCCCTACAAAGACGGGGTCATTACTTCTCGCAACACCTTTCAAAAATACTATTCGCAAGCGGAAATCAAAAGCTACATTGAGCGGTCATTAGAGGATAACGCGATAGCTGTGGCGCCGGGCATTTTCTACATCTTTAAAGACAAACTGGAAGAGCAGCTCTATCTCCAAAACAAGTACAAGAGAAACCACAGCTGGCAACAGGTCACATCACCAGAGCCAACAGACCAAAGAGATAAGGCAAAGCTCTATATCACTCAAAACCCAGAATTATTCCAATCCTTTTGGGCAACCTGCCTTGAACTGGGACGTGTTCCCGCTAACGAAGAATTTGCTGAATCTGAAGCACTGCGAGCAGCCATTGGGTCACACAAAAAAGTCTTTGGACTTCTGCAAGAGCTATATGGGCAAGAAGAGTTTGAGCAATGTGTGAAAGCTCGTAAAGAAGACCTACTCCTCTATTTCACAATGGGACTTTTTGACAAGCGAAAACCTTACACCCAGCAGCCAGACTCCCTAAAACGCGACATCAAGGCGCTGTTCGACGACTACAAAACCGCACTCAACCTCGCATCAGAACTATTGTTTGCCATCGCAGATACGGAGCTTATCGAACAGCAATGCATTAAAGCACACCAACAACTACCTGCGAGCCTTCTCAACCAAGGTCACTCACTCATAATCCATCGCCAGTATATCGATGACCTACCGTTGTTACTTCGCGTGTACGTGGGTGCGGGGCTACAAATGTACGGCGAGCTTGACGAACAAATCGATCTTATCAAAATACACATCACTTCAGGTAAGCTCACACTCACCGCCTACGATGCTTTTGATAAGTCAGTACCTTTCTTAACCGAAAGAATCAAAATCAAAATGGCAGAGCAAGATATTGATTTTTTTGACTATGTTAATGAAGAGAAGAGGCCACCTTTAATCAACAAACATTTGTTCATTCCATTAGAAAATGACCTTTATACAAAACAGCATAACTTCGATAAACGATTGGCAAACCTAATTGATTGTGAGTACAACACAGAAGTTTTACTAACACGGATAGAGCTAGATACGCTGCTAGCTAAACACAGTAAAAAAGTATCAGGCTATCGACTAGTAGAACGTTAGAACTTTCCCAAAAAACGTTCACCTCGGCTTATTGAGGGATATATAACCATTTGCGAGATCACTCGTGGCAATTGAATGTGACTAGTTGTAAAATGCACGGCTTGCTTCGGCAATGGCAAGTTATGTCAATTTGGGTTGGAAATGACATACCAAACACTCCTTTATGTTATTTTTATGTTGCACTTTTAACATACCGTACTACGTTTATGTTATCTAAATGACATAAAGGTGACTTGGTATGCAAAATCAAGATTCAGGGTATTGTTATTCGTTTCCCGCTGTTCGAGGAATACAGGCTGGCAGGCCTTTCTACATCGCAACGTGTCCGCTGCGTATCATTCCAAAGATTTTTAGCTATAACGAAGACGATGTACCTCCTGAGCTCAGGGCGCAGCGCACTCTCAACAAAACCCGAATTCCCGACATGGTCAAGTACCTGCTCGAAAACCCTAATGATTACGTGTTTTCAGCGTTAACGGCATCTGTTGGAGTGGATATTGATTTTGAAGATCATAACGGAGTGCCTAACTTAGGTACTTTGAAGATCCCAATGGATGCACAGATCCTCATTAATGATGGTCAGCACCGACGTAAAGCCATTGAAGAAGCACTGAAGGAAAACCCAGACTTAGGGCAAGACAACGTCCCAGTTCTGTTTTTCATGGATGAAGGATTAAAACGAAGTCAGCAGATGTTCGCTGATTTAAACAAATACGCAGTAAAGCCAAGCCCTTCGCTCAGCACACGCTACGACCATCGAGATGAAAGTTCATCTGTTGCTCGTTACTTAGCTGACGAAGTGGTACCATTTGCAGGTTTTACTGAAATGGAAAAAGTCGAGTATTAGCCCAAAATCAAACAAGCTTTTCACGCTCAGTAGCATTAAACAAGCGACTAGAGCACTATTGACTAAAGGCCCCAAAGACACGTTTGATGAAAAAGAGCGCGAGCTGGCCGCTCAATACTGGCAAGAAGTGACCAAACATATACCAGAGTGGCGAATGGTGATTGAGAAAGAGCTCTCGCCTGCCCAAATGCGACTGGATTTTATCCATGCTCATGGTGTTGGTCTGCACGCCATTGGCCTACTTGGTAAACATCTACTTTGCCAAGAGCCTCATAACTGGCAAGCTCGACTGTCCAAACTAAGCAAAGTAAATTGGCTCAAGACCAACCCCGAGTGGGTCAGACGTAGCATGAACCTAGGTAAGCTAAGTAAATCTACGCAAAACATACAGTTAACAGCCAACGCGTTAAAAATTGAATTGGGGTTACCACTAACCCCAGAAGAAAAAGCTCTAGAGAAGCAGTTATCATGATACACGAGCTACAACTGGCGGAAGATCTCGCCGAGTACGAAGAATTTATCAATGCCGAAGACTTTGCTAACCACAAGCTTAGTCACTACATTGCCGATGTGCAGCGCGTCTATTGCGCAGACAAACGCCCATGGGTGATTGGCTACAGTGGTGGTAAAGACTCTTCTGCGGTAATGACATTAGTCTATATGGCTCTACTAGGCCTTGAGCCGAAAGACCGCCATAAACCTGTATTTGTCGTTTCTTCAGATACACTGGTTGAAACACCCGTCGTTGTAAATCACATCAAAGATTCCTTACGCGCAATCGAGAAAGGTGCGAAGCGCGACCAACTGCCTATCACTTGCCATAAAGTGGTGCCAAAGGACGACCAAACATTCTGGTCTAGCCTTTTAGGCAAAGGCTATCCTGCACCGACTCGCTCTTTCCGTTGGTGTACAGAAAGGATGAAAATCGACCCTGTCAGCGATTTCATCAAATCCAAGGTATCTCAGTTTGACGAGGTGATCGTTGTTCTCGGCTCACGCAGCCAAGAGAGTGCTTCAAGGGCGCAGGTAATTGCCAAGCACAAAATTGATGGTTCTCGATTAGCGCGTCATACCACACTTGCGAATGCATTTATCTTTACGCCAATTGATACTTGGGCTGTGGATGACGTATGGAAAATCCTTCGTCTTTGTAATCTAGAAACCAAAGAAACTCCATACGGCACGAAAAACGTATGGCGTGACGTGTACGATTTAGAGTGGGAAAATCCATGGGGTGGTAAAAACCTCATTCTATGGAATCTCTATAAAGACTCTTCAGGTCAAGGCGAGTGCCCAATGGTTATCGATGAGACGACCCCGTCGTGTGGTAACTCACGTTTTGGCTGCTGGACTTGTACTGTTGTAACAAAAGACAGAGCCATGGAAAGCTTGATTCAAAATGGTGAAGAGTGGATGGCTCCACTACTTGAGTTTCGCAACAAGTTGTCGATGACAAC
>NZ_JYJK01000042.1 GCF_003263785.1 Vibrio variabilis
TCTTATTGGTTTTCACTTTTGAAAAGTAAAACAAAACAGCTCAAGGCTGCTTCCCAATTCGAATGGTCACTTCGTTTCATTGAAACCTAATTTGATACCGCTCTTTATTAAGAGAAATATCTAATTTGATTATCATCAACGAGTGCCCACACAGATTGATAGGTTTTAATTTTTAAAGAACATTCTCTTCAGAACTCTGCGTTTCGCTTTCCGTTTGAAGAGGCGGCCATTCTAGCGGGATGATTCTCAGTGTCAAACACTTTTTTCTAATTATTTTTGATTTTTTCAAATCTAACTAGAAGACCATCTTGTAAGCTGAATGCCTTACTGACTATCGCCTCGAACCCTTGTGGCTCTGCCGTGTCAGTGGAAGCGCATTATAGAGATACCGATCACATTAGCAAGCCTTTTTTTAGAAAAAATACAAAAACAACGCCTAACCGCGTCTTTTTCATTCAAAGGCTTATTTATTCAACTTTATCCTAGTAATGACTACAAGTTATCCACAGAGTTATCAAAAAAAGGAGGCTAAGCCCTCCTTTTTGTAATGATGTGAACAAAGGTTAAATACCTGAACCGTCTGTCTCACCATCGTCTTCATGCAAGCCACACTCACGTTTTAAACCATTAAAGCGCGTTTCCTCTTCTTTCATACCTGGTTCCCACTTCACTGTGGAGTGAGTATCACCTAACGATAGGTAACCCGCTTCTTTAAGAGGGTGATAACTCAAGCCGTGCTCTTCTATATAGCTATCAACTTGTTCGTTATTCCAATCGATGATTGGCAGGAACTTGAAACGGCCATTTTGAATCGCAAGTACTGGCAAGTTTGCTCGACTCTCTGACTGCTCACGTCTTAGGCCAGAAAACCAAGTGTGAACATCCAACTCTTCGAGTGCTCTTTTCATTGGCTCTACTTTATTAAGCTGGTTGTATTGCTTAAGTCCATCGAGCCCTTTTTCCCATAACTTACCGTAGCGAGCCTCTTGCCATGCTGGTGAGATGTTTGCTTTATAGATATGTAAATTCAGATCTAACTGCTTCTGAAGCTTATCTATGAACTGATAGGTTTCTGGAAATAGATACCCAGTATCGTTAAGCACTACCGGAACGTCTGCTTTTACACTTGTCACTAGATGAAGCATAACCGCCGCCTGAACTCCAAAGCTTGAACTTAGGACATGTTCGCCTGGCAGATTCTCTAGTGCCCACTCAACTCTCTGCTTCGCAGTCAATAGTTCAAGCTGACCATTTAGCTCTGCTAGCTTTAAAATCTGCTCGGTTTTAGTCAGTGACAGCAGTTCTTGAAGCTCTAGCGCTTTTGTCTTGCCTTGCACGATTTGGCTAACTGAATCTTCTTCAGTTGCTTGTTTCTGGGAAATAACGTCTCTAGGCATAGAAGTCCCTTTTCGATACTTTGACTTCTTCTATAATCCCAGCGCGGATAACGAAGTCACCAAATGCTTCACCTTCATTACGCTGCTCCGCCCATTGACCTACTAAAGCATCAATCTCTTCTAGGATTTGCGCATCCGTAATGTTCTCTTTGTACATCTTAGGTACACGGGTACCTGCTTTGTTGCCGCCTAAGTGTAGGTTGTATCGGCCAGGCGCTTTACCAACCAAACCAATTTCTGCCAGCATCGCTCGACCACAACCATTTGGACAGCCGGTGATCCTCAAGATGATGCTCTCATCACTTGGGATCTGGTGTTTATCCAGAATGTTCTCTACATCCGTAACAAAGCTTGGTAGAAAACGCTCCGCTTCTGCCATCGCAAGAGGACAGGTTGGGAAAGCCACACACGCCATCGAGTTTTTGCGCTGCTCAGATACCGCATCGTCCATCAGACCATGTTCACGAGCGATCTTCTCTATCTTGGCCTTGTTTGACTTAGATACCTTAGCGACAATCAGATTTTGGTTTGCCGTCATCCTAAAGTCGCCTTTGTGGATCTTAGCGATCTCAGCAACACCAGTTTTAAGAGGCTTACCTGGGAAGTCGAGCAGTCGACCATTCTCAATGAATAACGCTAAGTGGTATTTACCATCGATACCTTCAACCCAACCAATTCTGTCGCCACGCTCGGTAAACTCGTATGGACGGCTTTGTTCGAAACTAATGCCCGCACGTTTTTCAACTTCGGCTTTAAATACATCAATACCAACGCGGTCTAGTGTGTACTTAGTCTTGGCATTCTTACGATTTGAACGGTTACCCCAGTCACGCTGAGTTGTCACAACCGCTGCTGCTACATCTAGTGTTTTCTCCAGAGGAACAAAACCAAAGTCATCGGCACGTCTTGGGTATGTCGACGTATCACCGTGAGTCATGGCGAGACCACCGCCAACAAGAACATTGAAACCCACCAGCTTGCCGTTATCAGCAATCGCTACGAAGTTCAGATCATTGGCGTGCACGTCTACATCATTTTGTGGTGGGATCACGACTGTCGTTTTGAACTTACGTGGTAAGTAGTTTTTACCCAGAATAGGTTCGTCTTCCTCTGTGCTTTCTACTTTCTCACCATCAAGCCAAATTTCCGCGTACGCTTTGGTTTTAGGAAGCAAATGCTCACTGATCTTTTTCGCCCACTCGTAGGCTTCTTGATGTAGCTCTGATTCCACAGGGTTAGTCGTACATAGCACGTTACGGTTCACGTCACCGGCTGTCGCAATAGAATCAATACCGATAGAGTTCAGCGTTTGGTGCATTAGCTTGATGTTTGGCTTCAGCACACCATGAAACTGGAACGTTTGACGCGTCGTTAAACGAATACTTCCATACAACGAATGATCAGTCGCAAACTTGTCGATAGCTAACCATTGCTTAGGCGTGATAATACCGCCCGGCATACGCGCGCGAAGCATCACGTTGTGTAGAGGTTCTAGTTTTTGCTTAGCTCGCTCGTTACGGATATCACGGTCATCTTGCTGATACATACCGTGGAAGCGAATGAGCTGGAAGTTGTCGGCGGTAAATCCACCTGTAATACGATCTTGAAGATCGTTCTCAATGGTTCCGCGCAGTAGGTTACTCTGTCCTTTTAGACGCTCGTTATCAGACAACGGCCCCAACTCTTCACCCAACACTTCTTGAATAGTGGCTGATTGCTTGCTCATTAGTACACATCCTTCTGATAACGTTTTGCTTTTCTTAGTTCGTTGACAAATTCTTCTGCCTGGTCAGCTTCTTTTCCACCATGCACCTTAACGATCTCAATCAGGGCATTGTGAACATCTTTGGCCATATGGTTGGCATCGCCACATACATAAATGTGGGCACCTTCCTGTAGCCATTGCCATACCTGCTCACCTTGTTCAAGCAATCGATGCTGAACATACACTTTCTCGTGTTGGTCGCGGCTAAAGGCCACATCCAATCGGTTCAATACACCTGACTTCAGGTACTTTTGCCATTCCACTTGATATAGGAAATCTTGAGTGAAAGTGCGATCGCCAAAGAACAACCAGTTTTTGCCAGTGTCGCCCTGGTTATCACGCTCTTGAATGAAGCTTCTAAATGGCGCAATACCCGTACCTGGGCCCACCATAATCACTGGCGTGTCACCATTTTCTGGTAACTTGAAGTTATTGTTGTGCTCAACGAATACTTTGACCTCGCCACCTTCTTCCAATCCACGAGATAAGAAGTAAGATGCGCCGCCAAATCGGCTTTCCTCGCCCGCTTGATATTCAACAAGCCCAACCGTTAGATGAACTTCTTCATCTACTTCTTCTTGGCTGGATGCAATTGAATAGAGACGTGGGGTTAAACGGCGTAGTAGACCCAATAGTTGCTCGGCCTCTAGTTTTGCTTTCTTCTCTTTAAAGACATCAATCACTTGGGTATTCGAAGCATACTCGCGAAGTTTGTCTTTATCAGCTGCCAGCTTCTCAAGCTTTTTACTGCCTGAAATTTCCGCGTATTGTGCTACTTGCTGAGGATTTGCCGCGGTGATCTCATAGTGCTTAATCAGCGCAGAACGTAAAGATAGGCTCTCCCCATCCACATCCACACTTTCAATACCTGATAAACCAACTTGAGCAAGAAGTGCATCCACCAGCTCACTGCTGTTCTCGAACCACACACCCAGCGCGTCACCCGGCTTGTAAGTGATGCCTGAGCCTTCAAGATCAATCTCGATATGACGAACATCTTTGCCAGAATCGCGACCCGTGATCTTTTGGCTAGTCAGTAGTGTAGCGGTATATGGATTTTTCTTGGTGTAGTTAACCGTAGCGGCTGCAGTTGCAACAGGCAGTGTCACAACGTCTGCTGGTTGAGAGGCAAGATCTTCTTTAATGACCTCTAGCGCTTTCGCTCGCCACTCACCTGCTGGCGCGTCGTAATCAACGTCACAGTCGATACGATCAATAAATGAGGTGGCACCTAACTTACCTAGGTACTCATCAAAATCTTTACCCGTTTGGCAGAAGAACTCATAGCTAGAGTCGCCTAAGCCAATAACACCATACTTAAGATTCGGAAGTTTTGGCGCTTTCTTAGATTGAAGGAACTCATGTAGCTCGATCGCGTTATCAGGCGCTTCGCCCTCACCGTTTGTAGAGGCAACAACGATGACGTGTGTCTCTTTCGCTAGGTTTTTACCTTTGTAGTCACTTGCATCAAATAGCTCAACATCAATACCAAGAGCAGAAGCTTCTTCTTTAAGCTCCTCGGCAACCCCTTTTGCGTTACCTGTTTGAGAAGCAAAGATAATGGTCAGCTTGCCTGCTGGTACAGCTGCCGCAGCTGTATTCACTGCGCTGGCAACTGGAGTAAGCGCTGATGGTGCACCCGCCTGACTCAATCCCCAAAAATACCCGCTTACCCATGCAAGCTGGTTTGAAGATAGGTTCGTTGATGCTTGTTGTAGTTGTGATAGCTGCTGATCGTTAAGTGGAGCAGCTAGGCTTGGTAACTCTTGAGAATTGTTATTACCGTTCGGCGACTGTTTTACGTTTGAAGACATTGTCACGACATCCCTAATCATTGCGTGACGATAGATTAACCAACCACCTTAATAACAAGAAAGAATAGATATGAATGTTTTATAACTTTTTGGAAGAAGAGGTTCGTTTGGTAGGGAGGTTATTTAGCCTCAATACGAACCTCAGTGAAGCCAACGGCGAGCGCGGATTTAGACGCTTTGTCGAGATCATTGTACTGACACTCAGCGCCGTGAATATCCGTCAGCATAACGAAACCGCCTTGCTTGTGGCGAAACTCAACGATCCAGCCGCCTTCGGATTCGGCGGGTTCAATGATCGCTTCTGCCAGTAAATCTTGATGGAATAAATACTTCAATTCCGTAATTGTCATGGCTCCCTCCAGAAATCCTATAATGACCGACGCCCTTGGTCATATAGATAACTATAGCAATTGTGCTTATCTCTGTAGGGTTATTTGTGATCAGTTTGTTAATTTGTGGGCGCCATTGCCTTTTTATAGATCCAAATCGCTATAAGGAAGGCGATAATGTAAGGCAAGAGATTTAAAACAACCCCAACCATGCCCAACAGAAACATCACCGCGAACGACACCACAATCGCCATGGTGACAGTGACAAACGTAACGCCAGTCATGACAAGAGTTGCAAGAAATACCAAAACGAAAATTAGTTCAAACATAACCTCTCCCATTTCGTTGCTAGTTTAAGTCTTTTGAATTACTTAAAGGGATTGCAGGAAGCGTTCCAACTTTTAGAATCTTTAAAAATCATATAGATAGCTAGAAACAAAAACTCCGACTGGCTTTCGCACAGTCGGAGTTGGTATTTATCGCCAAATGATTGGTAAATTACACATCCAGTTCAGATGGGATTTTTGCTAGTGCTGTTTCAAGCACTTCAATGCCAGCACCTTTCTTATGTGCATTTTCACTGATGTAACGACGCCACTGCCTTGCGCCGGGCATTGCTTGGAATAAGCCAATCATATGACGAGAGATATGACCAAGGTACGATCCGTTAGATAGCTGACGCTCAATGTACGGGTACATCTCTTCAACGACTTGCTTACGTTTTTTCACTGGAGTGTCCAAACCAAAGATAAGCTGGTCAACCTGGGCGAGGATGTAAGGGTTCTGATACGCCTCACGACCAATCATCACCCCATCAAGGTGCTGCAAGTGCTCTAGAGATTCTTCTAGAGTTTTTACGCCGCCATTTACTGCCACATTCAGATGTGGGAAGTCTTTCTTAATTTGGTAAGCGCGAGGGTAATCCAACGGTGGTATCTCTCGGTTCTCTTTCGGGCTCAAGCCACTTAGCCAAGCCTTACGAGCGTGAATAGTAAACTGATCCACACCGCCCTTCTCAGATACCGTAGAGACAAACTTAGTCAAAAACTCATACGAGTCTTGATCGTCAATACCAATACGAGTTTTTACCGTCACTGGAATATCAGCCACTTCACGCATCGCTGCGACGCACTCAGCCACTAAATCAGGTTCTGCCATCAAGCATGCACCGAAACGGCCATTCTGTACGCGATCTGATGGACA
This sequence comes from Vibrio variabilis, assembly GCF_003263785.1. Lineage (GTDB taxonomy): Bacteria > Pseudomonadota > Gammaproteobacteria > Enterobacterales > Vibrionaceae > Vibrio > Vibrio variabilis. Next base: position 6,509 of record NZ_JYJK01000042.1, read on the forward strand.
ACCTACGTTCAGGTTTACTTCATCATAACCACGCTCAGCAGCAAGCTTTGCACAGGTTGCCAAGTCAGCCGGGTTTGAACCACCTAGCTGAAGTGCTACTGGGTGCTCTTCTTCGTTGTACGCTAGAAAATCACCTTTACCGTGAATGATAGCACCAGTTGTCACCATCTCGGTGTATAGCAGAGTTTGTGATGACAGAAGACGATGGAAGTAACGGCAATGTCTATCCG
>NZ_JYJK01000043.1 GCF_003263785.1 Vibrio variabilis
TAAGAACGCGAAAAACACCAGCTTCGGCTGGTGTTTTTTTATGCTCAAGAAAAGTTGAGCTCGTCAAAGCCTTCATATTGCTCAAATGGAAGCAGATAGATACTTTTTAGCACATCGTCAGAAATGTTCTCCAGTTCAGTGAAAACCGTATTCTCAATTTTTCCAAGCTTGGCCTCAACGACGACATCGTCAATCACCCTAGGTAGTACCTGACATAGTTTTTTGAAGGCATGAGCGTCACCCGTCGCGATCTCATAGAACTTGTCCATCGACACTCTTCGAATGTTCTTATGGCTGATCTTTTCACCATCTAGACTGATTGCCCAAGGAATATCTTGGCTATTCTTAGCAATAACCTCAACTAAGTAACACACAGCCTTATCATCGCGGACAATTTTGTTTTGCATTTTCATGTAGGTCTTCTGTGAAGAAGCCGAGTTCATGGTGTTATGCTTGTTTTTTAGCTCCGCATAGATATTAAGCTCTGAGTTAATCGTATCAAACCCTTGCTCAGGCACTTCCCAGCCATCAAAGTACTTGAATATATTTTGATGAAAATAGCCGATGTGATTTGTGTTTGACTTGTCAATCTGGCGAATAGACTCAGATTCAATAATTTCAGGTATCGTCTTGCCATAAATCTTTGAATCAAATGTGAGTTTGATTGGGTCAAGTAGGTTCTTATTAAACTGCGACAGGTTGATTTTGAATCGGTACTTAAGAACCGTATCTTTTACATGCTCAAATAGCTGCTCATCGCTAATAAACCCTAAACCGTATGCTTGTGACTTGGTTGCTGACTTGGTTAATGACATAGATGCCTACCTTTATGTTAATCAGACAGTTATGTTACCCGATTAGTTAGAAAATAAAAGACACACCGATCCCCCCTCAAAGAGCTCTAAAGCCAACAATCACTACTCATGGAAATTCTTCCCAAACAAGGTACAATCCGTGCTCAAATTTCTGTGACCCACGGCCTTTAATATGCACTCTCACCAACTCTGTTTTAACCAATTTGATGCTGCTATCGAAGGCTACGAGTTACCCGAGCAATTTACGTTTCCGTTCTACTACACGCCCCACCCGCTGTGCGTATTAGCGGCAAACCAGCTCCAGCAGTATCTGCAAACACAAACGGATTTCACCCATGACTTTGGTATCGAAGATGAAAACCAAGGTCGAGGCAAGATGTTCGGTGTTTTGCTGGTACAGAACACGCAAGGTGACATCGGCTTTTTGAGTGCCTTCTCAGGCAAGATTGCAGACCAAAATCTTCTGCCAGGATTCGTTCCACCCGTCTTCGATATGCTGACGGAAGACGGCTTCTTCCGTGAAGATACCGACGCCATCACCAAAGCGCTTGCGACCTACAAAACCTTCGCCAACGCACCAGAAATAGCAGAACTCAAACAGCAAATCGCTACAGAGCGCGCCGCTTACCAACAAGAAGAACAAGCACAACGCGAGATCATGATTCAAGGGCGTGCTGCTCGTAAACTGCAGCGAAAGGAAGCGCAGCAAACACTGATTGGCGAGGCACTTCAATCCTTGCTCGATGACCTTGGCAAGCAAAGCGTTGCAGAAAAAAACACGCTCAAATACCTAAAACTTAAATGGGAAGACAAGCTCGCCGTTAAAGAGCAGCGACTAGCAGAACTAGAAACCCACCTAGCAGAGCTTAGAGAGCACCATAAAACGCTATCCAACGCTTTGCAGCACAAGCTTCACAAGCAGTATCGTTTTCTAAATCAACGTGGCGAAACGCGCGATTTGGTTGATATCTTCGCGGCCACCACCACCCCGATTCCACCGGCAGGTGCGGGC
>NZ_JYJK01000044.1 GCF_003263785.1 Vibrio variabilis
CTTGGTTCTTGGTTCTTGGTTCTTGGTTCTTGGTTCTTGGTTCTTGGTTCTTGGTTCTAGAAAGAAAATTCGTTGGCTCGTGAGAAACGAGTCAACATAAAAATATAAGCAAATACAACATTTAAGGAAATTAGCCCCATGGCAGGTACTTACAAGATTGCGGTTCTACCGGGTGACGGTATTGGTCCAGAAGTAATGGCTCAGGCTCATAAAGTGCTTGATGCAATTTCAGAGAAACACAACATTACCCTAGAACGTGAAGAGTTCGATGTAGGTGGCATTGCTATTGATAACCACGGCTGCCCGCTTCCAGAAAGCACAGTAAAAGGCTGTGAAGAGTCAAATGCGATTTTGTTCGGTTCAGTTGGCGGCCCTAAGTGGGAACACCTTCCACCGAACGATCAACCTGAACGTGGTGCGCTACTTCCACTTCGTAAACACTTCCAACTGTTCTGTAACCTGCGCCCTGCTCAGATTCACGCGGGTCTAGAGGACTTCTCTCCGCTGCGTGCGGATATCTCAGCAAAAGGCTTCGATATCGTGGTTGTTCGTGAGCTCACTGGCGGCATCTACTTCGGTCAACCAAAAGGTCGTGAAGGTGAAGGCCCAACAGAGAAAGCGTTTGATACTGAGGTTTACCACCGCTACGAGATCGAGCGTATCGCTAAGATCGCGTTTGAATCTGCGCGTCTTCGTAACAAGAACGTTTACTCAATTGACAAAGCGAACGTTCTACAAAGCTCTATTCTATGGCGCGAAGTTGTGGAAGAAGTGGCGAAGGACTATCCAGATGTAACGCTTAACCACATGTACATTGATAACGCGACAATGCAGCTGATTAAAGACCCTGCACAGTTCGACATCATGCTTTGCTCAAACATCTTCGGCGATATCATCTCTGATGAATGTGCGATGATCACAGGCTCTATGGGCATGTTGCCATCAGCAAGCCTAAACGAAAGTCAGTTTGGTCTTTACGAACCAGCAGGCGGCAGTGCACCAGATATCGCAGGCAAGAACATCGCTAACCCGGTTGCTCAAATCCTTTCGGCTGCGCTAATGCTACGTTACAGCCTAGGTGAAGAAGCGGCAGCGCAAGATATTGAAGCGGCGGTGAGTAAAGCCCTAGCAGCGGGTGAGCTTACTGCCGATCTAGCCGGTGACAAGCCAGCACTGAGCACCTCTGAGATGGGTGACAAGATCGCAGCGTACGTACTGAATTCATAATTAAAACACTGCCCTAGCCGACGGCCGTTCAACTCGGCTAGGGGAAGCAAGGAATTAAGCAATGTCTAAAACTCTATACGAAAAAGTCTACGACGCTCATATCGCCGTCGAAGCAGAGGGTGAAAACCCAATCCTTTATATCGATCGTCACTTGGTTCACGAAGTGACTTCACCACAGGCTTTCGATGGCCTGCGTGAAAAAGGTCGTAAAGTGCGTCAAGTAGGCAAAACATTTGCCACGATGGACCACAACGTGTCAACGACGACCAAAGACATCAACGCCTCTGGTGAGATGGCGCGTATTCAAATGGAAACGCTATCGAAAAACTGTGAAGAGTTTGGCGTGACGCTTTACGACATCAACCACAAATACCAAGGCATTGTGCACGTTATGGGGCCTGAGCTGGGCATTACGCTGCCAGCAATGACAATCGTATGTGGTGACTCTCATACCGCGACTCACGGCGCATTTGGCTCACTCGCTTTCGGTATTGGTACTTCAGAGGTTGAGCACGTTCTAGCAACGCAAACTCTTAAGCAGTCTCGCGCCAAAACCATGAAAATCGAAGTGCAGGGTAAGGTGGCACCTGGCGTGACGGCAAAAGACATCGTTCTCGCGATCATCGGCGAAACAACAGCCGCTGGCGGTACTGGATACGTTGTTGAGTTCTGTGGTGAAGCCATCACTGATCTTTCAATGGAAGGCCGTATGACGGTATGTAACATGGCGATCGAGTTAGGCGCGAAAGCGGGTCTTATCGCTCCAGATGAGACCACGTTTGAGTACCTAAAAGGCCGTAAATTCGCCCCTAAAGGTGCTGAATGGGATGCGGCGGTTGAGTACTGGAAAACATTCAAAACCGATGCTGACGCAACCTTCGATGCGGTCGTCACACTAAACGGTGCCGACATCAAACCTCAAGTCACTTGGGGTACTAACCCAGGTCAAGTTATCGCGGTTGATCAACCAATTCCAGCACCAGAAAGCTTCGCTGATCCAGTAGAGAAAGCATCTGCAGAAAAAGCGCTGGCTTACATGGGCCTAGAGGCAGGTAAATCGTTAAAAGATTACAAGGTAGACAAGGTGTTTGTTGGCTCTTGTACTAACTCTCGTATCGAAGACATGCGTGCAGCGGCAGAAATTGCCAAAGGTCGTCAAGTTGCTTCTCACGTTCAGGCGCTTATCGTACCTGGCTCTGAGCAAGTTAAAGCTCAAGCTGAAGCGGAAGGTCTAGACGCTATCTTCAAGGATGCAGCTTCGAATGGCGCCTACCGGGTTGCTCTATGTGTCTTGCGATGAACAATGACCGTTTAGGTCCACAAGAGCGCTGTGCATCGACCAGTAACCGTAACTTCGAAGGTCGCCAAGGCCGTGATGGTCGTACGCACCTAGTAAGCCCTGCGATGGCGGCAGCAGCCGCTATTGCTGGACATTTCGTTGATATTAGAGAGCTAGACTAAGAAGGAACATACCATGTCAGGATTTAAACAACACACCGGCTTAGTCGTCCCGCTTGATGCAGCCAACGTCGATACCGATGCGATTATTCCAAAGCAGTTTCTGCAAAAGGTAACACGCACGGGTTTTGGTCAGCACCTATTTCACGACTGGCGCTTCCTAGATGATGCGGGCAAACAAGATAATCCAGAATTTGTCATGAACGCGCCTCGTTACCAAGGTGCCAGCATTCTGCTTGCTCGCGAAAACTTCGGTTGTGGTTCATCTCGTGAGCACGCTCCTTGGGCACTCGCTGACTACGGCATCCAAGTTATGATTGCACCAAGTTTCGCAGACATCTTCTACGGTAACTCCATCAATAACCAAATGGTTCCGGTTCGCCTAACAGAACAAGAAGTTGATGAGCTATTTAGCTATGTTGAAGCGAATGAAGGTGCTGAGATCACCGTTGATCTAGAAGCGATGAAAGTGACGGCCAACGGTCAATCTTATAGCTTTGAAATCGATGAGTTCCGCCGTCACTGCCTACTAAACGGTCTAGATAACATCGGCCTGACACTTCAACACGAAGAGAAGATTGCAGCTTATGAAGCAAAAATCCCAAGCTTCTTAAAATAATCCGTTAGCGATTTAGTTGAACTATCCCATCCCAGCTCTACTTTCTTAGTAAGGCTGGGATTTTTTTATCTAGATTTTCACTACACTGAAAGAACTCGGCCAAGAGTCGGGTCTGTTGGATTAATCACTTAACGGAATGGATATTCGCTATGCTACGTGTTCTCTCTTTAATTTTTCTCATGTTTGCCACCAGTGCCTTCGCCGCGCCAAAATCTGAGCTTTGGCCATACTGGGATAAAAGTGACGACAGCAACACGCAAAGTGTCTCTCATCAAGCCTGGCAGAGCTTTCTCGACCGCTACTTGGTCACCGAGGGCGAGAACACTCTAGTGCGCTATGTCCGCGTTTCTCCCAACGACAAGCAAGCACTCAAAACCTACATTAGCGATCTGGCTCGAATCGACCCAAGGCAGCTTAGTCGCGCTGAGCAGTATGCCTACTGGGTGAACCTCTACAACGCCATCACCGTTGATTTGATCCTAGATGAGTACCCCGTGAAATCCATCACTAAGCTTGGAGGCTTATTTAGCTTTGGTCCATGGGGGATGAGGTGATTACCATTACCGGGCAAGCGCTCACATTGAACGATATTGAGCATCGCATACTGCGCCCGATTTGGAATGATCCAAGAACGCATTATGCGGTCAACTGTGCCAGCCTTGGCTGCCCAAATTTGCAAACTCAGGCATTTACCGCTGACAACACGGAAGCGCTGTTAGAGAGTGCTGCCAATGCATTCGTGAACTCATCGAAAGGCGCGAGCGTGTCAGGAAACACCATCACTCTGTCGTCGATTTATGAGTGGTTTGAGGCAGACTTTGTGCAAGACGGTGGCGCATTGAAGCATATGTCAAAGTATCGCCCTGAACTTGCCAAATTCGATGGCAAGATCAAGTACGATTACGATTACGATTGGGACTTAAATCAGAAGTAGCGCTTGGCAGCGCTACTTGAACCCTTTCACTTTTTTAATCAAGTCGTAAGCATTTTGAATCTCTTGCGACTTCTCTTTTGCCACATTCATCATCTCTGGTGGCAGGCCTTTCGCCATCAGTTTATCTGGGTGATGTTCATTCATGAGTTTTCTGTAGGCACGTTTAACGGCTTTTGAATCAGCATCCTCAGAGATACCAAGCACGTCATAGGCATCAGAAAGCTGGGAGGCACCACTCGCCTGTTGCCAATTACCCCCACCTTGTTGCCCACCTTGGTAGTGACCGCCACCAAAGTTGCCTCCACCTTGCTGGAAGCGAAACGCCGCTTCTTGCATACGCAGACGTTGCTCAAGCTGTTGAGCTGAGAAGCCAAGTCCCTGAGCAATGCGGTGCAAGACCTCACGCTCAGTTGGGTGAACACTACCATCAGCGAATGCAGCTGAAATTTGAAGCTCTAAGAAAAACTGCAATAAGTCATGGCGACCACCAGAGGAAATACGTACTTTATCGAGTACGCGGTCAAGCGGAAAATCCGCTGATTTACCCTCACGGAACGCTTCCTGTGCTGCGCGCTTTTGCTCATTGTTGAGGTTCATGCGATCCATCATGATGGTCGCAAGCTGGATCTCTTCTGGTGTCACCTGCCCCTTGGCTTTGGCAACGTGCCCCATCACCGCATAAGCGGCATTTAAAAACTCTTCTTGGCGCTGCGCTTGGTCTGCACCACCAAATCCGCCACGAGCAAATCCGGACTGGTTGAGTCGGCGCGCTTTGTCAAACTGGTGCCCCAAAAACAAGCCAAACAGTGCCCCTAGCGGTCCGCCAAACAACATGCCGAAAAATACGCCTAAAATTTTACCTATCATGTGATGTATGTGCTCTTTATTTATGAATTTTTGCGCTGATTCGCAGTCTACTAGTGTCGTTGAGGTCAATTTCCTTTATGATAGAGACCGTCTTATAAACGATTCAATATCAATCGAATTCAACTGAATGAATCAAGTTAAACAGGATAGTACAACTCGATGTCACGTTTTTCCCGCACTTATCTAGCGGCCTCTATTGGTGCTGCGCTGCTAGCGTCCTACGCACATGCCGAAGAAACATCGAAAAACAGTGGACAATCCATGCCACCAGCAGAGCAATGCTCTGTTGATACTGCACAAAGTTCAGACTCCAATCAAGAGCCAATCAATATTGAAGCTGACTCTCTGGAGGCCATCAATGGCGAACGTGCAACATACAAAGGCGACGTGGTGGTTGTTCAAGGCAATAAAACCATTACCGCTGACAGCGTGACACTCCATCAAGACGACAATGTTGTGGTCGCTGAAGGCAATGTCACCATTGACGATGGCCAGTTTAATGCCGTATCTGACAAAATCACGAACGATTTAAACAAAGATGTCATTACAGCTGAAAACACTCAGTACAAAATGTTGTGTGGAGGTGGACGCGGCGATGCCGTGTACATTTCAAAAACAGGTAAGTCACTCTACCAAATCAACGATGGCTCAATCACCACTTGTCCAGAAGATGACAATTCGTGGCGCTTTCTAGCCGATGACATTCGAGTCGATCAAGACAGTGAGGTAGCCACCCTTTACGGGAGTCGTGTGGAAGTAAAAGATGTCCCTATCTTCTACATGCCTTATATGACGATGCCTACCAGCAACAAGCGAAAAACCGGAGTCCTGTTTCCATCGCTATCACTAGGCTCAAAAAACGGACTAGAGTTACAAATCCCGGTTTACTGGAACCTAGCCCCTAATTACGACTTGCTCACTACATTCCACTACATGCAAACACGTGGCTTGCAATTAAAAGGGGATTTTCGCTACCTAACCTCAACCAGTCGTGGTGAGCTCAAGGGCGAATACCTTGCTGACGACCAAAAATACCCTGAAAAGGATCAGCGCTGGGCATTTCAGTACAAAAATAACAGTAATTTTGGCCAGCACTGGAAACTGGATGTCGATTACTCTCAGGTAAGCGATAACGACTACTTCCAAGATCTCGATTCCAGTATCGGTAGCCGCTCAGAAGGTCAACTTTCGCAGAAAGGGACTGTTGCCTATCGCGAGCAGTTCTGGGATGCAGCGATCACGGTTCAAGACTTCCAAATTCTGGTTGATGACACTAAGCCTTACCGCTTAATGCCACAATTTGAGTTTAACTACTACCGCCCCGAAATTTATCAAAACCTGAACTTTGATTTGGTCAGCAGTGTCTCTCGCTTTGAAACCGATGATGAGAAAAAGCCTTCGGCTACTCGTGTTCACGTAGAGCCTGGCATCACTCTGCCTCTTTCAAATACCTGGGGTACATGGACAACAGAAGCTCGTTACCTGTTAACGCAATATAATCAAGAGCTCGACAACGTAAATGCGGTTGATGTTGGGCCGTTAGAAGAAAAAGTCACTCGTGCATTACCAGAATTTCGCACTCACGCCGGCATGGTTTTCGAGCGCGATACTGCGTTTATCGATGGTTACACACAAACATTGGAGCCGCAGGTTCAATACTTGTACGTGCCAGAGGTCGATCAAAGCAATATCTTTAACTACGACACCACCTTATTGCAAACCGACTACTACGGCCTGTTCCGTAGCCGCCGCTTCAGTGGCGTGGACAAGATCGCAGCAGCTAACCAAATTAGTTATGGTGCGACATCCCGTTTTTACGACGGTGGACAAAAAGAGCGCTTAGCCATCTCATTTGGTCAGATTTACTACCTGGATCCAGCAAGCAAAAATCCAAATAACGTCTCCGATAATGAGTCTTCAAACTACTCATCATGGGCTATTGAAACCGATTTTAACTACAACGATCGCGTGTTCTACCATGGCGGGATTCAGTACGATATTGATTCATCTTCGGTGTCACTCGCCAATAGTGCCGTTGAATACCGAGTCGAAGACGACTTCATTCAGGCTAACTATCGCTACGTGACCAAAGAGTATATCGAAAGCATCAACAGCTATAGCAACGATGAACTGTCTAAATTAACGCGTAACGGTATAAACCAAGTCGGCCTATTAGGTGGTTATCAAATTAACCGCAACTGGATCGCAACGGGTCAGTATTACTATGACATGACCGAGCGTGTCTCCATTGAATGGCTAGCCAAATTAGAGTATCAGTCGGATTGCTGGTATTTTGGGGTCGACTACAGCCGTCAGCTTCGTAGCTGGGAATCTGGTATTGTCGGTATTGGTGGTGCTAACTTCGAAGACAACATTCGATTTAGCTTTGGTATCACAGGTCTTGGTGGCAGCTCTCGTGCCCCTGAGCCACCAAATGGTAACGCGCTGAAATACGGCAGACCGTTTATACTTAACCAATAATCGCCAAGCCGTCACACGATGGCATTATGCAAGGAACTTAATTCACTTCACAGACTCATAGTCTGTGAAGTTTTCACTGGGAATATCGATGAAATTTATTAGTACACTCTTTTCAACTTGCCTATTGGCGGCCTTGTCGTTTCAAGCAGTAGCGGAGCCCGTTGAGCTTGATCGTGTTCGAGTCATTGTTAACGATGGCGTGATTTTGCAAAGCGATATCGACTCAGCAACCAAAACCCTCACAGCCAACGCACGTAAGAACAACCAAGAGTTGCCTTCAGACGATATCTTGCTAGAGCAGATATTAGACAAACTGATCTTAGAAAAACTGCAGCTTCAAGAAGCAGAGCGTATCGGTGTTCGTATCGACGATAACCGCTTAGCGCAAACACTTGGCGATATCGCAGCGAACAACGAGCAAACTCAAGAGCAGCTTCGCCAAACGGTCGCTGAAGAAGGCTTATCGTGGGAAGCCTTTCGCGAACAAATTCGTGATGAAATCGCTGCCAGTGAAGCACGTAATGCCATGGTAAGACAGCGCATCAACATTCTTCCTGCTGAGGTCGATAACCTGTCTGAACTGCTCGCAAAAGAAAGTGACGCAACAGTGACGTACAAGATCCGCCACATTCAACTGCGCTTTAACGACGGTGAAGACAAGAGTGTTCAAGAGAAACAAGCGGAAACTATCATTGAGCGTCTGAACGGCGGCGAAGACTTCGCGACCATGGCTTATACCTTCTCTAAAGGCCCAAAAGCACTGGAGGGCGGTGACTGGGGTTGGATGCGTAAAGAAGAAATGCCAACCATCTTTGCTGACCAGATCAATATGCAAACCAAAGGAACCATCATAGGTCCATTCCGTAGCGGCGTTGGTTTTCACATCCTAAAAATCGAAGATGTCAAAGGCCTAGAAACCGTCTCTGTGACTGAAGTCAATGCCCGCCATATTTTGATCAAGCCAACGGTCATTCTTAGTGATGAGGCGTGAAACGCCAGCTCAACGACATTATCCAAAAGGTTCAATCTGGCGAAGCGAGCTTTGCAGAAATGGCTGAACAGTACAGCCAAGATCCTGGTTCTGCGGTACAAGGTGGTGAACTCGGCTATCAAACGCCTGAGCTTTACGTACCTGAGTTCAAACACCAAGTAGAAACGTTACCAGTTAAACAGATCAGTGAGCCATTTAAAACCGTTCACGGCTGGCACATTGTCGAAGTACTGGATCGCCGCGATGTCGACAAAACAGGTTCTGCAATGCAAAACCGTGCATACCGCATCCTATTTAACCGCAAGTTTAATGAAGAAGCATCAGCGTGGATCCAAGAGCTTCGTGCGAGTGCTTTTGTAGAAATGGTTGAGGACGATGAGAATGCAACCAATTAAACGCATTATTGTTACCGCCGGTGAACCGGCGGGCATTGGCCCCGATTTAGCGGTGGCTTTGTCGCAAAAAGCGTGGCCCCATCAAGTGGTCATCTGCGCCGATAAGTCACTGATTGCGGATCGAGCTAAGCAGCTGGGTATCGATGTCGAACTGGTTGACTTCGATGAGCAGAACTTTGATTCCCAACAGCAGGGGCGTCTGGTCATTCTCCATGAACCGCTATCAGTTCCTGCAAAAGCTGGCGTTCTGGATGAGAGAAACGGTCAGTACGTACTAAATACCCTAGAAAAAGCCGCAAAAGGCTGTATGAATGGTCAATTTGATGCTATTGTCACCGGCCCTGTGCACAAAGGGGTGATCAATCGCGCTGGCGTTAGCTTCAGTGGCCATACAGAGTTCTTTGCAGAGGTATCCAATACACCACTTGTGGTGATGATGCTGGCAACGGAAGGGTTAAGAACGGCACTGGTTACAACGCATCTTCCTTTGACGGAAGTGCCAAACGCTATCACCGAAGATCGCGTAACGCGCATCATCGACATACTGCATCATGACTTGGTCACCAAGTTTGGCATCAAGACGCCAAACATCTATGTCTGCGGCCTCAACCCTCATGCGGGTGAAGATGGCTGCCTTGGTATGGAAGAGATTGAAACCATCACTCCTACCCTAGAAAAACTTCGCACAGAGAAAAATTATCAGCTTGTTGGCCCATTACCCGCCGACACGATATTTAATGACAAATACTTACGCGAAGCGGATGCTGTCTTAGGCATGTATCACGATCAAGTGCTCCCTGTATTGAAATACAAAGGCTTTGGTCGTTCAGTAAACATTACACTTGGTCTACCTTTTATAAGGACATCGGTTGATCATGGCACCGCGATTGATCTTGCTGGCACAGGCCAAGCAGACTTTGGCAGCTTTGAGACAGCGCTGGCGTACGCAATAGACTTAGTAGAGAGCAGACAATGAGAAATGATGTCCACTTAGGGCACAAGGCCAGAAAACGCTTTGGTCAGAACTTCCTGAACGATCCGTACATCATCGATGGCATCGTATCTTCAATTAATCCAAAGCCAGGCCAAAACCTGGTTGAGATCGGTCCTGGTCTTGGCGCAATTACTGAGCCAGTGGGCAAAGAAGTCGACAAATTCACGGTTATCGAGCTTGACCGTGACCTGGCAGAGCGTCTACGCAACCATCCAGATCTTGCTGACAAGCTAACCATCCACGAAGGCGACGCGATGCGTTTTGACTTCACCCAACTGGTGAAACCAAACAACAAACTGCGTATTTTCGGTAACCTGCCATATAACATCTCTACGCCTTTGATGTTCCACTTGTTTGAATTTCATAAAGACATTCAAGACATGCACTTTATGCTTCAAAAAGAGGTGGTTAATCGCCTAGCAGCGGGACCTGGTAGCAAAGCTTATGGTCGTCTGACGGTGATGGCGCAGTACTACTGTAAAGTGGTACCCGTACTTGAAGTACCACCGACCGCATTCGTGCCGCCGCCGAAAAGTAGACTCTGCGGTTGTGCGTCTCGTTCCATACGAAGAACTGCCTTACCCAGCGACTAGCCTCAAATGGCTTGATCGTGTATGCCGTGAAGGCTTCAACCAACGTCGTAAAACCGTACGTAACTGCTACAAAGCACTTATGTCTGCAGAGACCTTGGAAGAGCTTGGTGTAAACCCATCAATGCGACCAGAGAACCTGACGCTGCAACAGTTTGTTGATATGGCGAACTGGCTCGATGCCAACCACGGGTAATCGAACTCAATAACAGAAAAAACGCTCACTAGCTTGCTATTGAGCGTTTTTTTTGTCATATCTGAATATGCACTTCAAGCAGTTAGGAGATTGACATGGAGTCGACCACGCCATGCGTTAAATGCCAAGTACATACTAAATACGTTGAAGAACAATCCGATCCAGACAACAACCGCTATGTGTTTGCCTACATCATTACCATCAAGAATTTGAGTCAAGAAACGGTTCAACTGATCAGCCGGCGCTGGCTGATTACCGATGCCAATGGCAAGCAATTGACCGTAGAGGGCGACGGAGTCGTGGGTCAGCAGCCAGTGATAGAGAGAAATGACGAGTACACCTACACCAGTGGTACTGCGATCGAAACACCACTTGGTGTAATGCAAGGGCACTACATCATGCTAGATGCTAACGGCAAACAGTTTACCGCCGAAATTGAACCATTCCGCTTAGCCATTCCCAACATACTGAATTAAGGAACACCGTGGCCAACTACATTGTCGGAGACATCCAAGCTGTCTCGATGAACTGCAGCTTTTGTTAGCTAGCGTTAGCTTCAACCCGCAACAAGATACTGTTTGGTTCGCTGGCGATCTCGTCGCTAGAGGCCCCAAGTCGTTAGAAACACTTAGGTATGTCAAATCGCTAGGAGATGCGGCCAAGGTTTGTTTGGGTAACCATGACTTACACCTTCTTGCAGTGTCTTTAGGCATTCACAAAGCAAAACCAAAGGACAAAACGCTACCCATTCTCGAAGCAAGCGACAGAGACGAGTTACTTAACTGGCTAAGACAACAACCACTATTGCTTGAACATGATGAGTTTGTCGTTTGTCATGCGGGGATTTCGCCACAATGGACACTGAAACAAGCGAAGAAATGCGCAAAAAAGGTGGCAAACAAATTACGCGGAGACGATTGGCAGTCGCTGATTAAAAACATGTATAGCAATGAGCCAGACGCTTGGTCTTCTGAACTCAAAGGGATTGAGCGACTTCGCTATACCATCAATGCTTACACCCGAATGCGATTTTGTTTTCCTGATGGGCGCTTAGACATGAGTTGCAAGCTTCCCCCTTCAGAAGTCAATCCGAGTGAGTATGTCCCTTGGTTTGCCCTACCTTCACGTGAACCACTAAGTAAGACCGTGATATTTGGTCACTGGGCTGCGCTGGGTGGTTATGTCAGCGAAGAGGTAATAGGGCTTGATACTGGCTGTGTTTGGGGCGGGGAACTGACGATGATCCGCTGGGAAGACAAAGCGCTATTCAGTCAACCAGCATTGTAAAAGACAACAAAGCTCGCCAGTCTCTTAACTGGCGAGCAGTAAAAATTTAACGCTCTAACACCACAAACTCCATGTTGTAGGCGTTTTTTTCATCCGCACTGTAGTGCTCGCTGTGGCTTTGCTGCCAACCTTCTCCCCAGTCAGGAAATTGGGTATCACCATCAAGCTTGGCGTCAATGTAGGTCAGGTAGAGTTTATTGGCCATCGGAAGACAGTGACTATAGAAGCTGCCGCCACCAATGATCATCGCTTCTTCGGCATCGCGAACCAACTCCAAAGCCTGCTCAAGCGAAGTCACCGTATCGACACCATCGATAGACAATTCACTGTTGCGACTTACAACAATATTGCGACGCCCTGGCAGCGGACGACCAATAGATTCGTAGTCTTACGACCCATAATCACAGGCTTCCCCATAGTACAGCGCTTGAACCACGCAAAATCAGCCGGTAAATGCCAAGGCATTTGGTTGTCCTTGCCGATGATTCGATTGTCTGCCATAGCGGCTATCATGCTGATGATCATAATTGTTTGTTCCTAATTAGACGATTGGGCGACGGCGGTAGAATAGCAGCCCTGGCATCGCAAGACCAACTGCGAGGCCGGCGATAATGAACATCGCCTTCAAAAAGTTCTCAAGAAGCATCGCCAATAGCTCTGGGGTATAGCCTAAGTGATTGATCTCGACCATCGCAATCATGGCTTTAAACGCAAACACGCCGGGCACCATAGGGATCAAAGCAGCGACGGTGAAGACTTTCGGATGCGCCAAGAATTTATGCGACCAATGCACACCAATCATTCCCACTAAAGTCGCAGCAAAAAAGGTCGCCCATTCAATCGGTACCCCGTAATGCATCATTAGAAAGCGTGAGCCATGACCGATCGCACCGCCGATAGCGCAATAAGCCAAGGCATTTTGCGGTACATTGAATACCAAAGCAAAACCCACCGCAGGTATCGCGGCAAAAAACATATCATTAAGCAGGGCGAGTAGTAGTTCCATCATCACTGTACCCACCCTAAAACGTTGGTAATGCTCATCGCACCGACGATGCCTAAACAGGTTGCGAGCGTCAGCAAACTTGCCATTACAAAGCGGGCAATTCCCATATTAACGTAGCCTTTCAGCATATCGGCCACCGAGTTAATTAGCGGAAAACCGGGCACTAGCATCAATACCGAAGAAGCCATCACCAATTGAGGTTGGTCACCGATTCCATAGATCACCGCCTGCGCTGAGATGAGTGTCGTCACAAAGGCAGTGATCGCGAAGTTGAGTAGCGGGTTGAAGTGACGATGACCAAACTCTTGACGAACGATCATGCCCAAGCTCGATGCCAAGAACGTCATCGCAAACACCGCCCAATCGCCTCCTGCCAATCGGCTAAAGGCCGCACAAGAAAGGCCTATCATCACCACCACTAACCAGCGGTTGTAGCGCTCAGGACTGATTTGATTAAGCTTTTTTTGTGCCAGTTGATAGTCGAGAATGCCTTTCTCCATCATAATGCAGATGCGCTGAATCTGCGTAACCACCCGCATGTTCAAGCCTCGATCTGGGCTTCTACGTGCAGTGGTAACACAATGTTCGTTATATACTGTCGTGACGACTAGAGAGCTAGCGGAAAGCGACACTTCAACTTCATCCATGCCTGCCGCTTTTCCAATTCGATGTGTTATGTGACCAACCAGAGTACTTTCAGCGCCATGCGCCAACAGCATTTGGCCAGCTTGAGCAATCAATCGAGAGACCGCTCTTTGATTAGGTGCCATGTGTCCTTCCATGTAAAAAGTCATACCAAAGCAAGAATGCAAAACGTTTAAGCGCGTTAGTTTGCCTCAGATTCACTATTAGAGAAATGATTTAGGTACAAAAAAACCGCAATAACAATTGCGGTTTTTGATTCTAGATGCGGATTTAGTCACGAACGTAGACAACGTGGCCGTCATCTTCTTCATCATCCCAATCATCCCAGTCATCGTCTTCGGTAATCACGTCTTTACCTGACATAGCATCTTTGTGGTAGTCATCCCACATGAAGTCGACTTTCTCTTCTTCAGAGATCTCTTCTTCAGCACGTGGTAGTGTTTCCATAAAGTCTGCCAACTTGTAGCAAAGCTCTTTAGTGCCGTGCTTGTTGACTGCCGAGATCTTAAAGTATTCATCTTCCCAGCCCAGCGCATCAAGGATCTCTTGGATCACTTCATTCGCTTGCTCTTCTGGCATCAGATCAACTTTGTTGAACACCAACCAACGCGGCTTATCAGCCAGTTTTTCACTGTATTGCTCGAGCTCATCGATGATGGTCAATGCGTTTTCGATTGGGTTAGATTGGTCGATAGGCATAATATCGATCATGTGAAGCAGCACGCGACAGCGCTCTAGGTGCTTCAAGAAACGAATACCAAGGCCAGCACCATCCGCAGCACCTTCAATTAGCCCCGGAATATCAGCGACTACAAAGCTCTTTTCAGGGACCACACTCACAACACCAAGACTTGGGATCAAGGTCGTAAATGGGTAATCGGCTACCTTAGGTTTGGCCGCAGATACCGCGCGAATGAAGGTTGATTTACCTGCGTTTGGCAAACCAAGCATACCCACGTCTGCAAGCAGAAGTAGCTCAAGGCGCAGTTCACGAACCTCACCTTTGGTACCGAGCGTCTTTTGACGAGGTGCACGGTTAACCGATGATTTAAAACGCGTGTTACCAAGACCGTGCCAACCGCCTTTGGCAACCATGACCTTTTTGCCATGCTCAGCCACTTCCGCCACGATTTCATTGGTGTGAATGTCAACCGCGCGAGTACCAACTGGCACCTTCATGACTTTGTCTTTGCCACGCTTACCAGTACAGTTACCACCACGGCCATTTTCACCACGTTCCGCTTCATAGAAACGCTGGAAACGGTAGTCGATTAGTGTATTTAGGTTTTCATCTGCCTCGATATAGATATCGCCGCCGTCGCCGCCGTCGCCACCATCAGGACCACCTTTCGCTACAAATTTCTCACGCCAAAAGCTAACAACACCGTTACCGCCGTCGCCCGCTTGGACTTTTACTACCGCTTCATCAACGAACTTCATCTCTTACTCCGACTACTTCTTCGCTTACCCACCAAAAGGCTCAAGCGTCATCACGACGCGCCTTATGGCTTCATTCGATTATCACTACATATTAGCAGATGACAGAGACGACTCCCCACTAAGCTAGACCTTACTTTGCAAAGACTAAACCTAGAGATTCGTCTCTATCGACTGCCTTCATTTCAATACAAATAAAAAACCCCGCCGACTCGGCAGGGCTTTTGAATTCAGCTTGAAAGCATTGTGTAATTTAGCGAGACGCTTAATTACTCAGCTTCGATGCTAACGAATTTACGGTTCTTAGGACCTTTAACTTCGAATTTCACTTTACCTTCAGTAAGAGCGAAAAGAGTATGGTCTTTACCGATACCAACGTTAGTACCAGCGTGGAACTTAGTACCACGTTGACGTACGATGATGTTACCTGCAAGAACAGACTCACCACCGAAACGCTTAACACCTAGACGTTTGCTTTCTGAATCGCGGCCGTTACGAGTAGAACCACCAGCTTTTTTGTGTGCCATTGTTAAACTCTCCTAATCGATTAAGCGTTGATGCCAGTGATTTTCACTTCCGTGAACCACTGACGGTGACCTTGTTGCTTACGAGAGTGCTTACGACGACGGAACTTAACGATTTTAACTTTATCGCCACGACCGTGTTGTACTACTTCAGCAACAACCTTGCCGCCCTCTACTAGAGGAGCGCCAACTTGAATGTCTTCACCGTTAGCAACAAGAAGAACTTTATCAAATTCAACAGTTGCACCAGTTTCAACGTCTAATTTCTCTAAACGAAGAGTTTGACCTTCGCTTACACGGTGTTGTTTACCACCAGATTGGAAAACAGCGTACATATTTTACTCCGCTTTTTCCGCACAGCCTTTTGATTGTTATTTCAACAAATAGGGTGTGCGCTAAACTAATCATCAATAGGGCGCAGATTCTACGCGAATGATTACCCTATGACAAGCCATATTTTGAAAAAATTGGCGAAACACTAATCGCCAATCGAAAGTGCCGCAATAATGCCCTTTCACCATGTATTAATCAACGTTTTTTAGTGTATTATTCACAGATTATAACCAACGATTAAGCCTTACAGGCTCTAAGCTCAACCGGGTACGTAATGGATTTTAAAGCTATCCAAGCACTGACTGCCGACGATATGGCAAAAGTGAATGAAACAATACAAGCACAATTAAACTCTGAAGTTAGCCTTATCAATCAGCTTGGTTTTTACATCGTGAGCAGCGGTGGTAAGCGATTAAGACCGCTTCTTGCTATCCTATCCGCCAAAGCGTTGGGGTATCAGGGCAATGCTCACACCACAGCTGCTGCCTTTATAGAATTTATCCACACCGCCACTCTATTACACGACGATGTGGTTGATGAGTCCGACATGCGACGCGGTAAAGCGACCGCAAACGCGGCATTTGGTAATGCGGCAAGTGTATTGGTGGGTGACTACATCTATACACGCTCGTTCCAAATGATGACAGCACTCGGTTCGCTACGCATCCTAGAACTCATGAGTGATGCGGTGAATGTGATTGCGGAAGGCGAAGTTCAACAGCTGATGAACTGCAACGACCCTGATACGAGTGAAGATAGCTACATGCAGGTTATCTATTCTAAAACCGCACGTCTGTTTGAAGCGGCAACGCAAGTTGGCGCGATACTCAATGATGCCAAACCAGAAGTAGAACTTGCCCTACAAAACTACGGCAAGTACTTAGGTACCGCGTTCCAGCTAATCGATGATGTGATGGACTACACCTCGACGGGTGAAGACATGGGTAAGAATGTGGGTGACGATCTTGCAGAAGGCAAACCGACGCTACCACTTATCCACGCAATGCAGCACGGTGAAGCACACGAGAGCGAAATGATTCGCGAAGCGATTGAGAAAGGCAACGGCCTGGACAAAATCGACGCCATCATGGCGACAATGGAGCGTGTAGGCTCACTAAAATACACCGAAGACATCGCCTTTAAAGAAGCAGATAAAGCGATTGACGCGCTTTCTGTGGTTCCTGATAGTGAGTATAAAGAGGCGTTGGTCGCTCTTGCCTATATGGCCGTTAAACGTAGCGCATAAAAAAGAGGCAGCGGCTCGAGTTGCTACCCCTTTTGGTTAACTCTCAATAGATGTGAGTCAGTAATATTGCTCACATCCGTTGTGAAGTTGCTGGTCTTCTTGGATCTCGTCTGCATCGAGCGCCCACTGGATATCGCTCCCTAAAGGCTCAACCAAGACCGAATTGGATACTTTGTCGACTACCAACACCTGTCCCACGCCGTGTTGGGACTCAACCCACATCCCTTTGCGAACTTTATCAATTTCCATGGTCCATCCCCCATCTTGTGCCTCATTTTTTACGAGCACTTTAAGGGATAGATCAAAAAACCCAGTCTAGTAAAGACTGGGTTTGAATATAAAGAAGCTAAATGAGCAGGGCTTGGCGATTATTTCGCAAACTCAACACCAATCTCGATGTCTTTGTTCAGCGTTTCAAGCATGCCATCTAAAGCGGCTTTCTCGTAATCACTTAGCTCACCGTAGCTAAGGATCGCTTCTGCGCCATCTTTACCTAGCTTCACTGGCTGTGCGAAGAAAGGAGCATGTTCGCCGTCACCTTCAACGTACGCGCATTCGATAACGCTCTCTTCACCTTGTAGGCCTTTCACTAACGCTAGACCAAATCGGCACGCCGCTTGACCCATTGATAGCGTCGCAGAGCCACCACCCGCTTTCGCTTCAACAACTTCAGTACCAGCGTTTTGAATACGCTTAGTCAATGCTTCGACTTCTTCAGCTGTAAACTCAACACCTTCTACTTGAGAAAGAAGAGGAAGAATTGTTACACCAGAGTGGCCACCGATAACCGGTACACGCACATCGCCTGGATCTTTTGCTTTTAGATCAGCAACGAAGGTTTCTGAGCGAATGACATCCAGTGTTGTGACACCGAACAGCTTACGTTTGTCGTAAACACCGGCTTTCTTCAACACTTCTGCTGCGATTGGCACAGTCGTGTTCACTGGGTTTGTGATGATACCAATACACGCTGTCGGGCAAACTACCGCGATTTTTTCTGCCAACGATTTCACGATACCAGCGTTAACATTGAACAGATCAGAGCGATCCATACCAGGTTTACGTGCAACACCCGCAGAGATAAGCACCACATCGGCACCTTCAAGCGCTGGTGTTGGGTCTTCACCAGCATAACCTTTAATGGAAACTGGCGTCGGGATGTGGCTAAGGTCAGCCGCTACACCAGGTGTAACAGGGGCAATATCATAAAGGGCTAAATCAGAACCTGCAGGAAGGCGGTTCTTAAGTAGTAGAGCTAGGGCTTGACCGATGCCACCCGCGGCACCAATAACAGCTACTTTCATGGTAGTTCTCCTTGAGATTGGTATCTCTTATTAATAGTCTTGTAGGGTAATTTTTCATCAGCTAGTAAAAAGCTATAGCATTCACTAATCGATTACAATCAATTAACCCCAGCTTTGCGAGGTCACGCAACTCGCTAATAACGTGCCACTAAACTAGCACGTAAACCCCCTCGTTAAAACCCACCTTTTACCTTGTTAATTATGAGGTTATGGTGCTTTTTTGTGACATAGGTTTAAGTGATATTGTCGGCAGAAACCATGGATAAGTTGGTTAAGATACGGGTTCTGTGCCACAATACGGCGATCACTGCGAGTAGAACGAAGAATAAGAGGCGTATATGCGCAATAATGACAAACAAGATAATCTGGTTCGCGCGTTTAAAGCGCTGTTAAAAGAAGAGCGGTTTGGCTCTCAAGGTGAGATTGTCGACGCGTTAAAACACGAAGGGTTTGAAAATATTAACCAATCAAAAGTGTCGCGTATGTTGACTAAGTTTGGCGCAGTGAGAACCCGCAACGCCAAAATGGAAATGGTGTACTGCTTACCTGCGGAACTTGGCGTGCCAACTGTATCGAGTTCTCTGCGTGAGCTGGTACTCGATATTGACCATAACAATGCGCTAGTCGTCATTCATACTGGTCCTGGTGCAGCACAACTTATCGCTCGATTGCTGGACTCACTCGGCAAGGCCGAAGGTATCTTGGGCGTTGTCGCAGGCGATGACACTATCTTTATTACCCCAACGCTGACCGTCTCTACGAAACAGCTGTTTGATTCTGTCTGTGATCTGTTCGAATACGCTGGCTAAGTTTTAAACGTTAACATTCAGAACATTCTGTCACGGAGCAATCCGTTCCGTGACACTCATCACATCTTGAAAAAATCAAACTTCAGCCCTTAAATTTACCTTAATTATCTGTTTTATTTGACTTATATTCCAAAAATACATCTCTCCTTCCCATTTCTAGCACAGACAAATCCCCTATATCTATTAACAATCCAGTAATTTTCTTCCAATTTATTTGGTATGATTGCGCCACTTTTTCAACATATGGATTGAAAAAGATGCCGTTTCCACATAGGAAACCTCTGAAGACAACTATAGTTATTCAGGGCTAATAATGAATAAGGAAGGGAAATTCATGGCATTTAAGAAACTTGTTAAAATCGGTGCTATTGCCGCAGCTGTTATGGGCGCAGGCGCTGTTAATGCTCAAGAGTTCATCACAATCGGTACAGGTTCGGTGACGGGTGTTTACTACCCTACTGGCGGCGCAATCTGTAAGCTTGTGAATAAAGGCCGTAAGGAACACAACATCCGTTGTTCAGTAGAGTCCACTGGTGGTTCTATCTACAATGTCAACACTATCCGTGCTGGTGAGTTAGATTTCGGTATCGTTCAATCTGACTGGCAATATCACGGTTACAACGGCACAAGCAAATTTGAAGAGCAAGGCCCTTACAATAAGCTTCGTGCGATGTTCTCTTTGCACACCGAACCATTCAACATCATCGCTCGTGCTGATGCTGGTATCAACAACGTCACTGACCTAAAAGGCAAACGTGTGAATATCGGTAACCCAGGCTCTGGTGACCGCGCAACAATGGGCGTAGTCATGGACGCGATGGGTTGGACCAACGATGACTTCAAACTGGCTTCTGAGCTAAAAGGTTCTGAGCGTTCACAAGCACTTTGTGACAACAAAATCGACGCGTTCGTTTACGTTGTGGGCCATCCAAACGGATCAATCAAAGAAGCTACAACCTCTTGTGAAGCTAAGCTAATCTCTGCGACTGGCGAAAAAATCGATGAGATCGTTTCGGCAAACCCTTACTACGCTTACAGCACAGTACCTGCTGGCATGTACCGTGGCACAGAGGGTGACGTAAACAGCTTCGGTGTTGCTGCGACAATGGTAACCACATCAGACGTTTCTGACGAAACAGCGTACAACGTGGCTAAGGCTGTGTTTGAAAACTTCGACACATTCAAGCGTCTTCACCCAGCGTTCGCTAACCTGAAGAAAGAAGACATGGTGAAAGCAGGTCTATCTATCCCGCTTCATCCAGGTGCTGAGAAGTACTACAAAGAAGTCGGTCTACTAAAATAAGACCACTTAGTAGGGGAGGCATCGCTTCCCCTACCGCTTTTCTATTATGAGTAACACTCAAAACAATTAACACCAGTGCATCCAACTGGTGTGGCTATTTGGGCTCTCTTTCCAAGCCCGTCATTAAGAGCCTAAAACACAACAACTGCTACACGTTTGCATCCATTGACTACAATGTTAAATGCGAAATAGGTTCGTGCCTTTTTAATTAGCCTTTGGCTTAAACGTCACGAATCCAAAAATAATAAAGGACAACGTACATGACGCAGACAACACAACCGTCGCAAGATGTGCAAGACATGGTCGCACAGGCCGACACAGGAGCACGAAGCCCTAAGGGGATCCCAGCCAAGATTCTTTGGTTCGTGCCACTTTGTTGGTCACTGTTTCAACTTTGGTACGCTTCACCACTGCCATTTATATTTAACTTTGGCGTACTGAACGACACTGAAGCGCGTTCTATTCACTTAACCTTCGCTATTTTCCTAGCGTTTACCGCCTACCCAGCAATGAAGAATTCGCCTCGCGACCGAATTCCCGCCATCGACTGGATTTTGGCGCTAGCGGGTAGTTTTTCTGCCGCCTATATCTATCTATTCTATACCCAACTTGCCGGTCGCTCTGGCGCACCGACGACAATGGATATCGTCGCTGCGGTCACGGGTATGGTACTGCTGTTAGAAGCGACACGCCGAGCACTCGGTCCACCGCTAATGGTCGTTGCTGCGGTATTCTTGCTTTATACCTTTGGCGGTCCATACATGCCGGACGTCATCGCGCACAAAGGTGCGAGCCTAAATAAAGCGATGTCACACCTATGGCTGACCACTGAGGGTGTATTTGGCGTTGCACTTGGTGTTTCTACCTCGTTCGTATTCCTGTTTGTACTATTCGGCGCCATGCTTGAACGTGCCGGTGCGGGCGCTTACTTCATTAAAGTGGCGTTCTCACTACTTGGCCACATGCGCGGCGGTCCTGCAAAAGCTGCAGTCGTGGCATCTGGCTTATCTGGCTTAGTGTCAGGCTCATCAATTGCCAACGTAGTGACCACCGGTACCTTTACCATTCCGCTGATGAAGCGTGTTGGTTTTCCGGGCACTAAAGCTGGCGCAGTCGAAGTGGCCGCGTCCACTAACGGACAGCTCACCCCACCAATCATGGGTGCAGCTGCGTTCTTGATGGTGGAATACGTCGGTATCTCTTACGTTGAGGTTATCAAAGCGGCACTTCTACCCGCTCTGATCTCTTATATCGCCCTTATCTACATCGTGCACCTAGAAGCCTGTAAGGCGGGTATGACGGGCCTTCCTCGTCGCCACAACCCGACACTGGTACAAAGCCTGCTGTCGTTTACTGGCACTATTTTGGGTCTGTGCGTCATCAGCGCCGTGGTCTACTACGGTATTGGCTGGACTAAAGGTGTCTTTGGCGATGCAGCAACGCCTATCGTGGGTGTCGCTTTGCTGCTCTCTTACGTCGGCTTGTTACGCATTTCTGCTAAGTACGCCAAAGAAGGTGGTATTGAAATTGATGCTGAGCTGAATGAAGTTCCTGATCCGGGTCCAACCATTAAGTCTGGTTTGCACTTCTTGCTACCAATCGTGGTTCTGGTTTGGTGTTTGACGGTAGAGCGTTTCTCACCGGGCTTGTCCGCATTCTGGGCCACTGTGTTTATGATCTTCATCCTCATCACTCAGCGTCCTTTGATTGCTTTGATGGCGAAAACCAATGATGTTACCGAAGAGCTTAAAGCGGGCTTCGTTGACCTAGCAGAAAGTCTCGTATCTGGTGCTCGAAACATGATTGGCATCGGCGTGGCGACAGCGGCAGCTGGTACCGTGGTGGGTGTGGTCACCCTAACCGGTATTGGCCTTGTGATGACCGACTTCGTAGAGTTTATCTCTGGCGGTAACATCATCTTAATGCTGCTGTTTACCGCGGTTATCTCGCTTATCCTAGGTATGGGTCTGCCGACAACGGCGAACTACATCGTAGTATCAACACTAATGGCTCCGGTAATTGTAACGCTTGGTGCAGCGCACGGCCTGGTCATTCCACTGATTGCGGTTCACTTGTTCGTGTTCTATTTCGGTATTCTTGCTGATGATACGCCGCCAGTAGGTCTTGCTGCCTTTGCTGCTGCCGCGATCGCAAAGTCAGACCCTATCCGTACCGGTATCCAAGGTTTTACCTACGATATTCGTACCGCGATTCTGCCGTTTATGTTTATCTTCAATACGCAGCTATTGATGATGGGCATTGATTCTTGGTGGCACTTGGTACTGACAGTAATTTCAGCGGTCATAGCGATGCTTATCTTCTCTGCGGCGACGCAAGGATGGTGGTTCACTAAGAACAAGTGGTGGGAAACTGTGCTACTTCTAGCACTCACCTTTACCTTCTTCCGACCGGGTTTCTGGTGGGACATGTTCTATCCAGCGAAGATTCTTTCACCTGGTGTTGAGATAGCTCAAATTACTGAAAACCTAAATGTTGGACAATCGCTTGAGTTGAGAGTCGCCGGTGAAACTCTGGAAGGTAAGTACGTCGAGAAGACGGTACGCCTGCCATTTGAGGATGACGCGGTAAGTGCTGACGATCGCATTGCCTCTATGGGTCTAATGCTCAACGAGACTGACGGCAAAATGATTGTCGATATGGTTGAGTTCGGTAGCCCAGCAGAGGCATCCGGTCTAGACTTTGACTGGGAAATTAAGTCTATCGTGCAGGAAGCGGATAGACCAATGAAAGAGTGGGTATTTGTGCCTGCCCTGCTTTTGCTTATTGCCATGGCGATGAATCAAAAGCGTCGTGCTCGTCGTGAAAACCTGAGCGCATAGGTAAGTTGGGCTCCAAGTTTGAATGCTTGGAGCCTTCTACCTTTAAACGGAACGGATAATACTAGCCAAGCTTATGCTTTACCCTATGCTAGTAGGGTAGGAACCAAAAAGAGAAATAACATGTACAAGCAAATCCTTGTTCCTGTCGATCTGAATGACAAAGGCTTTTCAGACAAAGCCGTCGAAATCGCCGTTTGGCACGCCAAACACTCCAATGCAGAAGTGCATCTACTCAATGTTCTTCCTGGCATTCACATGTCTATGGTCGCGAGCTACTTCCCTAAAGATGCCGCCGCGCAGATGAAAAATGACGTGAAAGCACAATTAAAAGCGTTTGCTGACCAGCATATTTCTGATGATGTGGTCTACAAAGTACACGTGACTGAAGGTAAGCCTTACGCGACTATTCTTGATTATGCTGAGCGCTTGGTGCCGATCTTATCGTCATGCCAAGCCATAAACGCTCGAAGATTGATAAGGTTGTTCTTGGTTCAGTGGCAAGCAAAGTGGTACAAAACTCGCCAATTAATGTGCTAGTCGTTAAGCCACAAGCCAGTTAAACCACAGGCAAGCTAAACCACAGACAGGTTAAGCCACAAGCAAGCCAACCGAATGCATACTTAAAAGTCCCACTTCGAGTGGGACTTTTTGTTTGTACCATCTCTAAATGGCGCCTCGCTATACCACTCGGTTCTGGTCAACACCTTCAATCGCAGCTTCAAGGTTACTGACCAATATCTGGCACAACTTGGTTATCGACGAGTCACTGCCCCACGCCACATGCGGCGTTAGTATTAAGTTGGGCAGTTGCTGATTGGCGACCAACGGGTTATCCATGGGCGCGGGCTCCTCAGTAAAAACATCCACGCCAGCACCGGCAATCTGCCCACCTTTTAACGCCGCAACAAGCGCAGTCTCATCAACCAAGCCACCACGTCCAGTATTAATAAGCACAGCGGTCGACTTCATTTTATAAAGCGCATCAGCATCAATCAGATCACGAGTCTCATCAGTAAGTGGACACAGCAATGCAATCGCATCACTACTCGCTAGGCACTTATCAAACGCGACATAGCCTGAGCGGCACTGAGCAGCACCTTTACGCTCAGCAAACTGCACCTTAATGCCAATGGCGCGTGCCAATGCGGCTGTAGCCTGCCCAAGCGCGCCACTGCCAATGATACCGAGTGTCGAGCCTGCCATATCTTGAATAGGATGAGTAAAGAAACAGAACTTGTTTTGTCGCGGCCACTCCCCCGCAGCAATATCACTATGATAGGCCAAAAGGTTACGTTTTAAGGCAAACAGCAATCCAATGATGTGCTCAGGGACGGATTGGGTCGCATACCCTTGAATATTGGTGACTCGAATGCCGCGCTGTTGGCAGTAGTCCAAATCCACATTGTTGACACCCGTTGCAGCAACGGCGATGTGCTCAAGCTTGGCTGCGTTACTCAGCACTTCCGATCCTAAAAACACTTTATTGCTGACCACGATATCGGCGTCAGCAATTCGCTGCATCACCTCATGAGGCTCGGTTTTGGAGTAATTGACCCATTGGTGGTCAAAAGCAGGGGTGGGAATATGAATGTGAACTGGAATCGTGTCTCGGTCTAAGAACACAATCTTTTTGGCGGCCATGATCTCTCCTTTGATGTTCACGGCCGACAGTTATTTATGGCCGAGGAAGAGTCTTATAATCGGGTAATTGTGGTGCTGGGTCAAAGTGCTCAATCACAAGTTGCTCAGTTTGAGGGTAAAAATCGCATGGAACAAAAATCGCCTGAAGCCGCTCAGTTTGCGGATGATAGAAGCAAAGCTCTGAGGCATGCAGTTCTAGGCGTTCAGAATAGTTCATGGCCTCTTCGTGAGCGTAGAACTCATCACCCACAATAGGATGACCGAGCGCCAGCAAATGAACACGCAATTGATGAGAGCGCCCCGTGATAGGAAACAGACGAACAATACTGGTTTTCTCTTCCTGCTCAACCACCTGATAGTAGGTTTGTGACGGCTTGCCATGCTCATAACACACCTTTTGACGCGGGCGGTTTGGCCAATCGCAGATCAAGGGCAGATCAATGAGGCCTTCACTCTCTTTCAGTGTACCCCAAATGCGAGCATAGTAAATCTTGTGCGTCAGACGGTATTGAAACTGCTTCTTAACCGAACTCTCCGCCTCTTTGGTTTTAGCCAGAAGCATAAGGCCGGATGTCGACATATCAAGTCTGTGCACGACTTGAATATCCGGGTAGTCTGCGACTAAACGGCTCCACATGCTATCGTAATGCTCCGCCGCTTTTCCCGGAACAGACAGGAGCCCAGAAGGCTTGTTGACTGCAAGGATGTGCTCATCCTCATAGACAATATCAGTCCAAGGTTCAGTGGGTGGGGTGTAACTTAGCATGGCCATAACAGGGTCTCGCAGTGGAAATCAAAATAGCTGACGGAAAAACAAAAGGCGCAACCTACGCTGCGCCATTGTATCAATCGCATCTCGGATTGACGAAATGCTTATTTAAAACGCCTAAGTCAAAGCTCTTAACTCAAGACTCTTAACTCAAAGTTTAGTTGTGGCTAACGACAATCAAGCGCAGCGAATCAAGCTGTACTTGCGCCTTATTGATGTAGCCATCTAGCTCAGTGATTTGAGACTCAATCGCTTCAATCTCTTCATCACGGATATTTGGGTTCACCGCTTTCAAAGCTTGCAGACGCTCAAGTTCACCGTTAAGGCTCGCGTACATCGCTTTGTGCGCATCTTCACGAACCGCAGTCACCTTCTCTTCAACCGCGCCGTTACCCGCTTCAATCAGACGATGAACGTCCGCTTGAACTGAGCTCACTAGCTTGCTCGCTAGATGACGGTTTACTGGGCTAAGTTGACGGTTAAAGCCTTCAAACTCAACTTGTGAAGAGAGATCGTTGCCACGACCATCCATCATCATGCGAATTGGTGTAGGCGGTAGGAAACGGCTAATACCACTTTGCTTCGGCGCTTGCGCATCCACAACGTAGACCAGCTCAAGCAAAATCGTACCCACTGGCAGCGCTTTGTTCTTAAGAAGCGATACCGCACTCGTGCCTACACCCTCACTCATTACCAAGTCGATACCGCCTTGGATCATTGGGTGCTCCCAGCTGATGAAGTTCATATCTTCACGAGACAGCGCAGTATCACGATCAAACGTAATCGTGGCACCGTCGTATGGAAGACCTGGGTAGCTTGGCACCATCATGTGCTCAGAAGGTGTCACCACGAGGGCATTTTCACCTTTGTCGTCTTGGTTTAGACCTATAGTGTCGAATAGGCTCAGCGCAAACGTCACTAGGTTAGTGTCGCCGTCCGTTGCTGAGATCTTCTCAACAATCTGCTGCGCCGCTTCACCGCCATTAGAGTGCATTTCCAGCAGGCGATCACGGCCTTGTTCCAGCTCGTGCTTCAACTCTTGGTTGTATTGACGAGAACCCTCAATCACGTCATCAAGTTCGCTGGTATCACCGCTGGCTAGCATGTTTATGATGCTATCTTGGTAACGGTCATACACCATGCGCCCCGTCGGACATGTCTCCGCAAACGCATTAAGACCTTCGTTAAACCAACGCGCCAAAATGCCTTGCGACGTACCCTCTAGGTAAGGAACGTGTACATCGATATCGCGTTTTTGACCAATGCGATCTAAGCGACCGATACGCTGCTCCAGAAGATCTGGGTTGAATGGCAAGTCGAACATCACAAGCTGGTTTGCAAACTGGAAGTTACGACCTTCAGAGCCAATCTCACTACAGATCAGAACCTGAGCACCACCCTCTTCCTGCGCAAAGTAAGCTGCCGCTTTATCGCGCTCTAGAATTGACATGCCTTCATGGAATACCGTTGCGCGAATACCTTCACGCTCACGCAGTGCTTGCTCAAGCTGCAGCGCCGTGCTGGCGCGAGACGCAATCACCAAGACTTTCTCACTGCGCTTGGCGGTGATTTTCTCAATCAGCCAGTTAACGCGTGAGTCAAACTGCCACCAGCTGGAATCTTCACCTTCAAACTCTTGGAAGATCTCTTCTGGGTAAAGCATCTTCATGGCACGCGCTTCTGGCGTCATTTTGCCGCCAATCATGCCAGACACACGCATTGAGGTGGTGTACTGCTGCGGAATTGGCATCGGTACCAAGTTCACATTTCGCGTTGGGAAGCCTTTAATCGCTGCGCGAGTGTTTCTGAACAGTACGCGGCCAGTGCCGTGACGATCCATCAGGTTATCGATAAGCTCTTGGCGTGCGGTCGCCTTCTCTTCGTCGCTGGCATTGCTCTCTAGCACGTTGAAGAGTGGCTCAACATCTTGCTCAGACAGCAGTTCGGTAATTTGGTTTTTAGCCTCATTGGCCAACGCTTGGCCTGAGAACAGCGCCGTTACCGCATCGGCAACCGGGGCGTATTGTTCTTCTTCTTTAACAAAGGCGTCGTAGTCGAAGAAGCGATCCGCATCGAGAAGACGCAAACGGGCAAAGTGACTCTCGCGGCCAAGCTGCTCTGGGGTTGCCGTCAGTAGTAACACGCCCGGAGTCTTTTCTGCCAATGCTTCAACCACTTGGTACTGACGGCTTGGCTGCTCTTGGCTCCACTCTAGGTGATGCGCTTCATCAACCACCAACAAGTCCCACTCGCCTTCAAGGGCTTGTTCAAAACGCTTGCGGCTCTTACGAAGGAAATCGAGTGAACACAACACGAACTGCTGTGTATCAAATGGGTTGTCTGCTTCTGCGTACGCTTCGATACAACGCTCTTCATCAAAGATAGAGAAGTGCAGGTTAAAGCGGCGCATCATTTCGACTAGCCATTGGTGCTGTAGGGTTTCAGGTACCACAATCAACACACGCTGCGCACGACCTGATAACACCTGCTGGTGAATGATCATGCCAGCTTCAATGGTCTTACCTAGGCCTACTTCATCGGCAAGCAGCACGCGAGGTGCATAGCGGCGACCCACTTCATGGGCAATGAATAGCTGATGCGGAATAAGGCCAGCACGCATACCACATAGACCACGCATTGGGCTCTTGTGTTGCTCATACTGGTTGCTCAGCGCGCGGTAACGCAGCACAAAGTTGTCCATGCGGTCAATTTGACCTGCGAACAATTTGTCCTGTGGCTTGTTAAAGCGAATTTGGTGACTTAGGAAGATCTCACGCAGGG
Organism: Vibrio variabilis; assembly: GCF_003263785.1. Classification (GTDB taxonomy): domain Bacteria; phylum Pseudomonadota; class Gammaproteobacteria; order Enterobacterales; family Vibrionaceae; genus Vibrio; species Vibrio variabilis. Next base: position 28,678 of record NZ_JYJK01000044.1, read on the forward strand.
CGACATTCGCTTCTTCAGTATCTTGACGTGTACCCACGTAAGTGAAGATACCTTGATCTTCGATCACTTCTTCCACTTCTAGTGACCAACCCTCTTGGCACTCAATGACATCACCGACATTAAACGTAACTCGGGTGACAGGCGCATCGCTACGAGCGTATACGCGATTCTCTTCTGATGCTGCAAACATAAGTGATACTGTTCTCGCATCCAGTGCGACGACCGTACCCAAACCTAAATCACTTTCCGTATCGCTAATCCAGCGCTGCCCTAAAGCAAATGTCATAGAGAGACTACCTCAATTCGTGTCGATTTTTGTTATTTCGGCGGTAACGCAGCCTGCCAAGTCGTGGCAAACTGAGCTCAATACTCCGCCCAAATAATAGTAGGTGATAGTGCAAATTTTGCTCGCCCTATCCCCTAGATGAAAGGTCGCTAATCTTACTTGAAGGCGTGATACAGGTCACGCCAATTACAAGGAAAAGCTGAGTTTTTTTTGAATTGTCGTGGTTGACATCAAACTGCAAAAAAACAGTGTCATTTCTGAGAACGAAAGTGACATTTTTCACTTATACTCAGAATGTAAACGTTAACGACATGTGACTACTCGCCAAGCCCTGATAGTCACCTCTCTCGTTAGCCTTACAGGGAATCAGGTTCAATTTGAACTCACTTCAATTGAACGTATCACGGTTGACTCACTAAGATAGGACATCAGAGCCAGCGTAGATCCCCAGCATTGCTAGCACTAGTGAATTGGCTAGAAACAGTGAATTAGCTAGAACCAGCGAATGTGGACAGACAGTCTGACTCGATCGCCTTCTGAGTTAACCGCAAAGGACAAGCGCCAGTTGCGGCAAGGAGACTCTATGGGCGATACCGACCGTAAAATTTTCGTTCTCGACACCAACATCCTTCTCCACGAACCTCACGCCATTTTTTCATTCAAGGAACACGACGTCGTCATTCCGATGACCGTTCTCGAAGAGCTCGACCGCATTAAAGACAGCAAGCGCGATGTCGCGCGTGATGCTCGTGTCGCCATTCGAGCTCTCGAAGATATTTTCAAAGACGCCACGCCCGACGAGATCTCTGAAGGCATTCCCTTTTCCAGCAATATAGACGCAACAGGCACCCTCTCCATCCTCGCGGATTACGTACTGCAAGAAACTGTCAAAGCCTTTGCTGACAAAGAGGGGGACAACCGGATCCTCAATGCAGTGCTCTATCTGCAGAACAAACGTTCACCACGCGAAGTGGTGTTGGTGACAAAAGACATCAATATGCGACTACGCGCCAAAGGCGCTGGCGTGCGCTTTGTAGAAGATTATCGAACCGATCAACTGATTGACGATGTGCAGTACCTAACTAAGGGCTTTCAAAAATCGGAAGGTGCGTTTTGGGAACACATTGATGAAGTCGAGACCAAAACCTTGGCCAGCAAGACCTATCACACCTTCGACCGCGAGGCGATTGACCCAACCTTCATCAACCAATACCTCATCGACGAGTCGAGCGACTTTGCAGGGCGGGTAGCGACATCGACGGTGATAAGGTGACAATTCGCGACTTAAGCCAAGAGCGCATGCTGTGCCGTCAAGCGTGGGATATTCGACCAAAAAACATCTATCAAGGCATGGCGATGGACGCCCTGCTCGACCCGGACATTGACTTGGTCATTCTCACGGGTGCGGCCGGTAGTGGTAAAACCCTGCTTGCCATGGCCGCTGCACTGGAAATGACCATAGAGCGCGGCATGTTCGATAAGATCATCGTGACCCGAAACACGCCGGACATTGGTGAGTCGATCGGTTTCCTACCGGGTACTGAAGAAGAGAAGATGATGCCGTGGTTGGCGGCGATCACCGATACCCTTGAGGCGCTGCACAAAAACGATCACTGCACTGAAGGGTCACTTAAATACATTTGCGATAAGGCCAACATTCAATTCAAATCGATTAACTTTATGCGTGGTCGCTCGATTCAAAATGCGTTTGTGCTTTTGGATGAGTGCCAGAATTTAACCGCATCGCAAATCAAAACCATCATTACTCGCTGTGGTGAAGGCACCAAGATTGTTTGCTCTGGCAACTTAGCGCAGATTGATTCGCCTTACTTAACGCCGGTGACATCAGGACTGACTTACATGGTTGAGCGATTTAAGAACTTTGGGGGCAGTGCCAATATTCACCTCAATGGTGTGGTGAGAAGTCGATTGGCGGAGTTTGCTGAAGAGAATTTGTAAGCAAAAAAAGAGCCTAGGTATCGATACCTAGGCTCTATACGGTTCTATTAGTCCGTGCCCCCACGGTAAGGGCGTCCAGCTTCAAGCTTGGCTGACCGACACCCACTGGCACGCTTTGTCCTGCTTTACCACACACGCCCACACCGCGGTCAATGGCTAGATCATTACCAACCATGGACACTTGCTGCATCGCTTCAATGCCGGAACCAATTAGCGTTGCACCTTTCACAGGGGCTGTGATCTTACCATTCTCAATCAAGTACGCTTCTGAGGCTGAGAACACAAACTTACCCGAGGTGATGTCCACCTGACCACCACCAAAGTTTGGTGCATACAGACCTTTCTTCACCGTTGAGATGATCTCTTCAGGAGAGTGCTCACCCGGCAGCATGTAAGTGTTGGTCATACGTGGCATGGGTAAGTGAGCGTATGACTCACGGCGCGCATTACCCGTTGGGTTCACGCCCATAAGACGCGCATTAAGCTTGTCTTGCAGGTAGCCTTTCAACACACCGTTTTCGATCAGGGTATTGTACTGACCATGTACACCTTCATCATCGACGTTGAGCGAGCCGCGCAAATCTTGCAGCGTGCCGTCATCAACAATGGTACAAAGATTTGAAGTCACTTGCTCGCCAACCTTGCCAGAGAAGACTGAAGATTCTTTACGGTTAAAATCGCCTTCTAAACCATGGCCTACCGCTTCATGCAGTAGTACGCCCGGCCAACCCGCACCGAGCACTACAGCATCATGCCCGCTGGAGCATCAATCGCCTCAAGGTTAACCAGCGCTTGGCGAATCGCTTCGTCAGCGTAGTTGTAGGCAACCTGCTGGCCTTCTTCCGTTGATAGGAAGAAATCATAACCATAGCGACCACCGCCACCCGCACTGCCACGTTCGCGACGCTCGCCTTTTTGCGCCAGTACGCTGATCGACAAACGAACCAATGGACGGACATCGCCGGCAAAGGTGCCATCGGTTGCTGCAACTAACATCTGTTCATACACACCGCTCAGGCTCACTGATACTTCTTTAACCAATGGTTCTTTGGTACGGATGTAGGCATCAAGCTGTTTCAGCAGCTCAGTTTTTTGCTGCTTTTCCCAGCTTTCCAGCGGGTTTACGGCTGCATAGTAAGCTTGGTTATCGCTGCGGATCAGCGCTTTAACTTGAGCGCTTTGACCTTGCTGGGCAATACCGCGAGCTGCGACTGCGCTCTGCTTCAACCCATCAAGGGTGATTTGGTCGGAATACGCAAAACCAGTTTTCTCACCAGTCACTGCGCGCACACCCACACCGCGATCGATGTTGAAAGAGCCATCTTTGATGATGCTGTCTTCAAGAACTAAAGATTCGTGCCAGCTGGATTGAAAGTAGATATCTGCATAGTCAATTTGGCGAGTCGCAATGCTCGCTAGCGTAGCTTCAATATCTTGCTCAGAGAGACCCGTTGGGCCTAGTAGCGCGTCTTCTATGCGTTCCATATTTGATTGCTCTTAATAAGTATAATTAGTGGAGATGTTGCTCGAAGCGGATATGCTTAGCGACAGGCATGCTCTGTCTTACCTCTTCGACCACATCAAAATTCAATTCGGCAGTAATGGTGCCCGCTTGCTGCTCAAGTTGGCCTTGGATCTCTCCCCAAGGCGACACCACCATAGAGCGCCCCCAAGTCTCTCGACCGCATGGGTGAGTACCACATTGGTTAGCGGCAACGATCCAGCATTGGTTTTCGATGGCTCTCGCTCGCAGCAGCACTTCCCAATGCGCCTTGCCAGTCACCGCAGTAAATGCAGCTGGCACGACAATCACATTCGCCCCTTGCGACCTAAGCGCGCAGTACAAGTGCGGAAAGCGCAAATCATAACAGATAGATAGCCCAATCGCGCCAAAATCTGTCGGCACCATAGCGATGTTGCCCCCAGCCTTAAAGGTTTCGGACTCTCGATAAGTCTTGTGAGCATCATTCACATCGACGTCAAACATGTGCAGCTTGTCGTAGTGATTCATACGCTGACCATTACTGTCAAAGACCAATGTAGTGGTCGACACTTCGCTGTCGGAAAGGCGAATAGGGAAGCTGCCAATGATCAGATTCACGCTATATTGCTTAGCAAGATTGGCGAGCTTGGTTTGAAACTCCCCTTTGCCCAAGTATTCTGCGTGTTGGTGGTAGTCTCGGCGCTGGCCGAATACCAACGCATTTTCAGGCGTAAGTATCCAGCGCATACCTTTGTCTGCCAAGAACGCGACTTTTTGCTCAATGTGCTCAAAGTTACGTTGCGGATCTGGCCCCGAGGTCATTTGTATGATTCCAAAGCGTTCCATGCTCATAGACGACTTATTTCTCCTTTCTAAGTTCCTCGGGCAACTTGTATTCCCCTTTACTACGGGATATTTCACTCACGGTCGGTGAATCAAGCGATCCTTTTACTGAGTAGTTGACTTGAGTGACTACCTCAACAACCGGTGAAATCACGGTTGTCACAGCCAGCACCACTAGCGCCGTTTGTGGCGTGACCGCAAACGCGGTGATGATAGGAATACCAGAGGTCATATCTGGGGTAAAGCTCACCTCTGCATCTACCGTTTGTTTAGAAAGATCCGCCAAACCTTTGATTCTCATATCACCGGCTACCGCATCCATCTTGATATCGTTGGTGACAAACACACCATCACGCACTCGGCCGCTGCCTGTAATCGAGTTAAAGGCCATGCCTTTATCAAACACGTCCGAGAAATCGAGCTGCATCTTGCGAATGATAGAGTCCAAACTGAACAAACCAAGTAGCGCGCTGCGCCGCTAACATCGGAGATCACCCCTTTGCCAAGCTTAGTATTCATGTCACCATTCACGGTATCAAGGCGCATTGACCAAGGTGCCCCTTCCCAATCGAGCTTAGCGTTCATTTCAAACGGTGCCCGTTGGATACCGGTTGTAATGCCAAAGCGCTCCATAAGGTCACTGTTGTTTTCACCTTTAACCGCGAAGTTCACTTGTGTCTTATTCTGGTCGCCAGACACCATCCAGTTGCCATCAATATCCACTTGGTTGGCACCACTGGACAATTGCAGTTTATTCCAAACTAGCTTGTTGCCCTGCCTAGAAACGTCCATGTCGACCTTACCCACTTTGTAGCCTTGGAACCAAAAGTTATCAACGGTCAACAAGGTATCGGGTAGCGCGTCAAATAAGGAGCGCTCAAAATCAGTCACACTCGGTGCGTCTGGGTTTTCTTGAGTGATGATCGACTCATCTTGGTCAGCAATCTCATCAAGCTCCGGCACATAAATATGAAGGCGGCTCAAAGCAACATGAAGCTCATTGTTATCACTGTAACTGGCTTCACCTTTCGCCTCTTGGCTATCCAGTGCAAACTGCCAACCACCCTTTTTATATCTAGCATCGAAATTAACATCGTGCCATTCAATTCCGCCTAATATCAGCTCTTTAGCTTCTACACTGGCACGCTTTGGCAGTGGCAACTCTGGCTTCGGTAAGTCATCCAGCACCGCTTTTTGGTCACTCGGTGGCTCTTTAAATACCTCACTCCACTTATCAAAATCGATAGTGTCTGAACGCACTTGGAAGTGATGGCCGACAATTGGGCTAATTTTAAAGCCGCCCTCTCCAAGCACCAGGTTGGTTGCCTTTAGCACAGGAACTTGTTGGGTAATATCAATCTCAGTCTGATATTTCACCGACGGCAATTGCAAACGAGCAGTAATATTTTCCTGGTTGCCTGAAGCCTGAAGCCTTGCTTTACCTGCGTCACCAAACGACTTGCTCAGTGGATAAGGGTAATCGCTGGCAATAGTGACTAGGTTTGCATCCAAATCAAGCTGATAAGTAAAGCCCACATCATTGAGCTGGATGTCGACATCTAAGTGCCAAGGTGCATGGCCTGATAAGCGGCTGACGACCTTGTCACCAATGTAAGGCTCTAGCGGCTTGGTGCTCCAGTCACCAACGGAGTTAATCTTCACCGCATAGCCATTACTTGCATTTTGTCCTTGGAAGTCCAAATTGATTGGCTGATCAAGCAAGTTCGCAGACAATCCCGTCGCCTTAACCACATCATTATCGAATTCAATACGACCGGAAACTTGCTCAAGTGTCATCGGCGGAGCGTCAATCTCAACATGGTTATCACTTAGTTCAGCATGACCCCAAGCTCTAGATGGCGTGTCATCGCCGCCAAAAGGAATATAAAGCTGGAAGTCGGCATTAACATCGCCGCTAACTTGAACCGCTGTTAGCGCGGCACCAACCGAGTCCACCAAAGGTGAAGCGGTCATATAATCACGTACCGCACTGCCTTTACCCGCCGCTTTCGCTTCAATTTCGAGGTGGCCATCGCCACGAAGCTCGGGAATCCGACCGGTTATCCGCTGCCCTTTCACATCCATTAAAGTCGCAGAGCGCGAATCGAGATACATGCTCTCGTTTTGGAACAACAGGTCAAGCTGCAGATCTGTTAGTGGCGGCCAGTTAGTGTCAAAGCTAAATTTTGCATCTCGCAGGCCAACAAACGCCTGGAACATACCGTTGTTATCTCGATATGGGAAATCAGAGAGCTTGCCGTACCACAAGAGCTTAGAGGTGTTAACACGACCTGCTTGAATCGCTGCCGATAGATAGTCAGTTAAGCTCTGTCCCATTGCTAGCGTTGGCAGATAGCGCCAGACTTCCCCTGCGTTGTATAGATCCGCCTCAGCATAGAAAGACAAAAACGGACTGTCATTTTTAGGGAAATCGAGCCTAAATGCACCGAGCACCTGCAGATCAGGCGTAGCAGCCGTGACTTTATCCGACCAAAGCGACCAGCCTTGTTCACCATGATTATCCCAGTGGATGTCAACCAAACCTTGTTTGATATTCAATGGTGCTTGGAATACATCACCGTATGGGAACTTGTCATCAATCACCGACACTCGCGCATAAGCACGCTCAGTGTTACCGCGCAGATGGCCAGAAACATGAGAAAATCCCGGTAGCAGCCCCATTGAGAGAGCGACATTTGCTTTAATGACGCCGAATACTTAATCGAATCAGTACCAGCAAGTTGAGAAACACGGATGTCTTCAATACGGCCGCCCGGGTTAAGTCTTGATAGCCACTCATCAATGGTCTCGTTGTTGGCCAATGTCGCCAACGGTTTTAAGCTATCAACATCGAGCTCGGAGATATTAACTTGCCATTGATTTTCACGATTCCAATCAACAGCAATATCCAGCTCAGGCCAAGTCACTTCATCAGTACGCGCCTGCACTTGGTGTACATTCAACTGCCAACCGAGGTGGATGGCAGTAGATGCAATACCGCAGATTCAACGATGAGGTCATGTTGCTGATTATCTCTTTTCCAACTGAGTTCAGAAGGAAGCACATCCAAATAGACTTCTTTGGCTTTGCTATTATCTAGCTCAAGCCAAGCTCTTAGGCTGACCGAGCCTGATTGAATGCCCGTTTGCTGCTTCTGCTCATCCGATAGCCAAGGAGACAGTGACATCTCATCCACAGTGACATAAAAGTCCCCAGTCACACTGGTGAGAGAGCCATTATCAACAAAGTCCGCTCGAACTTCGAGCGCATTGAGGTTGGCATCGGCAATAGACACCACACCTTGCGCTAAGTGGCGACGTTTTTCGTTACGCCATTGCAAGTTCTCAATATCGAGCTGTCGCTCCTCGCCCGAAATGGAAGTATAGAAAAGAGTCGACTTCTCGACAGTAAACCTATCAAGTTGTCTCAGCAGTAAGTTATCCAGACGTTGAATCAACTGCTCACCGCTTTTCGCTGGCACGTTGGCTGCCGGCTCGGACGGTTCACTCTCCGCCGCCTTGAGCAGATCCACCGAACGAACGTCTAGCGTCATACCGTTGATCACCATATCCGCCAAGACAGGCTGACGCTGCAACACGGTTTGTACCAGGTCGAACTCAAGTTCAAGGTTGGTCACATCAAACTGGGTTTCAGGACTGTCAGGAAGACCGACAGATACCCCTTGCAGTGAAATTGACGGGTGAGTGTTACGCCAGAAACCACGTACGTCTTTGAGCGAGACGTTCAACCCGGTTCCTTGGTTTATCCAAGTAACAATCTCAGGTTGGACTTTGTTCAGTTGAGGCAGGCCGACACGCAGCACTGTGACCGTGGAGGCAAGCAACACCAGCACGGTCAGTAATAGCCAGAGAAATAGGCGTATGATTTGATTAACGCGAGGACTCACAAACTTCTCATCACATCATAACAACATCGAATTGTTCTTGAATATACAGGGGTTCCGCTTGAATACGCACTTGCTTACCAATAAAGACTTCAAGCTCTGCGAGTGCATGAGACTCTTCACCTTCTAGCGCCTCTGCAACAGCAGGTGCCGCGTAAACCACAAATTTGTCAGCATCGTAAGCTCGGTTAACTCGGGTGATCTCACGTAGGATCTCATAACAGACGGTTTCCACCGTTTTCACCGAACCACGTCCTTCACAAGTTGGACAACCGCTACACAATACATGTTCAATACTTTCACGGGTGCGCTTACGAGTCATTTCCACCAAACCAAGCTGAGTAAAGCCATTGATGTTGGTTTTTACGCGATCTTTTGACAGTGCCGCTTCAAGAGAAGCCAAAACACGCTGGCGGTGTTCATCCAAACCCATGTCAATGAAATCAATAATGATAATACCACCTAGGTTACGCAGCCTCAGCTGACGAGCAATCGCCTGAGTCGCTTCGACATTGGTATTAAAGATGGTCTCTTCAAGGTTGCGGCGACCAACGAATGCACCTGTATTGATATCTACCGTGGTCATGGCTTCGGTTTGATCAATGATCAAATAGCCGCCCGATTTAAGGTCAACCTTGCGCTCCAGTGAACGCTGAATTTCGTTCTCCGTATCGAACATGTCGAAGATCGGCTTATCACCTTCATAGAGTTCCAACAGTGATTCTAATTCTGGAACAAATTCGCTGGTAAACTCTTTTAGACTCTCGAATATCAAACGAGAATCGACCTGAATGCGGGTGATTTCGGTACCAACAAAATCACGCAAAATACGATGTGCTAAGCCTAGCTCACCATACAAGGTCGAACGCGTCTTGTATTTAGTACGGCGCTCGTTGATTTTAGTCCAAAGGCGCTTAAGAAACGCGGCATCTTGCGCCAGCTCTTTCTCATTCGCACCTTCGGCCGCGGTACGAATAATGAACCCACCATTCTCGTCGCAGTAATCGGCAACAACTCGCTTAAGGCGCAGGCGTTCATCTTCACTTTCAATGCGCTGTGACACACCTACGTGGCTCGCTCCAGGCATGAATACCAAGTATCGTGAAGGTAGGGTAATGTCGGTGGTTAGGCGAGCGCCTTTGGTGCCCAGCGGGTCTTTGACCACTTGCACAACAATATCTTGCCCTTGACGGACTAACTCAGAGATGTCGCGTACTTGAAACTGTTTTTTCTCGTTCTCTGCGACACATTCGGTATGAGGGACAATATCGGAGGCATGAAGAAACGCGGCCTTTTCCAGACCGATATCGACGAACGCCGCTTGCATCCCCGGAAGCACGCGACTGACTTTGCCTTTGTAGATGTTCCCTACGATGCCTCGTTTGGCTTCGCGTTCAATGTGGACTTCTTGGAGAATTCCACTCTCTATCATCGCAACTCTTGTTTCACTGGGAGTTACGTTTATCAACAGCTCTGCACTCATGAGCGCACCTCAATATTTTTAATTATTTATAAATTCTTGCAAGAGCTGGTCAGTTTCATACAGCGGCAGTCCCACTACGGCGTAATAGCTGCCCTCGATCCGAGTAACAAAACGCCCACCTAATCCTTGGATACCATAACTGCCAGCTTTATCTTTCGGTTCACCACTTTGCCAATATCGTTCTATTTCTTGTTGGCTGAGTGTTTTGAACCACACATCCGTGGTCACCACCACCGATGCTTGCTTTAATTCGCTTACCACGCTGACCGCGGTCAGCACTTGGTGTTTTTGACCGGACATGGCACTCAACATGCGGTTGGCGTGGTCAAAGTCGTGCGGTTTTTCCAATACATGACCATCGAGCACAACTACGGTATCAGACCCCACGACCACACTGCTTTGGTCGCTTAACGCCAGACCAGCCTGTGCCTTTTCTAGCGACAAGCGCGCCACGTATTCTTCTGGCGCTTCACTCTCTTGCTGCTGCTCTTCAATGTCTGGGCTAACAATGGAAAATTCGTAGCCCAGTTGAGTCAATAATTCTCTGCGGCGTGGTGATGTGGACGCCAATACAACGCGTGATACAGACTGATTATCTGACATGCCAATGCCTTCTTACTCGACGTAGCAGTAAAAACATCCATGGCCAGAGTATACAGTTAATCAAACCGCTCCACAGCGACATTGGATTAAAAGTCACGTCTTGGATCAAATACTCGCCGAAAAAGATGCACACTTCGAGCACCATAGACAACAGCGCCATAATGGTTGCCTGTTGCCACAATGCCATGTTTCTCAATACCAAAAAGTTAAGCGCGATGACGTAAACCACAATCGACATCATCATGCCACGTATGCCAAGCGTCGAACCAACAAGCAGATCCCACACTAAGCCAACAAACAAGGCAGTTCCGACATTCACGCGATGCGGCAGTGCCAGCACCCAGTAACCGAGCACCAAAAATAGCCATGAAGGGCGGACAAAATCCAAAACGCCCGGCCAAGGGATGGTTTGCAGCACCAACGCCACCAGCAGCGACGTACCAATCACCATATGACTGCGAAAAGAGCTGTTAACCATAATTGTGTGTTAATCCTTTATTCTGCATTGAGGATGTCTTCCACTTCTTGCTGCTGCCTATCATTATTCGGCCAGATCAAAAGTAGGTAGCGCAAACGGTCAAAATCAACCACCGGCTCTGCGATGATGTTAGCGAACTCACGACGATTATCGCGTTGCACCGATTTTACGTGCGCCACCGGATAACCTTCAGGGTAAATACCGCCAAGACCAGAGGTCACTAGAAGATCGTCAGGCTGAATATCGGTACTGGTAGGAATGTGCTCGAGTTGGATCTCATCAATAGAGCCGTTACCAGAGCCAATAACACGGATGTCATTGCGGATCACCTGTACCGGGATCGCACTGTTGGTATCCGTTAATAGCATAATTCGGCTATTGTGCGCCCCAACGAATGTCACCTGACCGACAATACCGTTTTCATTGATAACCGGCTGACCTTCGTAAACACCATCAATACGACCTTTATCGATCACCACTTGGTGACGATAAGGAGAGGTGTCTACCGCCATCACCTCGGTGACCACTTTCTTCTCATCTCTCACAAAAGACGAGCCAAGTAGTTCCCGGAAACGCTGGTTCTCTTCACGATATTGATCGAGCAAGATAAGATCGCTTTTCAGGCGCAGTACTTCACGCTTGAGGTTGATGTTCTGCTCAGCCAAGCCTTGACGGGTATTGAGACGCTCATAGACACCATCAAACATGCTACGCGGTAAGTTGGCAGCATATTGAATAGGCGCAACGGCACTGTTCAGCAGATAGCGGAAATTGGAGAATGTGTCTAAACGACTATCAGCCAGCATTAAGCCGGCTGATAGAGTTACAGCAAGAAATAACCGAAGTTGTAAGGACGGACCTCGACCAAATATTGGTTTCATGTACTCATAACCTTGATGCGGACTCTAGTTTCAGTACCACACCAAAACTAGAGAGAAACCATTATTCTTCAGTAAATAGATCGCCACCGTGCATGTCGATCATCTCAAGCGCTTTACCGCCACCACGAGCCACACAGGTCAGTGGGTCTTCAGCGATAACAACTGGAATGCCCGTTTCTTCAGTCAGTAGACGGTCTAGGTCACGAAGTAGTGCACCACCACCGGTTAGTACCATGCCGTTTTCTGAAATATCAGAGGCTAGCTCTGGTGGACACTGCTCTAGCGCAACCATCACTGCCGATACGATACCTGTTAGCGGCTCTTGAAGCGCTTCTAGGATCTCGTTTGAGTTTAGACTAAAGCTACGTGGCACACCTTCAGCTAGGTTACGACCGCGAACTTCGATCTCTTCAACCGTGTCACCAGGGTATGCAGAGCCGATTTCGTGTTTGATCTTCTCAGCCGTTGCTTCACCGATCAAGCTGCCGTAGTTGCGACGTACGTAGTTGATGATCGCTTCATCAAAACGGTCGCCACCGATACGAACTGACGATGAGTAAACCACACCGTTTAGTGAGATCACCGCCACTTCCGTTGTACCGCCGCCGATATCGACCACCATAGAACCCGTTGGTTCTGACACGCGTAGGCCTGCACCAATTGCTGCCGCCATTGGCTCATCAATGAGGTACACTTCACGCGCACCTGCGCCCAGCGCAGACTCACGAATTGCGCGGCGCTCAACTTGGGTAGAACCACAAGGCACACACACAAGCACGCGTGGGCTTGGCTTCAATACGCTGTTGTCGTGAACTTGCTTAATGAAGTGCTGAAGCATTTTTTCAGTCACGTAGAAATCAGCAATTACGCCGTCTTTCATTGGACGAATGGCAGAAATGTTACCAGGGGTACGACCTAGCATCTGTTTCGCTGCATGACCGACGGCCGCAACGCTTTTGGCTGAACCCGCACGATCTTGACGGATAGCTACAACAGAAGGCTCGTCTAGGACGATACCCTGTCCTTTTACATAAATCAGTGTGTTGGCAGTACCTAAATCAATCGATAGGTCGTTAGAAAACATGCCACGCAGTTTTTTAAACATATTCTTCGCTCGTCCTGCAAGAATTAGAAGACAAAAATTGCACTAAATGTACCAATGCCGCGCCATCACAGCAAGGCATTGAAGCAGAAACATTGGAGGAAACCCCCATTTTCTTACAGTTTCCTTACTTAACGCAAAAAATTCACAGGATTTATTGGCAGTCAGCCATTATACCGCCCCAACCAATAGCGCCTGCGGCGGCTCCGATACATCTCGATATAGGTCTTCTGCCCTTAACTCCTCTCCCCTAAACGCTCCTTAATGCGAACCACCACATAAAACCCATCAATAACTCCATTACCAATGATAATTTACCAATCAGGATCTGGTATCCTATGCATGCTTTTGCTCTCCACTTTGATTAGCTATGGTTTTTTGATGACACGTACCCGCTTCACATTGCTTGCTTTAGGCAGCGCCCTATCCACACTGTTGCTCTCAGGCTGTAACGAAGACACCAGCGTATCGCTTGGCGACCCCATTCCAGTTGCACCGACTAAATCTCATGGGCCAGCCTGTGACACCAATGCCGACACGCAGACCATTCGCTTTATCCACGTCGCTGATCTACACGGCCACTTCGGTTATCGCGAGCAGTTCTACAGCAAAATCAAACAAGTTCATGTCGACGCGCTTGCCGAAGATCCTTTCACCCTGTTTACCAATGGCGGGGACGATTATGAAAAAGGCACCGTCGCCGAGCAATTATCAGAGGGCTATGCCACGCTTGAGGCCACGCAAGCGTTGGAATTTGATTATCGCGTGATTGGTAATCACGACTTCGCCTGGGGCCTGAGCAATTACTGGCGTACGCAAAAGATGATGTATCAACAGTCCTTGCCTCCAACACCGAATACTATGGTAATGACCCTGCGGGGTTTGCAGGGGTAGACTTTGCTATTGCCGAAGTAGGCTGCATTAAAGTGGGTGTATTTGGTATGACGTCGGGGCCATGGAATGAGCTAGATGAAGAGATTAAGCCTCAAGTAGATTTTATTGACGATTTCAGAATGCGTTGGGACTGGAACGAACGCGCTCGCGAGATCATCGCGGCCTATGGCGATCAAGTAGACTATATGGTGATGCTCAGCCACCTTGGTCATGGCACAGATGTCGCATTGGCTACCTTTGTTGACGGCATCGATCTCGTGCTCGGCGGACATACTCATGACTCACCAAAGACCACTAGAGTCAATGGCACGACGGTACTGCTGCCTGATTTTAATGCCAAAGGTTACACCGACGTCACGGTAACGTTTGACCTCGCCACCAAAACTGCAATAACGCCCGAAACCATTGCCGAACTCGATATTACCGAATCGTTACCGATTAACAAGACAACCAAACGTCGTATTGATAGCATCATGGGGACTTACGCTCCCGATGCGAACACCGAAATTGCGGTATCGCTTAAACAGCCAAGCCGTGATGGTATCTTGGATATTTTGCATGACAGTTTGACCGACTTTACTGCACCCAAGTCAGGGATCAATTATCAGATAGATGCCAGCTTCCTCGATCGCGGAGAAATTGAAGATAGTGAAATCTGGGCTCCTGGCTCACTGACCCAAGAAGACTTTCATCACGCCTACCCAATTGAACGCCAGCCTGCCAATACGCCTGGTTTCTCATCGCTGTATCAAGTGAGCGTATCAGGCGAAGCACTTAGCGCTATGCTCAATTATGAGAGTGGTCTTGATTACCATGGTCCAGCGCTAGACGATATCGAATCAGCCAAGACCTATCAAATCGGCCTCTTTAAATCGGCGGCTTGGAATCCTGAGCTGTTCTTTAACGGCAGTTACTACCGCAAAGAAGATGCACAGTTTGTTGGCGAAGCTTGGGAGATTTTTGATGCCTATGCCCGCAAGCGCACTGCAAACTGCCTATACATCGATGTTGATGAGCTGCTGTTCAGCTGTGATGAAAACGCTCCAAACATTACCTCTGTATGGAACTTCGATGATGCGAGCAACATCTTTGCACCAGAGCAAAACATCGCTTCAAGCCTAACGCTCACCAATGCGACGGATGAATTGCAATATTGCGATAGCGAACTGCTGAACTGCGGCACGGCTGAATTCTTTTCGCTACCACGGCTTCCTGACGGTAGCAACGCTTCGGTTATTGAACTCAGTGCTTTAAGAGCATTGGATAACGGCAGTTTCCAGCTTGCTACACAGCTTGAGACTAACGGAGACTTTGCCGATCAAGACCGTCTCTCTTATTACACGATTGTCTTTGATGCTCTATGGCCTGAACTAGACAGTGACAGCAGTAAATACCGAGCGATAATCGATGCAGACGCAAGCAGCAGCGCGCCCGATATCTACCTATCGCCGGAGGCGAGATAGGCCTTTCACCAAACTACACAGGACTTATTAAGGCCAATACCTGGCATCGCATTGCCATGGTCTTTTTGCGTCAGAAACGGAAGATGTGGCCTACAAACTCTACATTGATGGCGAGCACATTGACACAATGCGCTATTCAGGGCTTGGCGAGAGGTGGGCAATGAATCGAAAAGGCTTAGCGCTGTTCACCGATACCGCCACCAGTAAATACGAATCAGGAACGGTTTATCTCAACTCTCTGATGTTCGCTGCCCGCTCATTAACAGACATCGACATCGCTAAGTTGGGGGTGCTCAAGAGACACTTAACTACCTACCATCCGTGCGCGTTTTAAACCAAACCGTCGAGCGTGCCTACCAAAATGCGCCTGTTGATTGGGCAAACAAATGGGTCAAACAGCGCGCTAAATTCTTCAAACAGCGCTCACAGTAAACCCTGTAACAAGCGAAATGCGCGGACTAGAAATAGTCCGCGTACAGTCTTAGCGGATCTGGCTGAAGTCGAGCCTTACGCCAGTTAGGATCGAAGTGATATTTGAGATAGACATTGAATACACTCGGCTGGTAATCACTCGAAAATTGCTGCGATACATAGCCAACAAAGCTCCAATGATCACTCACTCGATACTCGGTATAAAACTGCAGTCCTGCACTCACACCGCTTGATGACGAAGCCGTGCCACCCTGGATATTGTATGGCGCATCAAAGGAAGCATTCGACAACGAAACCGTGCCCCTCACCCCATATGTCCAATCAAAGCTATGACGACGATAGTACGACACAGGTAAGGAAATCGATGTGTAGTTTTGCGGGCTGTAATATTTGCCATGGCCGATAATCACTTCATTGACATTCTTCTCGTAGCCCATGTAAAACACGGCGCCACCTAAAGAGAACACCTCATCATCGCTACTAATGAAGTTGTAGTAACTGCCCAGCATACCAGAGGTTCTATTGTTATCAGCGACATTGTTACCAGTGAGCTGATGATACTCGAGATACCCCCAAACGCCATATGGACGTCCGTCATTCCAAGACGCACTCACCGTCGCGCCACTGCGAGTCACACCACCAAACTCAGTGGTCATGCCTGTACGATCCGTCACTGATAATCCAGAGTAAGAGATAAAGCTCGCCGTAACAGGGCGCTTAGAGACATTGCCGCGCAAGGTCACATCGCCCCACTCGGTGATCCCTTCAATGCCACCTACCCAATCGGTGTAACGAAAGCCAACAGGCGTTGTGCCAAGATCCGCTTGCCAGTTCTCAGCCTCCCAACCAACAGAGAAGGCTTGTCCCACTCGGTCACGCTCAAACTCAATATTAGTATCGTAATAGGTTAATGAGCCACTATTAAGATAAACGCTGTCAGTGCGAAGCTTGAGACGACCATCCCATTTAGGGATAGCGATGCCAAGCTCAAAAGGAACAGTGAGGTATTTAGAGCCACCCGGCACATTGTTAAACTCACCACCGACGATGAAATAGGATTGCTGGCGCTCATCAATTCTATCGAGGGTGGCAATAATGTCGTTGGTCATCCAGTTGTCATCGGCATCGCGATACGCGCTACCAATATCTCGTACCCGGTTCAGCCCCAAGCGCTCTTTGTCATCCAATAACAGAGCTTGACGGGAGTACTGCTGAGTCAAGGCATCGTTGGATTGAGACAACGACGCTTCTTGCAACTGCCAGTAATTGAAAGCATTGAGCGATTTTAATGGCAGATGGTTATTGAAAAAGTTGATGTAGGGCTGGTTATCGGTTTCCAACGCCAAAGATAAGCTGCTAACGATTTGCTCATTACTAAGCTCAAACACGCGTTTTGCTTGAATATCCAATACAGGGTCGATGTATTGTGGTGCAGCGCTCAGCCAAGTACTCAAACGCTGTTGAGAAAGTACAACACCATCGTTAAGGCGTGCCAAATAAATCTCTGACGCTGCTTCGACGTTGTTTTCAGCCAGCAATCTATCGGCATCAAACAAGCTCTGGCGCTGCTCAATAATGTCTGACAGGACTTTACGTTGCGCTGCTTCTTGATAGATCGCTCGGTGAAAATCAGCATTGTCGATATCAAACGCTGCCTGCGACATCAGCTCAAGCTCTGGCGTACTAAGCGATGTAATATCCACTGCGTCCATTTCTGCTTGAGCTTGCTCATCAAAGGGGGTCTCTGACCACAATACAATCGCAGTTGGGCGATCATCGAGGGCAACATTATCAATAAAGGCAATCAGCTCATCACCTCTGAGTTGCTGCTCAGCGATTTGTTGGCGGTAGTATGCAAGCTTTACACGAGAGTAGGTAGAGAGTTCCGCAGACGTGAGCTGCTGAGCGGGCGATTGATTGACGACCGAAAACGCTTCATCCCAACGCCCTTGACCCGACAAGTACAAGGTGTACGCGTGAGTATGTTCATTATCTTGATGCTGCTGATACGCGCGACTCATTACCATATCCGCCAAACGGCGTTGGTTTAAACGCAGCAACTGCTCAGCAATGTCTTTGTTTATCCAAGGGAGGTAAGCATCACTATCAAGTACGCGTTTAAACTGCGCGCGAAATAGCGGATCATTTTCCGGCAGAGACTGGCTTTTCAGCAGCGTATCGTAGACCACAAGGTGCTCCACCTCCGCTGCATACGCGGCGATTTGCTTAATTTGCGCCGGTTTGAGCGTCTGCAATGCGGCATACTCACCTTCATGACCTTTATCTGGCGCATAAGTTTGCACCCACAGTTGCAGCGCTGAACTGTTGTCTGGCGCCAAGGTCAATGCTTTCTTGGCCGCTTGGTGCGCTTGACGATACTCTTGCTGCGCCAGATAAATCTGCCCTTTGATGATATGAGCAAAAGGCTCACTGTCATCGAGTGACAATGCCAAATCTGCTTGCTGCATGGCTGTGCTGTATTGCTCTGCACTCAAAGCGCGCCTTGATGCATCAAGGGCTTGCCAAAAGCGAATCGAATTGATTTCAGACTGGTAAAAGTCGATAAGATCTGGCGAATCATCAAGCTGCTGCGCTTTTTTAAACGCATCGACTGAGGCTTGATAATTATTGTTATGGTAATAGTAACGACCGAGCGCCACTAAGGTTTCCGGATCATTGGGATACTTGCGGTTGGCCGCTTGCAGTGCTTTGAACGTGGTGGCGTCATACTGACGATTTTCAATGCGCGCAAACGCCGCGAGCTTGCCTCGGTATATCGGATCTTTACGCAGCGTTTTTTCGTGCTTCCAGCGCTGCTTCGCCGTTTCGTATTGTTGCTGAATGCTCAAGTTTTCTGGGTGATAGCTCGCAATAAGCTCATGAGTATCCATCCACTGTTGAGACATGGGCTCGGTTTGCAACTCGGTCATCCATAAAGTGCTGGCAAACACGCCAAGACGTGAGTCATTCGCCAAGTCGCGATAAATCACCAACGCTTCAGATTCTCGACCATAACGAGAGAGGTGGCGAGCAAGGCCAAGACGAATTTCCCCCACATTGGGAAACGCGCGATCTAGTTGCTGATACGCTTCAAGTACCTGCTCTTGATACTGTGGAAAGGTCGATTTGAGCCCGAGGTAATCAAGTTCACTGATAATATCGGGGCGCTCGGAGCCGTATAGCTCCTCAAACAGTTTCAACGCGGCTTCGTTTTGGCCGCCGCGCTGCAACAGCAAAGCCTGATTGTATTGATCGCGCTCTGTGGTATGTAATTCTAGATAGTTACCAAAGGCTGAAACCAAAGCCGGATCAGCCTGACTATTCAACTGCTTAAAAAGAGCGCTTGCTTCATCAGCTCGATTGTTTCTTACCAACCAGCGCGCCTTTGCGAACAAGGCTTCTGGACTGTCTGGCGCAATCGCCAGCCAGCGCTCTACTGCCGCTTCAACGAGCGTCTCGTCTTGTTTGAGCTCACCAATCACTATCTGGTTTTCAAGCCAGTCCGGTGCTGAGCGGTAAAACGCCGAGGGTACGTCTCCCCCCACGCCGATGAGCAAAGTACACTCAAAAGCGCAGCAGAAATTTGGCTCGATGCTCTCGTTACCTTCACGGCTGGCTACTCTCCGCCCATGGCACTAACAGCTCTCCTTGGCTATTGAATCGATATTGATTGTCGTTCCAGCCTAATCCAAATAACGCTAACACGTTGTTGTAATACTCATTATTGCGATCGGTGACGAGATTTTCACGCACTCGCTCTGCCCAGCTGGACGTGATCTCTTCGTCTGCGTTTAGGCCGATCAGAGGCAGTAGCGCAGCATCAAACCCAACAGGTCCACGCTGATCCATTTTTCCGCTCTGTGCATAGGTATTAAGCGGTGTGTACTGCTGCTTAATAGCCCGTGAGACAAAAGGCTTAAACGAGTCAACCAGCGGCTGTGCGCCTTCCATATCACTCGGCATCATGCCAGCCCAAAGGTAACTGCGGATGGCATTGTAGTTGCCAATATCGGTGGTCTCTGCGTCATAGCTAACTGCCTTACCATCATAGAGCAACCAGTCCGGACTCACGCCCTGACGCTGACTGTCGAGCAGCAGCATGAGAGAGCCAGAGTACAAATCGCGCCACTGTCCTTTAGTATCGCGATGGGCGAAGGCCGCTAAAACGGGTAGCGGTACATAACTGGGGTTAAGTTTTACCTTATCCCCTTGCTCAAAGCCTTGTTTGCCCGGCAAAAGCTGCCTATTCCCCGCCCCAAAAGAGACCGTTTCCTCTTTGAGAATGCGCTTGGCGAGCAGGTATCCAACGTTTTGATAGTAGTCGCTGCCCCACAAGCGTCCCGCTTCAATCAAGGTATACGCTATCCACAAGTCTGAATCTGACGCCGAATTGCTGTCGATAACGCCGTAACCCTGCGACGTTTTACCCCACAACCAAGCAGGCAGACGAGCGGTAAGATCGCCATCAGCGAGATGCTGTTGAGTCCAGTTATATAGCGTATCGAACGCGGCTTTGTCATTAGCAACTAGGGCAAAAAACATCGCATAAGACTGCCCTTCCGATGTGGTAATAAGCCTGTCATCCGAGCCATCGACAATACGCCCTTCAGGCGTCATATAGACGGATTTGAACGCTTGCCACTGCGGCCAAGTCTCAGCCAAGCTCGCAGGTGCTACAGTATTTAGCATCATGGCGAACGCGAACAACCATGTTCTCATTATTAATCTCCTTTGTGCGTGCTAACCTGGCTTGCTAAACGGCGTTTTGCATAACGTGACAGCATGCGCCACATCACCATGGTAAAGGCCACGACTAATAGCAGTGCGATAGCGACCATCAACATAGGTCTATCGGAGAAGTGGTACCAAACCAGATCATAAAGCGGTAATGAACCGACATAATAGTAGTCACCAACTTGGTGACTCACGATATCACTTGGGGTGATTGCCACTGCAGAGCCGTTAACAGCATTAGCTCGGGCGTTCATCGCACCATAAAGAAGAGGAACTGAGCCATCATTTCGAGCAGACAACACGGTGACTGTACGCTGATTAGAAAAGGGCGATTCAAAGCTAGCGATAGACGCGAATTCGCCGCGCGCGCGCACGTTGGCACTTATCGTTGCTTGGCGACCCGATAGCTTTGCCAGCCCTTGTGCTTGCGGTTTTTCAGACACGGCTGTCGCTTCTATAAAGCGACCAGCCTCACTAGAGCTGACATGCGTTAACGCCGTCGATGTCAGATCGAGCTTGGTCGCCGCTTGTACTCCCAACACCAAAATATCTTTGTCACTTAAAGCCGACTCGTCCCATCGCTCAGACAAACTAAACTGATAAGCAGGTAAACCGGTTTTCTTAGCGATAAAACCGACCGTATTGAGCAGTAGTTCGACTTCTTTTGCGCTTGGCTTAGGGGTGATGACTACCGCCGTTTCAGACAAGTCGGCCATTCGTGAGTATGGGAAACCCGAGCTCACAAAGGACTGTGCATCCGGCATGCGGATGTAATGTGGGAAGCCAGAAAAATCAAGCGTCGACGCGCCATCAATCGCCGCATAGTTAATTGTCGGCCCAACGCCTTCACAAACACCGGTTGATACATTGGCTATTTGAAAATTAAACGCCAGCGTGTTGTTTTGGGAGATCTTAAACCCTGGCAGTTGCGCCGATGACTTACCGGTAAACGACTCGGTACCTAAAATAGGAACTCGCCAGGTATCTTGTTCACCCTCACTTTTATTTTCATCGAGCGGAAACGCACGCACAAAGCGCTCATTAACGGAAATATTCAAACGCGAGGTTTTGGTGCCTTTGAGTGGCGGCGAATAACGATAGCTAAGTTTCATCGGCACGCTGTTCGCGTTCCAAGTAAACAGATCGGGTGGCAGAGTAAAATCAACACGAATAGGATTTAGCTCAACCCCTTGCGACTCAAGTTGGTAACTCCCCTCAATAAGCTCAGAGAACTTAACGGCTCTGTCTGTCGGCAACCAGTTAGGCGCATCGTAAGGTTTACGCGGAGCAACACTAGTCACGCTATTGATGTACGCCACTTCGCCCGACATCAACTGACTGCCAGCCACCAAGCCGCGTGCCGCTAACTCCAGTTGCTGCTCATCTTTACCCAACACCAACAACAGTTTCTTACCAGGTACTGTCGGGTGCGTGACCATTTGGATCGTTGGTTGAGTGATCTCTGGTAAGTCCTTAACTAGGTCTGGTCGATGATCATTGGTCGCAAGCACAATCGCATGCTGGCTTGGCGCGTCTTGCTGGTAGACAGGGAAACTCACCTCTCGCCATTTCGCTTGGCTAGCAAAATAAGACGCCACTACTGAAGCAGAATGCAAATTTTGGGTACCAAAATCGCTCGGCAATACGACAGGGATGGTGACATTTTTCAAATCTCGTGCATCAAAAAACGGCGCGGGAAGTAGGCTAAGTTCGTTAGCCACATCTATATTGCGTACATCAAGGGTAATACGACTCGCTGAACCTAACTCCCACCACAATGCTGGATCGCTGGCATCGCTACACTCTTGGTCAATACGACCAATGAGTTCGAACTTTATCTGATTGTAGTTTTTGAAGAAACGACCATCGAGACGGATGGTTTTTTCAAGCTTATGAGCATCATCTTGCTGAAAGTCCACGACATCCATCAGTTCTTCATTAAGATAGACACGAAGGTGTGACACGCGTGCTCGCAGTGCTGGAGAGGGTGAAAAATACAAATCTAGCTCGCCACCCGTGATGATCTGATCAAGGCGAGAGCCAAACCCCAAAAAAGCGGTACCACCACTACCGCGAATGGTGATCGACGAAGGCCCCGCAATCTCGCTGAAGGTATAGCTTACTTGCTTTGGAGACGTATCAACAAAATCGGCCAGAGCAGAGGCAGACAGCAAACAGCTCGCCCCGAGCATCACTCGCGTTAACGCGTGAATCAGTTTCATTCTAATATCCTATACAATCCAGCGAGGACGATAGGAGGCAAGGTTCCTCATCATATCGACCCACTTAAAAACCGCCACTCTGACAAGCGAGGGGCTAAACTCAATCATTTTTCTTATTCCAATCGCACTGGCGTAGAGCATACTTTTCAAGCTCTCAAGCGGCTTATCGTGTTCATAGGCTTGCTGCCACTTAGACCATGTGTCAGAGCGGGCAAACGTACACTGAACAAAGCGTTTTTCCTTTTCCATCGTCATCGGCAAAAGCTCGGCACCAACCACTCCATCACGGCTAAAGCGCACCACGCAGCGAAACGACTCTTTGATGCCATAGCGCTCCAAAGCCACTAGGATCTCGTCACCAGTTTGAATCTCAATGGCGGGATCTATCTGCATACCGAGACCACTGAAGGAAAAATCTTTCAGTGTCGCCGGGTAATGATGTCCCGATGTGGTCATAAACGACACCGGATAATTGACGTCAATACGATGCGCCATACGCACTTGTTTTTCTTCGGCAGCCACAGCCAATGCAACACCGAGCACAATTAAGTTGTAGATGACCCAAAACAAATTCACCAGTACAGTCGTTGTGTCAGTAAACTGGTAATCAAATAAACGATAAACGCCCACCGCAAACCCGAGAAGATTCAGTAACAGCAAGCCGATAATAGGTTTACTAATGTCCCAGTCGAAAAAGCGCTTGTCTATCAAGCCACCTTTCGCCGTCACGTTAAATCGGCCGCGTCCCGGCGCGAATAAAGCCACTGTGGTTGGAATCGCGATATACCAGGCCAATACCGTTTCATACACCTCACCCCAAAATGAGTGTCGGTACTGACCCTGTATCCGAGAGTTTGCTACGTTGGCATGAAACATGTGCGGCAAGACAAACAGTACGATAGCAATCGCCGGGGCATAGATGATGTAGGCATCCAAAATCAAAAAGGCCAGCGGCGCGACCATAAAAATCAGGCGTGGAATACCACTTAAGAAATGCATCATACCGTTGAGGTAACACAATCTCTGCTGCCAAGATAATCCGCTACCAAGTAACGGGTTATCGGTTCGAAAAATTTGCGCCATGCCGCGCGCCCAGCGAATACGCTGACCTACGTGAGCCGACAAACTATCCGTTGCAAGGCCGGCCGATATCGGCTCTTTAAGATAGGCACTGCGATAGCCTAATCGATGCATTTTTAGTGCGGTGTGAGCATCTTCCGTCACAGTTTCTACCGCAACGCCCCCACTTCTTCCAACGGTCCTCGACGCAAGATCGCACACGAGCCACAGAAAAAGGTCGCATCCCACATGTCATTACCATCTTGGATCAAGCCATAGAACAAGTTGCCCTCATTCGGAAGTTGACGAAAACGCGATAAGTTACGTTCAAACGGATCCGGCGAAAAAAAGTGGTGTGGTGTTTGTACCAATGCCAGGTTGGGATCTTTCACAAAACGCGCCCATCGTCACCTGGAAAAACGCTCGGGTGGGGATATGGTCACAGTCGAAAATAGCGACATATTCACCATGAGTTTGCTTCAGCGCGTAGTTAAGGTTACCGGCCTTAGCGTGCTCATTGGTCGGCCTGCGAATGTAACCAACTCCGGCTTGCTCAGCAAACGCCTGGAATGAGTCACGTTTACCATCGTCCAAGATATAGATATTGAGCTTGTCTTTTGGCCAATCTATCGCGGTTGCCGCCAGTACTGTGGCTCTAACCACATCCAATTCTTCATTGTAGGTGGGAATGAAAAGATCAATACTTGGCCAGGTTTTAGGATCATTCGGCAAGGTTTCTGGAGTACGATTTAACGGCCAAATAGTCTGAAAGTAGCTTAAAATCAACACCATCCACGAATAGGTTTCTGCCATCAGCAGCACCAAACCGAGCATCATATCCAGATCTTTATCCCAGTTGATGGTCGACGAATATCGCCACCATAAATAACGACAGGAGGCGATAAGAGAGAGGATGATGAGCAGCATGTTCGGCAAGCGGCCTTTTACCCCACGAACAGAGGCAGCAACAATCGCCAATACCGCCACAAATACAATTTGCGCAGTAATGGAAAATGGCACGGTCAAACACAACACCGTCAACACAATAAGTACGATATAGAGCACGCTATCAGGGATGAAATGGTTTGCTGTTCGCTTGACACCCTGCCCTTCAAGTTGGTCATCAATGGCTGTTACGGCCGTCGCCGAAAAGCGTCGACAAGCGGTAAAGAAACGCGAAATCACCTGATTGATGGCGCGGAGATGACGCGTTAAACGCCACTGCTGCCACGTAAAATTTTGCTTAATCAAGGCTAACCAACACAACTGAATAAGCAGGCGGAAGTTGTCACTAAAGCGGAAATGATTCAAGTCGATGTGTGGGAAGGCACGCTCCCAATCTGAGCGTGTTGGCGTCACCCGCGTACCAGCCAGCAAAATCAGAAAGCATAGCAACAGCAGCGTGTGTCGATTCTTTAATGCCAACTCGGGCAACTGAATCGAACCGCTAAACTGATGCAGCAGGTTTGGTGAAACAAATCGGGCGACAAACATGATTATGAGCGAAGCTGGTTCTTTTCTACCTGAGACAACACAACGGTTGCCAACTGTCTAAATTCAACCGCCGCATTGGAGCGCGTCGCAGCAGTCATCACATTACCAAGCATGGCAAACGCTTCTTGAATCGCAATGTCATAATAGAGATGTGCCGAAATAAGTCGGGTACCGAGCGCCTCTTCCAGCACCAAGGTCATATCTCGCAGCAAAGCAATATCATGACGGCACTGGTTAAGAACAAACAAGATATTGCTATCGGGAGGGCTCAGTGCCATTTGACGACTTAATAAGGTCACGCACATCGGGGTCGGATTGACGACCCGCAATGTGAGTAATGAGCATGTTAGGCTTAACGACAACTCAATATCATGCGGCGCAGAGATAATGATGATTTCAAATTTATCTCGTGCAGCCGTTAGCATTTCATCTAAATAGCGGGCGTATTCACTCGAGGTCAGCAAAGAACCGCCGTGAGGCAGGAAGTAACTACCAATCGGATCTCGCAGCAACGCTTGCTTCCAGCTTTGATCGCTAGATACCGCGTCTGTCCACCCAGAAGCTTTATCGGTTGGATGGCCAAACCAGGGACCGACAAGGTTCTTAGGGTCTAGGTCAACCAAAAGTACTTTATGTCCAAGTACGGTGTAGGCAGCCGCAAGGTTCGCGGCGACAGTACTTGCCCCCACTCCCGCATGGATACCTGTTACCAACAATATGGACATGACAAACTTATTCCTCTTTTAACGATGCCAGAGATGGCTCCGTCTGACTATTAAGCGTAGCAAATGCCGATTCTGGCGACTCACTCTGCTCTGTGTTTTCTGATTGCAAAAAATTCCATTTACTTTGCGATAACTTTATTTCGTTACTGCGTTCCAGATTCTGATACCCAGAAGTTGGAATGCCGTACGATTTATAAATTTGTTCGACATCGGTGGTATGGTTTTGCATTACCTTCTACTACTCAGCTTAAGATAAGTTTGTTCTAAATTTGTACGCATAGTACACTAAGCCCCAACTAATATCACTATTACTTATGGTAATTAGGCTAATGATTCAGCAAATCATACGCATTAACTCTTGGCAGGCTTTGGAAAATCTGCTAACTCACCACGAAAAAGCCCCACTTTTCGAGACTAAAGCTGACCTATTTACCTCCCCATCTGGTAAGGATTTTCTTACACGAACCGACAAGCTCAGTGCTAAATCTACCGAACTTATCAATCATAGTTTCTCGCGGATATTCCTCTCAAACCCTGCGCTATCAATGGCTGAGTTCTTGGATGATTTATCAAGATTGCCTATTAATAAAAATGTTCATATCTGTATATTGCTCGACTTGGAGCAGAGTTCAAAACTAGATGTTAATTTTGCGATCGAACAAACAACAATTGATTTTATAAATATTACAATTTTGTTACTAGATATTAATAATTCGATTAATCCTGAGGAATATAAACAATCTTTACGGGGGAAAAGGATATTTCTTGGTGAATTGAAACAGCATAATCAACAAACTTTTATCAAGGCTATCCATTATCAAGACGGTGACACTCAATTAGCCAATAAGCTGTTTTTATTGTCAGATGATTCGGGCAATCAAGTTAATAGACAGATTTTGCCCGTATTGGTTTCTTCTCAAGCGGCAGGCCGTGACTTCGTCCATGAACATGGATTTCAGTTTTTTGAGCAATTTAACTTCCCTAATTCGGTGCTCGAAACCAGCGTCGCAACTGTCGTTGTGCTCCCTTGTGGCGGTTTTGATGACATCAAGCGTGTCGCTAAAACCATTCTCCAAAACAAGAAGCGTTATGGGGACAGTGTGCATTTTGTCATTAAAGAGCTCACCCCTTGTATTCGCTACAATGACTTCCACATGCTCATCACAGCAGGCGCTCAAAGCATTGTCGATCACACAAAAAGCGATGCCGTGCTTTACGACCAAATACGCTTGGCGTCGATGACGAAAATGGAAGCAAATTACCTATCCGAAACCTCGCTGTTTAAACAGTTTGAAAGCCCTGTCGATGAAAGTGGCTTTGTCAGCTTCGACACATTTAAATCGCTAACGCTAAATGCCATCGAGGTTTGTCGTAACACACAAATTGAGTATGCGTTGGTCGAGTTAACCCCTTTCTCTTCAGTACCACTTAGTGAGGCAATGTCCTATAGTCAAATGAAGCGCCGAGGGGATATTGCCTGTCAAATTGATGGCCGAATTTTGATCTTTTTTAGCTCATTAAGACGTTATGAGATTCACCAGGCGTTATTAAATGTGTTTGCGGTGGCGCCGAATGAACTGTTTATTGAACAGTCACAATACACCGATGCTGATGAGATCGTAACGCGACTTTACAACATACAAGGTATTGATTACCAAGAAAAACCAAGCATCACCGAAGCGGAGCCTGACAAGGCGACACCAGCCAGCCGCTTTGCTTCTCGTGTAGATTGGGATCAACTATGAATATTGAAGACTTTTTAACGGTCGCAGGCGTATTTACCGCTGTTGGCCTGGCTCTCGGTATCGTCGCACCAAGTATCGTGCGCCTATTATCAAGGCTAATTACAAAACTCAAAAAACGTCCTAAGCATTTACGAGAAACCAAGTTTTAATCATGGATAGAACCAAACCCTCAGCTCACATTTCACTCGGTTGGTGGACACTCTACTTTGCCCTGAAATTGGCGCTATACGCCAGCGATACTCTGAGCTTTTCACCGCTCTACAATTTCAGTTTACTCTGCTTTGTCGTGATCCCACTGCGCAGTCGCTGGCTCAACATTATTAGACATATCATTGCGATAGGTCTGGCGCTGCTACTGCTACACCATGATTCCTATTTGCCACCATTGGAGCGGCTATTTAGCCAGTGGGATTTAGTGAGCCAATTCGACACCGTTTATCTGCTGGCACTGGCTAAGGATTTTATTTCCCTAGACTTCCTATTACTCGGCTTTGTACTCATTGTTGGCTATCTCTATTTGAGCCAGATCCTACGTTTATCCGCATTCGTCGTCGTAGGTATGGTGATTGCGTCAATTCCCAGCTCATTTTGGCAGATGTCATTAACCACCAGCCAAGCAGTAGAAACGACCGCCAATAACGTAGGCAATAATACAGCAACCACAACGGCGCCGACTCAAGTTGCCGTGGATACGTCATCAGAAGGTCTCACCACCTATGTAGGACAATTCTTTCGCGATCAAGCTTCTAAAACATCGAGTTTGTCGAACATAGACGCGTTAGCAACGCAGCCTAACTTTGACATCCTGTTTCTGAGTGTCTGTTCATTGGCTTGGGATGACTTGGAGTATTCCGGCAACATTGATCACCCGATCTTCAAAGAATTCGATATCCTGTTCAAGCACTTTAACTCAGCCACATCATACAGCGGACCTGCGGTACTGCGTATTTTGCGAGCCAACTGTGGTCAGCAGTCTCACGCCGACTTATTTAATGATAACTTGACTGCGCAATGTTCTTTGTTTGATCAGCTTGCACGCCTTGGCTATGAGAAAGAAGTGTTTATGAACCATGACGGTAAATTCGATGGTTTCAACAAACACATTGCCAATAACATCGGCAACTTTTCACCAGCCGTCGACATTGAGGCGCTGACACCGTCGCAATATGCGTTCGATGGCACTCGAATTTACAGTGATGGGCAAATCCTCTCTCAGTGGGAGCAAATCAACCATACCAAGCCTACGGTCAGTCTCTATAACACCATTAGTATTCATGATGGCAACCGAGTCGTGGGTCAATCTGGTTCACGTTTAGTGACCTACAAACGCCAACAAAAGATCTTGCTGGATGAGCTGTATGCCTTCTTCCAAACGTTAGAGGCGAGTAAACGCAATGTCGTTGTCGTGCTACTTCCCGAGCACGGTGCTGCGGTGCGAGGCGATCGCATGCAGATCTCTGGGATGCGTGAGATACCAACCAAAGCCATCACTAATGTGCCGGTTGGTGTAAAGTTCTTTGGTGACGTAGCGATTGAAAACCGCAGTCAAATCGATGTTGAGCAGCCAGTCAGCTTCTTAGCGTTAAGCGATCTGCTCGCCAATATCTTAAGCAGCAATATGTATGAGGGTAAAGCAACGTCTCTGACATCTCTGACCCAGGCTTACCGACGACGCCGGTTATCTCGCAGAACTCAGGGACAACAATGCTCGAAGTGAATGATACACAGTTCTACAGCTTCGATGATCAGTCTTGGACTGAGTATCGACCGCGTATCAACTAGTCGCTCATAAGTTGATTGATAAAAAATAAGCGCCAAAAAGGCGCTTATTTTTTGACCAGGCGTTAGGTTCGCTTCCAGCGGTTACGACGCCTGGTTTAATCGATGTAGTTTTGGCCTGCGCCTCTGGCAACAACTGCGTCTCAGCAGCAAAGTAGCGCCCTTGACCGCCTTTGACACCGAGATCGATTAACGTATGCCACTCTTTCTTGGTTTCAACACCAACGGCTATCACTTGGGTAGGTGCATCACCGCACGCCCCCACCATGCTGCGAACAAACAATTGGTTCTCGTCACGCTGATCGATACGCTTGACCAAGCTGCGATGCAGCTTTAGATAATCCACTTTCAAATCTTTAATGTAGTGAGTACTGACGATCGAGCGCCCCGCCTGACCAACGATGACGGTGCATCCCAAACCAGACAACATTTTCACTACCGGACGGATGTAGTCCAAATGCTGTACTAAGCGCGCCTCAGAAAACTCAAAGCTAAGCTGGCTACGAACACTAACTGGCAGTTGCAATAACTCGTCCCTGAACCACTTGAAGTAGCTTTTGTTTGCAAACGGCACCACATAGACATTAATCGACACCGGCAGAGTGATTTTACCCTGTTTAATGCTTCTGAATACCTTACCTAACACAGCGCGATCAAAATTAGACTCATAGCCCACCTGTAATAAAGCGGAGTGGAAGCGAGACGCTTTAACAGTGCCTCGCTCTGGGTCATCGATGCGTGCAAACAATTCTTTGTGCAGCGGTGCCAGCTCTTTGCCCTTTTCATACAAGTAACAGGGCTGAGCATAAATCAGCAGATTTTCAGGCAGCAGTGCACGGTCAAATAGCGTGCGCCAGCGGACACTGCCACGCTCGTCAAACTTCTGAACTTGTTTCTGGAAACGGCTCCAGTTGTTCACTTTTTGCAGCTGCGCACTCTTAAGCGCGGTTTCCGCCTCTTCCATAATGCGGCCACGACGCTCACCTTCAGAGTACATAC
Source organism: Vibrio variabilis (assembly GCF_003263785.1). GTDB lineage: Bacteria > Pseudomonadota > Gammaproteobacteria > Enterobacterales > Vibrionaceae > Vibrio > Vibrio variabilis. The sequence continues at coordinate 59,246 of NZ_JYJK01000044.1, forward strand.
TCACGCCAATATGGCACCAGTTATCTTCATCCAAAGGAACCGGCGGCGGCGCTTTCTCCATTTGACGGATGCACTGACTAGCCAAGGCGGCGACGTCTTTGGCGCTTTGATGTGGAATCAATATGGCGAAGTCTGCATCGTAATAGCGAGAGAAAATCGCATCTGGGTATTTTTGTACCGCTTGAGAGAGCACTTCCCCAATTTCAATGAGAAAGTCGTCTGCCTCAGCTTTTCCAAGCTTCTCTTGTGCTTGCTCCCAATCCTCGACGCGGAACAAGATCACGCCACCTTGCGCACCGCTCTCTTGCAAAGCGGACTCTAGCTTACTATCGAACAGAATTCGGTTCGCACTGCCTGTAAGAGGATCTAAGAACGTCTGGGTACGGATAAAGGTGTCGAAGCGGCTGCGCTCTTGACGTGCATCTTGCAGCTCTTCAATCAGAATATCTAGCGCTTCACTGGCGGTGTATGGCCATTCACGCTCATCGCCTTTCGCGTATTGTTCAACTCGGCCGCCGAGGATCATCCTCCTCGCTCTTCCAAAAGTTCTGAGCCAACGAGTTGCTTGCGAAGCCATTTCACCCCTTGCATTAAACAAAATACGATAAGGCCAAACGCAAGTGTTACCGACCACATCGCTTCAAGAGAGTAGCGCACATCGAGATAAGGCGGCAATGCAACAAACTCGACACGATAGCCTTCGTTTCGTTCTAGGTCGAAGCTTTGCTGGTAAACTATGCTTCTGTCGAGCATTGGCGAGGTATTTTTATAACGGTACACCACGCCAGCAGAAGACGTCAGCTGCATTTCAATGATATTGCTCGCTTGCAGCATTTTGGGCATCCAGCGTTGCATCATGTAAGCAGCATCGGGATCCTCAAGCTCTTTATCGATAACTTTCACGATCCCAGCAAGATGGTGATTGAGATATTCTTGTCCCATTCGCTTGATGGACAAGGTACCACCCACGAATAGAATAAAAACCGCACTCATTACAATGACTGTAACAAAAGCGACTAAGCGCGTGCTCAGTTTTAGAGTGGGGGTTTGCCTCATAATTTGCCAAAGTCCTTTTTGAACGAAATGTCGCTATCGCCTGTCAATTATCAAGAGTAAAACAGCCAGGCAGCTGATTGTTTGTTATATCAAATTTAGCCAAAACCGTTAAGTCACCAGCCATGGCAGGGTTCTAAGAAACAAAAAAACCGCGACGAATGTCGCGGCCTTCCAGCATCTGTACTGTGAATAGGCTTCACTGCGCACAAAGGTAATCGATTTAGAACGGAATGTCGTCGTCGAAGTCCATTGGTGGCTCATTGTATTGTGGCTGCTGTTGCGCAGGCTTTTGTTGAGCTGGCTGTTGAACAGGTTGTTGTGGCTGACCCCAACCTTGCTGTTGTGGTGCTTGCTGCTGCATGCCACCTTGGTTCATGCCACCCTGCATAGCGCGCCACCGCCTTGACGGCCACCTAACATTTGCATCACACCGTTGAAGCCTTGAACTACAACTTCCGTTGTGTAGCGGTCTTGACCATTTTGATCTTGCCATTTACGTGTCTGTAGTTGACCTTCAATGTAAACCTGAGAGCCCTTTCTTAGGTACTCACCGGCTACTTCCGCTAGCTTGCCGAATAATGCAACACGGTGCCACTCAGTTTTCTCGCGCTGTTCACCAGTCGCTTTGTCACGCCACGATTCCGAGGTCGCGATTGTAATGTTCGCCACGGCACTGCCGTTTGGCATGTAACGAATTTCTGGGTCGTTACCTAAGTTACCCACTAGAATGACTTTGTTTACTCCACGGCTTGCCATGTTTTGCTCCGTAACCACAGTGTGTTTTAAAATAGCCCAGTAGGATACCATGAACCCACAAGACAGCAACAGCGCTTATGTGAACTATCCTACAATCCCAGCTCGGCATTTGAATATAAGTCTAGCGCCGAAATTTCAACCCATCTAGGCACACGCCCACCTAATACACATATCAATTACTTAAAATAGTTTAAGTCTCTCTCATTTCGTGTTGCCGACACTAGCCGCTCACCTATATATACACCAACATGCACATTAATTCAGCGGCAAAAATTATTAGTGACGATGAGAAAAAACAGTTACAAACGCACCATACAACACGTCAGCCTCGGTCAAGATCTTGAAGTTACCGGACGAATTGAGGCGCTCTCCAATCTTTGCATTAATCCTATCGAGACCATTGAACCCAAAGATCTGCTGAACGCCACAACAGGGCCGAGAAATCGGATTTTACTGTTTGACTACGAAGAGTCGCTCGATCTGTTTAAGCAAGTACTGAATCTGCCCCTTGCCAGCAAAAACTTTGAGACCATTCTTATCAATGTACCGCACCGCTTAACCACTGAAGAAATTCTCAAGTATGGTCATTTAAAAGGGCTGTTCTACAGTCATGAAGATGGCAATAAGATTACTTTCGGCTTTGGTGAAATCATTAATGGTAAAAACTGGCTGCCAAGAGATGTCGCCAGTCAACTACTTCACCATTATCGATATGTCGTTTCCGCGAACACATGCACGGCAGTGGTCGATTTAACCTCTCGTGAAATAGAGATTCTGCGCTGTTTGCAGTCAGGCGCCAGTAATTTGGAAATCTCTGAGGATCTCTTCATCACTGAATCAACCGTCAAATCACATTTGTATCAGATATTTCGCAAGCTATCGGTAAAAAATCGATTGCAGGCTATCGCTTGGGCCAATCAGCACCTTTTATCTTGACTGCTTTTTTGCACTCGATCTCTTTGTCTGCATGTGAACCGAACTTCACAACATTTCTACTGTCATAAGCGCTCGTTAGTCTGTAGACTTAATCCCATTCGCCACAGTTGGCAATGAATTGAAACATATAAAGATAAAGGGTCTTATCATGATTAAGAAGTGCCTATTCCCGGCGGCGGGTTACGGAACTCGTTTTCTTCCAGCAACAAAGTCGATGCCAAAAGAGATGATGCCAGTGGTGAACAAACCACTGATTGAGTACGGTGTGGAAGAAGCGATTCAAGCGGGTATGGACGGCATGTGCATCGTAACGGGTCGTGGCAAGCATTCCATCATGGATCACTTCGACAAAAACTACGAACTCGAGCACCAAATCAGCGGTACCAACAAAGAAGAGCTACTGGTCGATATTCGCGATATCATCGACTCTGCACAGTTTACCTATATTCGCCAGCGCGAGATGAAAGGTCTTGGCCACGCGATCCTGACGGGTCGTGAACTCGTTGGTGACGAACCTTTTGCTGTTGTCCTAGCCGATGACCTTTGCGTCAACGAAGAGCAAGGCGTACTAGCGCAAATGGTCGCGCTATACAAACAGTTCCGCTGCTCAATCGTGGCTGTACAAGAAGTGCCAGAAGATGAAACCCACAAATACGGCGTGATCTCTGGCGAGATGATCAAAGACGACCTGTTCCGTGTTGATGACATGGTAGAAAAGCCAGAGCAAGGCACGGCACCAAGCAACCTTGCTATCATTGGTCGTTATATCCTGACTCCAGATATCTTCGAGCTCATCGAGCAGACTGAGCCAGGTAAAGGTGGCGAAATCCAAATTACTGACGCCCTTCTCAAGCAAGCGAAAGCAGGCTGCGTATTGGCATACAAATTCAAGGGCAAACGTTTTGATTGTGGTAGTGTTGAAGGCTATATCGAAGCGACAAACTATTGCTTTGAAAACCTATATCTAAAGGATGAGAAAGCGGCTGAGCTTGGTAAACACGCAACCAAAAAAGCATAAGCGAGCTTCAAGTCTGTAATCATTCAATCAAGCGCGACGTAACTTCACTACGTCGCGCTTTTTGTTTTGACCTGTTTTTTTATCCAGTATTTCTTTGCACAAACTTCACACTATGTAATACTTGTCACACTACGTTTTACATGAGTGGCAATAATGGACAATATCGAAGTTAGGGGCGCTCGTACCCATAACCTGAAAAACGTCAACCTGACAATTCCTCGCGACAAACTCACAGTGATCACTGGCCTATCTGGCTCTGGTAAATCATCACTCGCCTTCGACACCCTTTATGCCGAGGGGCAACGTCGTTATGTGGAGTCTCTGTCCGCTTATGCAAGACAATTTCTATCTTTAATGGAAAAGCCTGATGTTGACCATATTGAAGGTCTATCACCCGCGATTTCAATTGAGCAAAAGTCGACGTCTCACAACCCACGCTCTACGGTAGGCACGATCACCGAAGTCTATGACTATTTAAGACTGCTCTATGCTCGCGTCGGTGAGCCACGCTGTCCTACCCACAAAGTGCCACTTGCCGCCCAGACAATCAGCCAAATGGTCGACAAGGTGCTCGAGCTGCCGGAAGGCTCAAAGATGATGCTGCTCGCACCCATCGTCAAAGAGCGTAAAGGGGAACACGTTAAAACTTTAGAAAACCTTGCCGCACAAGGCTTTATTCGTGCTCGTATCGACGGTGAAACGTGCGATCTGTCCGATCCACCTACCCTAGAGCTGCATAAGAAGCACACTATCGAAGTCGTCGTCGACCGCTTTAAAGTGCGCGACAACTTACAACAACGCCTTGCTGAATCCTTTGAAACGGCACTAGAACTCTCTGGCGGTATTGTCGGCGTGGGTTGGATGGATGAACCTGAGAAAGAAGACATTATCTTCTCAGCAAACTTTGCCTGTCCCTATTGTGGCTACAGCTTGCAAGAGCTAGAGCCGAGACTGTTTTCGTTCAACAACCCAGCGGGCGCTTGTCACACCTGTGACGGCCTCGGCGTACAGCAATATTTTGACCCAGAGCGCGTCATTGCTGATGACAGTTTAAGTATTGCAGATGGGGCGATTCGTGGTTGGGATCAAAAGAATTACTACTACTTCCAAATGCTCACCTCGCTCGCCAAACATTATGACTTTGATCTGTTTGCGCCATTTAACTCGCTACCGAAAAAGATCAAAGACGTGGTTTTGACGGGTTCTGGCCGCACCGAAATTGAGTTCAACTACGTCAATGATCGTGGTGATATTCGCGTGAAACGCCACCCATTTGAAGGGATCCTTAACACCTTAGAACGTCGTTATCGCGACACCGAGTCTAACTCAGTCAGAGAAGATCTCGCGAAATACATCTCGACCAAATCTTGCGGCACTTGTGGCGGTACTCGTCTACGTGAAGAAGCGCGCAATGTGTTTGTTGACGATACCACGCTGCCAGAAATCGTTGAGATGAGCATTAGCGAAGCGATGGACTTTTTCAAGTCTCTGAAACTAGAGGGACAGCGTGCTCAAATTGCTGAAAAGGTCATGAAAGAGATCAACGACCGATTGCATTTCTTGGTCAACGTTGGACTGAACTACCTCAACCTATCACGCAGCGCAGAAACACTTTCAGGCGGTGAAGCTCAGCGTATCCGTTTAGCCAGTCAAATTGGTGCTGGTCTCGTTGGGGTGATGTATGTACTGGATGAGCCGTCTATCGGCCTCCACCAGCGGGACAATGAGCGCTTACTCAACACCCTAACCCACCTGCGTGATTTGGGTAACACCGTATTGGTAGTCGAACACGATGAAGATGCTATTCGCACCGCGGATCACGTGATTGATATTGGCCCTGGCGCTGGTGTGCATGGTGGTTCTGTGGTTGCCGAAGGCACTATCGAAGATATCATCGCTTCTGAACAGTCTTTAACAGGTCAGTACCTCAGCGGTAAGCGCGAAATTGCGATTCCAGAGCAGCGCACGCCAATGGATCCGAAAAAAGTGGTCACCCTACAAGGTGCGACAGGCAACAATCTGAAGAATGTTGACCTCACGATTCCTGTAGGCTTATTTAGCTGTATTACCGGTGTTTCTGGTTCAGGTAAATCCACATTAATTAACGACACCTTTTTTAAGATTGCTCACACTCAGCTTAACGGGGCAACGACTGCCGAGCCTTCGCCATACAAGAAAATCGAAGGTTTAGAGCATTTTGACAAAGTGATTGATATCGACCAGAGCCCTATTGGTCGAACACCACGCTCGAACCCTGCAACCTATACTGGCATTTTCACACCGATTCGGGAGCTGTTTGCAGGCACCCAAGAAGCCCGATCTCGCGGCTATAAACCTGGGCGCTTCAGCTTTAACGTTCGCGGCGGTCGCTGTGAAGCTTGTCAGGGTGATGGCGTAATCAAGGTAGAGATGCACTTCCTCCCAGACGTCTATGTGCCGTGTGATGTATGTAAAGGTAAGCGCTACAACCGCGAAACGTTGGAAGTACGATACAAAGGCAAAACCATTGATGAAGTGCTGCAAATGACGGTAGAGGATGCGCGTGAGTTCTTCGATCCCGTGCCTGTGATTGCCCGAAAACTGCAAACCCTGATGGATGTTGGCCTATCATACATTCGACTCGGTCAAGCTGCGACTACCCTATCAGGGGTGAGGCGCAACGTGTCAAACTGGCGCGCGAACTGTCTAAGCGTGACACGGGTAAAACCCTATACATTTTGGATGAACCCACCACAGGTCTGCACTTCCATGATATTGAGTTGTTGCTTTCGGTACTGCACCGTCTGCGCGATCACGGCAATACCGTCGTGGTCATTGAGCATAACCTCGATGTCGTTAAAACGTCAGATTGGGTGATTGATTTAGGCCCAGAAGGTGGTCAGGGTGGCGGCCAAATCATTGCAGAAGGGACACCAGAAACTGTGTCCCAAGTCGAAGGTTCGCATACCGCACGCTTCCTAAAGCCTATGCTAAAAGGGTAAATTAGAGCATTATCACGGGAGCCAATGTTGGCCCCCGTTATTTTCTTGGATTTTACTCGTCACAACTATGGCTATCATTCATACCAATGGCACCGAACTCGAGCCGATTAAAGTTCGCCCGCCACTCAATCGCAAGTTTATGACCGCTATGGCGGTGCTGTTTCTCGTTGCGACGCATTTCTTTTGGCCGAATCCAGGCGGAACTGGGTTAGCGCTGTCATTCAACAACACAGCTTGGATAGCCTTCGCATTCGCGTTGGGGATTGGCCTATATCAACTTGGTACTAACCAAGCAATTAAGTACAGCAAACTGACTGTCGGCCTTGGGCTTGCTTGTCTGTTGATGAGTGCGCCACTACTCTACAGTCATCCTAATATTGAAGCAGTGATACCACGATTCATCGGCTTATGGAGTGGATTTTTACTGTTTGTGTTATTGCAGCAGTTTCAGTTTACCAATAAGCAGAAGCAGCGCTTACTCTGGTTAGTGGTGCTTGCTGCCTGTATCCAGGCGCTGTTCGGCTATGTTCAGTATTTCCTCCTTGGCGCAAATAACCCTTTAGGATATGACGTAGTCAGCAATCGCCCGTACGGAATTTTCCAGCAACCTAATGTGATGGCGAGTTTTCTAGCGACCGGCTTTATACTATCCGGCTACTTGCTTGCAAGACAAAAACACAAGTACAACTGGCACATCAGTGATGTCTCCATTTTGTACTTGATGCCAATCATCGTAATACCTCTCATTGTCATTCTCGGCTCTCGTACCGGTTGGATGGGTGCCATGATTGGCTTTATCTTGTTGGTGCCGTATCTCTATCGCCACTCCACACGTAAGCGTTTCAGAGGCTGGACATTAGCAGCTTTAGCCGGACTGGCTTTAGGCCTACTGATGGGCTTTGCCAACTCTGGCAGTCAGAACCTGATCACCAACAAAGCTCAACTAGAAGATATTCGCTCTACCATCTACGGCCAGTCGCTAGATATGCTGATTGAGAAACCGTTTACAGGGTACGGTCTAGGAAGGTTTGAGTCTGAATACTTGATTTATACCGCGAGGCAGCATCAACTTAATGACAACTTTGCCCCGGGGATCCCAGCACTTGATCATCCTCACAACGAGCTTCTGCTATGGGGCATCGAAGGTGGATTGCTACCGATTCTGGGGATCTTACTGGCCGCATTGTTCGTGTTGAGTCGTATTTATACCGCCAAGCCCGGTACTCGACTGGCTATTTTTGCTCTTTTTGTGCCTATTTTTCTGCACAGTCAATTGGAGTATCCCTTTTATCACTCGCTGATCCACTGGATCACTTTCGTGATATTGATCTACTGGGTCGACCAACGCACACCAAGGCTTAAAAGCGTCTCTTTCAGCGGTATAACCAAAACCACTTGCCGAGTATTATCATTGCTGATTCCAATTCTGGTCAGCGTTTATATGGTCGCGGCCTTGCACACTAACTATGTGCTTACGCAGTTTGAAAAGTCACAGCCAGTAAATGCAAGTCTGTTAGAAAAAGTCACCAACCCAGTGGTATGGAAAGATCGCTACCACTGGGATCTCTACAGCACCTACCTCAAGCTTGGCTTATCCACCAATAATCCTGAGTACATACAGCCTTACATTGATTGGTCTGTGGAAGTGATTAAGAGCAAACCAAGGCCAGCCTTTTATCGCAATTTGATTCTGGCGTATCAAGGCAGCGGCGAAATAAACAAAGCTCAACAAGTGCTTGCTGAGGCTGAATATCTCTTCCCGCAGCAAAGCTTTGGATTGGTTGCGGTAAAACCGGTTAGTCATGCCGAAGAGACGCAATCTCAAGCGGAGTCTCAGAAAAAGTAGCCCGAAAGAGAAAGACACCAAAACGCTCGCTAGATATAACTAGCGGGCGTTTTTTTATCCTCCCCACTCATAGAGTGCGGGAATGTCTATGATGTCGTTGTCAAAACGAATGGTCACTGACTGAGCTCAATCGCCAGCAGTTGAATTAAGTTCAAACGGTCACCCTCTTTGAGCTCTTGACCGTTTACCTTTATCCATCGGCGATTCACATCGGACGAATACATATGAGTTTGGAAGTTAAGCGCAGGTAGTCGCCCACGATAACGCGCTTCATTGCTTTCAAGAGCAATATGGTCGGCGTTACCTAATCGCGGATCGCTCGGCTCATCGTTCATCGCTGCCGCGACCTTACGAGCAATCTCTGGATCCAAGCCCGATAAGTCTAGATCATCGAGCCCAAACGGCTCGTCGCTACTATTTTGCGTTGCAGCATTTTGCGCTGTAGCTTGGCGACTTTGTGTGGAGGCTGGCGCCACAGTCAGTTGCCTGATGGCTCATTTGCACCTGAGTCTGGTGCCACAGTGGCCGCGGATGGCACGGGTAAACTCACCACCGTGGATGATTGACTGCGTTTTGGCAATGGCTTTAATTCACTGAGCTCAGGGTATGGCAATACGCGATAGGCACTCTCAACCTCTGTTTGTGCCAGTAAAGAGTGTGAAATAAGTGTGGCGACGAGCAGGCTTAAGGGCTGAATACGGCTCATTGTAACGCCTCCTGTGGCTCATCTATGTTTATCATTGGTGCGTTTATCGTTGGTTCGTTTAACCTTGGCGCATCCGTTTGTGTCATCAATTCAAGCTTTTTCAATGTATTGCGGCCTGCAATACCGTCTACATCCATCTTTTGCCAACGTTGGAACAGCTCCACTTTTCGCTCTAGGGCTTTGTCAAACACATCGCTTCCGGATGCAGGCTCACCCAAGACTTGAGATAGTTTGCTGTCTAATATAGCGACCTGCTCTCCTCGTTGATTCAAACGCAATGTGGTGTAGATATCACGCTGCCAAATTGAATAGTACTCACCTGTCCACAAGGCCTCTAGCCAGCTCTTTGGCATGACAATGCGCTCGCGACCATTGAGGACTTCCACCTCATCACCATTGACCCGATAAAGCACCACATAGCTCTCATCACCTAAGTGATACAGCGGCATGACCACAGGCAAATTTTGCTCTATGATTTGCCCTAAAGTGCCAAGGTATTTATGACACTGGAATAAACTGTTTGCGCCTGACTCACACATGCCATCTAGCACACCGGCTTGGTAACCCCATACCGCATAAAGCTCTTGGATAGCCGCAATTTTGTCATCACGCCTAAATAGCGATTGAAGCAACTCTACTGGATAGTCCGTTTGAGTACCAACCTTCTGAACCACGGGCTCAGGAACAGGCTCAGTGATTGCTGCTGGCTGAGTCTCTGCACTCTCGCTGGCCACTTGCTGCGTTGTGGCAGTTAATACGGTTTGTTGAACCCATGACAGCGCATCGGCGCCCTTCCAGTAAAGTCCTGCTGCGACGCTAACACCCAGCAGTGCGGGAAATGCATAGCGGCTAATGACTTGAAGCAGTGCAGACTCTTGCGTACTGTTGCCTACCCCTGGAGCTTGAAATGACAGAATATCCTCACACGCTTTGTGCGCTGTCGATTTCGAAACGCGCTTTTCACCTGAGTGGTAAGCGTATTGCAGCGCCTTATCACCAATAAGGTTAATCAATCGAGGGATGCCTTGGCTCGCTTTGTTGATCACCGCCACGGCAGACTTACTGAACAACGACGCGTCGCCACCAGCGGTAGATAGACGAAATTCAATATACTGGCGCGTTTCACCCTCTGAGAGTGGCAATAGGTGGTAACGCCCAGTAATACGCTGCGCGAGCTGACGAAGCTGTGTCGTTCGCAGTTTCTGTTGTAGCTCTGGCTGACCGATAAGAAGCACTTTAAGCAGCTTACGGTCGTCCGTTTCTAAATTGGTGAGTAGGCGAAGCTGCTCGAGCACTTCCGCCGATAAATGCTGCGCTTCATCAATCACCACCAATGTGTTGATGCCCTGCTGCTCATTGTGCTGCAAGTACTGATAGATGGCTTGGCTCAGCTGCTTGAGAGAAGCTTGCGGTGGATAGTCGATGGAAAACTCATCGCAAATGGCTTCAAGAAGATCTTGGCTGGAAAAGGTGGGATTAAGGATCAGTCCCGACGCGGTTTTATCATCTAGCGACGCCAGCATGGCTTTCGCTACTGTGGTTTTTCCAGTACCAACCTCACCAGTGAGCATCGCAAAACCGCCGCCTTGACCAAGGCCGGCCTGCAAATGTTGCATTGCTTCACGGTGGCGCTGACTCAAAAACAGGTAGCGTGAGCTAGGTACAATCGAGAACGGCACTTCTCGAAAGCCAAAATAATCCTTATACATGGGTTAACCTTACAATATCAGTCAAAGCAAAGTACCATTGGCGCACAGGAATGCCAACGGCTAAGTAGTAAAAAGGGGAGCCAATTTGCAAGTCTATCTTGTTGGGGGCGCAGTACGCGACCAGTTGCTTAACATTGAAGTCTATGACAAAGATTGGGTCGTGGTCGGTGCCACACCTGAGCACATGTTGGCGCAAGGCTACCAAGCAGTGGGTAAAGAGTTTCCGGTTTTTCTTCATCCAAAAACCAAACAAGAGCACGCTCTAGCCCGCACCGAGCGTAAGTCTGGCAATGGCTACACCGGTTTTGAATGCTTCTCATCACCCGATGTAACGCTAGAGCAAGATCTGATGCGCCGCGATCTCACCATCAACGCCATCGCTCAAGATGATCAGGGTAAGCTTATCGACCCTTATCATGGTCAAGCGGATTTAGAACATCGCGTACTAAGGCACGTCTCTCCTGCCTTTAGTGAAGATCCGTTGCGTGTATTACGCGTTGCACGATTCGCGGCCAAACTGGCGCACCTAGGTTTTCACGTCGCGCATGAGACTATGGCGCTTATGCGAGACATGGTTGAGCAAGGTGAGCTAGAGTACCTGACCGCCGAGCGCGTTTGGCAAGAATGGCATAAGTCTCTCACCACTGCCTCTCCAGAGGTTTTTCTCGATATACTGCGCCAATGCGGTGCGCTTAAGGTGGTGCTTCCAGAACTCGACGCGCTGTTTGGCGTCCCGCAGCCAGCACAGTGGCACCCAGAAATTGATACCGGTGTTCACACCCTTATGGTAGCGAAACAAGCTGCCAAGTTGAGTAAACAAACGACAGTTCGATTCGCCGCGCAAGTCCATGATCTAGGTAAAGCACTGACACCGAAAGAGGAATGGCCGAGTCACAAGCTGCATACCCACACTGGCCAGAAAGTGATTAAAGCGCTGTGCGCGCGAGTACGAGTCCCCAATGACTATCGCGATTTGGCGCTAGCGGTCTGTGCCCAGCACTCCAATGTCCATCGTGCCTTTGAACTCAAACCAAGTACGTTCGTGAAGATTTTTGCCAAACTGGACGTGTGGCGAAAAGCCAGAAAAACTCGAACAAGTACTGCTGTGCTGCCAAGCGGATCATCAGGGAAGAAAAGGGTTGGAGAATGAAGCCTACCCGCAGGCGGAGCGCTTTAGACTTGCCTACCAAGCCGCTATCAATGTGGATGTGCAAGCCATCATTAGCGATGGGTTTAAAGGCAAGACGATAAAAGAAGAGCTCGACAGACGTCGAGCTCAGGCGATCGAAATGGCGCTAGATTCTAGGGCCTAGCTCCTTGGTCCTTGGTCCTTGGTCCTTGGTCCTTGGTCCTTGGTCAGTTTGCTAGTTCATTAGTAGGAAAGCAAATAGACCGAAGCCTAGAATCAATCGATAAATGACAAACGGTGTCATGCCCATGCGTGAAATCAGTTTCAAGAAGAAGTGAATACAGATGTAGGCACTCACAAATGACACTGCAATGCCGGTGAGCAAGAAGCCAACGTGGATAGGCTCTGTGCCCGTCACTAGCTTAAGGCCAAGGTACGCACCCGCCAGTGTGATGATTGGGATTGACATCAAAAATGAAAAGCGCGCTGCCGCTTCGCGAGTAAAACCAAGGTAAAGCGCAGCGGTGATGGTTGCGCCGGAGCGTGACGTACCCGGAATGATCGCCATCGCTTGTGCCAAACCAATAAACAGGGCTTTTTTCCAGCCGGCTTGATATTCATCGTCCGCGAGCTTGGCGTTTTTATCCACCCACCATAGCAATAAGCCGAATACGATCGTCGTGGTCGCAATCACGTAGGCGCTGCGCAAATAAAGTTCAATGATGTCCTTCATCAACAAACCAAAGATACAGGCCGGAATCGTTGCCAGCACGATCATCCACGCCAACTTGGCTTCTTTGCTACGCTCACCCTTGAAAATGGAACCAAACAGGGCGCTAAAGAGTGTCACGACTTCCTTACGGAAATAAATCACCACAGCGGCCAATGTCCCCACGTGTACGGCGACATCAAAGGCTAACCCTTGATCTTCCCACCCCAAAATGGCGGAAGGCAAAATCAAGTGTGCCGAGCTAGAGATAGGCAAAAATTCGGTAAACCCTTGCACCAGTGCCAAGATAAAGGCTTCAAAATAACTCATGTTTAACTACTACCAACTAAAATTGAAAATCGATTCTTTTCAGTGAGTCCACATCAGACATGGTCTCTAAGATCTGTTTTATGGTTCGTCCGTCTTGAGGAATGACCAACTGCGGGTCGAGATCATACAGCGGTTGTGTGACAAAGGAATATTTAAATATATCTTCGCGAGGTAACAGCGGTTTTTTTTGTGAGATTTCTTGTCCATACAACAAGATATCCAGATCGAGTGTGCGGTCTTGATACTTTGCCGCATCCGCAGCGCGTCCCCACTTCACCTCAATACTTTTTAACGCTGAAGACAGCTCATCAAGGGCAAGCTCAGTATCGAGCCTCACGACCATATTGAAAAACTCATTGCCGTCAAAACCAAACGACTCACAGGCATACACCGGTGACAACGCTATGTTAACGCCGATAGCATTTAACTCTCGATAGGCTGCTTTGATGTGTTTCTCGCGCTCCACATTGGTGCCTATGCCAATGTAGGTGGTGATCATGCCTGACCTCGCTCGATCACCACGCCAACGCTTTTCGCTTGCGGCACAGCGCCCGGTTTTGCCAAGCGAATTTTGACCCATGGCACATTGAACTGCTGTTGAATAATCGCAGCGACTTCTTCCGCGACACGCTCAACCAGTAAGAAGCGACCATTTTCAATGTGATTCAGCACCGCTTCACTCACTTTGGAGTAGTCTAAAGCATCGGCAACGTCATCGCTTTTTCCTGCTGGCGCGTTGTCGTGTGCCATTTCGATATCAAGAATAAGCTTTTGTTTAATCTCTTGTTCCCAGTCATACACCCCAATGGTAGTGATCACTTCGAGCTGCTCAATGAATACTTTATCCAATGCCATGATTTGTCCTTTGATTAGAGGTCGGATACCCATTTGTCGGGAAAAAACGTACTATTTTCGTTATGATATCAGTCCCTATGGATAATTTCTTGCGAAAAGGACACCAATGACACTAATAGCACTTGCTATGATCATCGCAGCATACTTACTCGGCTCCGTGTCGAGCGCCGTGTTGATCTGTCGTCTACTGCGGCTGCCCGATCCAAGAACGGTCGGCTCCAACAATCCGGGCGCGACCAATGTCCTGCGCACCGGCGGCAAAGGCGCAGCCATCGCTGTTTTGCTGTGCGACATGCTCAAAGGCACCATTCTGTTGGCGGTTACTACTTGGGAATTGATGCGGTGGTACTTGGCGTCGTTGCCATTGCGGCTTGTCTTGGACACATGTACCCACTGTTTTTCCACTTTAAAGGTGGCAAAGGCGTCGCGACAGCTCTTGGCGCTATTGCTCCGATTGGTTGGGATCTCACCGGTCTCATTACCGGTACTTGGCTGTTGGTTGCGGTGTTATTTCGCTACTCTTCCCTTGCGGCTATTGTGACGGTACTGATGGCGCCAGTTTACACTTGGATGGCGCGCCCGCTGTTCACTTTGCCTGTAGCGATGCTAAGTTGCCTTATTCTGCTCAGGCACCATCAGAATATTCGTAGATTGGCTGAAGGCACTGAGCCAAAACTAGGAAAGAAGAAAACCTCATAGCGTTCCACTTTCAAGAAAAGAGCAGCCCATAGCTGCTCTTTTCTTTGTAAATAACCACTAGGCATGCTGCGATAAAAACTCAGTCAACATAGCCGTCACGTAGTCAGGCTGTTCTAGATTACTGATGTGCCCTGCTGATGGGATCACATTGATCGAACTACCCGTGATCAAATCATTCATCAAGTAGGATTCCAGCACTGGGCGTGGTTTATCTTCAGCGCCAACTGCGATCAATGTCGGCAATGCGAATTTTTCAATGTCATCACATAGATCGCGGCGACCAAATACCATGCGACCGATTCGTGCCACTTGCTCGGCCTGCTCACCAGACAAAGCAGCCAGCTTAGCTTCAAAGCTCGCGACAAGCTCCGGGTTATCCTGCTTGGCATTATTAGCGAAGAACAGAGGAACCACCGCCTCGACAATGGGAGCGGGTACCATTTTAAGCTCAGCAATCGTCGCCAGCATTGAGAAGTATTTGGCGTGCGCCACTTCTGGCTCAAGACCAACAAACGTATCCATCAACACCAAACTTTTAACTCGTGCTGGTGCTAGAGCCGTTAGCTCTGCTCCCCACATGCCGCCAACCGATAGGCCAACAATTGAAAACGTATCAATGCCAAGCTCATCCATTAACGCCAGCAAATGCTTAGCATATTCCGTTAGGTTACCCATTGATGCCGGTGCCGCCTGCGAACCACCGTGTGCCCACAAATCAGGGACGATACAACGATAGTGCTGACTTAGCGCCTCGATTTGCGGCTGCCACATTTGACTGTCCCACAAATAACTGTGACCGAACAGAATAACTGGGCCTGCGCCGACATCCTGATACGCCATAATTTGTCCATCAATGGTAAATTGTTTCATGTCGCTCAATTTCCTAATCCATAATTACCAGTACGTTGTTAACTCAGACTCTAGCACGGTCTGTCAGTCACGAACTTTAGGCATTTTGTGAAAATATGTCATTAAAAAAGGCCACTTACGTGACCTTCGTATTTAGCCTTCGATCGGGCTTAGCTGATCAATCGGCCAGCGCGGTGTCGCCTCTACCGAAAGCTCAGCGGCTTCACCATTTTTCAAACGCTGCATACCCGCATAGGCAATCATTGCGCCATTGTCGGTACAAAACTCGGTACGTGGGTAGTAGACTTCACCGCCCATTTTGTTGGCTAACGCTTCCAGCTCTTTACGCAAGAAACGGTTTGCACTCACGCCACCAGCTATCACGATGCGCTTCATCCCGGTTTGCTGAAGTGCACGCTTACATTTAATCGCTAACGTCTCACATACCGCTTCTTGGAACGCATACGCAATATCAGCACGAGTTTGCTCGCTATCATCATTGGCAGCAATGGTATTTGCAGCAAATGTTTTAAGGCCGGAGAAACTCATGTCTAGGCCAGGGCGATCCGTCATTGGACGCGGGAACTTAAAGCGGCCAGGCGTGCCTTTGTCAGCAAGCTTAGACAACAGAGGACCACCAGGATAATCAAGCCCCATGAGTTTTGCCGTTTTATCAAATGCTTCGCCTGCAGCATCATCAATAGATTCACCAAGGATCTGATACTCACCAATGCCTTTCACTTCAACGATCATGCTGTGGCCACCCGATACCAACAGCGCCACAAATGGGAATGGCGGTGGGTTGTCCTCAAGCATAGGCGCTAGAAGGTGGCCTTCCATATGGTGAACAGGCACCGCGGGTACGCCCCAAGCGTAAGCAATGCTGCGGCCGATGGTTGTCCCTACTAACAATGCTCCCACCAAACCAGGACCTGCGGTATACGCCACGCCATCGATGTCTTTTGGAGTAAGATCCGCGTCCGCGAGTGCTTTTTTGATCAATGGGATCGTTTTTTTCACGTGATCGCGTGATGCCAATTCCGGAACCACACCGCCGTAATCCGCGTGCAGTTTCACCTGACTGTAAAGTTGATGAGACAGCAGTCCTTTCTCATCGTCATAGATTGCGATGCCAGTTTCATCACAAGAGGTTTCAATACCTAGAATGCGCATATTGTTCTCGACTTATTTCGAAATTGGCGCAATATTACCGCGTCATGGGCTCGCAAACAAATTTTGTACAAGAGATAGGCGACAAAGTACTTTACAAAGCCCTAGGGATCGGATTAAAATTCCGCACCATTTTTGATCTAGCTGGTTTTACGCTTAGAACAAAGAGCTCAAGCATGAACTCTTAGTACTAACCCAAAAGCGCCAGCATTAATGAACAGTTAACCCCTGAGGTGAAAGGCATATGCCAGTAGTTAAAGTACGTGAAAACGAACCGTTCGACGTTGCACTACGTCGTTTCAAGCGCTCTTGCGAAAAAGCAGGTATCCTTTCTGAAGTGCGTCGTCGTGAGCACTATGAAAAACCAACTACAGTTCGCAAACGCGCTAAAGCAGCAGCTCAAAAGCGTCACGCTAAGAAGCTAGCTCGCGAAAACGCTCGTCGCGTTCGCCTGTACTAATAACTAGGTCCAGATAGGATTTTAGTTATGGCTCTGATTGAGAAACTCAAAGAAGAGCAAAAATTAGCGATGAAAGCCAAGGACAAATTGCGCCTTGGTACTATTCGTTTAGCCTTAGCAGCCATTAAGCAACGTGAAGTTGACGAACAGATCACTCTGGGCGAAGACGACATTCTTGCTGTGCTGACTAAAATGGTTAAACAGCGTCGCGACTCTGTAACGCAGTTTGAAGCAGCGGGTCGTCAAGACCTTGCTGAAGCTGAGCAAGCTGAAATTGCCGTACTTGAGGACTTTATGCCTCAACCACTGACCGATGATGAAGTTGCAGCACTAATCGATAGTGCCATTACTGAATCTGGTGCAGCGGGCATGCAAGACATGGGTAAGGTAATGGGCGTGCTCAAGCCGCAAATTCAAGGCCGTGCAGATATGGGTAAGGTAAGTGGTCTAGTTCGCGCTAAACTCGCTTAACCGCCCAACCAAATTGCAGCAAGCCGTGCTATCCTTTGGAACGCACGGCTTGTTTGTATCTCTTTCTTGTAAAAAGGTTTTATGGCAGGAATAATCCCTCGTAGCTTCATTGATGACCTTCTCGCTCGGCTGGATATTGTCGACGTCATTGACACGCGCGTAAAACTTAAAAAACAAGGCAAGAACTACGGTGCTTGCTGCCCTTTCCACAACGAAAAGACCCCTTCTTTCAGCGTCAGCCAAGAGAAACAGTTCTACCATTGCTTTGGCTGTGGTGTGCATGGCAATGCCATCGACTTTCTTATGGAGTACGAACGTCTCGAGTTCGTAGAAGCGATTGAAGAGCTGGCATCCTCGCTAGGTTTGGATGTTCCTAGAGAGCAGCGCAGTGGACAACCGGGTAATTTCTCCAAAGGGCCTACCGCCAATAGCGAACAAAAACGATCTTTGTATGATCTTATGGGAACGATCGGCCAGTACTATCGCGATCAACTTAAAGTTTCCACCAACAAAGTCGCTATAGAGTATCTGAAAGGCCGCGGACTCTCTGGAGAGATTGTTCAAAAATTTGGTATCGGCTACGTTCCAGATGAATGGGACAGCGTGCGCAAAAACTTTGGTCAGCAAAAAACCACGCAAGACATGTTAGTGTCCGGCGGTATGCTGATTGAAAACGACAAGGGTAATCGTTATGACCGTTTTCGCGGTCGTATCATGTTTCCAATCCGTGACCGACGCGGACGAGTGATTGGTTTTGGTGGGCGCGTTTTAGGTGACGGCACCCCCAAATACCTCAACTCACCAGAAACACCGATCTTTCATAAAGGCAAAGAGCTTTATGGCCTGTATGAGGTGCTACAAGCTTATCGCGAGCCGCCTCAAGTCCTAGTTGTCGAAGGCTATATGGATGTGGTCGCGCTAGCGCAGTATGGCGTTGACTATTCGGTCGCCTCACTCGGTACCTCGACCACGGGCGATCACCTTCAGGTTCTGTTTCGCCAAACTAGCACCGTCGTGTGTTGTTACGATGGTGACCGAGCAGGTCGTGATGCCGCTTGGCGCGCAATGGAAAATGCATTGCCCTACCTCAATGACGGTAGGCAATTAAAGTTCATGTTCCTGCCGGATGGCGAGGATCCTGACTCATTCATTCGACAAAATGGCAAAGACGCGTTTGAAACAGAAGTGCAAAACGCGATGCCTCTTTCAGAGTTTATGTTCTCCTCGCTGATGCAGCAGGTCGATACGCGAACCAAAGAGGGCATGGCAAGGCTTAGCACATTAGCGGTGCCACTTATCGACAAAGTGCCTGGTGGCACATTGCGACTATACTTGAGAGAACTGCTCGGCCGTAAGTTGGGGTTAGTTGATGAGAGGCAGCTTCAACAGTTAATTGACAAGCAAGGCCAGCAAGAAACGCGAGCTCAGCCTCATAAAGAAATCAAACGCACACCAATGCGTGAAGTCATCGCTCTACTTTTACAAAATCCGAGCTATGCTGAAATGGTACCGGATCTGTCCACAGTGAGAGACTTATCACTGCCTGGGCTTAATTTATTTGTGGAAGTGGTTGATAAATGTCAAGCACATCCCCATATGACTACAGGCCAGCTATTAGAACAATGGCGTGGAAGTAGTAATGAGGCACTTCTGTCTCGTCTCGCAAGTTGGGTCATTCCACTTGACGATGACAACCAAGAAGACGTATTTATCGATTCATTGGACAAAATATTGTCCCAATGTATTGAAAAGCAAATTGAAAACCTGCAGGCCAAAGAAAGAAGTGTCGGCTTATCAGTCGAAGAAAAACGGGAGCTGCTAGCCTTAATGCTAGACTTAAAAGCGTAACCCAATTCAGTTAGTCAGCAACGAATAAATTTGTTAATATTAGTGGTTTGCATTTCGCATACTAAAATTCCTTCACCAGATCTTAAGTTGGATATCGTCTATGGACCAAAATCCGCAGTCACAGCTGAAGCAACTTGTCATTAAGGGCAAGGAACAAGGCTATCTGACCTACGCAGAAGTAAATGACCACCTACCTGAGGAAATCGTCGATTCCGAACAGGTAGAAGATATTATTCAGATGATTAATGACATGGGTATTAAGGTAGTAGAGACTGCTCCTGATGCTGATGATCTTGCACTGAATGATGACAACAACATTACTGATGAAGATGCAGCCGAAGCCGCTGCAGCTGCACTTTCAAGCGTTGAAAGTGAAATCGGTCGTACTACTGACCCAGTGCGCATGTACATGCGCGAAATGGGTACCGTTGAGCTATTGACTCGCGAAGGCGAGATTGACATCGCAAAACGCATTGAAGATGGTATCAACCAAGTTCAAAGCTCAGTGGCTGAGTACCCAGGTACTATCCCTTATATTCTAGAACAGTTTGACAAAGTACAAGCGGAAGAACTTCGCCTAACTGACGTTATCAACGGCTTTGTTGATCCAAACGAAGACGAAACAGCGGCGCCTACGGCTACGCACATCGGTTCTGAACTGTCAGAGTCGGATCTTGAAGACGAAGATGATGAAGACGTCGACGAAGATGACGATTCAGAGACCGAGGAAGAGGAAGATACAGGTATCGATCCTGAACTTGCTCTTGAAAAGTTCACAGCGCTTCGCAACACTTATCAAGATCTACAACTTGCTGTTAATGAGTTCGGCTACGACAGCCCACAAGTGGCTAAGTCTCACGAGCTTGTTCAAGAAGTATTCCGTGAATTCCGTCTAACGCCAAAGCAATTCGACCACCTAGTGAATGAACTGCGCACGTCGATGGATCGCGTACGTACTCAAGAGCGCCTGATCATGCGTCAAGCGGTTGAGTACGGCAAAATGCCGAAGAAATCATTCATTGCCCTCTTTACTGGCAACGAATCAAGCGAAGCATGGCTTGACGAAGTATTGGCATCAGACAAGCCATATGCTGACAAGATCAAGCGCTACGAAGATGACATCCGCCGCTCTATCCAGAAGCTGAACATCATCGAAGAAGAAACCTCGCTTTCGGTACAAAACATTAAAGACATCAGCCGTCGCATGTCTATCGGTGAAGCGAAAGCTCGCCGTGCGAAGAAAGAGATGGTTGAAGCGAACTTACGTCTGGTAATCTCTATCGCGAAGAAGTACACCAACCGTGGTCTACAATTCTTGGATCTGATCAAGAAGGTAACATCGGTCTGATGAAAGCGGTAGACAAGTTTGAATACCGCCGTGGTTACAAGTTCTCGACTTACGCAACATGGTGGATCCGTCAGGCTATCACGCGTTCAATCGCTGACCAAGCTCGTACGATCCGTATCCCAGTGCACATGATTGAGACTATCAACAAGCTAAACCGTATCTCTCGTCAAATGCTTCAAGAAATGGGTCGTGAGCCACTTCCTGAAGAGTTGGCAGAGCGTATGCAGATGCCTGAAGATAAGATCCGCAAAGTACTGAAAATCGCCAAAGAGCCAATCTCTATGGAGACACCAATTGGTGACGACGAAGATTCGCATCTAGGTGATTTCATCGAGGATACTACTCTAGAACTGCCTGTAGACTCTGCAACAATGACAAGTCTGCGTGTGGCAACAAAAGACGTTCTAGCCGGTCTAACGCCTCGTGAAGCGAAAGTACTGCGTATGCGCTTTGGTATTGATATGAACACTGACCACACTCTAGAAGAGGTTGGTAAGCAGTTTGACGTTACCCGTGAGCGTATCCGTCAGATCGAAGCAAAAGCCCTGCGTAAGCTACGTCACCCAAGTCGCTCAGAAACCCTGCGCAGCTTCCTTGACGAGTAATCGCATCAAGCTTTAGCAAAAAGGTGAGCACTGGCTCACCTTTTTTGTATCTACCGGGTTTAAGTGACTAAAAAGCAAGCGCAATTAGCCTACACTGCATCTAGACACCCGCGCAGCCTTCCCCTATAATCATCCACCTATTGGCCCCTTAGCTCAGTGGTTAGAGCAGTCGACTCATAATCGATTGGTCCGCAGTTCAAGTCTGCGAGGGGCCACCAAATTTTAGAAAGGCGCATGGAGAAATCTATGCGCCTTTTTTACGTCTCTAACGTAATAACACGTGTTCTTACGGCATTAACCCTGTCTCATTTTATACGTCGTTACACATCTTACGCGTTTAATGCTTTACTTCTGTTATCAAGCAATGAACACTGCCCTGTATAGAACAAAACAGTAACAACTTAGAGTCAGCACACTATTATGAGTACCACAACGGCGAAAAAGTCGAACCCCCTATTTGAAATCCTATTCAACGTATTTATCCCCTCTTTCATTCTGATGAAGTTTAGTGGTGATGAACATCTAGGTACTGCGATGGCTCTGGTTGTCGCTCTGCTGTTTCCTGTGCTCTATGGCGGAATGGATCTGATCCGTAATAAGAAGTTTAACTTCATTGCCGCTCTGGGCTTTGTCAGCGTGCTTTTAACCGGTGGTATCGGTCTTTTGGAGCTAGATACTCGCTGGCTAGCGCTAAAAGAAGCACTCATCCCAGGCTTGATTGGTCTAGCTGTGCTAGCTTCTACATTCACTCGCTATCCAATGATGCAGAAAGTACTCCTCAACGATACTATTCTAAATCTCACATTAATTAATGAGCGCCTAGAGCAAAACGGTAAAACGCAGGCGTTTGAACGCTGCCTCATGTCATCGAACTACCTGTTTGCCAGTACCTTTGCATTTTCATCGGCAATGAACTATTTCCTAGCAACCTGGATCGTCACCAGTCCAGCGGGCACGGCTGCGTTCAATGAAGAATTAGGCAAGCTAACCTTATACAGCTACCCGGCTATCGCGATTCCAAGCATGCTAATGATGTTGGGTATTTTCTACTATGTGTGGCGCCAAATCCGTGCCTTCACATCATTGGAAACTGAGCAGATTTTCCACACCAAATAATCGCTCTTCAAACGACTAAAAAGCCTGAGTACATTCAGTATCTCAGGCTTTTTTGTACTCCCCGCACAACGCTATGCAAAATGCGTATGCTTTCTGATGTACTCATTTGCGTTCACGCTAGCGCTTGCTTCTTTCCGTGCATCTACTAGAGGAAACTGGCTCTCAAATTGATACTTAGTCATGAAATTTAGCGATGTAAAACAAGTAGCTAAATTTTCGATACAGACAGTAATAGCACCATGTATTTTTGGCAATTACAGTCCTCAAGAGACGAGACTTCACCAGTTTGCGATAATCATCACAACAAATCGACCGCCCTAATTTCCTGAGTAAATTAACGAGTCAAATTCGCGAGTGATCCCAATCAACATTTGCTAGCAATAGAAAATAGGCTATTAAAATAAAGCAACAAAAGGATAGCAAGCACTTACATACAAGCATACTTTCGACTTAATGAGTGACACAGATCACCGTCCTATTTTGATTAAAAACCCGTCAAAACCTACCATTTTTAACGTTTTTGACAACGACGTCGGTTATTTTGACGTTTTTAACGGAGAGCGTAATTGATAAATTGTGCTTTAAGGTGTTTTCTTAGTAACGCCTAAGGCCTACAGGCCACTCTTTGGGAATGATTAAAGAGGTAGGCTTTAGCAAACATGTGAGAGGGAAGCACTTGGTCTCTCTGTGAAACAAAAGCAAATAGTAAGGAATAGCTATGCTTGCGCATATTAAAAAAACAGCACTAGCGACAGCAATTATTGCAACCGCAGTTACAGGTTTTAGCTCTGTAGCAACAGCCGCAGAACGCAGCGAACTCACTATCCACCCGAAAGAGTTCAACACCTTTGTACGTAACTTTAACCCATACTTGGGTGCAACCTACTTACATACAACAACCGACTTCCTATACGAGCCGCTTGTTGTCTTCAACGAAATGCACGGCAATGAGCCTGTATTCCGTTTGGCAGAAAACTTCACAATCGCTGATGACCTAATGTCAGTAACCTTTGATATTCGTAAAGGCGTGAAGTGGTCTGATGGCGAAACGTTTGACGCAGACGATGTAATGTTCTCGTTCAACCTTGTTCAAAACAACTCTGCGCTAGACCAAAGTGGTATCAACTCTTGGGTATCTAAAGTTGAGAAAATCAACGACTACCAGGTGAAGTTCTACGCAACAGAAGCAAACTCAAACGTTCCATACGAAATCGTGAAGGTGCCAATCGTACCTGAGCACGTATGGAAAGACGTTAAAGAACCAACCACTTTCATGAACGAAAACCCGGTTGCTCTGGCCCATTCACAGAAATTGATACTTTCACTCCTCAACTGTACGTCCAGTGTCGTAACCCGAACTACTGGGATGCCGATAACCTAGAAGTTGACTGTCTGCGCGTTCCACAAATCGCCAACAATGACCAGTTCCTTGGTAAAGTGGTTAACTCTGAAATGGACTGGACGTCTTCATTCATTCCGGACATCGACCGCACTTACGCTGCTGCGTCGCCAAACCACCAGTACTGGTACCCGCCATCAGGCACACAAGCGTTCCTAGTGAACTTTAAACACAAAGATCCAGTGAAAGCAGAAGCGCTAACTAACGTTGACTTCCGCCGCGCATTCTCTATGGCTCTTGATCGTCAAACTATCATCGACATCGCATTCTACGGCGGCGGTACAGTCAATGACTTCGCTTCAGGTCTAGGTTATGCATTCGCAACTTGGTCTGACGAAGCGACGCACAACAAGTACAAAGGCTTTAACACGTACGACGTTGAAGGCGCTAAGAAACTGCTTGCTAAAGCGGGCTTTAAAGACGTAAACGGCGACGGTTTTGTTGACACGCCATCAGGTAAGTCTTTTGAACTATTGATTCAATCGCCAAACGGCTGGACGGATTTTAACAACACAGTTCAACTAGCGGTAGAGCAACTGGCTGAGGCTGGCATCAAGGCGAAAGCACGTACACCAGACTTCTCTGTGTACAACCAAGCAATGCTAGAAGCGGACTACGACGTAGCGTACACCAACTACTTCCACGGTTCAGATCCACACAAATACTGGAACACAGGTTATAACTCTGCGCTTCAGTCAGGTGATGGTATGCCACGTTTCGCGATGCACTTCTATCAAAATGCAGAGCTAGACAAGCTTCTAAACAGCTTCTACAAAACGGCGGATAAATCTGAGCAGCTAGAAATCGCTCACGGCATCCAGAAGATCATCGCTCAAGATCAGGTAACCATCCCTGTCATGTCTGGTGCTTACATGTACCAATACAACACCACTCGCTTTGCAGGCTGGTGGAACGAGCAAAATCCTAAGGGTCGTCCAAACATCTGGGCTGGTATCCCAGAGCGTCTACTTCACGTACTGGACCTAAAACCAGTTAAGTAAGTAAACACAAACTAAAAGCGGTACGTCCGTACCGCTTTCCTCCCCCAAACGTGATTTGTCGATACGTGGCGCTCGTCGTCAGGGGTTACTCGTTTCAAATTTTGAGATGAGGCTACCAGCAACAAGGAAAAAGCTGGGTAATTAAGGTGTGAGTTATGGGTTATTTTTTAAGACGTTTGTCCTTTTATTTGGTGGCACTTCTGGTTGCAGCCACCATCAACTTTATTATTCCTCGTGCAATGCCGGGCGATCCGGTCACGATGATGTTCGCTAACGCGACAGTACAGGTTACCCCAGAGCGTATTGCAGCAATGAAAG
This sequence comes from Vibrio variabilis, assembly GCF_003263785.1. GTDB lineage: Bacteria > Pseudomonadota > Gammaproteobacteria > Enterobacterales > Vibrionaceae > Vibrio > Vibrio variabilis. The sequence goes on from NZ_JYJK01000044.1 coordinate 84,561, forward strand.
AGCTGCTTGGCTTTGTCGATGGTAACTACTTCGTTCAGTACCTTCACTACATGAAGAATATTCTGAGCTGGGAACTCGGTACTTCTATTAAGTACTTCCCGCTATCCGTCAACAGCCTGCTAGGCAGCGCATTTGGCTGGTCACTATTCTTGGCGGGTACCGCGGTTATTCTTTCTTTCTCGATCGGTTCAGTACTCGGTATCTTCGCCGCTTGGAAACGCGGTTCTAAGTTCGATACATTCATCACTCCGGGCATGCTGATTATCCAAGCGCTACCACAAGTCGTTATCGCAATGATGGCCATGTTCATCTTCGCGATTGGCCTTAAGTGGTTCCCAACAGGTTACGCCTATACAGCTGGCAAAATCCCTGACTGGACGAGCTGGGAGTTCATCAAAGACGTACTGTATCACGCAGTCCTGCCGCTTATCTGTGCAACGGTAATTCAAATCGGTGGCTTCTTGGTGAACATGCGTAACAACATGATTAACCTACTCAACGAAGACTACATCACCATGGCGAAAGGCAAAGGGCTGAGCGAGAACCGCGTGGTCTTTAACTACGCCGCTCGTAATGCACTACTGCCGAGTGTCACGGCGCTTTCTATGTCTCTTGGTGTGGCTATCGGTGGTCAGTTAATTATCGAAATCATCTTTAACTACCCAGGCCTTGGTTCAGTACTACTCAATGCGATTCATGCACGTGACTACCAAGTACTTCAGGGGCAGCTACTTATTATGACTCTGTTTATGCTCTTCTTTAACTTAGCAGCAGACATGCTTTATGTCGTGCTTGATCCTCGTCTACGTAAGGGAGGCAAATAACCATGAAAGGTTTCTTACAGCTTGTTTGGCGCAATGGAACAGCCAGACTTGGACTCTCAATCATTGGCTTGTTCGTCTTTGTGGCGATTGCAGCACCGCTACTTACCAAACATGCTCCAGATAAACGTACCGGTAACTCTCATGAGTACCCTGGTGCCATCGTAAAAATGGCTCAATCTAACCCAGACGGTTGGGTAGCCACTAACCTCGCAGATGATCGCCGTACTTTGCTGATGTCTAAAAAAGCCGATCACACACTAGGTACAACCCGTATGGGTCGTGACGTTTGGTCACAGGTTGCTTACGGTGCACGTGTTTCACTCATGGTGGGCTTTGGCGCAGGCCTTACAGTGTGTTTTCTAGCAACGGTTATCGGCATCTCTGCTGGCTACTTTGGTGGCCGTGTGGATGAAGTGCTTACCGCAGCGATGAACATCATGCTGGTTATCCCACCCTTCCCTCTCATCTTCGTTGTGGCAGCCTTTATTGGTGAGGCTGGGCCACTGACCATCGCTCTGGTGATTGGCTGTATGTCATGGGCCTGGGGCGCGAGGGTTATCCGTGCACAAACCCTTTCACTACGTGAAAAAGAGTTTGTAAAAGCCGCTGAAGTACTGGGTGAGTCACGTCTTCGCATCATCTTTGTTGAGCTACTACCAAACCTTATTTCTATCGTTGGTGCGAGCTTCATCGGTTCGGTGATGTACGCCATCTTGATGGAAGCGACCATCTCATTCCTAGGGATGGGCGATCCAAACACCATCAGTTGGGGCATCATGCTTTACAACGTGCAAACCTCATCAGCGATGCTCATTGGCGCTTGGTGGGAAGTTATCGCACCATGTTTAGCACTGACCTTCTTGGTAACGGGCCTTGCACTGCTTAACTTTGCAGTCGACGAAATCGCTAACCCTCAGCTTCGTTCACACAAAGGCATGAAGCGTTGGAAGAAAATCCAAGAACAAGACAAGAAAGAACGCGAGGTTGAAGTCGCGCCACAAAATGCACTATGGAGCGGAGACCGTTAATCATGTCAGACCCACTAATTTCAATCCGTAACCTTTGTGTTGACTACATTACTGATGCCGGCGATGTCCGCGCCTGTAACAACGTCAGCTTTGATATTGGCAAGGGCGAAGTCTTTGGCCTAGCTGGTGAGTCGGGCTGTGGCAAATCCACTGTTGCTTTCTCATTAATGCGCCTGCATAAGCCGCCTGCATACATCAGCGGTGGTCAGGTACTGTTTAACGGTGAAGACATTCTTCAATACAGTGATGAACGCATGCAAACGTTCCGTTGGAGTGAGATGTCGATGGTGTTCCAAAGTGCGATGAACGCATTAAACCCTGTACTCACCATGGAAGAGCAGTTCTGCGATGTGATTATGCGTCACACTAACTTAACTCGTCAGCAAGCGGTAAAACGCGCACAAGGTTTGTTAGAAATCGTCGATATTCACCCAAGTCGTTTGAACGACTACCCACACCAATTTTCCGGCGGTATGCGCCAAAGATTGGTTATCGCGATTGCATTGGCGCTGAATCCAAAAATGATCATCATGGATGAGCCAACTACGGCACTCGACGTAGTCGTACAGCGCGAGATCTTACAGAAGATCTACGCACTAAAAGAAGAGTTTGGCTTCTCTATCTTGTTCATTACCCACGATATCTCTTTGATGGTCGAGTTCTCCGATCGCATCGGCATCATGTATTCCGGTGAGCTGATTGAAGTCGCACCGTCCAAGCAGATCCTAGAGTCGCCATACCACCCTTACACCAAAGGTCTGGGTAGCTCATTCCCACCACTGACGGGACCAAAAACCAAGCTAACGGGTATTCCAGGTAACCCATTGAACCTTTTGGAAATACCACAAGGGTGCCGATTCCAAGCGCGCTGCGAACGTGTTCACGAAGCATGTACGCGAGTACCTACTAAGCTGCGTCAAATCGAGCACAACCGTTTTTCTAACTGTCACTTGTACGGTGAACCCATTGCCGTTGCGCAAGAGTTGTCATAACGACCACCAGCGAAATAAGTAAGTACTAACAAGGATTTCTGGAGAACCATTATGAGCAACTTTGGTGAACTACTGATAGAAGGCAACAATGTTGTTAAGGACTTCCCTATCAACAGTAATGCCCTATCTCAACCTATGATGCGAGCCATTAACGATGTCTCGTTCAAAATGTACAAGAGCCGTGGCCTTGCCGTGGTTGGCGAGTCGGGCTCGGGTAAATCAACCACCGCTAAGATGATCGCTAAGATGTATGCCCCGAGCGGCGGCGAAATCAAATATCGCGGCCGTGACATTCAAGAGATCAAGTCAAACCGCGACCTGATGCAATACCGCGAAGGCGTGCAAATGGTATGGCAAGACCCGTTTGGCTCGCTAAACCCAACCCATACTATTTTCCACCACATCGCGCGTCCGCTGCTGATCCACAACAAAGTCAGCAAGGGCAACAAAAAAGAGCTCGAAGAGCGCGTTTATGATCTGCTCGAACAAGTGGGCTTGATCCCGCCAAAAGAGACCGCAGCGAAATACCCACACCAGCTATCTGGCGGTCAGAGACAGCGCGTTAACCTAGCCCGAAACATTGCGGTAGGTGCTGAGGTCGTGCTAGCGGATGAGCCAACATCGATGCTTGATGTATCGATTCGTGCTGGCGTTCTCAACCTGATGGAAGAGATGAAGTTTGAGAAACAAATGTCGCTACTCTACATCACCCACGACATTGCAACAGCGCGCTACATTGCCGAAGACATCTCAGTAATGTACGTCGGCCACATGGTGGAATGGGGCGATACCGATGAGGTTATTGCTAACCCACAACACCCGTATACCCAGCTTTTGGTTTCAGCCGTGCCTGATCCAGCGAAGTCTATTCATACAAAACTGGCTGGCAACAAAGGGGAAATTCCGCTTTGGACACCAGAATCAGTCGGCTGCCCATTCGCAGGTCGCTGTGCACACGCCACCAGCAAATGTCGTGAAGCACTGCCTGGTGTCACTAAGCTGTCTGACAACCACTTTGTCCGTTGTTACTTATACGAAAACTAAACTTTTTGGCTCCCGTTTTGGGAGCCCATCCATACCGAGAGAGAAGTAATGGAAGAAAACATGCAGTTGCTGACCAACCACATTGGCTACCACGCGAACAGCGAGAAACGTGCCATCTTGATGGCATCACTCGCTCAACATGAAGTTGCAAGCGCATTCTTAGTCGATGCGCAAAGTGACGAGATTGTGCTTGAGCTGAGCCCTATCGGTGGCTCCAAAGTGGATAATTGGCACATGGGTGTTTTCTTCACTATCGACTTTAGTCAGTGGACAGAACAAGGCCGCTACTATCTACGTTACCAAAACATCAAATCACAAACGTTTGAAGTGGGCGGCACCTCGCTTCACAACCGCAGTTTCTCCGACATTATTCACTACTTCAAATCACAGCGCTGTGGCGGTGAATTTGATATCGCAGACAAGAACGCTCCGATTGTAGGGAGTTCACAACGCGTTGATGTGCACGGCGGCTGGTATGACGCTTCTGGTGATGTGAGCAAGTACTTAAGTCACCTGTCCTATGCCAACTACCTAAACCCCCAGCAAATTCCCATGGTGGTTTGGAACATGCTCAAAGCCCACGACCTGGTAGGCAAAGAAGCAGAACCCAATTTTGTCACCTCACGACTGCTTGAAGAAGCGTTGCATGGCGCAGAGTTCCTTAAACGCATGCAGCACCCTAGTGGCTTTTTCTACATGACGGTATTTGATAAGTGGAGCAAAGATACCGAGCAGCGAGAAATCTGTGCCTACGAAACTCAGCTTGGTCATAAGAAAAGTGACTTCGAAGCCGGGTTTCGCCAAGGTGGTGGCATGAGTATCGCGGCGCTTGCGAAAACCAGTCAGGTTGCGAGCCTGTCTCGCGAGCAATCTCAAGATACTTAGAAGCGGCGAAAAAGGCTACTGGCACCTCAAAGAGCACAACAGCCGTTATTTGAACGACCAAACAGCTAACATTATCGACGAATACTGCGCACTCATGGCCAGCATCGCCCTATTCCAAGCCAGCGGCGAGCAGCAATACTTGAGCGAGGTTCGCGACTGGGTAGAGGCACTCAGTCAACGCGCTCAAAGTGACCAGCAGCACAGCTTCTACTGGTCAGCGAACTCGGATGGCAGTCGTCCTTATTTCCACGCTGCAGAGGCGGGACTGCCAGTGATCGCACTGACCGAATATCTCGCCATCGAACCAGATCACCAGCGCGCATTGCAAGTTCAAGCACTGTTGACCCAAGCCTGTCAGTTTGAAGTGTCTATCACTGATCAGACCTACAACCCATTTGGTTATCCAAGACAATATGTAAAAGCGGTCGATGGCGAGAAACACAATGCGTTTTTCGTTCCCCACAACAACGAATCGGGTTACTGGTGGCAAGGGGAAAATGCCCGCATCGCTTCTCTTGCCTCCATGGCGCTATTAGCTCAGCCACATCTTGTTAATGATGAACTTAAAGCCCAGCTCGAACACTATGCCAATGGCTGTATTAACTGGATCCTCGGCGCTAACCCATACGACATGTGCATGCTCGATGGGCATGGTCACAACAATCCAGACTACCTACCTGAAATTGGCTTTTTTAACGCCTTAGGCGGTGTGTGTAATGGCATCACATCTGGGTTTGAAGATGAATCCGATATCGCCTTCAAACCAGAAAAACACAAAGACGACATGCTACAGAACTGGCGCTGGGGAGAGCAATGGATCCCTCACGCAGGCTGGCTTCTGCTGGCTCTCGCGCTGTGGCAACAACACTATAAAAAATAAAGGGAATCATCATGGCTAGGTATAAAGTAGGTATCGACGGTGGGGGAACCTCCTGCCGCGCTCGAATTATCGATGACAATAACACTATCATTGGCGAAGCCAAAAGCGGCAGTGCCAACATCATGCTCGGCGCTGAATTGGCCATGCAATCTATCATCGACTCCATCGAGCAAGCAGCAACGCAAGGCGGCTTAGACGCGTCATCGTTTTCACAGATGGACGTTGGCCTTGCGCTTGCCGGTGCCGAACACAAAGCCAGTTATCACGCCTTTATGAATACCGAACATCCGTTTGCCAGCGTGACACTCAACACTGATGGCTATGGCGCTTGCTTAGGAGCCCATCAAGGCGAAGATGGCGCAATTATGATCGCTGGCACTGGCTCTGTTGGTCTTTGCATTCAGGGTGACCAGCAGCATGTTGTTGGCGGCCGAGAATTCCCAATCTCCGACCAGGGCGGCGGCGCAGTAATGGGGCTTAGACTGATTCAGCAAGTGCTGTTAATTCAAGACGGCATTAAGCTGCTTCCCCTCTCGCTGAGATTGTTATGACCCATTTCAACCACGATATTGATGCGATTGTTGAGTGGTCTAAAAGCGCTTTACCGCGCGATTATGGGCAGTTTTCACCGGCAATTTTTGAATACGCCTACCTCAACGACAGCTTAGCCAAATCACTGCTACAACAGACCGCAGACGATATTGAAATGTTCCTTTGCGCGCTAAACCAGCGCGGTGCCGACAAGATCTGCCTGATGGGCAGCATCGCTGAACGCATCTTCGATTGGTTATCGCCTGCTGCACAGCGCTGGATCGTGGCTCCACAAGGAGATGCGATGGATGGTGCTTTGATGATGGCAGGCATTGAGAAACACAACCTGTACGAGTAAGGGGCGGATATGGATTTTCGTGTCGATTTAGCCATTGTAGAGCGTTTGCCAAAAGGCTGCCGCTTTGGCTTAACCTTGCATAACTTATCTGAGAAAAGCCATGCCAATTGGCAGCTGCACTTTGTTTTCGAGCGCTTTATTACGCCAGACAGCTTATCTCAAGGTAACCTTGCGCAAGTCGGCACCTTCTGTAGCCTCAATATTGAAGGGACACCTCTGTACGCCAACAATCATGTATATGTTGAGTTTTGTATTGCCACCGCGCCTTTCAAATCACTCCATGATGCATTAAAGAAGCCTACCTCAATACTGACAGCTTAACCCAGTATCCGGTGACCACCTCCCCAATTGTACTTGGTCAGGAGAAGACAAATCGAATCCAATTGACGACGTCTTTGAAGGCAAACACGGCCTGATCCCTGAGCCACAGTCCATCGAACTTGGCGACAGCGTGTATGAGCTGACTCGTTACAGCCAGATCTGCGTCGAAGATCAAGCAATGCAATCGGTCGCCAATTGGCTCAAAGATGAGATCGACCGTTTGTTCGCGATCACGACCAAGTCCATCGGTCAGCAAGATATTCGTTTTCGACACTCACCAGTGCTGGATAATGAAGCCTACAAACTGCGTGTTGATCACACCGGAATTGAAATCGAATCCAATGGCAACGCCGGGTTTGTGTATGGCTGCGCAACACTGATGCAATTGATGGACTTCGACAAAGACCGTCAAACCTTGTATGTCCCTCACGTTGCCATTCACGATGCTCCGCGTTTTCGCTATCGCGGCGTCATGCTCGACAGTGCTCGCAGCTTTCAGCCAATAAGCGAAATCAAAACGTCTTTTGAATCTCTTTGCTCACTACAAGATCAACACCTTTCATTGGCACCTTACCGACGATGAAGCTTGGCGCCTTGAGATTCATGCCTTTCCTGAATTGACGGATGTAGGTGCATGGCGCGGTGCAAAGCGCGTTTTAGAGCCTCAACTGCACAGTATTCAGCGCGACTATGGCGGTTATTATACCCAGCAAGAGGTGGCTGAAATCATTGAGTACGCCGCTGCACGTAACATCCAAGTCATACCTGAAATTGACGTCCCGGGTCACAGTCGTGCTGCGATTAAATCATTGCCACATCTGCTGGTCGACAAAGACGACAGCTCTAGCTATCGCAGTGCCCAGAACTACTGTGATAACGTACTTTCTCCTGGTTTACCGGGCACCTATCAGTTTCTTGATACCGTGTTTGAAGAAGTTGCCGCTCTGTTTCCCTCTCCGTTCATTCATATTGGCGCAGACCAAGTTCCAGTTGGAGTATGGAGTGACAGCCCAAGCTGCCATGCATTGATGGCCGAACATGGCTATCACAACCCGAAAGATCTTCAAGGCCACCTACTGCGTCATGTCGAAGATAAACTTAAGTCACTTGGCAAGCGCATGCTGGGCTGGGAAGAAGGCAACCTGGTCAACAAAGTCAGTAAAGACACCATTGTTTACTCTTGGCTGAGTGAAGAAGCGGCAATTAACTCTGCCAAACTCGGCTACGACGTCATTCTCCAGCCAGGCCAAAGCACCTACCTCGACATGGCTCAAGATAACAACGTCAATGAGCCAGGTGTGCATAGCGCGAATACCATCACCCTTGAGAAAGCCTATCACTATGAGCCGCTGGCTCAGCTGCATCCAGATGATCCCGTCAAAAAGCGCATTTTGGGCATGCAAGCGGCTGTCTGGACAGAGAGGATCACTTCACCAGAGACACTCGACTATATGATGTTCCCACGCCTCACTGCATTGGCAGAAACCGCATGGAGCACCAACAACCACAAAGATTATCGCGCCTTTCTGTCACGGCTTAAACGCCACCTCAGTTTGCTCGACAGACAACGCGTGAAATACAAACACCCTTGGCCAACAGGGCAAGGTATACAAGGCGCGCAATACCAAACGCAGCGCCAATAACAAACAAACGGTTTTAATTTCCCCAATAAGGATATCATCATGCAATACGGCTACTTCGATAACGAGAACCGAGAATATGTTATCACTCGTCCCGATGCCCCTGCTCCTTGGACTAACTACCTAGGGACAGAAAAATTCTGTACCGTCATTTCGCACAATGCGGGCGGTTACTCGTTCTACAATTCCCCAGAATACAATCGCGTGACGAAATTCCGTCCTAACGCAACGTTTGACCGTCCTGGGCACTATGTGTACCTACGTGATGACGAGACAGGCGACTATTGGTCAATCTCTTGGCAGCCTGTGGCAAAAAGCCTAGATGAAGCCAATTACGAAGTTCGTCACGGCCTGTCTTACTCTAAATTCAAATGCCAATACTCCGACATCGAGGCCACCAAAACGCTGTTCGTACCAAAAGGTGAAGATGCGGAAGTATGGGATGTCGTTATCCGCAACACTGGCGATAAACCGCGTACCATCAGCGCGTTCTCATTTGTTGAGTTCTCGTTTAGCCACATTGCCTCTGACAACCAAAACCATCAGATGTCGCTCTATTCTGCGGGCACCAGCTACCAAGAGGGTGTGATTGAGTACGACCTGTTCTACAACACCAACGACTTTGAAGGCTACTACTACCTAGCGTCGACGTTCACTCCAGACAGCTACGATGGTCAGCGTGATAGCTTCCTTGGCCTGTACCGCGATGAATCAAACCCGATTGCCGTTGAAAAAGGTCAATGCTCGAACCATACCCAAACCTGCTACAACCACTGTGGTTCTTTACACAAGCAATTTACTATTGCCCCGGGTGAAGAAGTGCGTTTCGCATACGTACTGGGTATTGGTAAAGGCAACGGCGAGCGTCTGCGCGCCAAGTACCAAGACTTGTCTGAAGTCGATGCAGCCTTTGATGCGATTAAAGCCCACTGGGATGAGCGCTGCGCAAAATTCCAAGTGACGTCGCCTAACGAAGGGCTGGACACCATGCTTAACACATGGACGCTGTACCAAGCGGAAACCTGTGTGGTTTGGTCGCGCTTTGCGTCTTTCATTGAGGTGGGCGGTCGTACTGGTTTGGGTTATCGCGATACTGCGCAAGATGCGATGGCGGTACCTCACTCAGCCCCAGAAATGACACGTAAACGCATCGTTGATCTACTGCGTGGTCAGGTGAAAGCAGGCTACGGTTTGCACCTATTCGATCCAGACTGGTTCGATCCAGACAAAGCCGATGTAGAGCCATCAAAATCGCCAACCGTTGTTCCAACACCAAGTGACGAAGACAAGATCCACGGCATTGCCGATACCTGTTCAGACGATCATTTATGGTTAGTACCAACGATTTGTCGCTACGTGATGGAAACCGGCGAAACAGACTTCTTTGATGAGGTGATCCCATACGCTGACGGCGGCAATGCGACCGTTTACGAGCACATGAAAGCGGCACTTAACTTTACCGATGAGCACGTAGGTGCGACAGGCATCGCCAAAGGTCTGCGTGCGGACTGGAATGATTGTCTAAACCTAGGTGGTGGTGAATCATCCATGGTGGCGTTCCTGCATTATTGGGCTCTGCAAGACTTCGTTGACCTCGCACGTAACCGTGGTGAGCTTGATGATGTCGCCTACTACCAACAAATGGCGCAAAAAGTTCAAGACGCCTGTGAAACGCACCTTTGGGATGAAGACGGCGGTTGGTATATCCGCGGTATCACCAAAAATGGCGACAAAGTCGGTACCAGCACCCAAACCGAAGGTAAAGTTCACCTTGAATCCAACACCTGGGCAGTGGTGTCTGGCGCGGTAAGCGAAGAGCGCGGCAAGAAAGCCATGGACGCAGTCGATGAGTATCTCTACTCAGACTTCGGCTTACACCTTAATGCACCGTCTTTTGCAACACCAAACGATGATATCGGTTTCGTCACTCGCGTTTATCAAGGCGTAAAAGAAAACGGCGCGATCTTCTCGCATCCAAACCCATGGGCATGGGTTGCTGAGGCGAAACTGGGACGCGGCGATCAAGCGATGAAATACTATGACGCGCTCAACCCGTATAACCAAAACGACATGATCGAAACGCGCATCACAGAGCCGTACTCTTATGTGCAGTTCATCATGGGTCGTGACCACCAAGATCATGGCCGAGCTAACCACCCTTGGCTAACAGGTACCTCTGGCTGGGCTTACTTCGCCGCGACCAACTACATTCTCGGTGTAAGACTGAGCTTTAATGGGCTAGTGGTTGATCCATGTATTCCGACAGAATGGCCAGGGTTTGAGGTGACTCGCCAATGGCGCGGTGCGACGTATCAAATCAAAGTCGACAACCCAAGCAATGTTAGCAAACGCGTGAAATCTATCACCCTGAACGGCGAAGCGATTGAGGGGGCTATTCCACCGCAAGCGGAAGGCAGCGTGAACCAAGTTCATGTGGTGCTGGGCTAATTCGCCCTTCTGCAATGATGAGCTACTGTGTGAGCTCATCATTGGTCACACTGCATGAGCAGATAACCTCTTAGGAGAGAGAGATGATCAAATTTGGAACAGGCGGCTGGCGCGCCTTTATTGGCGAAGAATTCACTAAGGACAACGTGAAGCTCGTCGCGCAGGCGCTAGCTAACATCATTAAAGCCGAAAACGTGGCCGAGCGCGGGTTCGTGATTGGCTATGACCGCCGTTTTTTATCTGACAAAGCGGGGCGCTGGTTTGCAGAAGTATTGGCAGCTAACAGTATCCCAGTGAGCTTTATCGATAAGTTTGTGCCTACCCCGATAGTCATGTACAAGGCGAAAAGCATGGGCTGCGCGTATTCTGCGTGTATCACCGCGTCTCATAACCCAGCAGATTACAACGGCATCAAGGTGTTTATTGAAGGCGGTCGTGACGCTGATGAAGTGATCACCGAGAAGATCGAAGCGCAGATTGCCAACCTGACTCAACAAGAAGTCATTTCTGGCGATTTCGAGCTGTGCGTCGAGCGCGGCGCGATCACCGTGATCAACCCGATGAACGAGTTTGTTGATTCGATCATCGACCTTATCGACATCGACGCGATCAAACGCGCCAATCTTAAAGTGCTCATCGACCCGATGTTTGGGGTAGCGAAAAACGCACTGCAAACGGTGCTTATTAATGGACGCTGTGATGTTGACGTCATCAACGATGGTAAAAACCCGGACTTTGGCGGCTTGATGCCTTCACCAAGTGCGGCGACACTTTATCGTCTTAAGCACCTCGTGGCGGCAGAAGGCTACGATATCGGTATTGGTACCGATGGCGATGCTGACCGTCTTGGCATCATTGATGAAAAAGGCAACTTCATTCACCCGAATGAAGTTCTGCTACTGCTCTACTACTATCTCCTTGAATACAAAGGCTGGAAAGGCTCAGTGGTTCGTAATATCGCTACCACTCATCTTCTGGATAAGGTCGCTGCCGACTACGGTCAAAAGAGCTTTGAGGTTCCCGTAGGCTTTAAGCACATCAGTAGTCAAATGGAGGCCGACGATTCACTGATTGGCGGTGAGAGCTCAGGCGGCTTGACCATTCGCGGTCACATCAAAGGTAAGGACGGCGTATTTGCCTCTAGCCTGTTAGTCGAAATGCTCAGTGTCACTCAGAAGACGCTTTCCGAGCTGCTATCAGAGATCTACGGCAAGTATGGCTACGCCTATACCGCCGAAGGTGATTGCACCTTTAAACCATCACAAAAAGACAGCCTATACCACAAACTCTACGTCGAGAAACTGCTTCCTGAGTTTGAGTATGAGGTAGAAAAAGTTAGCTATGCCGATGGCGCGAAAGTGTACTTTAAAAATGGCGGCTGGGTGATTGCGCGTTTCTCTGGAACCGAGCCACTGCTGCGCATCTTCTGTGAAATGGAAGACAAGGAACAAGCGGAATATGTTCTTCAACAGATGAAAGACTTTTTGTCTTTGTAGTCACTGTTTCCTTTCCTTTTTGCCTTAAGCGGTCTCGACTCACCTTCTTGACCGCCTATTAGCAAAAAGCTCCCTATAGGTGGAGAACATCTTTGCCCGGAACGACTGTCTCCGGGCTTTTTTTTGTAGTAATCCACTACTACCAAACATTGTAAAAAATTTGTTAACTTCAGAATTTAGCGACTCATTTCCCAACCACGACAAGTAACAAGGAGAGAACACGATGGCTAAGGTACTGATTATTGCAGGCGACTTTGTGGAAGATTATGAACTCATGGTGCCCTTTCAAGCACTGCTAATGGTAGGACACCAAGTCTCGGTGGTCTGCCCTGAAAAGAAAGCAGGCGACACCATTAAAACCGCGATACATGATTTTGAAGGCGACCAAACCTACACCGAAAAGCCGGGACACCTATTTACCCTCAATGCAGACTTCAGCAGTATCGATGCGACCGACTTTGATGCCCTACTCATCCCGGGCGGACGTGCACCAGAATACTTAAGACTGAACTCAGAGGTGATTGAGTTAGTACAAGCGTTCGCGGCAACGCAAAAACCGATTGCCGCAATTTGCCATGCGCACAGCTACTTGCAGCCGCCAACGTCATTGAAGGACGCACTATCTCAGCCTATCCAGCCTGCGCGCCAGAGGTGAAACTCGCTGGTGCCAGCTACGCTGATATTGAGGTTACCGACGCTGTTACTGACGGCCAGTTTGTCACCGCGCCTGCATGGCCTGCACACCCTGCCTGGTTAGCTCAATTCAACAAGCTACTCAACTAAGACTAAAGCACAACAGACAATCGCGCAGTAGCCGCTATGCTATTCAAACCCACTGTTCATTGGAGCGCTCACCAATGTGTGAAATCTACTCTGGTGCCGAAACCAACTTGTTTGAATTGAAGTCGCGTAGCGTGCGCATTGACGGCGTCGTCACCAGCATTCGACTGGAAGCGGTGTTTTGGAAGATCATTGAAGAGATTGCAGAGGACGCCGAGATATCGGTGGCGGAGTTTCTATCGAGGATTTATCGGGAAGTAGTCGAAAAGCGAGGCGAAATCGGTAACTTCACCTCTCTACTCCGTGTGGCCTGCACCACCTATCTCAATAATGGTCAGCGTATCGAGCTCTAGTTTCCAGAGCACGCATTAAGCAAAAGCAACGATGCCTTGGGCATCAACACTCACCGCGACACTTTGGCCAACATCCAGCGCTTCTAATGAGGTTGCCAATACGCGGGTACCTTCAATATCTACCACATAACGGCAATGGTCACCCATGAACTGCTGCTCAATAACCGTAATAGTGCTCTTATCTGACTGAGTCAGTTGAATGTGCTGTGGGCGCACCAAGAGTTGGCAATCTGCACCGTGTTCAATCAAGGCACAGGACTGAGCTTCAACTTGGCCAATAGCCGTCTCGAAGGTTGAGTCATTGACATGCTTAGCTTGCAAGTAACTGCCGCCACCTAAGAAGTCCGCAACGAACTTACTCGATGGGCAGAAATAGAGCTCTGATGCCGAGCCATATTGCTCAATCACACCTTGGTTCATCACCGCCATTTTGTCGGCAAACGCGAACGCTTCTTCACGGCTGTGAGTCACGAAAATCGCGGTCACACCCTGTTTTTTGAAGATTTTGCGGATCTCGCGGATCAACTCATGACGTACTTGGGTATCAATGTTGGAAAACGGTTCATCAAGTAGCAATAGATCAGGTTTGTACGCTAAGCTGCGCGCAATCGCCACACGCTGCTGCTGACCACCGGATAATTGATGGGGATAGCGGTCGGTGTATTGCTCAAGGTGTACCAGTGACAGCATTTCCATGACGATGGCATCTTGCTCTGACTTCGGAGTGCCTTTAAGCCCAAATGCCACGTTCTGCGCCACCGTCAAATGAGGAAACAGCGCATAATCTTGGAAGATCATACCAATGTTACGCTGCTCTGGCGGCATCCAAGTTTCACCGTTATCAATCTCACGCTCACCCAGCGTCATCTTGCCTGCTGAAAGCGGCAATAGGCCGGCGATGGCTTTCAGCAAGGTGGTTTTACCGCAGCCACTGGCGCCTAGCAAACAAACAATTTCACCTTGATTGACCTCTAGAGACAAGTTTTCAAGGATCGTTTGCTCGTCATACTGACAAGATAAATTTTCAATCGACAGTGCAGTGGTCATCAGTGATTTTGCTCCAATGAACGGTTAACAATAATGAGCGGCAGTAAGCCAACGAGTACCAACAAGACGGCTGGCATCGCAGCAAGCTCCAAATGCTCATCTGAGGCAAAGTTAAATACGTAGGTGGCCAAGGTTTCAAAGTTGAATGGACGCAGCAGCAGCGCAGCATTGAGCTCTTTCATCGACTCAATAAACACCAACAAGCCAGCAATCAAAACACCACGTTTAATCAGAGGCAAATGCACGCGAACCAACATCTGGTTCTTCTTACAGCCCATAGTGCGCGAGGCCATATCAAGCGACGGGGAAACCTTGCTGAGACTGGTTTCAATACTGCCAATCGCTACCGCAGAAAAGCGCACCACCATGGCAAAAATCAGCGCAAACATCGAACCAGAGAAGATGAGACCTGGGCGCTGCCAGTCCATTGCTTTGGCAAAGTCATTCACTGAATGATCCATAAACAAGACCGTCACCATCACGCCAATCGCCAGCACAGTTCCCGGCACGGCATAGCCCAGCGACGAGGCACGCATGAAAACAACACCCTTACGACTTGGATCCAAACGGCGATAAAAATTCACCACCAAAGCCACGATTACGCCAATGATGGCAGCAATGATCGACACCTGTAAACTGTTGATGGCATAGGTTTGAAACTCTTCCGTCCAGCTTTGCTCAAAGTACTTGTAGGCATAAATCACTAACTGACCCAGCGGGAAGATAAACGCTGCCGATACCAATCCCCAACACCAGGTTAGTGCTGCCCATTTTTTCCAGCCACGTAACTCATAACGAAAATCTTCATGACTGTTGTACTGACTTTGAAACAGTTTCTGTTTACGACGACTATAACGCTCTGCGCCCAGTAGCAGCACAATCACCACCATCATCATGGCGGAAATTTTGGCTGCAGCACTCAAGTTCGAATAGCCAAGCCAAGTATCGTAAACCGCCGTAGTCAAAGTGCTGACCGCAAAGTAGCTTACCGTACCAAAGTCACCAATGGTTTCCATCGCCACCAGCGACAGGCCTACCGCAATAGAGGGACGCGCGAGTGGCAGTGAGATACGCCAAAAGCTTTCTAACGGCGAGCACTTAAGAAGTCTTGCCGATTGCAGTAAAGAGACGTTTTGCTCCATAAATGCCGCGCGGCACAGCAGATAGACGTAGGGATAAAGCACCAAAGAGAGTACAACCGTGGCGCCACCAACCGTACGAATGTCCGGGAACCAGTAGTCACCCGCTTGCCAGGCAAACACATCCCGTAGCCACACTTGAATAGGGCCGGCAAAGTCAAACCAATCGGTAAAGATATAACCAATAATATAGCCCGGCATCGCCAGAGGTAGCACCAGCGCCCATTGCAATACTCGCTCCGTCGGCAAACGGCACATAGCCATCAGCCAAGCACTTGGTACACCAAAAATAAGAGAAAGCAGCAGAACACCAACCACCAGTTTGATGGTATTGAGGATATAGGTGGGCATCACCGTCGACATCAGGTGTGCGAAAAGGTCACTTGATTCACCAAGTGCGGTATAGAAGATCGCTAAAATAGGCAAAACCAGTAGCAGAGTAAGCACTCCACTACTGGTTTTCCAAACAACATTTTTTTCTTTCATTGCCTAAACATACATCAGGCGACGCGAAGTCGAGAAGTCATAAACCAGATTGAATAAGGGGCATTATACCCCCTTTTTTCGATTATAGGTCGAACTTAACTTCATCTAACAATTTGATCGCAGCGCTGTGGTAACCAGCAATGTCATCTAGCGAGATAGTATCGGCTTTGAAGTCACCCCAAGATTCCACAAGCTCAGAACGCTTAACGCCTTCTTTTACTGGGTACTCGTAGTTCACTTCTGCGTACATTTGCTGAGCTTTGTCGCCTGTTAGGAACTCCATTAGCTTCAGTGCATTTTCTTTGTTTGGCGAGTATTTCGCCATTGCCATGCCACTCACGTTAACGTGTGTGCCAGTGGTTTCTTGATTCGGGAAGTTGATGTAAACCGCATCAGCCCAAGCTTTTTGCTCTTTATCATTAACCATTTTGCCTAGGTAGTAGCTGTTACCTAGAGAAACATCACAAAGACCTTCTTTGATCGCTTTAACTTGTGCGCGGTCGTTGCCTTGTGGCTTACGAGCTAGGTTAGCTTTAACGCCTTCTAGCCACTCTTTCGTTTCCGCTTCACCGTGGTGAGCAATCATAGATGAAACCAAAGATACATTGTATGGGTGCTTACCGCTACGAGTACAGATTTTGCCTTTGTACTCTGGCTTAGCAAGGTCTGCATAGTTGAACTCTGCACCTAGCTTACCTACACGGTCACGAGATGAATAAACGTTACGAGTACGTAGAGTCAGTGCAAACCACTCATTCTCTTTATCACGGTACTGAGCAGGAACGTTCGAGTTAATCACGTCGCTGTCTACCGCTTGAACTACGTCCTTGTCTGTTAGCTCAGCAAGACGGCTGATATCCGTTGTAAGCACAACGTCAGCTGGGCTGTATTCGCCTTCTTGAGCAAGCTTCTCTGCCAAACCTTTCTTAGCAAACTTCACGTTTACCTTGATACCCGTCTCTTTAGTGAATTCATTGAACATTGGTTCAACAAGGAAAGGTTGACGGTAAGAGTAAACGTTGACTTCTTCCGCAGCCATCGCTGGAGCGGCAAAGCTTGCTGCGATTGCAGAAAGAGTTAGCAGTTTTTTCATTGTTTAGTTCCTTTAATTCATAATGAGAACGTTTATCAGTTGCGTTATTATATTCATACAGATTTGAAAAACAATGATCTGACATAAAAAAACCTGCCTAATAAGGCAGGTTTTTAATAAAAATGTAACTAAATGTTATTTCATGCTGACGAACTCTGGGTAAGCACCAACACCACAGTCGTGCATGTCCATACCTTCTAGCTCTTCTTCTTCCGATACGCGGATACCGATTGTTGCTTTCAGTACCGCCCATACCGCTAGACTTGCTGCGAATACCCAACCGAAGATAACTGCCGCACCTAGAAGCTGTGCACCGAACGTTGCGTCACCGTTGCTTAGTGGCACAACCATTAGGCCGAAGAAACCACACACACCGTGAACTGAGATAGCACCTACTGGATCGTCAATCTTAAGCTTGTCTAGACCGATGATGCTGAATACCACTAGCGCGCCACCTACTGCACCGATTGCTACCGAGTAAACTGGTGATGGCGACAGTGGGTCTGCTGTGATTGCGACCAGACCAGCTAGTGCACCGTTAAGAATCATAGTTAGGTCAGCTTTGCCCCAAGTTGTCTTACACACAAGCATTGCTGCGATTGCACCCGCTGCTGCTGCTGCGTTGGTGTTTAGGAAGATTTGACCAACCGCTGTTGCGTTCTCGAAGTCAGACACCATTAGCTGAGAACCGCCGTTGAAACCAAACCAACCTAGCCATAGGATGAACGTACCTAGTGTTGCTAGTGGCATGTTCGAACCTGGGATTGGGTGGATTTCACCGTTCTTACCGTATTTACCTTTACGAGCACCCAATAGTAGAACACCTGCTAGAGCGGCTGCTGCACCAGCCATGTGAACGATACCTGAGCCTGCGAAGTCACTAAAACCTGCTTCTGATAGGAAACCGCCGCCCCATGTCCAGTAACCTTCCATTGGGTAGATAAATGCTGTAAGCACTACAGAGAAGATTAGGAAAGACCAAAGCTTCATACGCTCAGCAACCGCACCTGAGACAACTGACATTGCTGTCGCTACGAATACTACTTGGAAGAAGAAGTCCGACTCTAGAGAGTGGTCTGCGCCTTCACCTTGCGTACCAATTAGCGCACCAAATGATGGTAGCCAACCGCCTTCGCCGTTATCCACATACATGATGTTGTAGCCCACGATGAGGTAACAAGTACACGCAATCGCGTAAAGACAGAAGTTTTTCGTTAAGATTTCTGTTGTGTTCTTTGAGCGGACTAGGCCCGCTTCTAACATGGCGAAACCTGCCGCCATCCACATTACTAATGCGCCTGAAATAAGAAAGTAAAAAGTGTCCAGCGCGTAACGTAGTTCGCTTACAGTCGTTGCTAATTCCATAATAAGTTCTCCAATCCCTTAAAGTGCTTCAGCGTCCATTTCGCCCGTACGAATACGTACTGCTTGGGCTAGGTCGTACACAAATATTTTTCCGTCGCCAATCTTGCCGGTTTGAGCAGCGTTAGTGATCGCTTCAATAACTCGGTCTACGTTGTCTGCGTGCGTCGCGATTTCAAGTTTTACTTTCGGTAGAAAGTCCACTTGGTACTCCGCACCACGATATAATTCTGTGTGTCCTTTCTGACGGCCAAATCCTTTGACCTCAGAAACGGTCATTCCCTCAATACCAACATCTGCAAGTGCTTCTCTTACATCATCGAGTTTGAATGGTTTAATGATTGCGTTAATAAGTTTCATGGCATCCCCTTCGCCTTTTATCCCTGTTACGTATTCTAGTAATCAAGGTACGTGCCAACTTTTTAAATCATTGATATATATGGGATTGACATTTTTATGTTACGCAAATGAAAATACCTTGCACTTTAATGGTGCAAGGTATTCACAAAAATAATGCGTTTTATGTTATTAGCACTAGGAGTGTGCAAATTTGGGGCAAAGGGTCATTACCTGTTATGAATAAAACGCTCCCATTGCTCTAAAACTGAGCGAAAATCCTCGAGTCCACACTCGCTATGACTCTCACTTTCGTACACAGAAAACTCTTCATCCATCTCCATTAAGCTGTCAAAAGCTAAGGAGTTTTCGTAAACATGAACCTCGGAGTCGACCACACTGAGTGAGATCTCTTTACCTTGCCACTTAAACTCATTGCCCGAAAACTGGGCAGCTTGGGTGAGCAACTCGGTAATTTCCATGATGGTGCGGTCACTGGTACTGATCTCTTCATGTAACAAACGAGCAATCACTTCTTGGCCCATTTCGCATCTCACTAGGTACTCACCTGTGAAACTGTTTTTAATAAACTCGAATTCCATCACTGTTTCTCTTGGTAATCTCGCGGCGATTATACCTTAGTTTGCAAGACAATCGGGTATACTCAAAAGCATCTTCCGATAACATGTTCAACGTATGCAGCTTAACTCTCTCATTGCTAAACAAATTGTCGATCGTGCGAAAAAGATCATCGATTACTCTATTAACGTGATGGACGAAAATGGCGTCATCATTGGTTCAAGTGATCCCTCTAGGCTGCATCAGATCCACGAAGGCGCGCTACTGGCGATCCGCGATAACCGCACCTTAGAGATCAATGACTCCGTTGCCTCTACTTCAGGGTTAAAAAGGCAATCAATCTACCTATTATCTACGACGAGAACGTGATTGGTGTAGTGGGTATCTCTGGTACACCGGAAGAGGTGCGCAGTTATGGTGAGCTGGTCAAGATGACCGCCGAGCTTATCGTTGAACAGGCGGCCTTAATGTCGCAGGTGCAATGGAATAAACGACATCGCGAAGAGCTGCTGCTACAACTCATAGAAGGCTCAAGCTTAAACGAAGGCCAATTACTCTCTATCGCACAAAGGCTCGATCTCGACCTTGCCCAGCCTCGCGTTGCTACTGTGATCAAGGTGATCCCACGACCGGGCGAGCCAGTAACACTTGAACACCTACAAAAGCTGGTGCATCTATTGGAGTATCCAGAGCGCGATAACATCGTCGGGATCGCTTCGGTATCGATGAATGAGATCGTGGTTTTGAAGCCAGTGACGATTATTAATGACTCTTGGAGCCGCAAAGAAGAAGAGAAGCGTGTGGCAAAGCTGCTAAAGCGTATCGACCAAGAGTGTGATTTTTCAATTCAAATGGCGATAGGTGACTACTTCCCTGAACTGGTCGGTATTGCCAAATCCTATGAAACCGCCAAAGCGACGATCGAAAAGTAGCCACAGCCTGGATGGCCCTATTTTGTTTTATCAAGACCGCAAGTTATCGGTACTAATAAGCAGCATCAAACACGACCCATGGCGCGCCAATCAGCTAAAGACTCCGATTGAAAAACTGATTGCTGCTGATAGCAAAGGCGTGCTTCTAAAGACGCTGCGCACTTTTTTTGAGCAAAACTGCGATCTAGCTCAAACTTGTGAATCCCTCCATATCCACCGTAACACTTTGCGATATCGGCTCGACAAAATAGAGCAAACAACCAGCTTAAATATCAACAATTTAGATGAAAAGGTACAACTCTACCTAGCGTTAAAATGTTTGTAATAAAATGGTTAATTTGTGCATTTGCACAAATTAACCATAATCACCAGTGATAAATTCGTCAGCTCGCATAAAGAAAACCTCCCCCTAAATGGCTACTCTTCCGCTCAATAAGGGTTTTTAGACCCAAAGAAAAAATTATTAAAATTGCGGAAAACAAACCATGATTGAAGTCTCTACCTTAGGCGCACTAGCAGCTCTGATTGTTGCCATCGCCCTTATCCTTAAGAAAGTTCCACCTGCTTACGGTATGATCATCGGCGCCCTTGTCGGTGGTGTTGTCGGCGGCGTTTCTCTCACCGATACTGTTGCTCTAATGATCGGTGGTGCACAAGGCATTGTCACTGCAGTACTTCGTATTCTGGCTGCGGGTGTTTTGGCTGGCGTGCTGATTGAGTCCGGCGCGGCAACTTCTATTGCTGAAACCATTGTTAAGAAAGTAGCGAAACTCGCGCGCTTCTTGCCCTAGCGATTGCCACCATGATTTTGACTGCGGTTGGCGTATTCGTTGACGTTGCGGTTATTACCGTCTCACCAATCGCACTGGCGATTGCACGCCGTGCTGACATCTCTAAAACCGCTATCTTGCTGGCAATGGTTGGCGGTGGTAAAGCGGGTAACGTAATGTCGCCGAACCCAAATGCGATCGCAGCAGCAGACGCATTCAACGTACCTCTTACCTCGGTGATGGCAGCGGGTGTTATCCCTGGCCTGTGCGGCATGATCTTCGCCTACTTCATCGCGAAAAAGCTGGTAAACAAAGGCTCGAAAGTCGCAGAGAGCGAAGTCGTTGCTGTTGACCACTCTAAGCTGCCTAAATTTGGCGCTGCGATTGTGGCACCTCTTGTTGCTATCGCACTGCTTGCGCTTCGCCCAATTGCTGGCATCAACGTTGACCCGCTCATCGCACTGCCACTCGGTGGCTTGATGGGTGCCGTCGTCATGGGTCGCTTTGCCGATACCAACCACTTTGCCGTATCTGGTCTATCGCGTATGGCACCAGTGGCCGTCATGCTTCTTGGTACGGGTACCCTTGCTGGCATCATCGCTAACTCAGTCTTAAAGACGGTCTTATTGATGTGCTAACCGCATCTGGTCTTCCATCATACCTTCTTGCTCCAATTTCAGGTGCCATGATGGCACTCGCCACCGCATCGACCACAGCTGGTACTGCGGTCGCATCAAGCGTATTTAGCTCCACCATTCTTGAACTCGGCGTTCCTGCTCTAGCGGGTGCAGCCATGATTCACTCTGGTGCTACTGTATTGGATCACATGCCACACGGTAGTTTCTTCCACGCCACAGGTGGCGCAGTGCATATGGATATTCGCGAGCGTCTCAAACTCATTCCTTACGAGTCTGCGGTTGGTCTGATGATCGCGTTCGTTTCGGTCATGATCTTCGGTGTGTTCGGTCTATTTGTTTAAGGTTTAATTATGAAAATTATCATCGCTCCAGATTCATACAAAGAAAGTCTTACGGCCATGGAAGTTGCCGAAGCTATTGAGGCAGGATTTAAGAAAATCTTCACCGACGCCGAATACATCAAACTTCCGATGGCAGACGGCGGCGAAGGCACAGTGCAATCGCTGGTTGATGCCACTGGCGGCTCTATTGTTACTTGTGATGTAACAGGGCCGCTCGGGCAAACCGTTGAAGGCTTTTTCGGTCTGATGGGTGATGGTTCAACTGCCATCATTGAGATGGCGGCAGCATCTGGTCTTCATTTGGTAGAGCCTGAAAAACGCAACCCACTCCTAACCACCACTTTTGGCACGGGTGAGCTGGTTAAAGCGGCGCTGGATCGCGGAGTGAAGCACATTATCGTCGGTATCGGCGGTAGTGCGACCAATGACGGTGGTATTGGTATGGCGCAAGCTCTAGGTGCAAAACTCCTTGATGCCGACGGCAATGCACTGGGTTTTGGTGGCGGTGAGCTACGCAAGCTCAGCCACATCGACCTTGCTGAGCTAGATCCTCGTCTCGCGGATATCAAGCTAGAAGTAGCGTGTGATGTCGATAACCCGCTATGTGGCCCGAAAGGCGCCTCTCATGTGTTTGGCCCGCAAAAAGGGGCAACGCCTGAAATGGTTGAAACGCTAGACAGTAACCTGGCGCACTACGCGGAAGTGATTAAATCGACCAATGGTCGTGACGTCGTAGATACCGCTGGTGCTGGCGCTGCGGGTGGTCTAGGTGCTGCACTTTTAGGTCTCTTTGATGCCGAGCTTCGTCCGGGCATTCAGATCGTAATGGATGCTGTAAACCTTAGCGAAGTGGTCAAAGATGCCGACCTTGTGATTACTGGTGAAGGCCGCATTGATAGCCAAACTATCCATGGCAAAACACCAATTGGTGTGGCGCGCACCGCTAAGCAATACGATATTCCTGTGATCGCGATTGCGGGTAGTACCGCGAAAGATTGCGCTGTTGTGCATGAGCACGGTATTGATGCGGCTTACAGCGTGGTACTTGGCGCAACCGACCTGCCAACGGCTTTGAAAGAAGCGGCGTTTAATGTGGAGATGACTTCTCGTAATATCGCGGCTGCGATGGCGATGAACTTCAGCAAATAGTTTCCTTTTGCCAAAAAACAAAATGCCCGCTCGAATGAGCGGGCATTTTTCTATCTGAAACCAGATTAGAACTCGATGTTACGACCGAAGTTCATTGGCCAGTTAGTTGGGTTCTTCTTGCCTTCACGGATGTAGCGACACTCTGCCAACCATGTCAGTAGTTCCCAACCGAATGCTGCTGTTAGTAGCGCATCTTTCTCGTCAGAGTTCTTCTGAGGAGCAAATTCCGCGATATCTGCACCTACTAGGTTGATACGCTTAGTTGCACGAAGCTTACGGAAGATGTCGTAGTACATGCGCGCAGAAACACCGAATGGATCTGGGCTTGAGTTTGCACTGTGGTCTAGAAGATCTAGGCCATCTAGGTCAAACGTTAGGTAAACCGGACGACCGTCGCCTTGCTTCTCTAGGATTTGCTCAACGATGTAGTCGATGCCTAGGTCGTAGATTTCATCCGCTAGGAAGAAGTTACCACCAATCGCTTTCGCTTTGCCTTGCTGTGATGCACACCAGCGGCCACGCATACCGAGGCTGAAGCTGGTTGATGGATCCATTGCACCTTCTGATGCTAGGCGGCAGTAC
Organism: Vibrio variabilis; assembly: GCF_003263785.1. GTDB lineage: Bacteria > Pseudomonadota > Gammaproteobacteria > Enterobacterales > Vibrionaceae > Vibrio > Vibrio variabilis. The sequence continues at coordinate 108,595 of NZ_JYJK01000044.1, forward strand.
CAGTTGCCTGAGTATGACTCGTAGTCGAAGTCTTTGCGAGTCAGTAGGTCAAAGTGACCATCGATGTGGATGAGCGATACCGGGCCGTGAACTTTCGCCAGTGCCGCTGGACCTGGGTAGGCCACTGTGTGGTCACCACCGAAGAAGAATGGTGTGATACCGTGGTTAACCACCATGTCGTCTACCACTTCTTGTGCTGCACGCATTTCTTCGTCTAGGTTGAACTGACCTAGGCCATCCCAGTTTCCGTAGTCAATGATGTTACACAGTTCGAACGGCATAGTACCGTCTTGGTGAATCATGCCCATACCCGTTTTTGATGCTTCACGGATAGCAGCAGGACCGAACTTGTGACCACCTGCGTTTGGTGAGCACTTATCCATAGTTAGACCGTACATTGCAATGTCAACGCCTTCGAAGCTGTTCACATAAGGCGCACCAAATGCACCAACGTGCTGCTTACCTAGCAGGCTAAATGCTTCAACGCCTTGCTCAGCCATGCGTGCTTGCATAGGAGCAATGTCTTCGTTGATGTAGAAATCCGCATCTGACTTGTTCCAGTAGATGTCTTGGTATAGGTCTAGTTTGTCTTTCGCAATTTCAACACGTTTTGGTTTAAACATGGATAATTCCTCTAGTTAATGGAGAAGTCGCTGCGGCGGCCTCTCAAGATAAGACTATTATAGTGGCTAAACTGGGCAATATTAATTACACTTCCGGACAGTGACATGATATTTCAGGACATATTCTGTGTATTCTTTGAACCACCAGCACTTCTTACAAGCGATTATTGGTCATTGGGAAGCGATCGTACGCCAATCCCTAGGCCGTGACTTCGATGCTCAGCTGTTTCTACGTAAAGCAGGCATAGTGCGTATCACTCAAGGGCACTACCATCCGATCCAGGTCTCTCAAGTACATCAGTTGATTGATCTCACCGTAAACCAACTGCACATTGACGGGCTAGGCCTGCGAATCGCTCAACGACTCAAACTTCAAGATATGGGCGCTTGGGGCTATGCGATGATCAACTGTCAGAATATTAAGCAGTTGCTCGATACCGGGTTACAATTTTCGTTTGTGACCAAAGATTATGTGGATATTCATATTGGCTACGACAGTGAGTGGGCTTACATTACGATTGTTGACCGCTCCGAAGGACGCTCTGCACAGCACTACAATGTTGAAGAGTCTCTGTGCCACTACTACCTTGGAGTAAAAAACTTTCTTGGCGACTTGTTTGAACCTCAATATGTTTTTGTCGATTTTTCCTACGATGAGCCAAGCTACGCGCCGTTGTATCGAGAGATATTTACCGACAACTTGAGTTTTAACGCCAAGGCCAACCAATTACGCTTTCCGGTCACTTGGGTGCTCCATGATATTACCCTACAACCTGCAATCATTGCCCACATCGCCACTGTGCAAAGCCAGCAACTCGACGATAGCCTTGACTCTCCGCTGAGCTACCAAATTCGCTTTAAGCTACTCAGCCAAATGAAATACGGCTTACCAACGATGGAAATGGTGGCAGACGACCTTAACATGACCTCTCGCACGCTTAGACGTAAACTAGACGCGGAACACACCACCTTTAAGCAGCTAGTATTGGATACTCGAATGCAGCTTGCCAAAGAGTACTTGGCCAATTCCTCGCTGCCCATTGCTGAAATTGCAGAGCTACTCAACTACCACTCTGCACCACCCTTTTTTCGCGCGTTCAGCAAGTTTGAGGGCTGTAGCCCAAAGCAATACAGACAGTCCGCCTCAAAATAACCCGGCGAATCTCCCTAAGCCAGTAACAGTCGGTTACAAGCAAAAAAAGCCCAGTCCAAAGGACCGGGCTTAAAATCATGTGCGTATGATTTTCAATTAGTTACGGATAGTTTCCGCAGCGCGCTCAGCGCCAACTTTTGCTTCCCACTTCGCGTTTAGCTCTTCGATTGAAGTACCAGAACGTTTTAGGAAGTCTTTGAAACCGTCCCAGTGAGCGTCCATTACTTGGTGCTCATCAGTTGCAGTTGCAAGCGCTTTTAGACCCCACTCATCTGGGATGAATACTTCGTTGAAGCCAGCGCGTGGACGGTTTTCTTTGATCGCTTTAACGAACATGTCAGACTTGCGCTTCACTTCTTCGATAGGGCCGAAGTGGCTTGGGTCGATCACTAGGATGTAAGAACCGCCTACTGGACATGGTGCATCTTCCATAGTGAAGAAGTCACTTGGTACCGCTGGAAGCTCAGGAGCAATCTTACCTTTCGGGTTGATGATTGCTGTCATTACTTCGTTCCAGATGTTTAGCGAGTACAGACGTGGTGTTAGGAACGTCCATGGTGCTTTACAGTCAGCAACGCGGCCGTAACCTTCGATTAGAGAGCCCCACTTACGAGCGTCAGCCGTTAGCTCACCCGTGTCTTGGTCAACAAGTGCAGCAACGTGTAGGTCGCGGTCGTTTACGATAGCGTCACAGATGTGAGAGTCGTAACCTTCACCGATCATGATAGACGTTACTAGAGGAAGCTCTTCACCACCTACTAGAGCCGCATCGAACGGAGGGCAAGACATTGCTGGATCCATGCCGCCGAATGGTGCGTTTAGAGGTACAGAGTTGTTTGAAGACATAGCGAACATGCCTTCTTTCATAGCCATCTGTGTGTAGTTAGAGAAGTTGCCGCCGTCACAGTGGTCGTAACCGAATACGATTGAGATACCGTGCTTACGTGCTTTCTCGATAGCCGTTTGAGCCATTAGCGTACATACGTAGTGGCCAGAAGACTTCTTACCGTTGTAAACAGCCCAAGTGTCACCTTCAGACTCGATTTCTGGAGTCGTAGTCGTGTCAAGGATGCCCGCTTCGTAAGGGATAGTTACCGCTTCGATAACACCTAGACCTTGGTGTAGTTTACCCTGTAGGCCACCTACAAGTAGGTTGTGCGCTAGGATATCAGCGTGCTCTTGAGATGCACCGATGTGCTTCCAAGATTCGGAAACGATGAATGAGAAGTACTCGTTGTTAAACGTAGTAGTAGGGCTGCTAACTTTAGCCATGGTAATGTCCTCTGTATAAGTAGGAATACGTTTTTATGAAAACTGTAGTCACTTTAACCGAAAAGACGAAATTCAGAAGTAACATACTGGATGGTGTTACTTAAACTGTTACCCGTTTTGATGACAAATGTCACAAATCTGAGCCATTATTTTGGCAAAAAAAAGTCGCTCTAACGAGCGACTTTTTGATGTCTCTTAAAAATCAAGAATTAAGCTTGACCTTTAACTTCTTTAAGACCGTTGTAAGGTGCTTTTTCACCTAGCGCTTCTTCGATACGAATTAGCTGGTTGTACTTAGCAACGCGGTCAGAACGGCTCATAGAACCCGTCTTGATTTGACCTGCAGCAGTACCTACCGCTAGGTCAGCGATAGTTGCATCTTCAGTTTCGCCAGAACGGTGAGAGATTACAGCTGTGTAACCTGCGTCTTTAGCCATCTTGATAGCAGCTAGAGTCTCAGTTAGAGAACCGATTTGGTTGAACTTGATAAGGATAGAGTTAGCTACGCCTTTCTCGATACCTTCAGCAAGGATCTTAGTGTTAGTAACGAATAGGTCGTCACCTACTAGTTGAAGCTTGTCACCTAGTAGTTCAGTTTGATGCTTGAAGCCATCCCAGTCAGACTCGTCTAGACCGTCTTCGATAGAAACGATTGGGAATTGGTTAGCAAGCTCAGCTAGGTAGTGGTTGAACTCTTCAGAAGTGAAAGTTTTACCTTCGCCCTTCATGTTGTAGATGCCAGCTTCTTTGTCGAAGAACTCAGATGCTGCACAGTCCATCGCTAGAGTTACGTCTTTACCTAGTTCGTAACCAGCAGCTGCAACAGCTTCTGCGATAACTTCTAGAGCTTCAGCGTTAGACTTAAGGTTAGGAGCGAAACCACCTTCGTCACCAACTGCAGTGCTGTAGCCTTTAGACTTAAGTACTTTAGCTAGGTTGTGGAATACTTCTGCACCGATACGTAGACCTTCTTTAAGAGTCTTAGCGCCAACTGGTTGGATCATGAACTCTTGGATGTCAACGTTGTTGTCTGCGTGCTCACCACCGTTGATGATGTTCATCATTGGTAGAGGCATAGAGAACTGACCAGCAGTACCGTTTAGCTCAGCGATGTGCTCGAACAAAGGCATACCTTTAGCCGCTGCAGCCGCTTTAGCGTTTGCTAGAGAAACAGCTAGGATAGCGTTCGCGCCGAACTTAGACTTGTTGTCAGTACCGTCTAGGTCGATCATTACTTGGTCAACGTCAGCTTGAGCTTTAGCGTCTTTACCAACTAGAGCTTCAGCGATTGCACCGTTCACAGCTTCAACAGCTTTAAGAACACCTTTACCTAGGAAACGTGCTTTGTCGCCGTCACGTAGCTCAAGAGCTTCGCGAGAACCAGTAGATGCGCCAGATGGAGCCGCAGCCATACCTACGAAACCGCCTTCTAGGTGTACTTCAGCTTCAACAGTTGGGTTACCACGTGAGTCGATGATTTCACGACCTAGAACTTTAACGATCTTAGACATTAATGTTTCCTCTCATTAAATATAAATGTCAAATTTAGGGCAGCCGCACAACCTTCGCTGCCGCCCGTATCCTTTTTACTTTTCTTCAGTACCGCGCTGGTACTCACCTGCTGCCTTAACAAAGCCAGAGAACAGTGGGTGACCATCGCGTGGTGTTGAAGTGAATTCTGGGTGGAACTGCGCAGCAACAAACCATGGGTGTGCTGGGTTCTCGATCACTTCAACTAGTTTCTTGTCTGCTGATAGACCGGAAACTTTTAGACCTGCTTTTTCAATTTGAGGACGAAGTACATTGTTCACTTCATAGCGGTGACGATGACGCTCGTGGATCTTCGCATTGCCGTATAGCTCGTAAGCTTTCGTGCCTTTTTCAAGGTGACACAGCTGAGAACCTAGACGCATTGTGCCGCCAAGATCAGAGGTTTCAGTACGTTCTTCAACTTTACCTTCACCATCAACCCACTCTGTGATCAAGCCTACCACAGGGTATTTCGTCTCTTTGTTAAATTCTGTTGAATGTGCGCCTTCCATACCCGCTACGTTACGAGCGTATTCGATAAGCGCCACTTGCATCCCTAGACAGATACCTAGGTAAGGTACTTTGTTCTCACGAGCGTATTTCGCAGCAAGGATCTTACCTTCTACACCGCGGTCGCCGAAGCCACCTGGTACGAGGATTGCGTCTAGACCTGCTAGTGCTTCTTCGCCTTTGCTCTCAACATCTTGTGAGTCAACGTACTTGATCTTCACGTTTAGACGGTTTTTAAGGCCAGCGTGCTTAAGCGCTTCGTTTACCGATTTGTAGGCGTCTGGTAGTTCAATGTACTTACCCACCATACCGATAACAACTTCACCCGTTGGGTTCGCTTCTTCGTAGATTACCTGTTCCCACTCAGATAGGTCTGCTTCTGGAGCGTTAATACCAAAGCGAGTACAAACAAGATCGTCAAGACCTTGCGCTTTAATCAGCTGAGGGATCTTGTAGATAGAATCTACGTCCTTCATTGAGATAACTGCTTTCTCTTGTACGTTACAGAACAGAGCAATCTTCTTACGCTCGTTTGCAGGGATCATGCGATCGCTACGACAAACAAGGATATCTGGTTGGATACCGATAGATAGAAGCTCTTTTACAGAGTGCTGCGTTGGCTTAGTTTTCACTTCGCCTGCTGCTGCTAGGTAAGGAACGAGAGTCAGGTGCATGAACATGGCACGCTCACGACCAAGCTCAACCGCTAGCTGACGGATAGCTTCCATAAATGGTAGAGATTCGATATCACCAACGGTGCCACCAACTTCAACGATCGCAACGTCATGGCCTTCAGAGCCTGCGATAACACGATCTTTAATAGCGTTTGTGATGTGTGGGATAACCTGAATAGTCGCACCTAGGTAGTCACCACGACGCTCTTTACGTAGAACGTCAGCGTAAACACGACCAGCAGTAAAGTTGTTGCGTTTTGTCATCTTGGTACGGATGAAACGCTCGTAGTGACCAAGGTCAAGGTCAGTTTCAGCGCCATCTTCCGTGACGAACACTTCACCGTGCTGAGTTGGGCTCATTGTGCCTGGATCAACGTTGATGTAAGGGTCAAGCTTCATCATGGTCACTTTAAGACCACGTGCTTCTAAAATTGCTGCAAGAGATGCTGCTGCAATACCTTTACCTAGAGAGGATACTACCCCGCCAGTAACAAAAATATAATTTGTCGTCATGTTTAACCTGAAGTTGGTTGAATGAGGGAAAATGGATTTCTTCTGGACGGGATGCAAATATACCAGAAGCCCTTTACCGCCACAACGTGAAACTTATCACATTCAAAATTTTTATTTTTTGCTTCAAATCAATAGTAGAAACGTACACCAGTGAGAACCGGTTCACAAATCCGAGCAGTTTTCTTGTTTTTTTACATCATTCCAAAACGCATCTAGCTCTTGAAGGCTGAAGTCCGTCAATAACTTACCTTCCTCCGCAACACGCGCCTCTACCCCCTTAAATCGGCGAGAAAATTTGTCGTTGGCTTTTCTTAGCGCCACTTCAGGATCTTTCTGCAAATGGCGAGCAAGATTCACTGCTGCAAACAAGAGATCGCCGACTTCTTCTTCCAATTTGTCTTCGTTTACATCGACTTGAATCGCTTCTTCAACGACCTCTTCAATCTCTTCTTGAACCTTCTCAACCACAGATCCAAGTGCATCCCAATCGAAGCCAAATTTTGCGCAACGTTTCTGGATTTTGTTGGCTTTGGAAAGCGCAGGAAGCGACTGTGGTATTGAGTCTAGAATACTTTGCGCAGTTTTGCCTAGTTGGGCTTTTTCCTTCTGTTTCTCGGCTTCCCAGTTAGCGTTGATCGCCGCTTCATCTTCAAACTCGACGTCAGAAAAAACGTGCGGATGGCGACGGGTGAGCTTCTCGTTAAGCCCTTCTACTACCTCATTAAAATCAAACAGCCCCTGCTCTTTGGCCATCTGGCTGTAGAAGATGACTTGGAACAGCAAATCGCCCAACTCTTCTTTTAGGTTCGGCCAATCTTTGTTGTGAATCGCATCGACCACCTCAAAGGTTTCTTCGATAGTGTGAGGCACAATGGTGTCGAAGGTTTGCTTTCTATCCCATGGGCAGCCTTTTTCTTCGTCGCGAAGCTGCGCCATGATGGTGAGGAGTTGGTCTATAGGTTGGGTCATGTTGGGTTCCTGGTTACGACAAGGGCGAGTGTGGTAGCACTCGCCCTTGGTTTTTGTTTTGTTTGGGTTGGGAGCGCGTGTTTTTTACCCCAACCGCTTCACATTCATCACATCTTTAATCTGCTCAATACGCTTAGTCACGCGCGACAATACCTCAATATTGTTCACTTCCAGATCAAAGTCCATGATAGACAATTGGCGTTTGTAATCACTGCGACTCTTCATGCTGGTCACCTTGATCTTTTCGTTGGTCAGCAAGGTCGTGATGTCTTTCAGTAGACCGCCACGTTCCATCGCCTCAACACGAATCGTCAAAATGTATGAACCAACAAATCCGCTGCCCCAAACCGTATCAATAATACGCTCTGGCGCGTGATGGCTAAGCTCTTCTAGCTGCTCACAGTCAGCGCGGTGCACTGAGATACCGCGTCCTTGGGTGATATAGCCTTTTATCTGGTCGCCTGGAATTGGCTGACAGCAGCGCGCTAAGTGAGTCATTAGATTATCAACACCTTCCACTACCACCGCATCTTTATGCGGGCGGCTTTGCGCTGGCGCTTTGTTCTCTGACTCTTGCAGCTTCTCCAGCGCTTGCTGATCTTCTTCTTCCGCGGTTGGCTTGTTTACCAAGGCATTGATGTGGTTGATGATCTGGTTGATTCTCAGGTCACCGCTGCCAACACCGACATACAGCTCATCGGCGGAATTCACGTTGAAGCGTTTTAGTGCGTACTGTTCGGCATCTTTGAGAGTTGCACCGATTTTAGTCAGCTCAGCCTCAAGGATCTCTCGACCCGCTTCTAAATTCTTCTCACGGCTTTGTTTTCTAAACCATGCGTTGATCTTCGCGCGTGCTCGACCAGAGTGCACAAAACCCGTTGACGGATTGAGCCAGTCACGAGATGGGTTTGGCTCTTTCGCGGTGATGATTTCAACCTGATCACCCATTGCGAGCTTATGGGTAAACGGGACAATACGTCCACCTACCTTAGCGCCAATGCATCGATGCCCCACTTCAGAGTGAATGTGGTAAGCGAAATCAAGCGGTGTCGCGCCCATAGGTAAGTCGACTACGTCGCCGCGTGGCGTAAACGCATAAACGCGGTCATCAAACACCTGACTTCGAAGCTCATCAAGCATCTCACCAGAGTCTGACATCTCTTCTTGCCAATCGAGTAGTTTACGCAGCCAAGTGATCTTCTCATCATATCCGCTGCGACCACCACTGCCCCCTTCCTTGTACTTCCAGTGCGCTGCAACACCCAACTCGGAGTCTTCGTGCATCTGCTTAGTACGGATTTGGATTTCAATGGTTTTACCTTCTGGTCCCAAGATCACGGTATGAATCGATTGGTAACCATTCGGTTTTGGGTTGGCGACGTAATCGTCGAACTCGCTAGGTAAGTGCTTGTATTTGGTATGCACGACGCCCAGTGCCGCGTAGCAGTCTTGCAAACGCTCAGCGATGATTCGCACTGCGCGCACATCAAACAACTCGTCAAAATCCAGATTCTTCTTCTGCATCTTGCGCCAGATACTGTAGATGTGCTTTGGACGGCCACTGACTTCAGCCAAGATGTTTGAAGCTTGCATCTCACTGGTTAGGTCATCAACAAAGTCCTTGATGTATTGCTCACGGACGATACGACGTTCAGAAAGCTGCTTGGCAATTTGTTTGTAAGTGTCTGGCTGCTGGTAGCGGAAGGCGTAGTCTTCGATTTCCCATTTGAGCTGACCGATACCAAGGCGGTTGGCAAGCGGTGCATAGATGTTGGCACACTCTTTCGCGCCGCGCGGCGCACGTCATCTGGCTCATTTTTAACTTCACGCAGGTTACAGATACGCTCTGCAAGCTTAATCACTACGCATCGGAAGTCATCTACCATCGCAAGTAGCATGCGACGCACGTTATCGACTTGCCCCGACGCCTCTGAATCTTGAAGGGTGACATTAAGCTGACCGATAGCGGCCATTTCTTCCACGCCGTCGATCAGTTTGATGATTTCTTTGCCGTAGTTTTCTTCTAGTAGCTCGCGATCGTAGAGGCCACTTGAGACGACTGGATAGAGCTGTGCTGCCACCAGCGTGGCTTTATCCATAGACAGGGTAATGAGGATTTCATTCATCTCTCTCCCGCGCCACAACAGCAAGGCCCCTTGCTCACTATCGGCAACGATTTCCTCGCACTGACGATACACGTCTTTCAATCTTTTTGAGGTGTTTTTATCTTGCTTAAGTGACGCAATCCAATTATCCAAATTGAACTGCTCTTCTGGGTTCAAATGCGCGCTTCTTACCGCAACCATTTCTTTTTCTTCCTAGTTTATTGGTTCACTAACCTATCCCAGTTAGCGTTATTACTATGACATCTGCGCTATTTTTCAAACAACGCCATCGACTCAAGATGACTGGTATGAGGGAACATATCCATCATACCTAAACGAGTCAATGAATAGCCTTGTTCAAGTAGGCTCTGACTGTCTCTCGCAAGGGTAGCAGGATTGCAAGAAACATAAAGGACACGTGTCGCACCTAATGCGGAAACTTGGTCGATAACACCACTCGCACCTGCCCTCGCAGGATCTAACAAAATCTTATCAAACTGCTGCGATGCCCAAGGTTGCTGTGATAGCTCTTGTTCCAAATTCGCCTGATAAAATTCGACATTCGAAAGGCCATTAAGTTTCGCATTGTCCGCCGCCCAATCGACCATATCTTGCACCCCTTCAACGCCAACCACATGGGCGCTTTGCTTAGCAAGTGGCAGAGTAAAGTTGCCTAGGCCGCAGAACAGGTCTAACACGCGATCGGTTGACTCTGGTGCCAGCCATTCAAGCGCTTGAGCCACCATGCGAGCATTGATCGCTTGGTTAACTTGAATAAAGTGCGATGGCAAAAATGGCAGCTTCACGCCGACTTCGCTATAAAACGGCTGCTCGCCGACGACTCTATCGAGCTGATTCGCTTCTGGCATAAAGTAGAGCGTCACGCCTGCTTGCTCTGCAAACGCTTTTAAACGCGCTTGGTCTTTATCCGTCAACGGTTTGGTATGACGAATGACCGCAACCGGCTCAGCATCACCAAGCACAAGTTCAAGATGTCCCAATATCGCTTGCTGCTTGAAGTCAGCAAAAATGCTACGTAGCTGAGGGATCAGAGCATTGAGTCTGTCATCAAGCACAGGGCAGTGGTCAACATCGACAATCTGATTGCTCTGCTTTCGGCGAAAGCCCATCACGAGACCGCGCTGCTTATCGAGGTGGATACTGAGCCTTGCTCGGCGGCGATAGCCCAGCCCTTGGCCAGTAATGGATGGTGACAGTTCCAACGTTTGGCCTGCAAACTTAGTCATCAGCTGCGACAGTACGCGCTCTTTGTTCGCGATTTGTGCTTCGCGCTCTAGGTGCTGTTGATTGCAACCACCACACTCGTTGTAGTGCGGACAAAATGGCTCAACACGCTGCTCAGCGGGCTTGAGAATTTTGATCAGGTTCGCTTTAGCAAATTTGGCTTTGCTTTCGGTCAGTTGCACCAACACCTTTTCATCTGCAAGCGCGCCCTCAACAAACACCGGTTTTTTGTTGAGATAGCCGATACCGGCACCGTGGTGATCCATGCGTTCAATCTGCACTTCTTGGTGCTTTTTGGAGAAAGAGGTTTTCTTTGTTGGTTTAAAAAAACGTGCCATGACCAATTCCAAGGCAAAGCATTGATGCTTTGCGCCTATAAAATATTGTTAGAGTTTCACTATTCTGAGTCTGAATGATTGTCGAACAGCGCTGCTTTGATTAAGCTTACGTCATCTTGAGGATGCAATACTGGGTATTGTCCCATATCCCCCATCAGATGACACTCTGTTGGTAAATAATGATGTCGAATTAACATGACCAGATACGGCCTGCGCGCTCGCGTAATCACATTAACCTTGGCACCGACCCTGATCATCGGTCTCCTTCTTAGTGCCTTTTTCTCCTATAACCGTTACCACGACCTTGAGTCACAGGTGCTGAATGCCGGTTCAAGTATTATTGAACCGCTGGCGATTGCCAGTGAACAGGGACTTGTGAATCAAAACCGAGAGTCTGTCAGACGCCTGATCAGTTACGCGCACCGTAAAAATTCCAAATTTGTTCGCAGTATCGCCGTCTTTGACGCTTCACATGAGCTGTTTGTTACCTCTAACTTTCATCCAAATTTCGACACGCTAACATTTCCCAAAGACAAACCCATCCCGTTTCTTAGCTCCTCTGAGTTTAGCGACAACACGTTAATTCTTAGAGCCCCTGTGATTGCAGAGAGTCAGCTCGCGACCGATGCCCGAGAGCTAACCCCCACCAGTCAAATGCTTGGCTATGTGGCCATTGAGCTCGACCTGTCGTCGCTGCGATTGCAGCAGTATCAAGAAGTCTTCTCAGCCATTTTAGTCTTAGTGCTCGGGCTCATTCTGTCCGGTATATTTGCCTATCGCTTGATGTATGACGTGACTCGCCCTATCTCGCACATGAAAAACATGGTGGATCGCATCCGCCGTGGTCATCTAGATGTGCGAATTGAAGGCAAAATGCACGGTGAGCTCGACTCACTAAAAAACGGTATCAACGCCATGGCGGTATCACTGTCTGAATACCACGTGGAGATGCAGCACAGTATCGACCAAGCGACCTCCGACCTTCGTGAGACGCTTGAACAGCTAGAAATCCAGAACGTCGAGCTCGATATCGCTAAAAAGCGCGCTCAAGAAGCAGCTCGCGTGAAATCTGAATTCTTGGCCAACATGTCTCACGAGCTCCGTACCCCGCTCAATGGCGTCATTGGCTTTACCCGTCAGATGCTGAAAACTCAGCTGACCAACAGTCAAACCGATTACCTGCAAACCATCGAAAAGTCGGCCAACAACCTGCTTAACATCATCAACGACATCCTCGACTTCTCGAAACTTGAAGCTGGCAAACTGGCGCTGGAAAACATCCCATTTGAGTTCCAAGACAGCTTAGATGAAGTGGTTGCTTTGCAAGCCACCAGCGCCCACGAGAAAGGCCTTGAGCTGACGCTAAAAGTAGATCCGAAGATCCCAAGCGGCCTTGTCGGTGACCCCCTGCGTATTCAACAGATCCTCACCAACCTAGTCGGTAACTCGATTAAGTTTACTGAGCGCGGCAACATCGACATTTCGGTTGAGCTGAAAAGCAGTAAAGAAGATCGTGTCGAGCTGCAATTTATGGTTCGCGATACCGGCATCGGTATCTCCGAACGCCAGCAAGCGCAGCTGTTCCAAGCGTTTAGTCAAGCCGATGCGAGTATCTCAAGACGTTATGGCGGTACTGGTCTTGGCTTGGTTATCACCCAGAAGCTGGTAGGCCAAATGGGTGGTGATATCAGTCTCACCAGTCGCCTGCACCAAGGCTCGACCTTCTGGTTTACCGTGAAACTGAGCTCGACCGACATTCCAATGCTCGACCCTATCGATCCTGCAGTGATTCACAACAAGCGACTTCTGCTGGTTGAACCGAACATGCAAGCAGCTTCGGTACTGCAGCAAACGCTCACCAATGAGGGTGTGATGGTCACCTACCGCTCTACATTGCCTGAGCGTGTAGAGTCGTTCGATTACATTATTGTTTGCTTGCCGACCAATGAAGAAGTGCCGCTCGCCGTCATCGAAGAGTGGATCGCACGCTGCAAGCAATCGACGTCAAACATCATCATAGGTACGGCTAGTACTCAGTTGGCGCTGTCGGATTACCTGATGCAAACGCACCATGTGCAATGTTTGACTAAACCGCTGTCACGTAAAAAGCTGCTGCAATCTTTAGTCGATAAACAGCCGGCTCAGCTAGCGCCTGCGGTCGAGGTGATTTCAACCGAAAAACGCAGCCTTAACGTCATGGCGGTGGATGACAATCCAGCCAACCTTAAGCTCATTACTGCGCTGCTCTCAGAGCGGGTCGAAACCGTGGTGTCTTGTATCAGCGGTCAGGCTGCAGTGCAAAAAGCGCAAGAGCAGCATTTTGATATGGTGTTCATGGACATTCAGATGCCGCAAATGGATGGCGTGACGGCTTGCAAGCTTATCAAAGAGACTCAGCAAAACGCGGCCACACCTGTGGTTGCGGTAACAGCTCACGCAATGAGTGGCGAGCGAGATCGCTTACTTTCAGAAGGCATGGACGATTACCTCACCAAGCCGATTGATGAAACCATGCTACTTCAGGTACTCAACAAATGGGTGCCAGTGCGCCCAGCAGAGCCAGAAGCGTGCTTAGACTTTGTTGCGCCTACTGATGTAAGCACGGCGACAGAAGCGCCACCTATCGTGGTGGAAAAGCCAACCTCACAAGTTATTGACTGGAATGCAGCGCTTAAGCAAGCAGCCAATAAAGAAGATCTCGCCATCGACATGCTGCAAATGTTGGTCGACTTTATTCCGGAAGTGGCTGAGCTTGCCGACAACATTCTCGACAATGGCTTTGACGATGTCGAGCAAGTGATCCACCTCATCCATAAGCTGCATGGCAGCTGCTCCTACTGTGGTGTGCCCCGACTTAAATCCATCTGTGCGACGATAGAGAAAGCCCTACGTGCCGGTGACAGTCTGGAAGACATTGAGCCTGAGCTGTTTGAACTGCAAGATGAGATGGAGAAGGTGTTGGAGAGTTCTGAGTTGTATTTGAAAGGGAAGGAAGGTGAAGGGGCGTAAGTTCTGGGTCCTTGGTCCTTGGTCCTTGGAGTGTTCTAGCTTTCTAGGATGACGGTGGCTACTGCGTAGTGTCGCTCATCAGAAATAGAGAGGTGGTTAGAGACCACCCCCATAGAAGCCGCAATTTGTGCGGCTTTTTTATTGAGCGTTAGGATAGGCTTGCCGTGTTCATCGTTGGACACTTCAAAATCGTGAAATGTCACGCCATGGGCAATACCGGTACCGAGCGCTTTAGAGGCCGCTTCTTTTACCGCAAAGCGCTTTGCGAGAAAGCGCCCTTGCTGCTTTAGGCTCTGGAACTGAATCAGTTCATTGTCAGTCAAGATACGCTTAGCAAACGCCTCACCCGTTCGTGATAACGCCTTTTCTACACGTTCGATTTCCGCAATGTCTGTCCCAAGTCCTAAGATTGCCACTCAGCTTCGCCTCTACTCGTTATATATCGTGCTCGGATTAACCGCGGCGCGCCGCTTCCATGACTGCTTTCATGTCAGCAACCGCTTTATGCAGACCATCAAACACCGCGCGGCCAATAATAGAGTGACCGATGTTCAGCTCGTAAATCTCTGGCAATGCGCGATAGGGCCAACGTTGTGGTAAGTCAGACCGTGACCCGCGTTAACTGTGATCCCGATGTCAGCCGCGTAGCTTGCGCCAGCTGCGATTTTCTTCAGTTCGTCTTGTTGATCTTCTTCGGTCTCTGCATCCGCGTAGTGACCAGTGTGAAGTTCGATGAATGGTGCACCAGCCGCTTTTGAAGCATCGATCTGCTCGCGATCAGCATCGATAAACAGAGACACTTTAATACCTGCTGCCGTTAGCTTCTCTGTCGCTGCCTTGATCTTTTCAAACTGACCTTTAACGTCTAGACCGCCTTCCGTCGTCAGCTCTTCACGCTTCTCTGGGACCAGACACACGAATTCAGGCTGAGTTTTTAGCGCGATGTCGATCATCTCATCAGTGACCGCCATTTCTAGGTTCATACGCGTTTGTAGCGTTTCACGTAGGATACGCACGTCGCGGTCTAGGATGTGACGACGGTCTTCACGAAGGTGAATCGTGATGCCATCTGCACCTGCACGCTCAGCAATCTCTGCCGCGTGCACTGGGTCTGGATACTTAGTACCGCGAGCATTACGTAGGGTCGCGATATGGTCAATATTGATACCTAAAAGGATAGAACTCATCGATGATTACTCCATGATCAGGACTGCTTCATTCGAAACAGTTCCCTGCTTTTTAATGGTTTTCCGCCAAGATACGGCTTTAAGGCTATGCGTGTAAAGCGTTTTGCCGCTTGTAACTGTGTTTTACTCAGGAAACGTCGCTCACTGATGGCGATGAGCTCTTCACCTAAAAAGGTCAGGTTGTCTCTACGCACACTGGCGATGAATCCCTTCTGCTCCCGATAACGATAAGTCATTGTCGGATCGATAGGTTCGCCGGTACCAGCACAGTGTAAGAAGTCTACACCGTATCCCATTGCAGAAAGGAGAGCGAGTTCAAAACGCCGCAACGCAGGTTCAGGATTGGTATTGTGGGCGAGCTCTGTTAAAGCTTGAAGATAGTCGTGAAATAATTCAGGAAACGGGATCTCACTTGCCAATACGCGAGCAATCAGCTCATTCACGTACATAGCAGAATAGAGGTTCACACCGGTTAACGGCAGACCAAGACTAATGGCTTCCGCTTGCCTCAATGTTTTCATTGAGCCATTGCCGGACCACTTTAACAATAATGGGGTGAAAGGCTGTAGAGCGCCTTTAAGATTCGAGCGCTTACTTCGAGCGCCTTTGGAAAGCAGCGTGACGCGACCATATTCCTCACTGAATACATCGAGTATTAAGCTCGATTCACTGTAAGGTCTTCGATGCAAAACAAAGCAGCGTTGCAATCCATCCATAGGTCATATTCTGTCTAAAAGGGATCAGAGCAGCTAACGCTACTCTGATCTGCGGTATTATTTGTTTTCGATATCGTCGATGTAGCCAAGAGAGCGTAGTGCGCGCTCATCATCAGCCCAACCTGATTTCACTTTAACCCAGGTCTCTAGATACACTTTACGGTCGAACAACTCTTCCATATCAAGACGAGCTTCGCGGCCGATGGTTTTGATCTTCTCGCCACCTTTACCAATCACCATCTTCTTCTGGCCACTGCGCTCTACAAGGATCAACGCATTGATGTGGAAACCATCCGTATCTGGGTTGTAATCGAAACGTTCAATCTCAACGGTCACCGAGTAAGGCAGCTCGTCACCAGTGAATCGCATCAGCTTTTCACGCAAGATTTCAGATGCCATAAAACGCTGAGAGCGGTCGGTCACGTATTCTTCCGGGAAGTGGTGAATCGCCTCAGGCAGGTGCTCACGAACGTGTTGACGAATCACGTCGATATTTTTACCGTGCTTGGCCGAAATTGGCACTACATCAACAAATTCCATCTTCTTGGTCATCTCTTGCATGTGCAGCATCACGTCATTGCGATCTTTCACATTGTCTACCTTGTTGATACACAAGATAACTGGGAAGTTCGACTTACGCAGCTTGTTCAGCACCATTTCATCGTCATCAGTCCACTGCGTACCATCCACAAGGAAGAGCACCAAGTTCACATCACTTAGCGAGCTGTTTGCCGCGCGGTTCATCAGACGGTTGATCGCACGCTTCTCTTCGATATGCAGACCCGGAGTGTCGACATAGATCGCTTGATAATCGCCTTCCGTGTCCACGCCCATAATACGGTGGCGCGTGGTCTGTGGTTTACGAGAGGTGATCGAGATCTTCTGTCCTAAAATGCGGTTAAGCAGCGTCGATTTACCGACGTTAGGACGACCTACGATAGCCACAAAGCCACAGTGCTGTTCACCCGTGCTTTCTTGAGTTGCTACGCTTGCCGAGTCGCTCGTTGACGCGAAGTACGCATCGAGATCGAACTCTTGATCAGAATTTGGTTTATCAGACATTGGTCAGTTTCTCTAGAGCCAGTTCCGCAGCCGCTTGTTCTGCCTTGCGGCGGCTGGTGCCTTTGCCGATAACAGGCTTATCCACACCTGCCACTTCACAGGAAACGGTAAACTCTTGGTTATGCGCTTCCCCTTTAATATTAGTCACTGTGTAGACAGGGAGTGGTTTTCTTCGACCTTGTAGAAACTCTTGCAGGCGAGTTTTTGGATCTTTCTGTGACACACCCGGCTTGATCGCATCAAGACGCGACTGATACCAGCTCAGCACGATGCCGCGAACCGTCTCGACATCGCTATCAAGATAAATCGCGCCAATGATCGCTTCAACCGCATCAGCCAAGATTGAGTCACGACGGAATCCGCCACTTTTTAGCTCGCCTGGACCTAATTTTAAGTAATCTCCTAAGACGAATTCACGCCCTAGCTCAGCCAGAGTGTTACCTCTCACTAAGGTGGCACGCATTCGACTCATGTCCCCTTCGTTTACCTTAGGAAAACGATGGTAAAGATCGTCAGCAATGACAAAACTTAAAATTGAATCGCCCAGAAATTCTAGTCGTTCGTTATGGTTGCCGTGGGCGCTGCGGTGAGTCAGCGCCAGCATCAGCAGCTCGCTATCATTGAACTGATAGCCGAGCTTTTTTCTAAAAGTTTAATAGGAGAATTCATGCTCTCTCGTTCAGTCTATTCCACCGATGCGATTAAATCTGACACCGGTTGGGATCCATGTAGGCAGAATGCTGTCTGCACCACGTTCAAATTCGAAGCTAATCCAAATGCCAACCGCTTTACCTACTAGGTTGCCTTCTGGCACAAAGCCCCAGTAACGGCTATCGGCACTGTTGTCACGGTTATCACCCATCACAAAGTACTGACCTTCTGGTACCACCCATTCGTTCACGCCGTTGCGAGGCTGATATTGATCAACACGGTCGCGGCGCAGTGGATTGACCAATACCTGGTGACCTACTTCACCCAGCTTTTCATCCATCTGGATAAGCGGGATACCATTTTGGATAAACGGACTGTCTTGGACATTAGACAGCTTAACCGGCTTACAGCTTGACTCGCCTGGACGCTGAATACAGATGTCCTTACGAGCGCTGTAACGAACCGTATCACCCGGCAGACCAACGACACGTTTAATGTAGTCAATGTTTGGCTGCGGTGGGTACTTAAATACGACAACATCGCCTCGTTCAGGTTTGCCCGTTTCAACTAGCTGAGTACGCCATACTGGATCTTTTAGTCCGTAGGCATACTTCTCAACCAAGATGAAATCACCAACCAGTAGCGTTGGCATCATTGATCCTGATGGGATTTGGAACGGTTCGTAGATGAACGAACGCAACACCAAAACAAAGGCAATCACAGGGAAAATTGAAACACTATTCTCAACAAACCAAGATGGTGCGACCGCTTTGTTTGCTGTCTCTTCATCAATTTGATTTGCTTGCGCTTGGATATCCGCCAGCTTCTGCTGACGCTGCTTTCTCAATACGAGCTTATCCAAAACCCAAACGACACCAGTCACTAACGTCACGATGACGAGGATCAATGAGAAGGTATTAGCCATTCAATTCCCTTAATTTTCGTATCTTTAAAAATAACGAAAAGTGAAAGCACTCACTGAGCACTTTCACTTCTGCTGTATTATGTCGCCACGTCAGGCAAAAGAATTAGTCTTTGCTACGTGCAGAATCGCAAGGAACGCTTCTTGAGGCAGTTCGACGTTACCGATCTGCTTCATACGCTTCTTACCTTCTTTCTGTTTCTTCAACAGTTTCTTCTTACGGCTCACGTCACCACCGTAACATTTCGCGATTACGTTTTTACGTAACTGTTTCACAGTCGAACGCGCAATGATGTGGTTACCGATCGCCGCCTGAATCGCGATATCGAACATCTGGCGAGGGATGAACTCTTTCATCTTCTCAACCAACTGGCGACCACGGCTCTGAGACTGGTCTTTGTGAGTAATGATGGCCAATGCGTCAACCGTGTCGCCGTTAAGCAGTACGTCCACACGAACCATGTTCGACGCTTCAAAACGTTGGAAGTTGTAGTCCAGTGATGCGTAACCACGAGATGTAGACTTCAGACGGTCGAAGAAGTCGAGTACCACTTCTGCCATCGGGATATCGTAAGTCACAGCGACTTGGTTGCCGTGATAAACCATGTCTACCTGAGTACCGCGCTTCTCAACACAAAGCGTAATCACATTACCTAAGTAATCTGATGGTACTAGGATATTACAACGCGCGATTGGCTCACGGATCTCTTCAATATCGTTGGTTGCCGGCAGTTTCGCTGGGCTATCAACATAGTGAAGTGAACCATCCGTTTTCTCTACTTCGTAGACTACTGTCGGCGCTGTCGTAATCAGGTCTAGGTCGTATTCACGCTCTAGACGCTCTTGGATGATCTCCATGTGAAGCATACCCAAGAAGCCACAACGGAAACCGAAACCAAGTGCAGCTGAGCTCTCTGGCTCATAGAACAGTGATGCATCGTTTAGGCTTAGTTTGCCTAGTGCATCACGGAAGTTTTCGTAATCATCAGACGATACTGGGAATAGACCCGCGTATACCTGAGGTTTTACTTTTTGGAAGCCTGGTAGTGCCACTTCACAGCCATTCTTAGCCGTGGTCAGTGTATCACCCACTGGCGCGCCAAGGATGTCTTTGATACCACATACAACCCAGCCTACTTCACCAGTATTTAGCTCAGTCGTATCCACTTGTTTTGGTGTGAAGATACCAAGACGGTCTACACCCCAAACCTGACCTGTGCTCATTACTTTGATCTTATCATTCTTCTTCAGCACGCCATTTTTGATACGTACTAGAGAAACAACACCAAGGTAGTTATCGAACCAAGAGTCGATGATTAGCGCTTGCAGTGGATCGTCTGGGTTGCCTTCTGGCGCTGGGATCGCTTTTACGATCTCTTCAAGAACGTCGTCAACACCCAGACCGGTCTTCGCTGAACAGCGAACCGCTTCCATTGCATCAATACCCACGATCTCTTCGATCTCTTCAGCAACGCGCTCTGGCTCCGCTGCTGGAAGGTCGATCTTATTAAGAACGGGAACCACTTCAAGTTCCATTTCAATCGCGGTGTAGCAGTTAGCGAGTGTCTGAGCTTCAACACCCTGACCCGCATCAACCACCAGTAGCGCACCTTCACAAGCCGCCAATGAACGTGATACTTCGTACGAGAAGTCAACGTGTCCTGGAGTATCGATAAAGTTTAGCTGATAGGTTTCCCCATCTTTCGCCGTGTAATCCAGAGTAACACTCTGAGCTTTAATAGTGATACCGCGCTCGCGCTCTAGATCCATAGAATCAAGAACCTGTGCCGCCATTTCACGGTCGCTTAAGCCGCCGCAAACTTGGATCAAACGGTCCGACAGCGTCGATTTACCGTGGTCAATGTGGGCGATAATAGAAAAGTTACGAATGTGCTTCATAGATTTGGTGTAGCTAAACTCTTAAACAATTAGGGAATGAAATAGCGGAAAAAACACGCATTTCAATTAAGTTGGCAGATTCTACCCAATTTCGTTGCGGTTCGCACCTTATTTAGGCAATGGACTGCCCGAGCACCCGCACCAATTCAACCTGTTGGTGCGAAGCCGCTTCCATTGGAGACACCCATTTTTTCGCAAGTCGGAAGCCAAAGTAGGCAGAAATTGCTGAAAAACCAATCACCACCAGCTCACTGCCGCCAAGTAAGGGCGCTAACCACAACTGACCTGCCATCGCTCCCAAAAACAGGAACAAGAGAGGTAATAAATAGATCAATGCCGCCGATTGCAGCAGACTTTTTTCTGGAAACGCGATTTCAACGATATCGCCAGGATTGACGGTTTTGGAGGTCAGTAAGTGCCAGCTCAACTGTTTATTACCGACCGCTTTGGTGACAATACCGGTTCCACAACTGTTTTTTGATTGGCAAGAGCTGCAACTGGTTTGTTGGTCACAGCTCAATTCGACTTGGTAACGATGACCACGGCTTTTCACCGAGGTCACCGTTGCAAGAGCGGTCATCATGGGGTTACGCCTTCATCTGCTTGCTGTACTTTGTTCAGTTTAACAGATTGTGCGATACGCTGCGCGGTGGCAGGAGGAATGTCGCCGACGACAGAGATCTGCATGTCTCCAGTGACAATGCTGTGCACGGTTCGGCGTCCTTGACGAATTAACTGGCCTTTCATCGAGTTACTATCACGATCAGAGACGTACACGGAGAAGCTAAATAAGCCATCGGTATACATCTGACTCTCCACCACATCTTCGGTGGCGATCATGCGATAACGATTAAGATCTTTGGGCGTAAAGCCACTTGGTACCCAGCCAACTTGCCAGAAGGTTTGTTCAATGTTGCCCTTTGGCAGTGACAATACCGCTGGAAGCTGAACTTCATCAAGTGAGCTAAGCATGGTCGCGATGTGATCGTTAATGGTGTATGAAATCACACGATACTGTTCAAGGATCTCACCATCTCGGTCGAGAAGATCAGCGCGTAACGGAAGCTTACTTTTTTCGTCCACCCACAATACATAGGAGTAGCGCAGGCCATCTTTTGGTACCACACGAAACACTTGTGCCGCCGCTCCCGCCTCTCTGGCACGACCAACGCGAACATAATCGTAATACTGGCTTAGCTTTTTGATGTCACTGTTAAGCAGGGGCATCAAAGGTGCCACCATCTTGCCCGACTCTATTGTGAATGGATCAGCACCGGGTTCGATGTAGCTGACTTCGTTGCCACGGCGGATAACCTCACGCACCGGGCCACTCAAGTAAACCAAATGCGCCAATTGCTGATCTTCATGTCTTGCATGGCGATACAACAAAGGCTCAATACTGTTCTTTTTGATCAGGATATAGGACAGTTCGTAGTTCAATTGCTGACTGGCGTCATTCATTTGATGCAATAAAGCCTCTACAGAAGATTGCTCTTCTGCAAAGGCCGAGTTAGCAAACAAACTGAACAGCAATAACGAACTGGTCAGAAGTTTTTTCATTCAATTACCGATTCTGTATCCGTAGTCAGAGACGCTTGGTCGTCGCTGTTTAAGCGCAGCTGTAGCTCATAATCTTGAAGCAGAGCATTGATGCGGCGACGCTGCTCTTGCACATTGGCGCTTTCATTCTGGTTCGTTCTCGCGACTGAATCACGAGTCAAACTCACTGGTTCAGCGCTACCCGCAAATGGGATAGTTTGCAAAACAGGTAGCTGCTCGATCTCTGGTTGTGTTGCATCTTGTCCAGAGAACTGCTGCACACCTAAAATAACGGCGAGCGATACACATGCTGCAATACCCACTTGGCCAAACTGAGTGAGCCATGCCGGTAGCTGACGTTTCGCTTGCGACGGTGTCGGTTGTGCCTCAATCGGCATCACTGTCTCTTTGCTTACCGCTTGATGTGCTGGCTCATCGTCGAGTGCCAGTGCGACGCTCTCAGCAATATTCCAATCCAGGCTCTGTGGCTCATCGCCACGCATCACATCACCGATTAGGTGGTAGTTTTGCCAGGTTTGTTTGCTCTCCTGATCATTCTCGAGCGCTTCGATTAGCGCATCGTCGATCAAGTCTCCATCCATGAATGCTGAAAGCTTCTGTTTGTCAGCCATTATATTCACCATAGTTGTAACTAGTTTTAGCGTTGAAGAAGAGGCTTAATCTTCTTCTCTACCGCTTCACGAGCACGGAAGATACGCGAACGTACCGTTCCTACTGGGCAATCCATTACTTCTGCAATCTCTTCGTAACTCAAACCATCAAGTTCACGAAGGGTCATTGCAGTCTTCAAATCTTCTGGTAACGCTTCAATTGCAGCGAAAACTGTTCGCTTCAATTCGTTCGACAACGTTAAGTTCTCAGGGTTCGAAATTTCTTTCAAAGCGTTACCGGTTTCAAAAAATTCGGCATCTTCTGCGTCCACATCGCTGGCCGGCGGCCTGCGACTCTGGGCAACAATGTGGTTCTTTGCGGTGTTCACTGCTATGCGATACAACCAAGTATAGAAGGCGCTTTCACCTCTAAACGTTGGGATCGCACGATACGCTTTAATAAACGCTTCTTGGGCTATGTCCGCTACGTCGCCCGAATTGCTCACGTATCTTGATATGAGATTGCAAACCTTGTTTTGATAGCGCAAAACCAACAGGTTAAATGCTTGTTTATCTCCACTTTGAACGCGCTCAATCAACACCTGATCGGTCGGCTGCTCGTTCATGCGAGCGTTCACTCCTATTCGTTCTCACCCTTACCTTCTCAGATATGAGTATTAATTATGCATATTGTAGTCTTGACACCACCGCTAACATGAGCACTATTGTGACTCTATGCAAATGGGAAAGTTCAAAACTTTCTGGATTTTTTTGTTATTTGTCATTCACAATGTGATTTAGCGTCCACTACAATGGGCTCAACTCACTAGAATGGATTAGTTAACGCCACAACACAACGAGTTTTTCGACCCGTTTCACATGGCGATAATCCAATTAGCAAGTGCCCTTCGCCAGCTGCATTACGCAGCTTCCTATCGTGCACTTTTAGCTGGGTAGAGTTTGCTAGCTCTACCATAGGTCAGGATTTTAATAGAATTATGAACACAAACCGAGAACATCTTTGTGATGTTTTAGTTATAGGAAGTGGCGCTGCTGGTCTTTCTCTCGCGCTACGAGTTGCTGAGCGCGCTAAGGTTATTGTTTTAAGTAAAGGACCGCTCAGTGAAGGGGCAACCTATTACGCTCAAGGCGGTATTGCCGCCGTTTTCGATGAAGCCGACAGCATCGAGTCACACGTTAACGACACCAATATTGCGGGTGCAGGCC
This sequence comes from Vibrio variabilis, assembly GCF_003263785.1. GTDB lineage: Bacteria > Pseudomonadota > Gammaproteobacteria > Enterobacterales > Vibrionaceae > Vibrio > Vibrio variabilis. Next base: position 132,350 of record NZ_JYJK01000044.1, read on the forward strand.
TGTGTGAAGAAGACACGGTGCAGTTCATTGCAGAAAACGCGAAAGAGTGCGTGCAATGGCTGATCGATGGCGGTGTTCCATTTGACCAAGTTGAAACCGAAAAGGACGAGGCACCCCGTTATCACTTAACGCGCGAAGGTGGACACAGCCATCGTCGCATTCTGCACGCGGCAGATGCTACAGGCATGGCGATGCAGACGACGCTGCAAGACAACGTGCAAAACCACCCGAACATTGAAATTTTCGAGCGCTATAACGCGCTTGATTTGATCACTGAAGACAAAGTCGGTGGCAGCAAAGACAAAGTGGTTGGCGCTATATTTGGAACCGCAACCAAGAGCACGTTGAAACGGTGCGCGCTAAGTTTGTCGTGCTGGCAACGGGCGGCGCGTCAAAAGTGTACCAGTACACCTCAAACCCAGATGTCTCTTCTGGCGACGGTATTGCAATGGCATGGCGCTCAGGCTGCCGCGTTGCCAACCTAGAATTTAACCAATTTCACCCAACGTGTTTGTTCCACCCAGACGCACGTAACTTCCTGCTCACTGAAGCGCTGCGAGGCGAAGGGGCTTACCTAAAACGCCCCGATGGTACGCGCTTTATGCCAGACTTTGATGAACGCGAAGAGCTTGCGCCGCGTGATGTGGTTGCTCGTGCTATTGATTTCGAGATGAAGCGCCTAGGTGCGGATTGCATGTATCTCGACATCAGTCATAAGCCGGAAGAATTTATCATCAAGCACTTCCCTACCATTCACATGCGCTTGCAAGATCTTGGCATCGACATGACCAAAGAGCCGATCCCGATTGTTCCAGCGGCACACTACACCTGTGGTGGTGTCATGGTGGATAAAGCGGGTCGCACAGATCTTGATCAGCTCTATGCGATTGGCGAAGTGAGCTACACCGGCCTTCATGGAGCAAACCGCATGGCGTCAAACTCGCTACTTGAGTGCGTGGTGTACGCTTGGTCTGCAGCCAAAGACATCATGGAAAAATTTGACAGCGCGACGCACCCAGACACATTACCAGCTTGGGATGAAAGCCAAGTCAGCTGCTCTGATGAAGAGGTTATTATTCAGCATAACTGGCACGAGCTACGCCTGTTTATGTGGGATTACATGGGCATTGTGCGCACCGATAAACGACTTGAGCGCGCGCTGCGTCGTATTCAGTTACTACAACAAGAAACCCATGAATACTACAGCCACTTCAAGGTATCGAACAATTTGCTAGAACTGCGTAACCTATTGCAAGTTGCCGAGCTGATGGTTCGCTGTGCGATGCAACGTAAAGAGAGTCGCGGTTTGCACTACACGCTCGACTACCCTGAGATGCTGGAAAACAGCGGCCCAACTATTCTGGAGCCGCAATCTCTGGAACCCTAAGCGACTTAGAGCAATCGTCTGCTCATAAGCACCTGTATCAAAGCAGCCATTTCACCGGCTGCTTTTTTATTGCCAGCCTTTTATGGTCACGGCTAAATGCCGATAACTTCGCTCTGTTGTGGAAGCACGCCAAATAAGCCGCCAACCGTGTTTCGCATCATAGAGGGCGATCACCCATGCAGATAAGGCGAGATTAAAATGCACCTTGTTTAACCTGTCATCGTTGAGGCACCACCTATCGTCTTTAAAACGCAGGCGCCCAGCAACACTAGGTCGTACCATTGACGTAGAGACAAGCATTGCCCATACCAAGGGTAGGCTCACTAGAGGTAATGGCGAAAACAGAACTGCGAAGCCAATCAGAAACTTGATTACACTATCAATAGCAGAAGAAAGGAAACAAGCGGACAAATGCAGGTCAAGATGAGGAACCTCGGCCTGCGCCATAAATTTGATTAGCGAACTTTACTTAAGTTATGTGCGACGATTTTGTCGACCATCGACGCGTGACCTAGGTTTTCGCTACGCCCATGCCCCATCACCCAAGTGAACAAGTCCGGATCGTCGCATTCCAGCAGCGATACGAAGTCACGTTGCTCTTGGTCATTGAGAGTATCAAAGCACTCCTCAAAGAAAGGCATAATCACGACGTCGAGCTCCAACATACCTCTACGACACGCCCACTTGATGCGCGCTTTTTCTTCACTAGAGTACATTCTAATCTCCATCTACTACTCATTATTGGGCGAGTGTAACAAGCAAGTGCATGCCCCACCACACTCTGCATCACACAAACTCAACTTTGCTCACAAGATTTCGTGCAACAAGCCCTGTTTGGGTTTCCAAACTTATTGAACTATCTACCTCTACTACGCAGTTTAAGCTGACAAATGGTAACGTCGCGATTAACATAACAACCATGTATAACAAAGAGATCACAACCTATGGAATGGCAACCTAGCATTCAAGCACTATCCCTTACTCCAGAGACAACGCTTCCGCCTCTGATGTTGACGCCTCTCAGCTCTTGGGGCGCGATAGAACTGACAGGTGATGACCGTAAGTCTTACCTTCAAGGTCAGGTGACCTGTGATGTGGTCTCATTGGAGGCACAGCAATCCACGCTTGGCGCTCATTGTGATGCAAAAGGTAAAGCCTGGAGTGTGTTTCGCTTGTTCCACACAGAGCAAGGCTACGCGATGTTTCAGCCACTATCAGCGATTGCTCAAGAGTTGGTTGAGCTGAAAAAATACGCCATCTTCTCTAAAGTTGAGTTCACCCAAAGCAGCAAGGCGTGTATTGGTGTGATGGGAGCGCAGGCTCAAGCGTGGGTTGATGAGCATTTCCCATCAACAGGTGATGTTAGACAGCAAAATGGCAGCAGCGCTGTACGCATTGATGAAACGCGCTGGCTGGTACTGGCTAGCGATGAACTGATTGAGTCCTTAGACGCTCAAGATACTCAATGGGTGCAAGAGTCTATCTGGACTCAATTCGACATTGATGCAGCATTACCTACTCTAAATGCAGAGCAGCAAAACCAACACATTCCTCAAGCGTTCAATCTACAGGCATTGGATGGAATTAGCTTCACTAAGGGCTGTTACACCGGCCAAGAAACGGTCGCTCGAGCCAAGTATCGTGGTATTAACAAGCGTATGCTAGCGACACTCACAGGGCGCCTAACCGCAGCTGTCGCTGACGATGAGGAAATCATCATTGAACGCTCTGTCGGTGACAACTGGCGTAAGGCAGGCGATGTCGTTAACGTATTCCAATACGATGATCACACATTTAAGGCGTCAATCATCATCAACAATAACCTTGATGACGACGTTGAGTTCCGCCTAGCATCTCAACCAGATAGCCGCCTGACATTGTCACTTCCTCCATACTCGCTCGATAGCGAATAAATAGAGTGTCGTCACCGATGCCTGATGTACCCGAATTTGAAACTGCGATCACACAATACTTGACGCAAAATAGCATTCCATTTCGGGTACTGATGCAGCCGCGCGAAGCCGTGTCGATTGAAGATGCGGCGATGCTGCGCGGCATTACGCCCGATATGATGGTCAAAACCATGGTATTGAGAGACATGGGCAATCACTATGCGCTAGCGTGCTGTCCAGGCGATCGCCAAATCGACCCTAAGAAGGTGAGAGCGGTACTGCAATCTAGACGTATGACTTGCGTTGATAGCCAAGATATCGAATTACTCACCGGCTACAAAATTGGTACGGTAACGCCACTGTTACTCAAAACCCCAATGCCCATCCTGTTTGACCCGACCCTAAAAGCAACACCTACCATTACCATTAGCAGTGGCGAGCGTATTGCTGGGATCGAACTGGCTTTAGATGACCTCACAAGACAATGCTCACCGCTCTGGAGCGACATCATTCGTTAGTCGTTGTGGCCCACCAGCTTGCCAATCCAATGCCTCTCTACATCACCAGGGCTAAATTTAGCGCTACAAAATGCAACATTTTGTCTACCAATGATGGCCAAATGTGAACTTAGTCGGATTTTACCACACGCAGCAATGAAAACTTATACATTTATTCAGCATAAATAGTCACGACGTTAAATTTGCGTTATGGTGGCTTTGTGTTCAATTTTATCCCAAGGTTAAATTGAAACACGCACTAGAGTGAATCTCTGCCTAGAGCAGTAACTCCACTTTTGTGTAATGCATCTGTGACATTTGGCCCGCTGTGCGGGCTTTTTTTTGTTTTGCTTTTCTCTCAAATAGTTTCCAATCCCACTCCGTCATGAATGTGTAAATTTGTATGTCAGATGACAACTTTTCTTGCTCTGTCCGGTCTATTAAAACGTAACTATTGGTCGTCGGTTATCAAACCAACCGTCGAGGCTACACGATATTATTGATTCTCACTTTTCACCGACTAGGCTATCAGAAACAACAGAGAATCAAGAATGGAAGCCCCCAGAATGAGCTTTTGTGCTAAGTATCACGTGGCATTGGCGATAAGTTGGAAGAAATGCAAAACGTAGCACAAAACAAAAAAGTGACGCCAGCAAGAGGGCAATTAAGCCTCCCTAATCACACAATTTAGTAAGGGTTTTATCTATAATTCCCGAGCTAGGACAACGTTAGGTACACTATAAGGAAGGTTCAATGAGACTGTTTAAGCGCTATACGCCAAGTATGATTGCTAAACACATCAGTCGATTGTTTAAGGGAAAGATCTACATTTACGGACTCGGTGGCTTTGAGTTCGACAACGGTAAACTGATCATCCCTGAACGTGCAGAGCAGCGCCATTTCAAAGCGGTGAAAGAGGTTAACCAAGAAGTCATGAAGCTGAGGTGCGCGTACGCCTAACTGAAATTTTAGTCAAACTTACTACAAATTAGAAAGGACAGCTCAAGGCTGTCCTTTCTATTTTCAAACAAGCATCTGTTGGTTAGTCTTGATTCACCAATGACTTAGCAAGCTCCGGTAGACGACCTCGCATCCCAAGAGCACGACTCATGATTTCTTGTTTCGCACCAGGCAACTGCCCGACTAGACTCATACCAATCCCTCGGATCAGCTTCTTCGCTGGATTATCACCTTCGAACAGATCCTTAAAGCCTTGCATCGCGGCGATCATTTTTGCCGCCTCAGCTTTACGCCAGCGCTCGTACTCACGCAAATGACGCTTGCGACCCACATCTTTCCCTTCATGCCACAATTTTTTCAACTCTTGCGCCAAGCTTGCCGCATCCAGCAGACCTAAGTTTACCCCTTGCCCAGCGAGTGGGTGAATGGTATGCGCCGCGTCGCCGACTAGTGCTACACGCTCAGTCACAAAATCTCGGGCATAACGCATGGTCAGAGGAAACACGCGACGTTCTGAATGCACCTGGCACAAACCTAAACGGCTATCAAATTCTGCTGTCAGCGCTTTGTTGAATTCGGCATCGGACATCTTCGCCAGCTTTTCAGCACGGGTAGCTCAGTTGACCAAACAATGGAGCACAAGTTGTCTTCATTCATCGGCAAAAACGCCAAAGGACCTTGAGAGGTAAACACCTGACGCGCCACTTTGGCATGATGATCTTCAGTGGTGATATTGGCGACGAGCGCACTGTGCCCATAATCCCAGTGAGTCAGCGGAATATCTTGCTGCTTACGAACCCAAGAATTCGCGCCATCAGCACCAACAATGAGCTTGCTGGTAAATGACTGACCGTTGTCCAGTGTCGTCCAAACTTCACTTTCACCCATCGCCATTGACTGACAGCGATGTGGCATAAAGAGCGTCACATTGCTTTGTTGCTCGACCTGTTCCAGCAGCGCCAACTGAATCACTCTATTCTCAACAATGTGGCCTAAGTTAGGCTGGGACATTTGGCTGGCAGAAAACTCGATGCGAGCGAAACTGTCTTGCTCCCAGACCTCCATCGCCTGGTAAGGCGCATTGCGATGCTTGGCAATCGCTTCCCATGCGCCTAGGTTTTTGAGGATCATTTCACTCGCTCGGCTCAGTGCCGAGACACGAATATCAGGATCACCAGAGAGATCTTTTGAAGGCGTCGTGCCCTCGACAATCGCAATTCGCAACCCCGTGTCTTTTAGAGCACGCGCTAACGCGAGTCCCACCATTCCGCCACCGACGATGGCGATATCAAAACTTTGCATCTTCGTATTACCTATTCACCACACCCAAAGCACGATTAAACACAGGAGTCTTTAGCCGTGGGAAGTTGTCCATCATTGCCAATCCAAGATTTCGCGCCATCCTGAGCGTTAATAAATCATTGGAAAATACGCGCACCAAACCTGATGTCATAGTTATCGTGAGCTCTCGATCAGTCTGACGCTGCGCTTGAAACTTTGTTAGATTAGCGTACTCACCGACATCTTTTCGGTTTTCAAGCAGCGAATCCACCAATGTCGCAATATCGCGAATACCCAAATTGAATCCTTGCCCGGCAATCGGATGTAACGTCTGCGCCGCATTTCCCACCGCAGCAACACGATGAGCAACGATTTGTGGTCTGTATCTCAACAAGAGCGGGTAGCTAACAACCGAACCGACACGATCAAAAACGCCCCAGTCGCCAACCAAACGCCTCTTGAAGCGCCTCTAAAAACTCATGGTCTGGCAACACTTGTACCGACTTCGCCTGCTCTGGTGGCAAGCACCAAACGAGCGAGCTTCGCGATTGTGACATAGGCAGCAACGCAAGCGGGCCATGCTCGGTAAATCGCTCAAACGCTCGACCGTTTGGCGCTTCACCGGTGAGCACATTGGCGATGACGGCCACTTGCTCAAAATCTTGGATATGTTGTTCTAGCCCAACCGCCTGACAAATCGCGGAATCCGCACCATCCGCTGCGACAACTAATTTCGCCTCTAGCTGCAAGGTTTCATTTTCTGGGGATTGAATGTCGACGGTGACCGCTTGTTGATGCTGTACGACCTCACTGACAGAGTAAGGACAGAATAGGTCAATGTGTTCGCGCTTAGCGAGCTCGTCATTAAAACGCCTGCCTATCTCGGCAAGCTCAACCACGTACCCCATCGCATCAAGACTTTCTTTATCAGCATAAAAGTCCGTCATGCCCGCATGGCCACGGTCTGATACATGAATGTGCGTGATGGGGGTCGCATGATCCTCGATCACATGCCACAAGCCGTAACCTTTCAGGATCTCGACAGTGCCATGTGACAAAGCAATAGACCGGGCATCAAACCCAGGGTGAGCGGCATTGTCTTGTGCAAACGACTCGACAACCGCTATGTTGAGCGCATGATCAAAGCTGGTGTCCAAGGCCATAGCGAGCGTCGCTCCCGCCATTGCTCCACCAGCAATAACAACATCATACTTTTTGGGCACAGACTTTCTCCTTGTTCGCCAACCTGACCCGCACCTAGATTAATGAATCGTCGGTGATTCAGCCGCTTTATTGGGTTTTACGCCAAACTCAGCGTGAATAGTCAATACGCAAGCTTTAACGTGCTCGATAACCTGTTCTAACAATTGCGCTTGCTCTTCCAGATCGTCATCTTCATCGATGCCCAGTCTGGCAATTTCTTCCAAGTCACCCAGCGCTTCTTTGGTATCGGCCGACGCTTTTGCCAAAGGCGCGTTGATAAGTCCGAGCCCCGAGATAAAGTGGTTCACCCACTCGCTAAGGCCATCTGCCTGCTCAAACAAGCTAGCATCCACACCCTCACCAGGAATAAACAAAGCAAGCTCAAAGCTTTGCTCTGCCGTCAGTTCTTTGATGGACAACTCCAACAGCGCTTTTGAGCGAGTTAACAGAGATTGAGGCCAACCTAGCCCATCATTGGTGTAGTCAAACAACAGAGGTTGCCAGCTGTCATCTTTCAAACCTAACCCGCCACTTAACATGCCAACCAATAGGCCATGCAGTTCAGCAGGGGAAACGGCAAGGCCGGCTTGTTGTAGCTCTGTCGCTACCGCAATGTAATCGGGTAGTGTTGATTCACTCATAACGATTCTCGTTGTCCTGTAGGGCAGCCAACTGGGTCACCAGTCGTGCCGCTTTTATTCGAATTGGATGTGCAATGCTACCACTTCCCACTCATGGCGGAAATGGTGTCCCACTCGTTTCTGAATAGCTTTTGTGCGAATTGTCGATTTCGTGTGTGATTAGCCACGCATTTGGCACGGAGTCACCAGAAAAGCTTGAATCTTAATGTGGCTTTACCTATAGTTTCTCCCTCAACATTACCGCTATTGGTGATACTTAAAAGAGTTCTTGTCATTATGGAAAATCAAGCTGTCGAAGTGGAAATTTTGGGTAAACTGACGCGGGTAAATTGCCCAGCAGATCAGAAAGATACCCTTGTTCAAGCGGCGAAAGACTTAGATAACCGATTGCAAGAAATGTCCCAAAGGACTAAAGTAACCAACGAGTTGAAACTGCTGACCATCGCGGCGCTTAACATGTCGTATGAGCTCAACAACCGCAGTAATGAGTCACTTCAAGAAGTGACAGAAATGAACGAGCGCATGGAGCAGCTCGCGGCATCACTTGATGATGCCATCAGCAAAGTAAAGCAAGGACAGCAAGCCTAATTTTACCCTGGGGTGTGCGTCAGTGGATTTAAGTCCCTGAGCCGATAAGCAATACCAAAGGGTTAGTACTTGATAGCTATTGAGCAAGCTCGGCTCGTATCGAGAAGCCTACGGTTATCATTGCTGATCCGCCTTGAACCAGCTGGTTCAAGGGCCACAATCCTCAACGGCACTCTGGGGTATTCCTAATGTCACCATCGACTAGGCAGCAAATTCGAACCTTGATTCGAGGCCGCCGCCAATCACTCCGCTCAGATCAACAAGCTCAGTATGCTCTCGACTTGGTCGAACGCGCCAAGCAGCTACGCGAGATCCGCGCTGGTCAAAAAGTCGCGCTGTATCTGGCAACCGATGGCGAACTGGATACTCAGCCGCTGATTGATTGGTGCTGGCAACAAGGAATAGAGACCTACCTTCCGGTTATCCATCCTTTTTCCAAAGGCCACCTCCTGTTCTTGCGCTACGCACGCACCACTCCTCTGGTGCACAATCAATATAAGATCCTCGAACCAAAACTTGATACCCAGACGATATGCCCTGTCGCGGATCTGGATATCCTCTTTACTCCGCTGGTTGCTTTCGATAAGGATGGCCAACGTCTCGGAATGGGTGGCGGCTACTATGACCGAACCCTGGCACCGTTTGCCACTAATCAGACGAGCCCAAAGGCCATTGGGCTGGCTCACGATTGTCAGCAAGTCGAAAGGCTACCGATTGAATCATGGGATATTCCACTCAGTACCATCATGACACCAAGCAAAATTTGGCGCTGGCAAAAATAATCGCGAAAAGCGCAATCGATTGCTGATTTTTGCTGTTTTTCTTCATTTCGCCAACTTAACCGTCATTTCTTGCGTTTTTTGATATATAATTCGCCCGCATTTTGACCTTAATTCTAAACATTGGGATTTCACCATGACTCAAGACGAGATGAAGAAAGCCGCTGGTTGGGCAGCACTTAAGTATGTTGAGAAAGGCAGCATTGTTGGTGTAGGTACCGGCTCTACTGTTAACCACTTTATTGATGCGCTAGGCACAATCAAAGAAGACATCAAAGGTGCCGTTTCAAGCTCTATTGCTTCCACTGAGAAGCTAGAAGCACTTGGCATCGAAGTATTCGACTGTAACGATGTAGCAGCACTTGATGTTTACGTTGACGGCGCAGATGAAATCAACGCAGCTCGCGACATGATCAAAGGCGGCGGTGCGGCATTGACTCGTGAGAAGATCGTAGCGGCTATCTCTGACAAATTTGTATGTATCGTTGATGGCACTAAAGCCGTCGACGTACTGGGCAAGTTCCCACTGCCTGTAGAAGTTATCCCAATGGCGCGTTCATACGTAGCTCGTGAGCTGGTAAAGCTTGGCGGTGACCCTGTGTACCGTGAAGGTGTTGTGACCGACAACGGCAACGTGATCCTAGATGTGCACGGCATGCAAATCACCGATCCAAAAGCGATGGAAGACAGCATTAACGCCCTAGCGGGTGTTGTTACTGTGGGTCTGTTCGCGCACCGCGGTGCCGACGTGATCATCACTGGTACGCCAGAAGGCGCGAAAATCGAAGAGTAATGACCCCGCATTCACGTTGACGCCAGATTTTATAACTGGCCGATATATTGAACGTGATTACGTCATTTGACTACAAACGGCACCCATGGTGCCGTTTTTTCGTTTTCCTATAAGAAAATTATGCCTTATTCCGTAATTTTCTTACCCATCGTTAAACTTTTTTGTTACTTTATTGGTCACAAGACGCACAAGGAAAACGTTTGCCTCAAGCAGTTGGAAGCTCCCTCCCTGATATTCTCACTGTCAAATGTGCGCCAATTTAGCCCAAATTTCCCATGTTAAGGATGAGTTCAATGGCCAAAGTTTCACTGGAAAAAGACAAGATTAAGATTCTTCTGCTGGAAGGTTTGCATCCATCTTCTGTAGAGGTTCTACAAGCTGCCGGTTACACCAATATCACTTACCACAAAGGCTCGCTACCAGAAGACGAGCTAATGGAAGCGGTAAAAGACGTTCACTTTATCGGTATTCGCTCCCGCACAAACCTAACAGACAAGGTGATCAACGCGGCAGAGAAGCTTGTGGCAATTGGCTGCTTCTGTATCGGTACTAACCAAGTTAACCTTGAAGCTGCGGCTAAGCGCGGCGTGCCAGTCTTCAACGCACCATTCTCAAACACGCGAAGCGTGGCTGAGCTAGTCCTTGGTCAAATCCTATTGCTACTTCGTGGTATTCCAGAGAAGAATGCTCTCGCTCACCGTGGCATTTGGAAGAAGAGTGCGGATAACTCTTATGAAGCTCGTGGTAAGCGCCTTGGTATTATCGGTTACGGTCACATTGGTACTCAGCTGGGTATCATTGCTGAAAACTTGGGTATGCGTGTCTACTTCTACGATATCGAGAACAAACTGTCTCTTGGTAATGCAACACAAGTCCACACCATGACTGAGCTATTGAACAAGTGTGACGTCATCTCACTGCACGTTCCAGAAACTGCTGGCACTAAGAACATGATGGGCGCGGCAGAGTTCGAGCGCATGAAGCCAGGTTCCATCTTTATCAACGCGGCGCGTGGTACTGTGGTTGATATCCCTGCCCTTTGTGATGCTCTAGAAGGCGGTCACCTTGCTGGCGCAGCAATTGACGTGTTCCCAGAAGAACCGAAAACCAATGCAGACCCGTTTGAATCTCCACTGATGAAGTTCGACAACGTGATCCTTACTCCTCACGTTGGTGGTTCGACACAAGAAGCACAAGAGAACATTGGTGTTGAGGTTGCTGGTAAGCTCGCGAAATACTCAGACAACGGCTCAACGCTATCAAGCGTGAACTTCCCAGAAGTATCACTGCCAGAGCACACTGACTGCTCTCGTCTGCTACACATTCACCAAAACCGCCCAGGTATCCTAACGCAAATCAACACCATCTTTGCGGATGAAGGGATTAACATCGCAGGTCAGTACCTGCAGACTTCTGCGGATATCGGTTATGTGGTCATTGATGTAGAGACGGCGCGTTCGGAAGAAGCGTTGGCGAAATTGAAGCAGATTGAAGGGACGTTGAGAGCGCGTATTCTTCACTAATTGGCGCTCCCATTAACAGTAAACCGCCCTGCGAATGCAGGGCGTTTTTTTAATTGTCAATCCGATACGTCACATCCACCCGATCACGAATCGTAATCACCGAATCCTGATAACTATTCGACTCCGCCTTACTATCCATCGCCATCGCACGCATCACCACTGGCTGATTCATCTGCTGACGGTACTCAATACGCCACACATTACCAAGCTGCTGATCAAAGCCTTTCGCTAATGAAGACGCTTTGCTTTGCGCATCTTTTATCGCCGCCATGCGCGCCGCTTCTTGATACTGCCCTTCGTCTTTCACTTTCAGTTGAATGTTATCGACCTGATTAATCCCGGACTCTAAGGCAAGGTCTAAGTAGTTATTAAGCTTGTCGAGATCCATCACTTGAACGGTCACCGTGCGCGAAGCGCGATAACCAATCAGCTCTGGCTTGCCTTTTTCTGGATAATGATACTGCGGTGATAGGTAAAGATTTGAGCTTTGGATGTCCGCTTTATCGATACCATTCTTGGTTAAACCATCAAGAAATTTGTCGACGACAGTATCTACGCCTTGCTTAGCTTGATCAGCGTCCATTTGAGACTGCACCACTCGAACGGAAAACTCAGCCATATCTGGCTTGGCTTGGATTTCACCGTAGCCAGTTGTAGAAATGTGGGCAAATTCCAGCTGACTTGCAAACACTGGCGCCGCAAATAGACTGGCGACCAAACTACCAACAACTAATGACTGTTTCATGAAGACTCCTCGTCTTATTTTCTTATACTCAATATTAGGCATAGGTTTGGACTATAGGTTCCCGGACATTAAAAAGCTGACAGAACATTGACCAAACAATGTCTGTCATTACTGAGGCAAGAATTGCCTAGCGTGGCCAATAATGGCATCCGATACTTCACTCAGCACACCACTTTCTAACTGCCAGTGATGCCAGTAGATTTGGTGGGATAGCAGGATATTGGGCGTCAATTCAATCAAGGCACCGGACTCGAGTTCATCTTGGATTTGCAGCTTAGGAATAAGGCAGTAAGCCACACCTGCAACCGCCAGTTTCACAAACGCTTCTGAGCTTCGCACCGTGTGTTTGAGTATGTTGCCGCGCATAATATTGAAGTGTTGATTCACAAACTTCTGATGCATCTTGTCGTGTTGGTCATAGGCAACGGCTGGCGCTTTCATCAAGGTTTCCCGGTTCACCCCTTGGCTGAAGTAGCGTTTGATAAAGCTTGGGCTCGCCACACAAAGATAGTCAACGCGTCCTAAGTAATCGGCGACACAGCCAGGAATCGATTGTGGCTCTAAGCTGATTGCGCCGACTACTTCTCCATTTTTCAGCTTTTCTATGGTTCTGCCTTCATCATCAACAATAAGATCAAGCTCTACGCGCTTGGACTCTAGAAGCGGAAACAAACTCGGTAACAGCCAAGTCGCTAGACTATCTGCGTTCGTCGCGAGAGAAACCGATAGCGCTTATCGCCAAGATCAGCAGCAAGCTCCGGCACCAATTCTTGCTCAAGTAGGCGCACTCGACGGTAAAGACCTAACAGCTTTTTACCTACTGCGGTTGGACGTGGTGGTTGCTCGCGAACCAGTACCGGTTGCGCCAACCATTTTTCCAGTTGCTTCACGCGCTGAGATACGGCAGATTGAGAGATATACAAGTGCTCCGCCGCTTTATCGAAGCTTTTTTGCTCAACAATCGCATCCAGTGCCTCTATCCATTTGTAGTCTAATCCGCGCATCTTTTAACCTCTCAAAAAAGTCATTAGCCTAGCTTATTTCTCATTAATATTATTAACTATCCTAATCATAATCGAATCGCTATTCTCTCGCTCTCTTTTATGCAGTGGTGAGGAAATTAAAGTGAATTTTTGGGTGCTTCTTCAAGGTTTCGGATTGGGCGCGACAATGATTATCCCAATTGGCGCTCAGAACGCTTATGTATTAAATCAGGGTATTAAGCGTAATCATCACCTAACAACGGCGACCGTATGTAGCCTGCTGGACATGACGTTCATTTCACTGGGTATCTTTGGTGGCGGTGCGATATTGTCGCAAAACGAGCTGCTGCTAACCGCGGTGACTTTAGGTGGTATCGCTTTTCTGACTGGTTATGGTTTGCTCTCGCTGCGAAGTGCATTTAAAGCGCCCGCAGCAAAAGAGTCATCAGGTGAAGTCCTGGCGCGCGGAAGACGTACTGTGGTTTTAGGTGCCCTTGCGGTCACCGTACTAAACCCACACTTGTACCTAGATACTGTGGTGATCCTCGGCTCGATTGGTGGACAGTTTGAAGGTAATGACCGAATTGCCTTTGCGATCGGCACGGTACTGGCTTCCTTCGTCTGGTTCTATTCGCTCTCTATGGGTGCGGCAAAACTCGGTCCAACACTATCAAAACCAAAGGTTAAGAAAGGTATCGACTTGGCGGTAGCGGCGATGATGTTTACTATTGCTCTACTACTTACCAAAGGGTTAATGGAGTAAACCTAAATGGATAGAACAGAAAGCATCTATCTTGCTAACCTTACATTACTGGAGACCTTATCGGTCTCCTTTTCGAAATGGCAGCATGAGCCTATTCTGGACTTTGAAACCGATGTTCGGATAGGAAAAGAGCTTGGTTGGACAGGGCTGCACAGCAAGAGCTTATTCTTAAAAAAGAAGGGCGGTGGGTTTGCTCTGTTTCTAACCGATAAAGACTCTAGGTTAGACAAAGCGCAGCTAAAACACGCACTCGGCAAACGTACCTCTATCTGCAGTAATGAAGAAATGATTGAACAGATAGGCTGCGTACCGGGAGCGGTATGCCCGATAGGACTCCCTGAAGACATCACCATCGTTGTCGATAGCCGTTTGTTTGATGCTGAAGAGATACTGTATACACCAGGTAAGCCTGAGTGGACATTTGGCATTAATGGTAATGCTCTCAAACGAGTACTGGAAAACGTTCCAAATCAAGTCATTGAAATAGAAAAAGGAGAAGCCTAGCTTCTCCTTTGTTACATCTGATGGTGACGCCTGAGCGATCAGTCCACTTTGTTCAAGTGCACATCCATCTGAGGGAATGGGATTTCAATACCTTCTGCATCGAGCGCTTCTTTGATCGCTTGCAGCGTATCGAAGTACACATCCCAATATTGCTCAGTGCGAACCCAAGGGCGAGCGACGAAGTTCACTGATGAGTCAGCAAGTGCAACGACACCCACGGTAATTCCAGGCTCTTTGAGGACACGCTCGTCCGCTTCAAGCGTCTTGCGAATCACCTCTTTTGCCTTTTTAAGATCGGAGCCATAAGAGACACCTATCACGTGGTCGATACGGCGAGTTGCATGACGCGAGTAGTTGGTGATTGGAGAGCCAATGACAGACGCGTTTGGTACCACAACCATTTTGTTGTCAGGTGTCGTTAGGACGGTTTGGAAGATCTGAATAGAATCAACCGAGCCAGCAACACCACCAATCTCGACGTAATCGCCTGACTTGAATGGACGGAAGCCAACAATCAATACCCCGGCAGCAAAGTTAGACAGCGAACCTTGCAATGCGAGACCAATAGCCAAACCCGCAGCACCAATCACTGCAACCACGGATGCGGTTTGTACACCGATGCGACTTAGTGCCGCAATCAGAACAATAACAAACAAGGTGTAACGTACGATGCCGTGAATAAACTCGACAACGGCCTTATCCATTTTCTTCTTGTGCAGCAACTTAGCGACGCTACCGGCAATCGCTTTAACCACGATGTTACCAATGAACAGGATAAGCAGTGCCGAAATGATGTTCACACCGTACTGAACCAGAAGATCAGAGTTGTTAGTTAACCATTTCTCAGCATGAGACAAACTGTCTACAAGGGGAGTTTCAATATCAACAGACTCATTGGCCATATTGTTTACCTCTAGGATAATGATGAGCAAAGCGAGTCTTAGCTAATACCACTGACTTATTAGCAAAGGCGCGCGAAAACGTTAAAGCATACCGATTACAAATACCAATACACAAAACATAACAAAAGGTTACGCAATCAAGAGCGGTTGTGCCAGTTTTTTTAATCACATCACGTTATTTTCCTACAGGCATAAAAAAAGCCGCTCCAAAGAGCGACTTTTTTCATCTTACTATCAGTTAAATCTTATGCGATTTAATCTTATAGTACGTCGATAGCGTTTAGGTCAGCGAAAGCTTTCTCTAGACGAGCAACCATTGAAGATTGACCTGCACGTAGCCATACGCGTGGATCGTAGTACTTCTTGTTAGGCGCGTCATCGCCAGTTGGGTTACCGATTTGACCTTGTAGGTAATCGTGGTTTTCAGCTTCGTACTTGCGGATACCGTCCCAAGTTGCCCACTGTGTATCAGTATCGATGTTCATTTTGATAACACCGTAGCTGATTGACTCTTGAATTTCTGCTTCAGTAGAACCAGAACCACCGTGGAATACGAAGTTTAGAGCGTTAGGTGCGATACCGAACTTCTCTGCACAGTATGCTTGAGAGTCACGTAGGATAGTTGGAGTTAGAACAACGTTACCTGGCTTGTATACACCGTGTACGTTACCGAAAGAAGCAGCGATAGTGAAACGTGGGCTAACAGCCACTAGTTTCTCGTATGCGTATGCTACGTCTTCTGGAGAAGTGTAAAGCTCAGATGCGTCCATGTGAGAGTTATCTACGCCGTCTTCTTCACCACCAGTACAACCTAGTTCGATCTCTAGAGTCATACCCATTTTCGCCATGCGAGCTAGGTACTTAGCAGAGATTTCGATGTTCTCTTCTAGAGACTCTTCAGAAAGGTCGATCATGTGAGAAGAGAATAGAGGCTTACCAGTTTGAGCGAAGAACTCTTCACCAGCATCTAGAAGACCGTCGATCCATGGTAGAAGTTTCTTAGCAGCGTGGTCAGTGTGAAGAATCACTGGAACACCGTAAGACTCAGCTACTGCGTGTACGTATTTCGCACCAGCAACTGCACCTAGGATTTGTGCGCCTTGACCTTCAAGCTTAACGCCTTTACCAGCGAAGAAGCCAGCACCGCCGTTAGAGAACTGAACTACAACTGGAGCTTTAACTTTAGCTGCAGCTTCAAGAACACCGTTGATAGAGTCAGTGTTAACTACGTTAACTGCAGGAAGAGCGAAGTTGTTCTCTTTAGCAACTTCAAATACTTTCTGAACGTCATCGCCAGAGATAACACCTGGTTTTACGAAGTCGAAGATCTTAGACATGGAATAAGTCCTATTTTCTGTCGTTTTAAATAAAAATTGGCAATCGTTTGCTCACAACGGGCGGCATTGTATCAAAGTTAACCAGCCATTGCAGCATAGATAAAAGCGGACTCATTAGCCCGCTTTATAAAAAGATAATTATGCTTTAGCACGCTCTTCAAGCATTGCTACTGCTGGTAGTACTTTACCTTCAACAAACTCAAGGAATGCACCGCCACCTGTAGAGATGTAAGAAACGTCAGCTTTGATACCGAACTTGTCGATAGCTGCTAGCGTGTCACCACCACCTGCTACAGAGAAACCTTCAGATTCAGCGATCGCTTTAGAAATGCCTTCTGTGCCCGCCTCGAAGTTCTTGAATTCGAATACGCCAACAGGGCCGTTCCATAGGATAGTTTTAGCATCTTTCAGGATTTTCGCTAGTTCAGCAGTTGAGTCTGGACCTAGGTCGAAAATCATGTCGTCGTCTTGAACTTCAGATACGTGCTTGATTTCAGCTTCTGCGTTCTCATCGAATGCTTTTGCACATGCAACGTCAGTAGCCACTGGAATTGCACACTCGTCCATTAGCTTCTTCGCTGTGTCTACTAGGTCTGCTTCGTATAGAGACTTACCTACGTTGTGGCCAGCTGCAGCGATGAACGTGTTCGCGATACCACCACCAACAACAAGTTGGTCAGCAATTTTAGATAGTGACTCAAGGACCGTTAGCTTAGTCGATACTTTAGAACCACCAACGATAGCAACCATTGGACGAGCAGGCTTGTCCATTGCTTTGCCTAGTGCATCTAGTTCGTTAGCTAGTAGAGGACCAGCACACGCTACAGGTGCGTTCATGCCAACACCGTGAGTTGAAGCTTGTGCACGGTGAGCAGTGCCGAATGCATCCATTACGAAGATGTCACACAGTGCAGCGTATTTCTTAGATAGCTCTTCTTCGTTCTTCTTCTCGCCTTTGTTAAAGCGAACGTTTTCAAGAACAACTAGCTCACCAGCGTTAAGCTCTAGGCCGTCTAGGTAATCTTTTGCTAGTTTAACGTCGCAATCTAGTGCGTCGTTTAGGTAGTTAACTACAGGTTGTAGAGAGAACTCTTCTGCGTACTCGCCTTCAGTAGGACGACCTAGGTGAGACGTAACCATAACTTTAGCGCCAGCTTCTAGGCAGTGCTTGATGGTTGGTAGAGACGCAATGATACGAGCGTCAGATGTTACTTTACCGTCTTTTACTGGTACGTTCAGATCAGCACGGATAAATACGCGTTTACCTGCTAGATCCAGGTCAGTCATCTTGATTACAGACATGTTTAGTCCTCTCAACTAAAAAATAAATAAAGTTTTTGAAACCCGGCTTCTTGCCAAGTTTTAGAATTCATCAACTGGTTACTTATATTGGGCTCATGAATATTAATTTCAACCTTCAAAATTAATATTTTCCCCAAGAGCGCCCTTGATACTACTGAGACGCTTGCATTGCTAACGCGGTGTCTAACATGCGGTTAGCAAAGCCCCACTCGTTGTCACACCACACCAACATTTTGACCAGACGACCATCACTCACTCGAGTCTGTGTCCCATCAACAATGGCGCTGTGTGGGTCGTGGTTAAAGTCCACGGAAACCAGCGGTGCTTCAGTATAGTCAACAATGCCGTCTAATGTACACCGAGATGCGTTAATAATGACTTGATTTACGTCATTAACTTTCACATTCGTATTTATAGTTACACTAAGATCCATAGCGGTGACGTTAATTGTTGGCACTCTTACAGAAATTGCTTCAAATTTGTTAGAAAATTTCGGAAAGATGCGTTCGATGCCCTTATGAAGTTTCGTATCCACCGGAATGATAGATAGACTGGCTGAGCGAGTACGGCGTAGATCGCATGATAAGCGTCGATAACTTGTTGATCATTCATTGAAGAGTGAATGCTGGTGATAGTCCCAGAGTCGATACCAAAGGCTTCATCTAACGCTTGGATAACCGGCACGATACAGTTCGTGGTGCAAGAACCATTGGAGACAATGGTGTGATCTTTGGTCAGAGTATGGTGGTTAACACCGTAAATAATGGTGTTATCAAGATCATTGCTGCCAGGGTGGGAAAACAGCACCTTCTTGGCACCAGCTTCGATGTGCTTCAAACCATCAGCACGACTGCCAAATACGCCAGTGCAATCTAATACGATGTCAACCTCTAGGTTTTTCCATGGCAATAGACTGATGTCTCCAAGATGCAGAATACGAATGGTGTCGAACTGACCATCTTTATGAGTCAGATAGAGATGCTCTTGGTCGTGAGTAACCTTTTTATCAAAACGACCATGACTGGTATCGTATTGAAGCAAATGAGCCATCGCTTCAGGTTGCGCAAGTTCGTTCACGGCGACGACTTTGATTTGGTCGTTCTTCTCGCTTTCGTATAGCGCTCTGAGTACATTCCGTCCAATGCGTCCAAAGCCATTGATTGCCACTCTTAGCATCGCATTACGCCTTTTTGTTCACGTGATAAAGGCTTGCATGGTAACCGATCGACCGACATTTCGCATTACGTGATTCGCAATTTGATTGCGCTATTTATCACCAATAGTTGCGATGCACCTCTCTAAAGCGCTCGCTCTTCCCATCAATAGCCCTGTTACACTCAGAAGAGAGTCATGATCTTGTGTCTTTTAACCACACAGTTTTTAACGCACAGGAGGTGTTCTCTATGACAAGCGCAACTTATTGCCAAGCTTGCAACAAACCCACCACTCACAAAGAGATGCTGGTACGCAAGCCAAGCAGTTACGATACCGACCCATCGTTAATGGGCAAAATTAAGCTGTTTGCGCATACGTTTATTAATGGCGGCCATTACTACGATATGGATCGCTACATAACCTGCCAAGACTGTGGCAAGCGCACACTTGATAACAAAGGCAAAGAGTTTGAATAGCCATAAAAAAACCGAGCACTAGGCTCGGTTTTTCATTTCAAGAAAAAAGGTGCTTATGCAAGCAGCTCTTTTGCCGTGTTCACAACGTTTTCAGTCGTGAAGCCGAACATCTTGAATAGCTCGCCTGCTGGCGCAGACTCACCAAATGTCGTCATACCGATGATCTTGCCACCGAAGCCAACATACTTGTACCAGTAATCGGCAATACCCGCTTCAACCGCGATACGCTTAGTCACTGCTGCTGGAAGAACCGCTTCACGGTATGCTTCGTCTTGCGCGTCAAATACGTCAGTAGAAGGAAGAGATACTACGCGTACTTTCTTGCCTTCAGCCGTCAGTTCAGCGTAAGCGTTGGTTGCTAGCTCAACTTCAGAACCTGTTGCAATAAGGATCAGCTCAGGCGTGCCTTCGCAATCTTTCAGGATGTAACCACCTTTAGCAACGTTTGCTAGCTGCTCAGCGTCACGATCTTGCTGCGTTAGGTTTTGACGAGAGAAGATAAGCGATGTTGGACCGTCTTTACGCTCAATCGCGTATTTCCAAGCTACCGCAGACTCAACCTGGTCACATGGGCGCCATGTGCTCATGTTTGGCGTTACGCGCAGTGATGCGATTTGCTCAACTGGTTGGTGCGTTGGACCATCTTCACCCAGACCGATAGAATCGTGCGTGTAAACCTGGATATTTTGCACTTTCATCAGTGCAGCCATGCGCATTGCGTTACGAGCGTATTCCATGAACATTAGGAAGGTTGCACCGTATGGTACGAAACCACCGTGTAGCGCGATACCGTTGATGATCGCTGTCATACCGAATTCACGTACACCGTAGTGGATGTAGTTACCAGACGCATCGTCAGCCGTTAGCGACTGAGAACCAGACCACATGGTTAGGTTTGATGGCGCTAGGTCAGCAGAGCCGCCCATGAATTCTGGAAGCATCTTACCGAACGCTTCTAGTGCATTTTGAGATGCTTTACGTGATGCAATGTTTGCTGGGTTCGCTTGAAGGTCAGCAATGATCTTGCTTGCTTCTTGTTCCCACTGAGCAGGAAGCTCACCGTTCACACGACGCTTAAACTCAGCCGCAAGCTCTGGATAAGCCGCTTCATAAGCTGCTAGCTTCTCGTTCCAAGCTGCTTCTTTTGCGCTACCCGCTTCGTTTGCATCCCACTCTGCTTTAATGTCAGCAGGGATTTCGAATGGACCGTGTTCCCAACCTAGGAATTCACGTGCTGCTGCAATTTCGTCGTGACCTAGTGGAGCACCGTGACAGTCGTGAGAGCCCGCTTTGTTTGGTGAACCAAAACCGATGATGGTTTTAGTACAGATAAGTGTTGGACGTGGATCCGCTTTTGCCGCCTCAATCGCTGCATTGATCGCGTCAGCATCGTGACCGTCTACTGCAGGAATTACGTGCCAGCCGTAAGCTTCGAAGCGCTTAGGTGTGTCATCAGAGAACCAACCTTCCACTTCACCATCGATAGAGATGCCGTTGTCATCCCAGAAAGCGATCAGCTTACCAAGACCTAGGGTACCCGCTAGTGAACACGCTTCGTGAGAGATACCTTCCATCAGACAGCCATCACCCATGAAGACATAAGTGAAGTGGTCAACGATATCGTGACCTTCTTTGTTGAATTGCGCTGCAAGAGATTTCTCGGCAATCGCCATACCAACCGCGTTAGTGATGCCTTGGCCTAGAGGACCCGTTGTCGTCTCGATACCTGGTGCGTAGCCGTACTCTGGGTGACCTGGTGTTTTTGAGTGCAGTTGACGGAAGTTTTTAAGATCGTCAATGGATAGCTCATAGCCGCTTAGGTGAAGCAGAGAGTAAATCAGCATTGAGCCGTGGCCGTTTGACAGTACGAAACGGTCGCGGTCAGCCCACTCTGGGTTTGACGGGTTGTGATTTAGGTGAGAACGCCAAAGAACTTCAGCGATATCTGCCATACCCATTGGTGCACCTGGGTGACCTGAGTTAGCTTGTTGAACACCATCCATGCTTAGCGCGCGGATTGCATTAGCGAGTTGTTTACGAGAAGACATGTCTGCTCCTGAGTGCATTAAGCGAATTCCAAGTTTTTCATAGACTGATTGAATAATCAGCGGCCGCTATTGTCGCAAAGCCATATAGTCTCTGCAAACGATTTACCGTCATTTTTTGGCATTATCGCGGAATAATGTCGCCGGAATGTGGCGATCCACGCGCAAAATAGGCAAACGTTTGGCTATATGTTAAAAGCAAAAATCGCTTGCTAATCGAACATTGATGACTAGAATAGACGTCTAGATGTAGATACACCTACTATATATCATTGAATTTATTACAAGTGAGTAATTAGACACTCGCTTAAAAACAGTAATTGGAGCTCTCATGGCTAAGCACCTGTTTACTTCTGAGTCAGTATCAGAAGGCCATCCAGATAAAATCGCAGACCAGATTTCTGATGCGGTTCTTGATGCAATCCTAGAACAAGATCCAAAAGCACGTGTTGCTTGTGAAACTTACGTTAAGACTGGCATGGTGATGGTGGGTGGTGAGATCACCACTTCAGCATGGGTAGACATCGAAGAGCTCACTCGTGAAACCGTTCGCGAAATCGGCTACGTTCACTCTGACATGGGTTTTGATGCGGATTCTTGTGCCGTTCTAAACACCATCGGTAAGCAGTCTCCAGATATCAACCAAGGTGTTGATAAAGCGGATCCTAAAGAGCAAGGCGCGGGCGACCAAGGCATCATGTTCGGTTACGCAACCAACGAAACTGACATCCTAATGCCAGCACCTATCACTTACTCTCACCGCCTGGTTCAAAAGCAAGCGGAAGTACGTAAGAACGGCACTCTACCTTGGCTACGTCCAGACGCTAAGTCTCAGGTTACGTTCCAATACGACCAAGGTAAGATCGTGGGTATCGATGCAGTTGTTCTTTCAACTCAGCACTGTGATTCAATCTCAACGCCTGATCTGCGTGAAGCGGTAATGGAAGAGATCATCAAGCCAGTACTACCATCTGAGTGGATCAACAAAGAGACTAACTTCTTCATCAACCCAACCGGTCGTTTCGTAATCGGCGGTCCTATGGGTGACTGTGGTCTAACGGGTCGTAAGATCATCGTTGATACCTACGGCGGCGCAGCTCGTCACGGTGGTGGTGCATTCTCTGGTAAAGATCCATCAAAAGTTGACCGTTCTGCAGCATACGCAGCACGTTATGTAGCGAAGAACATCGTAGCGGCTGGTATGGCTGACCGTTGTGAGATCCAACTGTCTTACGCAATCGGTGTTGCGGATCCAACGTCTATCATGGTTGAGACATTTGGTACTGAAAAAGTTTCTCACGACATCATCGTAGAAGCAGTTCGTCAAAACTTCGACCTACGTCCATACGGCCTACAAGAAATGCTCAACCTGCTTCAGCCTATCTACAAGAAGACAGCAGCATACGGTCACTTCGGTCGCGAAGAGTTCCCTTGGGAAGCGACAGACAAAGCAGCCATCCTACGTGAGTTTGCTGGTCTGTAATTACTCTTAGTCTGAGTTTTTACTCCAAAAAAGCCCTCAAAATTTTTTGAGGGCTTTTTTATTTTTTTAATCCTGTCTTTTCAAACACTTTGTTACAAAAGTGTTAATTTCTTATCTTGTGGCTTGTATTTAATACCCTTCTGAAAATTGTGTTTTCCCCTAACACGGTCAATAGTTAGACAAAAGTGCCCTTGCGAATAGACCGCTTTACGGGTTTGTTCGTATGCAGAATAGAGCACTTAAGAGGGAAGACGCTTACAACGGAAAGTGGCTGGATATTGCAATTCTCCCGCCCTACGCTTCCATTGTCATTAGCGCCACGCCCTGAAAAACGAAGGCCAGTTTGTCAATCAGGGAGGACATATGCCTCGAACTGTTAATTCTGATGACTTCCAGAAGAAGCAAGAAGTCAGGGATCAAGATTACGCTAAAACTATTCCATGCAACCAGCTCAGTGTATCTGCACCATTTCATTGGCTAGCGCTGGGACTGCATGACCTTATTCGCATGCCGATCATTAGCGCCTTTTACGGGCTCTGTTTTACTGCCGCTGCCGTCGCCATCGTGCTTCTGGTGCAATGGCAAGGCACGCACCTAGTGATCATGCCAAGTCTGGTTGTGTACATGTTGATCGGGCCATTTCTTGCGCTAGGTCTCTATGATGCCGCATGGGAAAGAGAGAAAGGACACAAGCCCAGTCTGTTCCACTCCATGAAAGCGATTGGACGCAACTCCACCTCGCAATGGGCGTTTGCGGTGCTTCTAGCCGTCGCCATGATCTTTTGGATGCGAATAGCGGCTCTGCTTCACGCACTCTACCCTTCTGTGCAAGGTGCGCCACTCACTGAATTTGCTCCGTTCTTGATTACCGGTAGCGTAGTGGGTGCGGTAATAGCGGCGGTTATCTTCTCCATCTCAGCGTTCTCCATCCCGCTTATGATGGAGCGTCGAGTCGACATCATGACGGCTGTATTCACTAGCTTTAATGCTGTGAAATCGAACGTACCAGCCATGATCGTCTGGGCTCTAATCATCTGCGGCGGTATTCTCATTGGCTTCGCCACGTACGGTATCGGGATGATCGTCACAATGCCGATTCTTGGTTACGGCACATGGCACGCCTATCATGAGACCATCAAGAAGAAACACCACGTGTAACACGTTGGCATACTCAACTAACCTAAGTAAAATGGCGCCCTATTTGGGCGCTTTTTTGTTGTAGGTTATACCCCGTGGACGCTTCGCTTTCTGAGCAACTTCATTATCAAGCCATCAAGACGCTGTCTCGCTGCATAGAGCAAGCTCGCCAGTACTTTGAGCGCGACTTCCCAGTCCCAGCCCTCAACTATAAGTTGCGTGGTAAGGCTGCGGGTAAGGCCTACCTGCAATCGTGGGAAGTGCGCCTCAATCCCGTGCTGTTTGTCGAAAACCAGCAAGACTTTATACAAGAGGTCATCCCACATGAAGTCGCTCACTTGATCACCTATGCGCTGTTTGGACGAGTGCGCCCACATGGCAAAGAGTGGCAAATGGTCATGAGTCAGGTATTTAGCATCACGCCGAAAACCACGCATTCGTTAAATGTGAGTTCAGTACAAGGGCGGACATTCGAATATCGCTGCCAATGTGACACCTTTGCCGTCACGGTTCGTCGTCACAACAAAGTGATGCGCCAACAAGCCAGCTATCGCTGTCGTAAGTGTGGAGATACGATTGAGTTTACTGGTACGCAGCTAAGCTAGTTTCATGATCTAACCATTTTAATAATTTAACCATCAATAGCTAAGGTCTTTTTTGCGAGTTACACTAGGTTATCTCAACCTTTTATAGACCTTGCTATGATCCGCCAGCTTTTCATTGCGGCCTGTTTGTTGGCCGCCACTCTCCCTATTACCACTTACAGTGCACCGCCAAGTAGCTTTAGCAAAGCGAAGAAGGAAGCGGTCAAGATTTATGCCGACCACCCGATCAGTTTTTACTGTGGCTGCGATATTCAATGGCAGGGTAAAAAAGGCATCCCGGATCTATCCGCTTGCGGGTATCAAGTGCGCAAGCAACAAAAACGTGCCAGTCGCATTGAGTGGGAGCACGTGGTTCCTGCATGGCAATTTGGCCACCAGCGACAATGTTGGCAACAAGGCGGACGCAAAAACTGCACGCGAAAACGACAAGCAATTCAAACTCATGGAAGCCGACCTGCATAACCTAACGCCAGCGATCGGTGAAGTAAATGGCGATCGCTCCAACTACAATTTTTCACAATGGAGTGGCATGGATGGGGTCAGTTACGGCCGCTGCGAGATGCAGGTTAACTTTAAGCAGCGCAAAGTCATGCCGCCGGATCGTGCACGTGGCTCTATCGCTCGCACCTACCTCTATATGAGCCAAGAATATGGCTTCAAGCTGTCTAGACAACAGACACAGCTCATGAATGCCTGGAATAAAACCTACCCGGTCGACGCTTGGGAGTGCACTCGTAACGAGCGCATTAAGCGCATTCAAGGCAACGACAATCCGTTCGTGGCACAGGCATGTAAAAATCCCAGTTAAATCCTACGCCAAGCCCTTGTAATTTCGGGGGCGGGCATCCATCTTATACCTCAATACTGTTTGTTGTTTGGAAATTGTTATGCGTATACCTCGACTCTATCACCCTGAAACGATTCAATCTTTGGGCACCCTTGCGCTCAGTGATGATGCCGCAGGACACATCGGCCGAGTGTTACGTATGAAAGAAGGTCAAGAGGTGCTGCTGTTTGATGGCAGCGGTCATGAGTTTCCAGCGACGATAACAAGCGTCGGCAAGAAAAACGTTGATGTCGACATCCGCGAGAAAATTGCGGTCAGTATTGAGTCACCGCTCGATCTGCACCTAGGACAAGTCATTTCTCGTGGCGACAAGATGGAGTTCACTATTCAGAAATCGGTCGAACTGGGCGTCAACACCATCACACCACTCATCTCTGAGCGTTGCGGCGTTAAGCTCGATGCCAAACGTTTCGAGAAGAAGCTGCAGCAGTGGCAAAAGATCGCCATCAGTGCCTGCGAGCAATGTGGCCGTAACACGGTTCCTGTGATTCGTCCGATCATGTCGCTTGAAGAGTGGTGTGCAGAGCCATCTGACGCGCTCAAACTCAACCTTCATCCAAGAGCCAAATATTCAATCAATACCTTGCCAGAGCCGGTTAAAAAGGTTCGTCTACTTATCGGCCCAGAGGGCGGATTATCAGCGCAAGAAATTGAAATGACGGAACAATATCAATTCGAAGAAACCCTGCTTGGTCCTCGTGTACTGAGAACAGAAACGGCTGCGCTTACAGCGATAACAGCACTTCAAGTACGCTTTGGCGATTTAGGTTAACGGGAGAAAAAAATGCTCAAACTCGGTATCGTGATGGATCCAATTTCCTCCATCAACATCAAGAAAGACTCTAGCTTTGCAATGATGCTGGAGGCTCAGCGTCGCGGTTATGAAATCCACTACATGGAAATGAATGACCTACACCTAGATCAAGGCACTGCCGTTGCCGACACTAAAGTCGTAAGCCTCAAAGAAGATCCTAACGGCTGGTACGAATTTACCTCAGAGCAAACCATTGAACTGTCCGAACTTGACGCCGTACTGATGCGTAAAGATCCTCCGTTCGACACCGAATACATCTACGCGACCTACATCCTAGAACGTGCAGAAGAAAAAGGGACGCTCATCGTCAACAAGCCTCAGAGCCTGCGTGACTGCAACGAGAAGCTATTCACTGCGTGGTTCCCAGAACTGACACCAACGACGATTGTGACGCGCAAAGCCGAGAAGATTAAGCAGTTCCGTGACCAACATGGTGATGTAATCCTAAAACCACTCGATGGTATGGGTGGCGCTTCTATCTTCCGCGTTAAACAAGACGATCCGAACGTATCTGTAATCATCGAAACGCTGACCAATCATGGTCAAAACTATGCGATGGCACAGACATTCGTTCCTGATATCAGTAACGGTGATAAGCGTATTCTTGTTGTCGATGGCGAACCAATGCCGTACTGCCTAGCCCGCATCCCTGCAAAAGGTGAAACCCGTGGTAACTTAGCCGCTGGCGGCCGCGGTGAAGCACGTCCCTTAAGTGAGACAGACAAGCAAATAGCTGAGGCTGTTGCTCCCACTTTGAAAGAGAAAGGCTTAATCTTTGTAGGACTGGATGTTATTGGTGACAAACTGACAGAAATCAACGTGACCAGCCCAACGTGTATTCGTGAAATCGAAGCCGCCTTTGACATCTCTATTACCGGCAAGCTAATGGACGCTATCGAGCGTCGTTTAGGCAAATAGCCACTAGTGGATGTAGATAGGGAGAGACGGGTATGAACTTAGCTAATCACTTTCTCGTTGCCATGCCAGGGATGAAAGATCCCTACTTTCAGCGCAGCGTGATTTACGTGTGCGAGCACAACGATGAGGGCGCCATGGGCATCATGATCAGCACCCCGATTGATGTGACTGTCGCAAACATGCTTAAGCAAGTACAAGTTGAACTCCCTATTGCTTCACAAACCACACACAGTAAGAGCCTCGACGAACCAGTACTAAACGGCGGCCCCGTGTCCGAGGATCGCGGTTTTATCCTGCACAATCCTAAAGATCAGTATCAGTCTAGCATTCAGATCACCGATCGCGTCTCAGTCACCACGTCAAAAGACATTTTGGCGGTACTCGGTACGGATGCCCAACCTGACAATTATATTGTCGCTCTTGGTTACTCGGGCTGGAGCGCAGGACAGCTGGAAACGGAACTGGCTGAAAACTCATGGCTCACCATAGAGGCAGACCCAAGCGTTATCTTTGATACTCCAGTGGAAGAACGTTGGAGTAGTGCGGTAGGTATGTTAGGGTTCGACATCGCTCAGCTTTCAGCGGACGTCGGTCACGCATAGACTCTATTACGCGTAGCCCTAGTTTTATAAGTACATTGCCTTCACAAACAGAGAATTTATGACATCCAGAACCATCGTTGCTTTCGATTTCGGCACCAAAAGCATTGGTAGTGCCATCGGCCAAGAGGTCACAGGTACAGCAAGTCCACTAAAGGCCTTCAAAGCCAAAGATGGCATTCCAAACTGGGATGATATCGAAGCAACATTAAAAGAGTGGCAACCTGATCTTATTGTTGTCGGCTTGCCAACAGATGTACGCGGCAAAGCACTTGAAGACATCACTGCACGCGCTAAGAAGTTTGCTAACCGCGTTCATGGCCGTTTCGGTTACCAAGTAGAAATGCACGATGAAAGACTGTCTACAGCCGAGGCTCGCTCAGAATTGTTTGAGATGGGCGGTTACAAGGCATTGTCAAAAGGCAATGTCGATTGCCAATCAGCTGTTGTGATCTTAGAGAGCTGGTTTGAAGCGCAGTGGGCTTAAATCAGATTTAAAAACAGAAAAGGATGGCATTTGCCATCCTTTTTAATTTCCGCTAGCCGCCTTTCTACTCAAAGCGACCTAAGTCAATTAGTCTACTTTCAGCTCTTGCAACATAGACTCAGGCAGTGCAAGCTCATCGTTCTTGTTCACCTGAATACCCGCTTCAATGATCTTCTCAGCGATCGCTTTCGCTTCATCCAGTGAGTGCATCGCCGCCGTACCACACTGATACTCGTTAAGCTCAGGGATCTTGTTTTGGCTTTCCACTTTCAATACGTCTTGCATCGCATTTAGCCAAGCGTCAGCGACTTGTTGCTCTGATGGCGTACCAATCAAGCTCATGTAAAAGCCCGTGCGGCAACCCATTGGAGAGATATCGATGATCTCTACCTGATCGCCATTTAGGTGTGCACGCATAAAGCCAGCATAGAGGTGCTCTAGGGTGTGAATGCCGCGCTCAGACAAGATGTCCTTGTTTGGGGCTGTAAAACGTAGGTCGAAAACCGTAATCGTGTCGCCTTTAGGGGTTTGCATTGTTTTCGCAACGCGTACCGCTGGAGCGTGCATTTTAGTGTGGTCTACCGTAAAGCTATCCAGTAGTGGCATGATATTTTCTCCTTGGTTTACTCACGGTACCAACCTTGGATTAAGACCGTGAGAACTATGTCTTCAAAAGCAATGTCTTTAGCGTGATTGTAAGTGGCGCAGTAGCGCTGTGCAACCTCAGTAGGTAAGCTTAGTTCGCGACCTGGGCTTGCTCCGGTGATAGATAAGCAAAGTAATCAGACAAGAAGTCATCGAAGTTGACGCTATCCGCCGACTCAATACTCACCTGAGCAGCAACCGAACGCGTTACCTCATCTTCCATCACTTGAGTCGAATACGTTTTGTACTCATGAGAAAGATTCATCTGACGGTACTCTTTACCCAATTCGCAGCCCACTTTACCTAGTCCACCTAGCTCTTTGGTTTTCGCCAGTAGCTGACCAGAAATCGACAACTCAGGGTTTTCATTCCATGCCGCAAGCTTATCACACACCGCGCTGTACTCGTTACCACCGTGCGCCGCATCCATGTGCTTGGCGATCTCACGAAGATCAATAAACACGCGTTTGACCCAAGATTGACTATCAAGCACTTCGCCATGACAACCGATCTGCAGCTGCAGACCAACCTCACGACCTTCGACGATCACCTTGTTCCAGTTTTCGCGCCAGCATGCGAGCTCACAATCATCCATTGGCTCGGAATCTTTAAGTGCACACCAAGTTAGGAACAGATCTAGGAAACGAATTTGCTCAGCGGTAATGCCGATAGCGCTAAATGGATTCACATCTAATGAGCGAACTTCTATGTATTCCACGCCACCACGAGACAGTGCCTCTGATGGTTTTTCACCACTTTTCGCCACACGCTTAGGTCTAATTGGCGCGTACAGCTCGTTTTCAATCTGCAGCACATAATCGTTCAACTGACGATACTCACCATCGACTTTGACGCCAATCTTGGCAAAGTCTTGCGATGGGGTATGAATCGCTTGGTTCAATCCTTCCAGATACTGGTCAAGGCTGTTAAAGCCAATCTTTAATGCGCTTTGTGCACTGTTGGTGTAACCCAGATCGCTCAATCTCAACGAGGTTGCTTTTGGCAAATACAAAGTGCCGCCCACTTTTTCAAATGGCAGCTTAGTCTCTTTACCTTGGAGGAACGATGAGCAAATAGCAGGAGATGCACCAAAGAAATACGGGATCAACCAACCGAAGCGGTAATAGTTTCGAATCAAACCAAAGTAAGCGTCCGACTTCGCATCTTGACGCGTTTTCTCGTCTTG
The DNA here is from genome assembly GCF_003263785.1 of Vibrio variabilis. Classification (GTDB taxonomy): domain Bacteria; phylum Pseudomonadota; class Gammaproteobacteria; order Enterobacterales; family Vibrionaceae; genus Vibrio; species Vibrio variabilis. The sequence continues at coordinate 162,827 of NZ_JYJK01000044.1, forward strand.
TTCACCAAACAATGCATCCCAGAACGATTCAGGGAATGAGAAGTTAAAGTGCACACCAGAGATAATCTGCATCAAGCTACCGTAACGATGCTTGAGACCTTGACGGTATAGCGTCTTCATACGACCTGAGTTGGACGTGCCATACTGCGCTAACGCAATGTCATCTTCTGAACCCACATAGCAAGGCATCGACAGCGGCCATAGCTTCTCATCGCCCAGCTTGGTTTGCGTGAAATGATGAATATCGGATAACTGATTGATCAGCGTGTCGACATCACGTGATACTGGGGTAATAAACTCCAGCAAAGACTCAGAGAAGTCTGTGGTGATGTACTCATTAGTGAAGGCTGAGCCTAACGACTTAGGATGAGGTGTTGTCGCTAATCGACCATCGTCGGTGTAACGCAGCGATTCCCGTTCCACTCCGCGTCCAAACTCTTTGAACACGGCCTGATGTTTAGCAACTTGATCCAGTCGCTGGGCAAATTTAGTCACAATGCGATTCGCTTATAGTTTGTTATTCCAATTGAAGGGCGGATGTATTAGCGAACAGCAAAGCTTTGTGTTCGCTAAGTCACCCATTCTCAATATATGGTCATGTTACTGAGAGATTTCAAGCTCTGTAATTGGAATATTCAGTTTCTCTAACTCTGGCTTCAAACGCTTAGCATCTCCCACCACAATCAGTTGATATTGCTAGGGTCAAACCACTTCGCCGCCAGCGCATTCAACGTTGATTTATCAACACTAGCCACAATGTCATTGCGCTGCTTCAGGTAATCCTTATCCAAACTATAGGTTAAAATCGACGAAAGCAGACTCGCTTTTTGACTCGGGGTTTCATACGTCAATGCATCTTGCTGCCCAACGGCGAGGCGCATAAATGCGAGTTCCTCGTCCGTCATACCATTCTCGCTGTAGTTTTTTAGCTCTGCGATCATCTCTTCAAGTGAAGCAAGCGTTGCATCAGCACGCACCTGAGCGCTAAACACAATCGCACCCACTTCTCGGTTACTTGCAAAGTAACCACTTGCGCCATAGGTATAGCCTTTATCTTCCCTTAAGTTCTGGTTGATACGGCTATTAAAGTTACCTGCCAAGTTAAAATTAGCGAGACGGCTTAGGTAGAGCTCACCCGTGGCGTCAAACGGCAAGCCCTGGCGTACCATACGAACAATACTTTGCGGTGCAGAAGCTTGTCTACCAAGTAGATCGTCTGCCCAGCCAAAGAAGGGATGACCTCAGGATCAATCAGCGGCGCGGCTTCACCTTGCCATTGCGACCAAAATGCTAGCTGATCAGTAACCTGCTTCTTAGAGATATCCCCCACCACGACAATCTGTGCGCCTTGCGACGTGTAGTGCTCGCGATAGAACGCTTTGACGTCATCCAAAGTAATAGATGAAATCGACGCATTACTGCCGTCGGAAGAGCGGCCAAATACGCTGTCGCCATATAGCACATCACGGGTTGCTTGTGAGGCCATCCAGCTTGGTTTTTGGTGTTGATACACCAAACCTTCCAGCGTTTGTGCTTTAAGACGGTCGAAGTCTTGTTGCTTCATTGCTGGGTTAAATAGCATGTCTTCAAGAAGCGTCAGTGTTTGCGGTAGATTTCGCTCCAGCGCAGACACAGAAACACGCGTGGTATATGCCCCTTCGCTAAATCCAATCTGGCTGCCCAAACGATCAAGTTCGGCTTGTAGTTGCTCAACCGTGCGAGTAGTCGTGCCCTCTTCCATCATAGAAGCGGTTAGCCCCGCGAGTCCTTCTTTACCTTTTGGCACATAACGACTGCCTGCAGGTAGTTGGAAATGGATCTCCACCGTTGGCGTTTCAGACGTTTCAGTACCTAGCAGTTCACTGCCATTATCAAAGTACACCTCGTACAGCTCTGGCATTTTCGCACTGACAGCCTCCGCCACTTCTGGCATTACACTGCGATCAAAGCTATCCACTGGACGACGGAAATCAAGATCCGCTTCGGTCACTTCTTTATACTCTGGCAGCGTGCGCGCTGGCGTTACAAATGTTGCAGGTTGCACTGCAATGTCAGTGCGCCCTTTCGGCACTACGCTGAGTGTGACCTTATGCTTGTCTTGGATAAACGCTTGGTAAGCCGCTCTCACCGCTTCTGGAGTGACTGCGCGAATCCGCTCTAGGGTTTGCTCAATGCGATCAGGTTTGCCATAGAAGGTTTCATTCGCGGCCAACTGAGTCACCTTACCTTTTACACTTTCCAGTGCAAACACCGCACCTGCTTCAGAAAGGCCGTTGATTTGCTGCAGGCGCTCTTCACTGATGCCTTGCTTTTCAAACTCATCCAAGGTGGCGAGTAAGTCATTGTAAAGCGATTTTAGGCCGTCTTTATCGGTGGACGCGCCCATCGCATACACATAAAAGTTACAAGCAAGCTCGTTACAATCACTGAATGCGCCAGCATCGAGTGCTTTTTGGGGTTTAATCAGCTTTTGATACAACAAACCATTGGTACCGCCACCAATGGCGTCCGCCATGGCATCGAGTACCACTTGGTCGTCCGCACCGCGATAGCTTGTCGTTGGCCAACCAATCACCACCATTGGCTGACGAATGCGATCTTCTAAAGTGATATAGCGATCTTCTGGCAATACTGCTGGCTGCTTAGGGGCTTTCTCAACACTTGGCCCCTCAGGGATAGTGCCAAAGTATTTATGAATCCACTCTAAGGTTTGCGCTTTATCGATGTCGCCACCAATGGTCAATACCGCATTGTTTGGCCCATACCAACGTAGGAAGAAGGCTTTCAAATCATTCACATTGACACGATCAAGATCCTCAACGTAGCCAATCGGCTGCCAAGAATACGGATGCCCTTCTGGGAACATGGCTTCGCCCATACGCTCCCAAATCAGCCATAAGGACGATTATCAAAGTTCTGTGCACGCTCGTTTTTTACCGTATCACGCTGAATTTCGAATTTACGCTGCGAGACCGCTCCCAATAAGAAACCCATGCGATCGGCTTCCAGCCATAGCATCTTCTCTAACTGGTTCGACGGTACTGTTTCAAAGTAGTTGGTTCGATCTCTGGTTGTCGTACCATTTAGGGTACCGCCCGCTTCCGTAATGATCTTAAAGTGCTGCTGGTCACCAACATGCTCAGAGCCTTGGAACATCATATGTTCAAAGAAGTGAGCGAAACCTGATTTACCAATTTCTTCACGCGCTGAGCCAACATGATAGGTCACGTCTACGTGCACCAAGGGATCTGAGTCATCGGGTGCCAAGATCACCGTTAGGCCATTATCCAACTTGTACTTAGAGTACGGGATCATCACCCTATCGGGATCGGCTTTCATTTCCTCAACAAGGGTAATACCGGGAGGAAGTGCACTCGTTGTGTGAGTCGAAACGTCGCTGTTACTACAACCGTAAACAAAAACGACCGACAGCAAGCCGAGCCAGATCTTTCTCATAAGAGCTCCTTAAAAGATCGAGAAAACTAGAATAGCCCATAGAAGATGGCAGTCAGCGCGATATAGCGCAGTGCCTTGCCTATGGCTATCAAAATAACGCAAGGAAGAAATTTCATTCTTAGCCAACCGGCCGCTAAACAGAGCGGGTCGCCAATCACGGGCAACCAACTGAACAACAAGCTCCAGTAACCATACTTTTGCAGCCAAGCTATGGCTTTATGACCGTGCTTCTCGTTTTGAGTTCGATTCGGCAGCCAAATTCCTATCCAATAGTTGGTCAGGCCGCCTAACGTGTTACCTATGGTAGCGACAACGATTACCCATACGGGCGAGTACTGCTGCAAGCTCAGTGTCGCAACTAAACCGGCTTCCGATCCGCCAGGCAAAAGCGTGGCACTTAAAAATCCTGAGATAAAAAGAACAGCGAGAGCGGAGTCGGCGAACCAAGACTCCGCGAGATATTGAGAGAATGTTTCTAGCATTGCATATTAAGAAGTACTTTACCGCGTGTACGGCTGGTTTCGACTTGCTGATGCGCCTCGACCACTTGTTGATAAGGATAAACGTGTTGGATCTCTGTCTTCAGCAGTCCAACACCCACCATATAGAGTAAGGTTTCCATCTGCTTAGCATCTGGCGATACCAGCATACCACTGGCTTCAAAACCAAGCAGCTTGGCTTTTTCGCAGACCAAGTCCGCAGTGATAGTAGGAATAGTGACAACACGAGCATTGTCTTTTAGACATTTGAGTGCATCGAGCGCAGTATCGCCGCCAACCAGATCGATCAGTACATCGACATCACTCAAACGCTCTGAGGCCGGTGCGAATTCATAGTTAATCGCATGTGCTCCCAGCGTCGCCAAGTAATCTAAATTACGTTCGCTACAGGTGGTGTACACTTCCGCTTTCGCTGCGACGGCAATCTGCACTGCAATGTGACCCACACCGCCAGCGCCAGCCAGAATCAATACTCGCTCGCCCTCTTGAACTTGAGCTTTATTAATAGCTTGTGCCGCAGTTTGTCCAGCCAAAGGCAAGGCTGCAGCGGCTTCTAAAGTGACAGAACTAGGAACCGGTGTCAGCTCCGATTCAGGCACACACACATACTGGCTATAGCCTCCACCACGTACTGGGAAACCAATAAAGCCCACAACCTCTTCGCCAACCTCAAACTGCGCCGCGCCCTCACCTAGTCCTTCAATCGTGCCCGCGATATCATAGCCAGGAACCCAAGGAAGGTTATCTTTGTTCTCGGCGGCTGCCCAGCCCAGTCCTGCACGCGTTTTTACATCAATCGGATTGATCCCTGAGTACGCCACTCTCACCAACACTTCACCAGCCTGTGGCTGTGGGATATCGACTTCCTGAAATGCTAACACCTCTGCAGCACCAAACTCTGGAATCACGATCTGTTTACATTTCATTGCAGCTTCCTCTTCCTGACTAAGACTTCATAGTAACGATTTCCATCCATGAGTCTAGATTATCTTTTCATCGTTCAATAGCAAGTATGTAACAAATTCAATCACTTTAGCTATCGGCTATGTTCACTTTCTTGGTTTAATAAGAAAGCAAAAAGGGAAGCTTTCGCTTCCCTTCGAATCACAGCTTATCGCCAATCGATTAGCCAACGAGCGCCAACAAGATACCCGCTGCAACCGCTGAGCCCAAGACGCCAGCAACGTTTGGTCCCATTGCGTGCATCAGTAGGAAGTTTTGTGGGTTCGCTTGAAGGCCAACCTTGTTCACGACACGTGCCGCCATCGGTACGGCAGAAACCCCTGCTGCACCAATCAGTGGGTTGATATCTTCTTTTGAGAACTTGTTGAGGAGCTTCGCCATCATCACACCTGCACCAGTACCGATACTGAACGCTACGGCACCGAGTGCAAGATACCTAGAGTTTCAAAATTCAAGAACTGATCCGCTTGAAGCTTAGAACCAACACCTAAACCTAAGAAAATGGTGACAATGTTGATAAGCTCATTTTGAGCCGTTTTTGACAGGCGATCGACCACGCCCGCTTCACGCATCAAGTTACCCAAACAGAACATACCGACAAGTGGTGTGGCTGATGGCAGGAACAAAATCGTCATTAGCAGTACTGCAAGTGGGAACAGAACCTTTTCCCCTTTGCTGACATGACGAAGCTGCGCCATCTTGATGGTACGCTCTTCAGGTGTCGTTAACGCTTTCATGATTGGTGGTTGAATGATCGGCACCAATGCCATGTAGCTGTATGCCGCAACGGCAATCGCGCCCAGCAAATCAGGAGAGAGACGACTTGCTAAGAAGATAGCGGTTGGACCATCGGCACCGCCAATGATGGCGATTGACGCTGCGTCCTGCATGGAGAACTCCATACCCGGTACGTAGTTCAGCAAAATTGCGCCAAATAAGGTAGCAAAGATACCAAACTGCGCCGCTGCCCCGAGCCACAAGGTTTTTGGTTGGCAATCAAGGCGCCAAAGTCTGTCATTGCCCCTACACCCATAAAGATAAGCAGCGGGAACACCCCTGACTCAATACCAATGTAGTAGACGTAGTAAAGCAAACCACCTGGCTCAGTAAAGCCAGCATTTGGAATGTTCGCTAGGATCGCACCAAAGCCGATAGGCAAAAGTAGCAAAGGCTCAAAACCCTTGCGGATCGCTAAGAACAGCAAGATGCATCCGACCATGATCATGCAGATCTGGCCGAATTCAAAGTTAGCGATCCCTGTTTCTGACCATAAGGTCATCAATCCTTCCATGGTACTCCCTTACGCTAAGCTAACAAGAGGCGCGCCAACAACAACGGCATCACCTTCTTTCACGTGTACATCTTGAACCACGCCGCTTTGCGCTGCGCGAACTTCGGTTTCCATCTTCATTGCTTCTAGGATAAGTAGCACGTCGCCTTCTTGAACTTGCGCACCAGAAGCAACGTTTACTTTGAAGATGTTACCTGCAAGTGGCGCTGCTACCGCTTCAACATTGGTTGCTGAAGGTGCTGGAGCTGCCGCTGCTGTCGGAGCTTGAGTAGGTGTTACAGACGTTAGCTCGCCTTTAGGGCCAACCTCAACATCATAAACCTGACCATCGACTTTCACGCTGTAGGCCTCAATGCCTTGAGCTGATGCCGCCGGAGCCGCTACTGGCGCAGCAGGTTTCGCTTCTTCTTTGCCTGGTGCTGGTTCAAATGCATCTGGGTTATGACGATTTTTCAGGAACTTAAGACCAACTTGTGGGAAAAGTGCGTAAGTAAGAACGTCGTCCACAGTGTCTTCAGCGAGAGAAATGCCATCCGCTTTTGCTTTTTGTAGCAGGTCATCGGTGAGTGTGTGCAGCTCAGCTTCCAGAAGGTCTGCTGGGCGACAAGTGATTGCCTCACCGCCATCGAGTACCTTAGCTTGTAGCTCAGCGTTAACCTCTGCGGGTGCTTTGCCGTATTCGCCTTTGAGTACGCCCGCCGTTTCTTTAGTAATGCTCTTATAGCGCTCACCAGTAAGCACGTTGATCACAGCTTGAGTACCAACGATCTGAGAGGTAGGTGTCACGAGAGGAATGAAGCCCAGATCTTCACGTACGCGTGGGATCTCTTCGAGAACTTCATCAATGCGATCGGCCGCACCTTGTTCTTTGAGCTGACCTTCCATATTGGTCAGCATACCGCCAGGTACCTGAGCAATCAGGATACGTGAATCAACACCCTTTAGCTGGCCTTCCCATTTCGCGTACTTCTTACGCACCTCACGGAAGTAAGCGGCGATCGGCTCAATCTGTTCAAGTTTCAGGTTGGTATCACGCTCAGTGCCTTGTAGCATCGCAACCACAGTTTCCGTTGGTGTGTGTCCGTAGGTTTGGCTCATTGAAGAGATAGCGGTATCCAGAATATCCACACCGGCTTCCACTGCTTTTACAGCTGTCGCTGTAGAAAGACCTGTTGTTGCGTGGCAGTGCAGTGCTAGTGGTACTTCACATGATGCTTTGATGCGCGAGATAAGCTCTTCTGCTTCGTATGGCTTGAGCAGACCTGACATATCTTTAATACATAGTGAGTGACAGCCTAAATCTTCTAGGCGTTTAGCAAGGTCAACCCAAGTGTCGGTATTGTGGACTGGGCTTGTAGTGTACGACAGCGTACCCTGCGCGTGCGCGCCTACATCAACCGCTGCTTTCACTGCTTTTTCGAAGTTACGAACATCGTTCATCGCATCAAAAATACGGAACACATCCATGCCGTTAGCATGAGCACGCTCAACAAATTTCTCGACCACGTCATCTGCGTAATGACGGTAGCCCAATAGATTTTGACCACGAAGCAGCATTTGCATTGGCGTATTCGGCATGGCTTTTTTCAGCTCACGCAAGCGCTCCCAAGGATCTTCACCAAGGAAACGGATACACGCGTCAAAGGTTGCTCCCCCCACGTTTCCAAAGACCAGTAGCCAACTTTGTCGAGTTCTGCGGCAATCGGCAACATATCTTCGATACGCATGCGAGTTGCAAACAGAGACTGGTGGGCGTCACGAAGTACCACGTCCGTGATAGCGAGTGGTTTAGACATGCTCATAAACTCCTTTTTAAACTTTTAACTCAATCTATTTAGCAGCCGACGTGCGGTATTGATGTACAGCGGCAGAAATTGCTGCAACCACATTCGGACTAACGCCATTTGAGGGGGATTGTTGTGTTGTATTTTGAGTAGGAACTGCGATCGGCTCTGGTACTTCTTGTGGTACCAGTTTCGACATTAACCGAACGAGATAAACGAGGATTGTTAGGAAAACGAATACGACAACCATACCCGTCAGCATTAGGGTGGCTGCATCTCCTAGCAGGCTTCCAATATTAGTCATGTTGCGTCCTTTCTTTGTCATCCTGACAAGTTACTCAATCATTATCTGTGGCGTCACTGCACACTGATTGACTGGCAATGGTCTTGCATCGATCCATTGCAAGAGGTCTAGGATTATCTCGATTGGTGAATCTTTGTCAATTTTGTTTAATCTTACACCGTCATTAAAACGTCATTCGAATGAAAAACTATGATGCGCACAACAATTTGCGGTGCATTTCAAGTTATGCAGAACTTCATACTATGACCTGACTTAAGGTTTCAACATAAACAAACTAAAGCTGAAAAACTGGGACACGCTTAAAATTACCGCAATTTTTCGTTTAAAAACATTACGTTGTAATAATAAGGTTATTGATATGATAAATTTTTGTTAATAAAAAACCCCGCCGAAGCGAGGTTTTTTAAAGAATGGCGCGCTCGGAAGGATTCGAACCTTCGACCGCCTGGTTCGTAGCCAGGTACTCTATCCAGCTGAGCTACGAGCGCGCAACAAGTTTTCGCATTGTCGGATGACGCTGCAGGCATTGCCCTAGATCTCTGTAAAGAAAGAAAATGGCGCGCTCGGAAGGATTCGAACCTTCGACCGCCTGGTTCGTAGCCAGGTACTCTATCCAGCTGAGCTACGAGCGCGCAACAGTTTTCGCATTGTCAGATGACGCTGCAGGGCATTGCCCTCTTCTCTACAAAGTAGAATGAATGGCGCGCTCGGAAGGATTCGAACCTTCGACCGCCTGGTTCGTAGCCAGGTACTCTATCCAGCTGAGCTACGAGCGCGCAACAAATTTTCGTATTGTCACTTAATGATGCTTGGCTTCCACTATCAATTGAAACGAAAGTGCCTCTCAAAGAGAGAATGGCGCGCTCGGAAGGATTCGAACCTTCGACCGCCTGGTTCGTAGCCAGGTACTCTATCCAGCTGAGCTACGAGCGCGCAATAAGTTTTCGCATTGTCATTTGACGTTACAGGGCATTACCCTTTTTCTCTAATAGAGAAACTCCTTTCCCAATGGGCATTCTCTATAAAAAAGAGAATGGCGCGCTCGGAAGGATTCGAACCTTCGACCGCCTGGTTCGTAGCCAGGTACTCTATCCAGCTGAGCTACGAGCGCGCAAGGATGTGAAGCATATCACATTTATTTTCTTTTTGAACAAAAAAATTGACTTAAACAGTCAATAAATGGCGGTGAGGGAGGGATTCGAACCCTCGATACGGCTACAAACCGTATACTCCCTTAGCAGGGGAGCGCCTTCAGCCTCTCGGCCACCTCACCGCATGTATTTCTTTCCGAAGAGAGAAATGGCGCGCTCGGAAGGATTCGAACCTTCGACCGCCTGGTTCGTAGCCAGGTACTCTATCCAGCTGAGCTACGAGCGCGCAATATGTTCAATAAGAACAGTGTCATACAACACAATGCAAGAATGGCGGTGAAGGAGGGATTCGAACCCTCGATACGGCTACAAACCGTATACTCCCTTAGCAGGGAGCGCCTTCAGCCTCTCGGCCACCTCACCGTCTTGCGGAGGCACATATTACGATTTACCAAAAATAAGTCAAACATTTTCTTGGCAAAAATAGGAAAAAACAGACTAAGCGTTGGCAAATTAACCAAACCACCATTTAATCGTAGCTTTCCTAAGCAAAATTCACCCTTGTGCCACGAGTTTATGGCGAATTTCACGCAACAAAAAGGCCGGCAATGTGCCAGCCCTCTCGTTTAGAATTAGTAGTTGCCAGATGCAACGTTACCATTTCCCTTTTCCGCTTGAATGCGCATGTAGATCTCTTCACGATGCACGGATACTTCTTTCGGAGCATTCACACCGATGCGAACTTGGTTGCCTTTTACACCCAATACAGTAACAGTGACTTCATCACCAATCATCAACGTTTCACCAACACGGCGAGTCAAAATCAGCATTCTTAGCTCCTTGAGTAGTCTCTAATTATCTTGCTACGAAACTTATTATCCAACAAAAGTTATATTTTCGTAAACTCTCTTATGAAAAGTATTTACCCCAAATGTACCTGTTTCACGTCTTCCACTACGGTGCCACTGGTGATAATGGTGTTATCATGCAGTACGACCGCCGCTTTGTCGATAGCTTCAGGCTCTATTACCAATGTAATTGAGTGTTTATCCTCACAAAAGTGTAGAACAGATATGTCTGAATGGTTGAGAAGTTGTTGATATTGTGACGCTTGCGCTATGGCCTCGACGCCAATCATAGTAATTAACGCCACGTCTTGTTCCGCAACGAGTTTATTTTCAATCACCAATTTGAGCTTGTCGGAACAATCTGACTTGAGCAAAAGCTGACTAAAGTGTTCATCGTGCAGCCATTCCGCTTCATCCACACCGAGCATCTCTTTCTGTTTGTCGACCACATCGACATGAGACTTAGCAATTTTGAGCAGGCGCATCTGCTTTCTCAATGCAATGCCTTGAACTTGTGCTTTGGCTTGTTCGCCAACGACCAACGTGCCCTGTCCGTACTCAAAGCTTGATAACACACGCAGCGGCACCTGATGTTGCCAAGCGTAACTTACGCAAGGTAGATGCAATACTTTCGCGCCTTTGCGCGCCATTTCGTGCATCGTAGGAAAATCGATTTCAGCCCATTTGACTGCATTGGTGACGACACGTGGGTCACAGCTGTAAACGCCGTCTACATCAGTATAAATCTGGCATTCTTCGGCATTGAGCACGCCAGCTAAGGTCACCGCGGTGGTGTCAGATCCGCCGCGCCCAAGCGTGGTGATATCGCCAGACTCATTAACGCCTTGGAAGCCGGCAACGATGACGATTTTGTCTTGGTCTAAATACTGGTCAATAACAGAGGTGTCGACGTGACTAATCGTGGCATTGTTGTGGCGACTGTTGGTAGTAATCTGCGCTTGTGCACCGGTCAGCGATACTGCGGCATGTCCTAGCTTATTTAAAGCCATAGAAAGCAATGCCATTGAGACTTGCTCTCCGGCCGCTAGAAGCACATCGAGTTCACGCGCGTTTGGTACGCTGTCGACCTGTTTCGCCAGATCCACCAAACGATTGGTTTCTCCCGACATTGCAGAGACAACAACAACGACCTGTTTGCCTGTTTGTTTTGCACGAATTACTTGCTCTGCGACGTTACGAATACGCTCAACAGAGCCAACAGAAGTTCCTCCGAACTTTTGTACGATTAGTGGTCTTTTCACCAGTCTTCACCTTCCCAAGACAACGTAAGTTGTCAGATTTTGAAACTGCGACCATTAAGGCCGCTCCTTATAGATAGGCGACGCAGATTGCCTCGCCTATTAAATTTGTAGGCTGCTTTATGGTATGCAATTGATCGCCTGAATAGGTTACACCCTAAAGCAACAATGCCCAATCAACTTACGTTGATTGGGCATTTTCATTGTTAGTTCAGAGCGTTATAGACGTTCTTCCAACCAACCACGAATAGACTGCAGTGCTTCTGGCAATGCATCAACATCACTGCCGCCTGCTTGCGCCATATCTGGGCGACCGCCACCTTTACCGCCAACTTGCTCAGCGACCATCTTAACAAGATCACCCGCTTTCACTTTGCCAGTCAGGTCTTTAGTCACACCCGCAATCAAACCAATCTTGCCATCAGCAACGTTCGCAATGAATGCAATACCGCTACCCATTTGGTTCTTAGCGTTGTCCATCATAGTGCGAAGGTTCTTACTGTCAGCACCTTCAAGAGCCGCAACCAGTACCTTAGTACCATTGATCTCTTCTACTTTACCCATGATGTTGGCACTTTCTACTGCTGCTAGCTTGTCTTTAAGCTGAGCAATCTCTTTTTCTAGAGATTTCGTTTTGCTTGCCGCATCACCAAGTTTTGCCTCAAATTGTGCCGCTGTTGCTTCAATCGCATCCAGAGCCGCTTCACCGGTTACCGCTTCGATACGACGGATACCCGCTGCAATACCACCTTCAGAAGTGATCTTGAATAGACCAATATCACCAGTGTTGCTTGCGTGGATACCACCACAAAGCTCAGTTGAGAACTCGCCCATAGAAAGAACGCGAACTTCATCATCGTACTTCTCACCAAACAGAGCCATCGCGCCTTTTGCTTTCGCTGACTCAATGTCCATGACGTTGGTTTCGATCACGTGGTTTGTACGGATCTGAGCGTTCACTAGGCGCTCAACTTGTTTGATTTCCGCTTTGGTCATCGCTTCAAGGTGAGAGAAGTCAAAACGTAGGTTATCAGGCTTCACTAGGGAGCCTTTCTGCGTGACGTGCTCACCCAGAACTTGACGCAGTGCTGCGTGCAACAAGTGCGTGGCTGAGTGGTTTAGCGAGATAGCTGCGCGGCGCTCTGCATCGACAGTCGCTGCGACTTCATCGCCCTTAGCAAGTACACCTTCAACCAGCTCACCGTGGTGTGCAATTGCGTTACCCAGCTTCTGAGTGTCTTCTACTTTAAATAGACCCGCTGATGTTTTCAGTACGCCAGCATCACCACATTGACCGCCCGACTCTGCGTAGAACGGTGTCTCTTCAAGTACCACAATCGCTTTGTCACCAGCAGACAGTGCTTCCACTTCATCGCCTTCAACAAACATTGCCGCCACTGTGCTGTTCCCTTCTGTACCTGTGTAACCACAGAACTCAGTGTCGGTATCAACTTTGATTGCGGCGTTGTAGTCAGTGCCAAATTGGCCAGCTTCACGCGCACGTTGACGCTGAGCTTCCATCGCTTTCTCAAAACCTTCTTCATCGATAGCAAACTCGCGCTCACGAGCCACATCGTTAGTCAGGTCAGCAGGGAAGCCGTAGGTATCGTAAAGTTTGAATACAGTTTCGCCGTCTAACACTTTCTCGTCGCCAAGATTATCAAGTGCTTCCGTCAGGATTGTCATACCACGTTCAAGAGTACGACCGAAGTTCTCTTCTTCGATACGCAGTACTTTTTCCACAACCGCTTGTTGCTTCTTAAGCTCTTCACCAGCAGTACCCATTACAGATGCTAGTGTGCCAACCAGTTTGTAGAAGAAGGCACCTTGTGCGCCAAGCTTGTTACCGTGACGGACTGCACGACGGATAATACGACGAAGCACGTAGCCACGACCTTCGTTTGATGGCATTACACCGTCAACGATTAGGAATGAACACGAGCGAATGTGGTCAGCAATAACGCGCAGTGATTGGTTAGAAAGATCTTCGTAGCCGATCACTTCTGCCGCTGCTTTGATTAGCGTTTGGAATACATCGATTTCGTAGTTTGAGTGAACGCCCTGCATGATGGCAGAAATACGCTCGATACCCATGCCTGTATCTACCGATGGTTTTGGTAGCGGCTCCATTGTACCGTCTGCGTGACGGTTGAACTGCATAAATACGTTGTTCCAGATCTCGATGAAACGGTCACCGTCTTCTTCCGGAGTACCAGGACGACCGCCCCAAATGTGCTCACCGTGATCGTAGAAAATTTCTGTACATGGACCACAAGGACCGGTGTCACCCATTTGCCAGAAGTTGTCTGACTCGTATGGCTTACCGCCTTTTTTGTCGCCAATGCGAATAATACGGTCTGCAGGAACGCCTACTTGTTTGTTCCAAATCTCGAATGCTTCGTCGTCCGTTTCATAAACGGTCACCAGCAGGCGATCTTTAGGCAGTTTTAGCGTCTCTGTTAGGAATTCCCAAGCAAAGCTGATGGCATCTTCTTTGAAGTAATCACCGAAGCTGAAGTTACCCAGCATCTCAAAGAAAGTGTGGTGACGAGCAGTGAAGCCAACGTTCTCTAGATCGTTGTGCTTACCACCAGCGCGAACACAACGCTGGGCCGTAGTGGCACGAGTGTAGTTACGCTTCTCTAGGCCAAGGAAACAGTCTTTAAACTGGTTCATACCGGCGTTAGTGAAAAGCAGAGTTGGGTCATCGTGTGGAACCAACGATGAACTGTCTACGATTTGGTGCCCTTTGCTCTCAAAGAACTTAAGGAACGCGTTGCGAACCTCGTCTGTGCTCATGTACATGCAGCTCTTCCTGAAATAATTCGAGTTAGATTTTGGGGGCATATTGTAACCCCATGAGTAAGGATTCGCCTAGTCTTCTAGTAAAAAAGGCATTAAAGGTTAGGAAATGACACTTTATTCAAGTTAGGACAAGCAGTTGCAGGCACTCCCGTATGGCGTTCATTCAGTTTCTAGTGAGTCCAGCGCGTAGTTTATCTGCTCAAAAGAGTAGCCTCGGTACTGTAAAAACCGCACTTGCTTGGCGTATTCTTTGGGATCGCTCGCTTTTCCGTGACGGAACTTTTTCTCGGCCGTGGTTTTGGCCAGCTCAAACCAATCGACCTCTTCTTCCAGCATGGCTTCATTAACCACTGACTCTGCGACACGTTTTTGATTCAGTTCTTGACGAATACGGCGCTCGCCATGGCCTTTGTAGATATGTTGGCGAACTTGGCTTTTTGCAAAGCGCAGATCATCGAGATAACGATAGGACTTACACAGCTCAATCGCAGCTTCGATCTCCGACTCTTCATACCCTTTGAAACTCAGCTTTTGATACAGCTCGTACTCACCGTGATCGCGGCGGCTTAATAATTGGATGGCGGCTTCGTTGGCTGATAGCGTCGGTGGCTTTCGTTGATACATAAAAACTAATAGCTTGATAAGACAACAGATACAACAAAGCCCCGCAGTGCAGGGCTTTGTTTAATTCAGATGAAGATTTATAGCTCTTCTGCCGGCGCTTCACCAGTTTCAGCTTCTTCAGGAAGTGCTGGTGTTAGCAGCAGTTCACGCAGCTTGCTGTCAATCGCTTGTGCCGCTTCTGGGTTCTCACGCAGGAACTTACACGCGTTCGCTTTACCTTGACCAATCTTGTCGCCATTGTAGCTGTACCAAGCGCCCGCTTTCTCAACTAACTTGTGCTTAACACCTAGGTCAACCAGCTCACCGTAACGGTTGAAGCCTTGACCGTAAAGAATTTGCGTTTCCGCTTGCTTAAATGGTGCAGCAATCTTGTTCTTAACCACTTTGATGCGAGTTTCGTTACCCACCACTTCATCGCCTTCTTTGATAGAGCCAGTACGACGGATATCAAGACGAACAGATGCGTAGAATTTAAGCGCGTTACCACCAGTGGTGGTTTCTGGGTTACCGAACATCACACCAATCTTCATACGGATTTGGTTGATGAAGATACACATACAGTTAGACTGCTTTAGGTTACCTGTTAGCTTACGCATTGCTTGAGAAAGCATACGAGCTTGCAGACCCATGTGGCTGTCACCCATCTCGCCTTCGATTTCTGCTTTTGGTGTTAGTGCTGCAACCGAGTCAACAACCATAACGTCAATCGCGCCAGAGCGTGCTAGTGCGTCACAGATCTCAAGTGCTTGCTCACCGGTATCTGGCTGAGACACCAATAGCGCATCGATATCAACACCGAGCTTTTTCGCGTAGATAGGGTCGAGTGCATGTTCTGCATCGATAAACGCACAAGTTTTACCTTGTTTTTGAGCTGCGGCAATACACTCAAGGGTCAGCGTTGTCTTACCTGATGACTCAGGACCGTAGATCTCAACGATACGACCCATTGGCAGGCCACCAGCACCCAGCGCGATATCCAGAGAAAGTGAGCCGGTTGAAATGGTTTCAACGTCCATGGTACGGTTATCACCAAGCGCATAATTGAGCCTTTACCAAATTGCTTTTCAATCTGACCTAATGCAGCGGCTAACGCCTTCTGTTTATTCTCGTCCATTACTTTCTCCACAACTATCCTTTACGGATATACGCTTTAGGCAACTTACGTGCTTGAGCTGTTTTAATCAGGTGAGCAGCGTGTTCAAAACCGCCGCAAGATGTGTTTCATTATACTGTTGATTCATACAGTGTCTATACCTGTATGAAGATTTTTTTGTGACCTTGGTGTGAGTTCTAAAAGAGTCTGTTAATTTCCATACGCTTAGCGTCCCCCCCTGAGACTCACTTCAATGCTCCGCATGATTAACTAAACGGCTCTTCGTCAGTCACATGGTCAAGCAAAGTCGTTAAGGCATGCCAAACGGCTTGATTACGTACTGCAGCTCGGTCACCTGCAAACAGGCACGTTTCTACTTTTTGCCAGCCAACAGAGGAAGCCCAAGCAAAACAGACCGTGCCCACAGGCTTATCCTCGCTGCCCCCTCCAGGGCCAGCAATACCACTGATAGCGACGCTCAAGGTGCCATTTGAATGGCTGAGTGCGCCTTGCGCCATCTCTATAACCACAGCCTCACTGACCGCACCATATTGACCGAGCGTTTCTGCACGCACCCCAAGCATTTCCATTTTGGCATCGTTACTGTAGGTAATAAACGCACGATCAAACCAAACCGAGCTACCCGCAATATCCGTAATAGCAGTGGCGACACCACCGCCTGTGCATGACTCGGCTGTGACTAGTACTTGATCACCTTGTAGCAATAGCTGACCCAATTGCGTACTTAACTCAGATAGGTTTTGCATTTCCCCTACTCCTCGCCTCAAACTGAGGCTAACTGTGATGTGACATCATGTTAACGAGCATCATTAAAGACTCTGCCCTTTTCGCTCTCGCTGCTTTCACGTATCCTAGGCGGCAACGAAAACCAGTAGCAAAGAAGTGACAGTGAAAGCGGAACAAAAACACACACCAATGATGCAGCAGTATCTGAAGCTAAAAGCCGAAAACCCAGATATTTTGCTGTTCTATCGCATGGGCGACTTTTACGAGCTGTTTTACGATGATGCCAAACGCGCATCGCAATTGCTTGATATTTCGCTAACTAAGCGTGGTGCTTCTGCGGGTGAACCTATTCCAATGGCGGGTGTCCCTTTTCACGCTGTCGAAGGTTATCTTGCCAAACTGGTGCAGCTTGGTGAGTCGGTCGCGATTTGCGAACAAGTTGGCGATCCGGCGACCAGCAAAGGGCCGGTAGAAAGAAAAGTTGTTCGTATCGTCACACCGGGTACCGTCTCTGACGAAGCTCTACTATCAGAACGACTCGATAACCTGATTGCCGCAATCTACCACCAAAACGGTAAATTTGGCTATGCCACTCTAGACATTACCTCCGGTCGTTTTCAACTTTGTGAACCTCGTAGTGAAGAAGCGATGTTGGCCGAGTTGCAACGCACGGCGCCAAAAGAACTTCTATTCCCTGAAGACTTTGAACCGGTTGGCATTATGGCCAATCGCAATGGCAATCGCCGCCGTCCAGTTTGGGAATTTGAAATCGATACCGCAAGGCAACAGTTGAACCAACAATTTGGCACCAAAGACCTAGTCGGTTTTGGTGTTGAGCAGTGTGAACTTGGGCTTTGCGCCGCTGGCTGCTTGATTCAGTACGTCAAAGACACCCAAAGAACCGCACTGCCTCACATTCGCTCGCTGACGTTGGACAGCCAAGATCAATCCGTGATCTTAGACGCTGCAACAAGACGCAATTTAGAGCTCACTCAAAACCTGTCTGGCGGTTATGATAATACACTCGCTGAAGTGCTCGATCATACTGCAACGGCCATGGGTAGCCGTATGCTTAAGCGCTGGATCCACCAGCCAATGCGCTGCCAAAAAACGCTGAACTATCGCCTAGATGCGATCTCCGAGATCAAGCAAGACGCCCTTTACACAGAGCTAGCGCCAACGCTGAAACAGATCGGCGATATTGAGCGTATCCTAGCAAGATTGGCACTGCGCTCAGCAAGGCCGCGTGACATGGCTCGCCTGCGTAGCGCACTCCAGCAATTACCTGAGCTAGCACTTAGCCTAGAGACGGTGGCACATCCGTACCTCAAGCAGCTCGCCGAATTCTCTGCACCAATGGACTCAATGGCCGATCTGCTTGAGCGCGCCATTAAAGACAACCCTCCAGTTGTGATTCGTGACGGAGGTGTAATTGCCGATGGTTACAATGCCGAGCTAGACGAGTGGCGAGACCTTGCCAACGGCGCAACGGCCTACCTAGACAAGCTTGAGCACGATGAACGTGATCGTCACGGCATCGACACCCTTAAGGTTGGCTACAACAATGTTCACGGCTTCTACATTCAAGTAAGCCGTGGGCAGAGCCACCTTGTGCCGCCGCATTACGTTCGTCGTCAAACGTTGAAAAATGCCGAGCGCTACATTATCCCAGAGCTTAAAGAGCACGAAGATAAAGTATTGAACTCAAAATCAAAAGCACTCGCCATAGAGAAAAAACTATGGGAAGAGTTGTTTGATTTACTGCTGCCAAGCCTAGAGCAGCTTCAAAACCTAGCGTCCGCTTTGTCCCAGCTCGATGTACTGCAAAACTTAGCTGAGCGCGCAGAAAGCCTAGATTACTGCCGACCAACATTAACTGAGAAAGCAGGCATTCAGATCCAGTCTGGCCGTCACCCTGTGGTTGAACAGGTGATGGATGAGCCATTTATTGCTAACCCAATAGCGCTTAACCCAGAGCGTAAGATGCTTATCGTTACCGGTCCAAACATGGGTGGTAAATCGACTTATATGCGTCAAACCGCGCTGATTGCATTGATGGCGCACATCGGCTGTTACGTACCTGCTGAGTCGGCTGAAATTGGTTCACTCGATCGTATCTTTACTCGTATTGGCGCCTCTGATGATCTTCCTCTGGCCGCTCGACCTTCATGGTTGAGATGACAGAAACCGCCAATATCTTACATAACGCCACTCAAAACAGCTTAGTGCTGATGGATGAGATTGGCCGCGGCACCAGTACCTACGATGGCCTATCGCTCGCTTGGGCAAGTGCAGAATGGTTAGCGACTAAAGTGGGGGCGATGACGTTGTTTGCTACGCACTATTTTGAGCTCACTGAGATGCCAAATCAGTTGCCAAACCTCGCCAATGTCCATTTGGATGCGGTCGAGCATGGTGACTCAATTGCGTTTATGCATGCGGTTCAAGAGGGCGCGGCAAGTAAGTCTTACGGCCTTGCCGTAGCAGGCCTTGCTGGCGTACCGAAAGCGGTGATTAAAAACGCACGTCAAAAACTGACGCAGTTGGAGCAGATTGGTCAGAATCCAACGCGAGCAGAATCACCACAGGTGGATATTGCGAATCAGCTGAGCTTGATTCCGGAGCCAAGTGAAGTGGAAGAGGCGTTGGCGCAGATTAATCCGGATGATTTGACGCCGCGTCAGGCGTTGGAAGAGCTGTATCGGTTGAAGCAGTTGCTTTAGGTGCTTAAAGATTAAGATCAAGAGATTACCCCTCCTAGCCTCCCCTTATAAAGGGGAGGAACAACTGGCTCGCTGCGCATCGCCTAGCTATTAGAGAGCTACGTGGGTGACGCAGAGTTGTTGGCTGAGTGCGACGTCGAACTCTTGCTTTTGGCCATCGAGTTCTACTACTAGGTTGTAGAGATCCTCTTTATTCGGGTGTTCTGGGTCTGCGTATTTAGGTGCTTCTACCTGAAACAGTGCGGAGGCTTGATTAGCACGAACATCTATCGGCAAAAAGTAAGTCATACCATCGAACTTGACCGACGCCGAGACGAGGCCTGCACGAAACGTTTGATAGTGTAAGTCCACTTTGAATTCACAGCCGCCACCATGGTGCCAGATCTGCTCCATCGCCACATGCTCAAGCCGTACGTGAGGAATAAACTGCAAGTAAGGCATTTGCCAAACGCCCATGCGCTCTTCAGTGCGAGACTTTTCTTGAGCTAGTGAACATGTTGGCGCGTTATCCATATCAACAAGCAGGTCATCTTCATCATACTCAAGAAATAGGATTTCGACTCGATTTGGACCTTGTTGAAGATGAGCTCGAATCTCTTTGCGATAAGTTGTCTCGCTACCATCACAATCCATGACCGCACGCCCGTTGATGCGCACCTCTGCATAATAATCAACGCCGCCAATAACCAAATCCACCGCAGGGTTCGCCAACTGAGCCTCCGTCAGCTCAAAGTCATGCATTAAGTGCCACTCTTGCTCACGAATCGCTTGTTCAGACAAGGTTTCTGGTAGTACTTGGCTCAGTGCTCCGGGAAACGTCAGATCATCTTGAGGGATAGAGAGATCGGTAAGGGGGAGAGTTGCCAAAGACCGGCGAGATTCATCTTCATTGATTATATTGACCTAGATCATGTTAGGCGAAGTATAATCAAATCGCATTTGGAAAGATAGCAAGATCAAAAAAGGTCAGCTGAGCTGACCTTTTCATCAAGACTTATTCGTCTTCATCACCTTCTTCAGGGTATAGCGCGTCTTCGCCTTCATAGTAAGTACCCCAGCCATCGTAGATGATGTCGTATTTCTCTGCTAGGTGAACTAGCTTCTCTACTTGAGCATCAATTTGCTCAGCGTTAAGTGCCGATTCCATTGTCGCATCACAACAAAGCAGCTTGTTGCCATCTTCGTCTTCAGTTTCTTCTGCTTCTAGCACCTCGAAGCCCATCTTGAACGCTTCAACGACCGCTTTCTCTAGACGATCAAAGTCTTCTGCGAACAGGTGGTGTTCGATCTCGTAAAGTGCTTCTGGATCACTTCCATCTTCAATTAGCGCTTGAATGATATCGCGAGTTTCTTCCTTCTGAAATTCGATCAGTTCTTCAACGGACATATACTCATCTTGTTGAGACATAAAGTGCTCCAGCTATAAATAGGTTAACGGCATGAATAATACGAGAAGTCGCCAGAGATCGAAAGATCAAAACGAGATCTTTACTGACTATTTTTCGAAATCGCATTGAGAACAAAGCGTGACAAGGATCACATATACATAAATTTAACATTTTCATACTCAAAGGCTTCACTTTTTTTAGGTGCGTTGGTGGTTGGGGATAAATGCAACTTAGATCACCGCAAAGTTATAGATGAAGTATGCATATCCGCTAGCCAATCACACTATGACTAGATTTTCGTTTTATTCATTAATCAACAACAAACCCGCCGCAAAATGGTTTTTTATTCAAGTAGAAGACATGTGTATTAATAACCACTAAGTATAAAACGTTGCATATCCAAGCATTCATCCTCCCAAGTAAACACCCAAAATGCCACTCTCTTTGTCTGTATAGAATCCATCAATCAATAAATTTAACTGCAATTAAAACCTTCAGCAGTGATATTTACTGGTCGCTAAACTTGCATCTTGATAACAAGCTTGTCATAAATAGCGGCAGATCAAGCTGAAAGGAATCGTAATGAGTAAGTTGTATGTCGGCTCGGAAGTCGGTCAATTACGACGCGTTTTGCTAAACCGTCCAGAAAGAGCCCTAACCCACCTCACCCCATCGAACTGTCATGAACTCTTGTTCGATGACGTACTGGCAGTAGAAGCGGCTGGCGAAGAGCACGATGCTTTTGCAAGCACACTGCGCAGCCAAGACGTCGAGGTTTTGTTGCTTCATGACTTGCTAGTAGAAACCCTCGCTGTAGACGATGCCAGAGCCTGGCTACTCGATACGCAAATCTCCGATTTTCGCTACGGACCTATTTTTGCCAGCGAGCTGCGTCAATACCTAGCGCAAATGGACAACGAGCATTTAGCGACCGTGTTACTCGGTGGCCTTGCCTACTCTGAGCTACCAATCAAAACACCATCGATATTGCAAAAGATGAGCAGGCCGCTCGACTTTGTCATTGAGCCTTTGCCTAACCATCTTTTCACCCGCGACACCTCATGCTGGGTGTATGGCGGCGTTTCACTAAACCCAATGATGAAACCGGCTCGTCAACGCGAAACCAATCACCTTCGTGCTATCTACCGCTGGCACCCTACGTTTGCTGGTCAAGATTTTATTAAATACTTCGGGGATGAAGATCTGCACTACGACAATGCCAATATCGAAGGCGGCGACGTTCTGGTCATTGGTAAAGGCGCGGTGCTTATTGGTATCTCTGAGCGTACAACACCGCAAGGGGTGGAAAATCTGGCAGCCAGCTTATTTAAATCAGGCCAAGCCAGCCAAGTGATTGCTATCGACCTACCTAAGCATCGTTCGTGCATGCACTTAGATACAGTGATGACCCACATGGATGTCGATACCTTCTCGGTCTATCCAGAAATCATCAATGACAAACTCGATACGTGGCGTTTAACGCCATCAAATAACGGTCAAATGCAGGTGGAGAAACTGCCAAACTATCTGAAGGCACTAGAAAGCGCGCTGGATGTGGATCAGTTGAAGATCATCACAACAGGTGGCGACAACTACGAAGCTGAACGAGAGCAATGGAACGACGCCAACAATGTGCTGACAGTTAAACCTGGTGTGGTCATCGGCTATGAACGCAACGTGTATACCAATGAGAAATACGACAAAGCCGGCATTCAAGTGTTGACCATTCCAGGCAATGAACTTGGCCGTGGCCGTGGTGGTGCTCGCTGTATGAGCTGCCCAATAGAGCGTGACGGCATTTAAACATAACTATTTACAAAAGCCCCAAATAAGGGGCTTTTTTTGCACTTAAACAAAATAATTATTCACAAAATAAGAATTTGTATGTATAAATAGAATCAACAACTAACACAGAGGTACGGAACATGGCTTACAACTTACGGAATAGGAACTTTCTCAAGCTTCTCGACTTCACACCAAAAGAAATTCAATTTTTGCTCGACATGTCTAAAGAGCTCAAATCGGCAAAATACGCCGGTACTGAACAAAAGAAACTGGTTGGCAAAAACATTGCGCTTATCTTCGAAAAAGCATCGACCCGTACCCGATGTGCCTTTGAAGTGGCGGCTTTTGATCAGGGCGCACAAGTGTCTTACATCGGCCCATCTGGCTCGCAAATTGGTCACAAAGAATCGATGAAAGATACGGCGCGCGTGTTAGGTCGTATGTACGATGGCATTGAATATCGCGGCTTTGGCCAAGAGATTGTTGAAGAGCTTGGCGCACATGCTGGCGTTCCGGTATGGAATGGTTTAACAGACGAGTTCCACCCCACTCAAATCCTTGCCGACTTCCTCACTATGCTTGAGCACGGCAAAGGCAAGCAACTGCATCAAATCAAACTTGCTTACTTAGGTGACGCGCGCAATAACATGGGCAATTCACTGATGGTAGGCGCAGCCAAAATGGGCATGGATATTCGTTTGGTCGCCCCTAAAGCATTTTGGCCAGAGCAAAGCTTAGTTGATGAGTGTCAGACCATAGCTCAAACTACCGGTGCGACCATCACCCTAACCGAAGATGTCCAAGCGGGCGTCAAAGATTGTGACTTCCTATATACCGACGTGTGGGTATCGATGGGCGAATCTGCCGAAGCATGGGAAGAGCGAATCGCGGTCATGAAACCTTATCAAGTTAACATGGCGATGATCGAAGCAACTGGGAATAAAAACGTAAAATTTATGCACTGTTTGCCCGCTTTCCATGACGATCAGACGACTATAGGTAAAGAAATTGCGGATAAATATGGACTCAATGGCCTTGAAGTGACCAATGATGTGTTTGAGTCTGAATATTCAATCGTTTTTGATGAAGCTGAGAACCGCATGCATACTATTAAAGCGGTCATGGTGGCCACGTTAGGCAGCTAACAAAGTTGGCAATAATTGACGCTAAATGTTTGATGTAATCGCTTGCGCTCGCAAATTTTGGGCGTATAATTCTCGGCAATTTGTCTGGGGAACGATTAATGGCGCAAGCGAGTTTGACATCACAACACACTCTCGGTAAGCAATTTGCTTATCACGCACCGTTATTATTTCCTATCGAATTCTAAGCCTCCCAATATGGGGGCTTTTTTATGGCTGTTAAATCTGGTCTGGTTGTCACTATAGGGAAGATAAACATGGCGAATACGCTCTATCAAAAGCACATTATCTCGATTCCGGAACTGTCACGTGAGGAGCTAGAACTCATTGTGAAAACCGCGGGTCATCTAAAATCCAACCCTCAACCTGAGTTAATCAAGAATAAAGTCGTGGCGAGCTGCTTCTTCGAGCCATCGACACGTACCCGACTTTCTTTCGAAACGGCTATCCAGCGCATCGGCGGTGATGTGATTGGTTTCGACAGCGGTGGTAACACGTCACTGGCGAAAAAAGGCGAGACGCTGGCAGACTCTGTACAGGTCATCTCTTCCTACGTTGATGCCTTCGTTATGCGCCACCCTCAAGAAGGCGCAGCACGTCTTGCTTCTGAGTTCTCTAACGGTGTACCGGTTATCAACGCGGGAGACGGTGCAAACCAACACCCAACACAAACCCTGCTCGACCTGTACTCTATTTATGAGACGCAAGGCCGCTTAGATGACATCAACGTTGCGTTTGTGGGCGACCTAAAATACGGCCGCACAGTTCACTCATTGACTCAAGCGCTGGCTAAATTCGACAACGTACGCTTCTTCTTTATCGCACCAGAAGCGCTAGCGATGCCGGATTACATCTGTGAAGAACTAGAAGAAGCGGGCATTCAATATAGCCTGCACACGGACATCGACAGCGTCGTGCCAGACCTTGATATCCTTTACATGACTCGCGTACAGAAAGAGCGCTTTGACGAATCTGAATACGCGCACATTAAGTCGGCGTATATCTTGTCAGCAGAGACGCTGAAAGAGGCACGCGACAACCTTAAAGTCCTACACCCACTGCCACGTGTGGATGAAATCACCGTAGACGTTGATAAAACGCCTTACGCGTATTACTTCCAACAAGCAGAAAACGGTGTATACGCTCGTGAAGCGCTACTAGCACTTGTTCTAAACGAAGCACTTTAAGGAGAGATTGTCATGGCTAAAGAAACTCAATTGCAGGTAGAAGCAATCAAAAACGGCACCGTTATTGACCACATCCCAGCGAATATTGGCATCAAGGTGTTGAAGCTGTTCGCGATGGATGAATCAAAACAGCGCGTGACTATCGGCCTGAACTTACCGTCATCAGCGTTAGGCAGTAAAGATCTGCTAAAGATTGAAAACGTGTTTATCACCGAAGAGCAAGCGAACAAGCTAGCACTGTATGCACCGCATGCCACAGTAAACCAGATTGAAAACTACGAAGTGTGCAAAAAGCTGGCGTTAGAGCTTCCAGAAACCATCACTGGTGTTTTTGAGTGTCCGAACAGCAACTGCATCACGCATAACGAACCAGTAGACAGCAGCTTCAAAGTATTTGAAAAGCACGAAGACATCCGTTTGAAATGCAAATACTGCGAAAAAGTTTACTCTCGCGAGATCGTGACCGAACGCTAGAGTGAATCACAAGTCAATACTCATTCAAGCCTATAATATTTCTCATTGTTGTAGGCTTGATTTTTATTTGTGCTAGAGGCAGTCTTAAGCTCTTACTAATCCCATCATAATGGATAAAACGATGACAAAAGTCCTTCATACAGAGTCTGCACCAGCAGCAATTGGTCCTTACGTTCAAGGTGTTGATCTAGGCAACATGGTACTGACTTCAGGCCAAATCCCTGTGAATCCTCAAACAGGTGACGTGTCAGACGACATTTCTGAACAAGCACGTCAGTCTCTAGATAACGTGAAAGCTGTCGTTGAAGCATCTGGCCTGACGGTTTCAGACATCGTTAAAATGACCGTGTTCGTTAAAGACCTTAATGACTTTGGTACTGTGAATGAGGTATACGGCAAGTTCTTCGATGAGCACAACGTAGCAAACTACCCGGCGCGCTCTTGTGTTGAAGTTGCTCGTCTTCCAAAAGATGTGAAGATTGAGATTGAAGCAATCGCAGTTCGCAAATAATTGCTTCGATTGAAGAGAAAAGGGTTGCCATTGGCAACCCTTTTTTGATTATTTCTTCGCGTTAAGCTCAGCGACTTCGGCGTCCAGTTCCGCGAGCTTCTCCACCATTTGCTCTCGGCAAACGTTCGCCAGTTTGCGCACGTCTTCTTTACCGTAGCCTTCAATAGAGACCGGTGGCAACATCTCAACGATGATATGACCGTTATCCCACTTGTTCAGCTTTAAATGGCCAGTGCTGCTGCAAACGATTGGAATGATTGGCACTTCTGCACCAATAGCCGCATGGAAAGCACCGGTTTTGAACGGCAGTAAGCCGCGACCGCGTGAGCGAGTTCCTTCAGGGAACATCCATACTGATAGATTGCTCTTCTTCATGCTATCCACCACTTGGTCGATCGTACCTTTCGCTTTGCTGCGGTTGGCACGGTCAATCAAGATGTTTCCGGTTAGATAGTAAAGCTGACCAAAAAGCGGCATCCACAATAGGCTCTTTTTACCTACCGTCACCACGTTCGGCGTTACCGCTGAAGAGACTGTGAATAAATCCCAGTTGTTCTGATGATTGGCAATATAGATGTGTTGACCACGTTTTGTACGCATCTTCTGGAAGGCGCAAATCGAGCTTCACACCGAGGATCTTTGACATCGCGCCAAAATAGCGGCCAAAGGTAAACACATGTTTTGGATTTCTAGGGCTGAGCAGACAATAGCCGCAGCCAAATACAAACATCACGACGGCGAAGATAGCCACTGCGATGCAGCGAAGTAAAGCAACCATTTTGTTCTCCGACAATGGCTTCAAAAAAAAGCCGAAACCCTTGGATTTCGGCTAATTGAATCTTAAATGTTGTTATTCATCGCCCGCGACACGGGTAATGTTGGCACCCAGTGCTGACAATTTGTCTTCGATGCGTTCATAACCACGATCGATGTGATAAATACGGTCAACGATGGTCTCACCTTGTGCAATACAACCGGCAATCACCAAACTCGCTGAAGCGCGAAGGTCAGTTGCCATCACTTGAGCACCGCTCAGTGATTCCACATCGCCACAGATAACCGTGTTACCTTCAATTTCCGCTTTTGCGCCCATACGCATTAGCTCAGGCACATGCATAAAGCGGTTTTCAAAGATGTTTTCCGTGATGACACCGCCACCTTTCGCCATCATATTCAACAGCGTAAACTGCGCTTGCATGTCGGTTGGGAAACCTGGATGAGGAGCCGTGCGAATCGATACCGCTTTTAGCTCGCGACCTGTCATGTCTAATGAAATCCAGTCATCGCCAGTTTCAACGTCAGCGCCGGCTTCTTCAAGCTTGGCCAGTACGGCCTCAAGTAGATGCGCACTGGTATTACGGCAAACCACTTTACCGCCAGATACTGCAGCTGCCACTAAGAAGGTACCCGTTTCGATACGGTCTGCAACCACGGTATGCTTACCACCAGAAAGACGCTCAACACCTTCAATAGTGATGGTATCTGTACCCGCGCCCGTCACTTTAGCACCAAGCTTGTTCAGGAAGTCTGCGGTATCCACAATCTCTGGTTCACGCGCTGCGTTATCAAGCACGGTTGTGCCTTCCGCAAGCGTTGCGGCACACATGACAGTAATGGTTGCGCCAACACTGACTTTATCCATTACGATGTGCGCGCCTTTTAGGCGACCATCGACTTCTGCTTTCACGTAGCCATCTTCAAGCGTGATAGTTGCGCCTAGCTGCTCTAGACCATGAATATGAAGATCCACAGGACGAGCACCAATCGCACAACCACCAGGCAGTGACACTTGACCTTTACCAAAACGAGCCACAAGAGGGCCAAGTGCCCAAATGGATGCACGCATGGTTTTCACCAAGTCATAAGGCGCACAGAGCTCATTGATTTCGCTACCATCAACATGAACAGAACCGTTGCGATGCACCTTGGCACCCAAGCGGCTAAGTAGCTTCATCGTCGTATCAATATCGCGAAGATGAGGGACGTTAGCGACTTCTACTGGCTCTTCTGCCAGAATAGAAGCAAATAAAATTGGCAGTGCTGCGTTCTTAGCACCAGAGATCGACACTTCGCCTGTCAGCGGTGTATTCGATCCAATAACTCGAAACTTATCCATTAATAAACCTTAAAGAGACATCAGCTTTTTATCACGAGCCCACTCTTCTGGAGTATAGGCTTTAATTGATACTGCGTGGATGTCATTACGCTGAATGTATTCCATCAGCGGAGCGTAAATCGTCTGCTGTTTTTTAACTCGGCTCATGCCTTCAAATTGAGCATCTACCGCGATGACTTCATAGTGGCTACCTTCGCCTTTGACGATAAGCTCTTCTAGGTTCAACGCGTTTTGTAATAGTTCCTGTACTTTTGTGCTATCCACAAGATACTCCTAAATGTGTTTCTCTATGACTGATTCAACGTTGTATAGCTGAAACAGTATGTTCAGCTCATCGGGCACGAAGCTGAGCATTATATGA
This sequence comes from Vibrio variabilis, assembly GCF_003263785.1. GTDB lineage: Bacteria > Pseudomonadota > Gammaproteobacteria > Enterobacterales > Vibrionaceae > Vibrio > Vibrio variabilis. The sequence goes on from NZ_JYJK01000044.1 coordinate 191,279, forward strand.
CACTTTCGATTTTTTGCATGCTCTAATAAGTGGATTAACATCACCAATCCGGCAGAATCGAAGCGCTCGACCTGCTCTAGCGCCAAATTCATCTCTGGCTGAGTGAAATTAATTCGCTGAACATCACGCCAAAGTTCTGGCACAGTATCGCGGCTTATATTACCCACCAATGCCAAGCTTGTGTCAGTACGCTGTTCTAATTTTGCCACCATTACTTCCCGCTGCCCTCAAAACGAATTGGCGCTTTCGCCAACTGTTCAAGCTCATTAGCAACCGAAAGGATACCCTCTTGACGGATCTTGGTGTTCCACTCCGACTGCTTACTGGAAAGTAGGCTGATGCCTTCGGCAATCATATCAAACGCTTTCCATTCACCGGTTTTCTTATCCTTGCGGAGCTTAAACTCAAGATTAATGTTCGGGCGCGGTGAGTCCATGATGGCCACCTTGACGCCGATAATAGACGTCTTGTCGTCGATTTTGGGTTCAGGACCAAATTGCACTTCTTGACCCGTATATTGCGTCAAGACTTGTGCGTAAGATGTGACCAAATAAGCACGAAACGCATTGATGAATTCCATCACGTCTTCACGTTTGGCTCCTTTTAGATTAGGCCCAAGCAGCTTGAGTGCCGCATAGCGATAATTCACATAAGGCATCAGCTCCTCCTCCACTACCACTTTCAAGTGGTCGGGGTCGGCTTTAATCACATCTTGCTCCGCGCTAAGACGGGAGAAAGCCTGATCTGAGACCTTAATGATCATGTCATAAGGCTTGGTCGCATCAATTGTATCTGCCACTGCATTGGCTGAGAGCAATATCGTTACCATCAGCGCTGAACACATTTCAAACCATCGCTTCAACATCACTTACTCCTTGCTGCTCTCATCCGAACCACCGATGCTATACAGCACCTGGCCAATCATATCTTCCAATACCAATGCCGATTTCGTATCTTCAATTCGGTCACCATCGACCAAATAGCCTTCATCATCAAAAACAAAGCCAGGCACTAAGCCAATGTACTGCTCTCCTATCAATCCAGAGGTCAGTACTTGTGCGCTAGAAGTGTCTGGAAACTGGTAGTCACTGCTGATTGCCAAACTCACAACAGGCAGAAAGGACTCTTTATCGAGGTGGATATCACTCACTCGTCCAATAACCACGCCGCCCACTTTGACTGGAGAGCGCACTTTCAGGCTACCAATATTGTCAAACCTAGCCTCTAGGGTATAAGTATCACCGGAGCCTAGACTCTTGACGTCAGCAACCTGAAAAATCATAAACAAGATTGCGCACAGGCCTAACAACACAAAACTGCCTACCCACAATTCTAACTTTCTTGTTTGTTGCATTAAGAATTCCTTTAATTATTGTTGTAAGCTTAGTTGCCAAACATCAAGGCAGTAAGAACAAAATCTAATCCGAGTACCGCAAGCGAGGAATGCACTACGGTTCGCGTCGTGGCTTGACTGATGCCCTCAGAGGTTGGCGTCGCATCATAGCCATTAAATAAAGCAATCCAAGTCACGGTAATCGCAAACACCACACACTTGATCGCACTGTTGCCGATATCACGGCCTAACTCCACCGAAGACTGCATCGCTGACCAAAAGCTACCATGATCGATACCTTTCCAATCCACGCCCACTAACTGTCCACCCCAGATACCCACCGACATAAAGATCATCGCCAATAGGGGCATGGAGATGACACCCGCCCAAAAGCGCGGCGCCACTACACGTTTTATTGGGTCAACCGCCATCATTTCTAAACTAGAAAGCTGCTCAGTGGCTTTCATCAAGCCGATTTCAGCAGTCAGCGCAGAGCCAGCACGACCAGCAAAAAGCAGCGCTGTGACCACAGGGCCAAGCTCTCTTAGTAGCGATAGCGCCACCATTTGCCCCAAACTGCCTTCCGCGCCATAGTCCACCAGCACCACATAACCTTGTAAGCTCAGTACCATGCCAATGAATAGTCCTGAGACCAAAATAATCGCCAGAGACTGCACCCCAACGTTATAAAGCTGTTTGACCAGCAGTGGGAAATGCTTTTTCGGCTGCGGACGAGATAACACCACACCCAACAGCATAAACGTCGCCCGACCCCATGCATAACCCACAGAAAGCGCGCGCTGGCCGACTTTTTGAACCCACAGCGAAAGCGATGCCATATTAAAATAGCTCCTGTTCTAACGGAGAGGCAGGAAAGCGAAATGGCACCGGACCATCGGCTTCGCCTTTAAGAAATTGTTGTACTTGAGGATCTGGGTTATTGCGCAGCTCCTCTGGCGTACCTTTAGCAACAATTTTGCCGTTCGCCAGCAAGTAAACCCAGTCAGCGATCGACATCACCTCTGGCACATCGTGAGACACAACGACGGAAGTGACATTCAGTGCATTATTGAGCTTGCGGATGAGCTCTACTAACACGCCCATGGTAATGGGGTCTTGGCCGACAAATGGCTCATCATAAAGAATCAACTCGGGATCCAGGCAATGGCTCGTGCCAAAGCTGCCCGTCGTGCCATACCGCCAGAGAGTTCGCTCGGCATCAGCTCTGCCGCGCCTCTTAGGCCAACGGCTTCGAGTTTCAGCAGCACCAGCGTGCGAACCATAGACTCATCGAGTTCTGTGTGTTCACGCAGTGGAAATGCCACGTTATCGAATACCGTCAAATCGGTAAACAGCGCGCCCGACTGGAACAGCATGCTCATTTTTTTTCGAACTTTGATAAAGACGTTTACGAGACAAAGCTGGAATATTGTCGCCGTCAAACCACACCTCCCCTTGGTCCGGCATCAACTGCCCACCAATCAAGCGTAATAGCGTCGTTTTACCAATTCCCGAAGGTCCCATTATGGCGGTCACTTTGCCTTTTGGCACATGCAGTTCGATATCATCAAAGATAACTCGTGACCCACGTGAAAAAGTTAACCCGCTAATAGAAACCAAGTCATTGTTTGACATAGACTTCCTTATCTCGAATCCCAAGTTTAATAACCTTCCATGATAATGATACCTGGCTACAATTAAAACCCTAACCTTCACTCAGTTGTATAAACAATTCAACAAAATACTCTCGATGAATAAGCCATTCCCTGTTTTGAGATGACTGGCTTCACTCAACAAATTATCAACTTGCGTTAGTAGAGGTACGTAATTAACAGTGTAATCGGTATTTTATTTATTGATTAGCTTCCATTTTGGATGACAAAGCGTCAAAATTAGCCGCCAATTGTCTCAGAAAAAAAGAAGTGGAATTAAACATGCTCGAAGCCGTGGTGTTTCTGATTATTGGACTGGTTTTTCTCGTATGGAGTGCGGACAAACTGGTATTTGGTGCTGCCGCGTTGGCACGCAACGTAGGTATTTCACCACTGGTGATTGGCATGACCATTCTTGCGATGGGCTCTTCCGCTCCCGAAATGATGGTCTCCGCTACCGCAGCGCTAGAAGGCAAAACTGACACTGCTGTAGGTAACGTACTCGGCTCCAACATTGCCAACATCGCACTCATTCTCGGTATTACCGCGATGATCAAGCCACTTTCTATCTCATCAGCCGTTCTGAGACGCGAACTCCCGCTGATGATTGCTGTCACACTCATTGCCGGTCTTATACTTTGGGATAGTCACCTTGGTTTCTTTGAAGGTGTCATCCTGTTCGCTTTATTTGCCGCCTTTATCCTAGCGATGCTTCGTATCAGCAAAGCGGAAAAAGAAAGTGGTAATGCCGATGCCTTACTGGACGATCAAGAATCTGAAGTACCGGAAGGCGTCAGTAATGCCAAAGCCGCTATGTGGGTAGTCATTGGTCTGATAGTACTGCCACTCGCTGCGGATCGTTTGGTCGACAGTGCCGTTGTTATCGCACAGTACTTTGGAATGAGCGACTTGGTGATAGGCCTAACGATTATCGCTATCGGCACCAGTTTACCTGAACTTGCCGCTTCTCTTGCAGGCGTGCTCAAAGGCGAAGATGATATGGCCGTGGGCAATATTATCGGCTCCAACGTATTCAACATCCTTGCCGTCATGGGTATCCCTGGTGTCCTCAATCCATCGCTTTTGAGCGAGCATGCGATGGGCCGAGATTTCTGGGTAATGCTAGGACTCTCTTTGCTCCTGGTCGTTATGGCTCTTGGCAAGTCAAAAAGCATTAATCGCATCGAAGGGGGCATTTTGTTTGTGCTCTTCTTAGGTTATCAAGTGTATCTATTTGCCAACATGGCAGCTTAGGAGCAATTGTATGTCTGAATTTGATTTCATCGGCAGTGCCAAACGTGTTCTCAATACCGAAGTGCAAGCGTTAATGCACATTGAGCGCTACTTTGACGAACATTTTGAAGCGGTATGCCAAGCCATTTTGAACCATCAAGGTAAAGTGATCGTGATGGGAATTGGCAAATCTGGGCATATTGGCAAGAAAATCGCTGCGACTCTCGCGAGCACTGGTACGTCGGCGTTTTTTGTTCACCCAGGTGAAGCAGCGCATGGCGATTTGGGCATGGTAGAAGCTCGCGATCTGGTGATTGCGATTTCAAATTCAGGCGAAGCGCATGAAATCATCAGTCTGTTTCCCGTTTTCAAACGCTTAGGTATTACTACTGTTAGCATGACCGGTAAGCCAGAGTCGACAATGGGTAAGCTTTCCGATTACCACTTGCAAATCACGGTGCCCAAAGAGGCTTGTCCATTGGAGCTTGCTCCGACGTCGAGCTCAACAGCGACGCTAGTGATGGGAGACGCTCTGGCTATGGCACTGCTTGAGGCTCGCGGTTTTAGCGAAGAAGATTTTGCCCTCTCCCACCCAGGTGGCGCACTCGGCCGAAAACTGCTTCTGAAACTCAGCGATATCATGCACACTGGCGATGCGCTTCCGATGGTTGGCCCGAACACTTTAATTCGTGATGCTCTACTCGAGATCTCTAATAAAGGGTTAGGCATGACGACCATTGTCGATGACAAACATACTCTACTCGGTATTTTCACCGATGGAGACTTACGCCGAATTCTCGATCGTCGCGTGGATATTCACGAGAGACCATCGGCGAAGTCATGATTGCCACCCCAACAACAGCAACGCCAAACATGTTAGCCGCAGAAGGACTAAACTTGATGCAGTCGAAAAAAATTAGCGGCCTGGTTTTACTGGAACAAAACAAAGTAGTCGGTGCATTAAACATGCATGACTTGCTCAAAGCAGGAGTAGTGTAATGTCTGAGTGTGTTGAAACACTTTACGGCCCAATCAGTAAAGCAACGGTCGAAAAAGCCGCGGCCATTGAACTATTGATCTGCGACGTTGACGGCGTGTTTTCTGATGGCCTGATATACATGGGCAACGATGGTGAAGAGCTAAAGACTTTTCATACTCGTGATGGCTACGGCGTCAAAGCGTTAATGAGTGCAGGTGTACAGGTGGCCATCATAACTGGACGTAGCTCAAAGATTGTCGAGAACCGCATGAAAGCCCTTGGCATCACATTGATTTACCAGGGTCAAGATGACAAAGTAATCGCTTACCAAGACATTTGCGACAAGCTTGGTATTGCCCCTCAGCATACTGCTTACATCGGTGATGACCTTATTGACTGGCCCGTGATGGCACAAGTTGGACTCGGTGTTTGCGTGGCGGATGGTCATCCACTAATAGCAAAAAAAGCAGACCACGTGACCACGATTCGCGGTGGGCATGGTGCGGTTAGGGAAATCTGTGATCTGATCCTAGAATCAAAGGGAGAACTTGAGCTTCACAAGGGTCTAAGTATATGAGTTTATCTCGTATTCTTTACAGTTTACTTGCCATTGTTATCGCAGGTAGTGCTTACTACTTGTACAGCAAGGATGATAAAAATATCATCCAAATTGAACCGGACATTGAGTTACCGGCATTTAGCGGTACCAACTTACACAATATCTCCTACAGCGATACGGGGATCCGCAGCTACAGCATCACTTCTGCGCATCTAGAGCACTTCTCGAAACGAGGAGAAACCGTATTCCAACAACCCGTGGTACGTATCTTTGCCAATGGTGAAGTCCAAGAGTGGGAGATCTCTGCCGAGACGGCAGTATTAGACAAGCAAGAAGTACTAACGCTTCATGACAATGTCGTCGCTCGAAACTTGCTCCCAGAATCTGGGTTTGACACATTATCGACGCAAACTATGAGTATCAAACTCGAAAATCGTGATTTTTGGGCCGACAACAAGGTCATCATGCTTGGTCCACAATTTGAAACGCAAGGTGATGCAATGAAAGGAAACTTTGCCAATCATCTCGCGGAACTTTACAACAAAGTGAATAGTAAATATGAAACTCTCGCACCTTAGTCTTAGCCTGTGCCTGCTACTGCCAACAGCGGCACTGGCCCTGTCGACCGATACCGAACAGCCGGTATACATTGACTCAGACACCCAACAGCTCGACATGAAGAGCAACAAAGTAACATTTGCGGGCGATGTGAAGTTAAAGCAAGGTAGCATCAACATTAATGCCGACAAAATCGTCGTGACCCGAGAACCCCAAACCGGAACCATAGAAGTCATCCAAGGGTTTGGTGATCTGGCTACCTTTTCGCAGTTAACGGACGATGGTAAAACCTTGTATGGCGAAGCAAAAGAGCTTCACTACTCACTAAAAGACGATCAGCTAACGATGAAAAAACAGGCCATGTTGTCACAAGATGACAGCGTGATCCGTGGTACCACCATCAAGTACCGTATTTCATCTCAAAAACTGGTTGCTGACGGTAACGCCAACGAACGCGTTTCGACCGTTCTGCAGCCACAACAAGTTCAAGAGAAGTAGAGTCCAATATGGCGTTACTGAAAGCTTCACATTTGGCGAAAAGCTATAAAAACCGCAAAGTAGTCTCTGACGTAAGTCTATCGGTTGAGTCCGGTCAGATTGTCGGACTGCTAGGTCCAAATGGCGCAGGTAAAACAACCTCGTTCTACATGATCGTTGGTCTAGTGGCACGTGATGAAGGTAGCATCACCATCGATGGTAATGACATCAGTATCCTACCGATGCACAGCCGCGCCAAAATGGGCATCGGCTATCTGCCACAAGAAGCCTCGATCTTCCGTAAGCTCAGTGTTGAACACAACATCATGGCGGTACTGGAAACGCGCAACGAACTGACTCAAGAAGAAAGACAAGACAGACTCGAGGATTTGCTTGACGAGTTTAATATCCAGCATATTCGCAAAAGCGCAGGTATGGCTCTCTCTGGTGGTGAGCGTAGACGTGTAGAAATCGCTAGGGCATTGGCCGCAAACCCGCAGTTTATCCTGCTTGATGAACCCTTCGCTGGGGTTGACCCAATTTCTGTAATTGATATAAAGAAAATCATCGAACACTTGCGTGACAGAGGGTTAGGTGTACTCATCACCGACCACAACGTGCGCGAAACGCTAGATGTCTGCGAAAAAGCCTACATCGTGAGTCAAGGTCACTTGATCGCGGAGGGAAGTCCTGAAGATGTTCTCAATAATGAACACGTAAAGCAGGTTTATCTCGGTGAACAATTCAGACTATGATTTAATAGGCATGGATAAAAAATAAATAATAGGTTCATAACACTGCATGAAACCCTCATTACAACTCAAGCTAGGTCAACAGTTAGCAATGACGCCACAATTGCAGCAAGCGATTCGCTTACTGCAATTGTCGACGCTTGATTTGCAACAAGAGATCCAAGAAGCGCTGGACTCAAACCCACTTCTCGACGTTGAAGAGTCTACCGACGAGACAAGCAATGACGACAAGCCCAATGCTGAGAGCAAAGATGAGAGCCCAACTGCAGAAATAACCAGTGAGCCTGAGCTTAAGGACAGCTCTGATCAAATTGAAAAATCAGAGATATCTAACGAGCTAGAAATGGATACCACATGGGACGATGTCTATAGCGCCAATACGGGTAATACCGGTATTGCTGTTGATGATGACATGCCTATTTATCAAGGTGAAACCACTCAGTCACTGCAAGACTACTTGGTGTGGCAACTCGACCTAACCCCCTTTACGGAAACCGATCGCGCCATCGCTCTAGCCATCATTGATGCTGTAGACGACTACGGCTACCTGACACTCTCTTGCGAAGAAATTTTGGAAAGTGTCGATATTGAAGACGTTGAGCTTGATGAAGTCGAGGCGGTACGCAAACGCATTCAGCAATTTGATCCTCTGGGTATTGCATCTCTCAACCTTCAAGACTGCTTACTGCTACAACTTGCGACCTTCCCCGAAGATACGCCATGGCTTGCCGAGGCCAAGTTAGTCCTGACTCACCATATCGATCAATTGGGCAATCGTGACTATAAGCTTGTCATCAAAGAGACCAAGCTAAAAGAAGCTGAGCTTCGTGAGGTCATGAAGTTGATTCAGCAGCTCGACCCCCGCCCAGGCAGCAAGATCACCCCGGATGAAACTGAATATGTGGTACCTGACGTATCCGTATTCAAAGACCGCGGCAAGTGGGTAGTGCACATCAACCAGACAGCGTGCCTAAGCTAAAGGTCAATCAGCAGTATGCTCAGCTAGGTACGGGCAACAGCGCAGACAGCCAATATATTCGTTCTAACCTTCAAGAAGCAAAATGGCTAATCAAAAGCTAGAAAGCCGCAATGAAACCCTATTAAAAGTGGCTAAGTGCATTGTGGAGCATCAGCACGATTTCTTCGAATATGGCGAAGAAGCATGAAGCCTATGGTGCTGAACGACGTCGCACTCGCGGTCGACATGCACGAGTCGACCATTTCGCGTGTAACCACACAGAAATACATGCACACACCACGAGGCATCTTCGAGCTCAAGTACTTCTTCTCTAGCCACGTTTCGACCGATAACGGCGGAGAATGCTCGTCAACCGCCATTCGTGCCCTAATCAAGAAGCTTGTTGCTGCGGAAAACCCAGCCAAGCCATTGAGCGATAGTAAAATCGCAGCTCAACTCGCTGACCAAGGAATTCAGGTCGCTAGGCGAACCATAGCGAAATACCGTGAATCGTTGGGCATTGCCCCTTCCAGTCAGCGAAAACGCCTACTCTAAGGTCAATAACTAAGAAGGAAAGTCTATGCAAATTCAAATTACAGGCCACCATGTTGATCTCACTGATTCAATGCAAGACTACGTTCACAGTAAATTTCAGAAGCTCGAGCGCTTTTTTGAGCATATAAACAACATTCATGTGGTTTTAAAAGTTGAAAAATTAGACCAGATCGCCGAAGCTACGCTCCACGTAAATCAAGCTGAAATTCACGCAGCCTCTCATGATGAGAGTATGTACGCTGCAATTGACTCGTTAGTAGATAAACTAACCAGACAACTGAATAAGCACAAAGAAAAGTTAAGTAATCACTAACATGCAAATAAGTGAAGTATTAACACTGGACTGCACCAAAAGTGCAGTCCCTTGTACGAGCAAAAAGCGCGCACTTGAGATCATCAGTGAAATCGCTGCGCAGCATACTGGAAAAAACTCAACAGAACTGTTCGAGTGCATGCTAAGCCGAGAAAAAGTCGGCAGTACCGGTATCGGTAATGGCATCGCTATCCCGCACGCCGTATGCAAGACAGCGACAAGGCCGTGGCAGTATTGCTTCAATGCCAAGATGCGGTGGACTTTGACGCTATCGATAATCGCCCTGTCGATCTTATGTTTGCTCTACTTGTGCCAGACGCACAATGTAAAGAGCATCTAAAAACACTTTCTTGCATGGCAGAACGTCTCAACGACAAAGCTGTCCTCAAACAACTTCGTAATGCTCAGAGCGATCAAGAGCTTTACGACATCATTGTTAGTCACTAATCAAGGAAACCAGCAGACATGCGTTTGGTTGTGGTAAGTGGACACTCAGGGGCTGGCAAAAGCGTCGCCTTGCGAGTTCTAGAAGACTCCGGCTACTACTGCGTCGACAATCTTCCCGTCGACCTTCTCGGCCCATTTGTCGACTCAAGCCAAGACACACAGCAAAGTGTCGCAGTGAGTATCGATATTCGAAACCTACCGAAAAACCTTGCCCAGCTTTCGCTGACGCTGGATCAGCTTTCGCTAAAGCACGACGTCAAACTGCTGTTTCTTGATGCCAGCAAATCAGTACTACTGACTCGCTATAGTGAAACGCGACGTATTCACCCACTGTCGCAACGTGAAGACAAACTTTCTCTTGAGCAAGCGATCGATTTAGAGCACACATTGCTTGCACCGATCAAAGAACAGGCCGATTTCGTTATCGATTCCAGCGAACAGTCAATTCATGATCTCAGTGAAACCATTCGTTTCCAAATTGAAGGACAAGAAAAAAAAGATCTGGTGATGGTATTTCAATCTTTTGGATTTAAATACGGTATGCCTAGTGACGCGGACTATGTGTTTGATGTGCGCTTTTTACCTAACCCACACTGGCAACCAGAGCTTCGTCCAATGACTGGCTAGATGCGCCTATCAAATCATTTCTTGAGTCTTACCCTGATGTGATTGAGCTGAAACAGCAGATCCAAGGCTTTGTCGAGCGCTGGCTTCCACTGCTCGAAAAGAACAATCGTAGTTACTTGACCGTGGCAATCGGCTGCACTGGTGGCAAACACCGTTCTGTGTATATTACTCAGCAAATCGGTGAGTACTTTGAGCAGCTTGGTCATAAGGTCAAAATCCGTCACGCTTCACTCGAAAAACATCAATAGGAACATCGATGTCTCACTCACGCACTGTACTTATCCTCAATCGTCTTGGTCTACACGCCCGCGCAGCAGTTAAACTGGTTGAGTTAGCGCAGAGCTTTGATGCCACGGTGACCATCTGCAACCACGAACAGAAAGAAGCCACAGCGGATAGCGTGATGGGATTGTTGATGCTTGAATCAGCACAAGGTGAGAACATCACCATCAAGGCAACAGGCTCTCAGGCAGAAGCGGCACTCAATGCTGTCTGTGACTTGGTCGAACACCGTTTCGACGAAGATGAGTAACCTCACTCCCTAGCCTACTCCACACAAAAAACTTTCTCGCCTTTGAAAACTTGTTATTAATTAACAAGCAGAATTAGGCTACTATTCAGTACATTAACAAGCAGTTGAGTGTAGGGGGCATCCATGGCAGAGCAAATAGAATTCGATCAAGCTCACCAAACCCTCCAAGAAGTCACAGAAGCGCTGGAAAACGGCCGCTTCGTATTCGTACGTAGACAACTTCAGGACATGGAGCCTGAAGATATTGCCCATCTTTTAGAGGCCTCACCGCGTAAAAGCCGTGAAGTACTTTGGCAGCTAACCGATCCTGAAGATTACGGCGAAATCCTCGATGAACTTAACGAGGATGTCAAAGATGCCTTAGTCTCCAAAATGGCACCAGAGAAGCTGGCAGAAGCGACTGAAGGCATGGACACCGATGACGTGGCCTACGTCCTTCGTAGTCTTCCTGACGATGTTTCCCGTGAAGTCCTATCACAAATGGACACAGCAGATCGCTTGCGTGTCGAGACCGCCCTTTCTTATCCCGAGGATACGGCCGGCGGTATCATGAACACCGACGTCATTACCATTCGTGGTGATGTGGATGTCGATGTCGTTTTGCGTTACTTACGCATGAAAGGCGAGCTTCCTGAGGCCACCGATGCGCTCTATGTGATTGATGAAGAAGATATGCTGATTGGTCACCTTTCTCTGACCACTTTGTTAACCACTCAGCCCGATATCAAAGTCAGTGACGTCATGGATGATGCCGATGAAGCAATCCACGTTGAAACCAGTGACTCCGATGTGGCGTCGTTATTTGAACGTCGTGACTGGGTATCCGCACCGGTAGTAGACAGCGACCATCACCTTGTCGGTCGTATCACCATCGATGACGTCGTCGACATCATTCGTGAAGACGCTGAACACTCTATGATGAGCATGGCCGGTATGGATGATGACGAAGACACATTCGCCCCAGTAGTGAAATCGGCTCGACGACGCAGCGTTTGGCTTGGCGCCAATGTACTGGCTGCGCTTGCAGCGGCTTCGGTGTCTAACATGTTTGAGGCGACTCTTGAGCAAATGGCCGCCATCGCAGTATTGATGACCATTGTGCCATCAATGGGCGGCGTCGCTGGTAACCAAACGGTGGCACTGGTGATTCGCGGCTTAGCATTGGGTCATATTGGTGACAGTAACCGCAGAGAATTGCTTCTAAAAGAAGCGGCAATCGGATTTCTCAACGGGATCCTTTGGGCACTGATCATCGGCGGTATCGTCGTCGCTTGGAAAGGCGATTGGATGCTTGGCGGCATTATTTCAGCTGCAATGATGACTAATTTGCTCGTTGCTGGTGTGGCAGGGGTAACCATCCCAATTCTACTCAAGAAGATGAACATCGACCCAGCACTCGCTGGCGGTATGGCACTGACCACCATCACCGATGTGGTTGGCCTTTCGGTATTCTTAGGTCTCGCCACCATCATGATTGCATAAAAAAAGAAGGCTCCATCGGAGCCTTCTTTTTTATCTATAACTTTCTTCTCAACAACAGCAATGCAATGGTAAGAAACACCAAGCTCGGCCCCAAGGCACCAAACAGCGGTGACATGCCATACACCAAACTCACCGGACCAAAGAACTCGCTTGAAATATAGAAAGTAAAACCCGCTATTACACCCGATAATATGCGCGCGCCCATCGTCACGCTACGCAGCGGTCCAAAGACGAAAGAGAGCGCCATCAACATCATGACCGCCACCGATATCGCTGAGTAGCCTTGCGCCAAAAAGCCAGCTCATAACGTGACGCATCTTGCTCTGAGTCTTTTAAGTATTGAGTGTAATCCCAAAGTCCGCTCAACGGCAGCTCATTGAGATCCACCGTCACAATCGCTAACTTGTCAGGCACGAGCGATGTTTGCCACTCTTGAGTATCGATGGTCTGTTTACTTAATACGACGCTGTCAGACATGTCCGTCACCTGAATGTCCTGCATCTGCCAGCGGTTATCACCCAGATAGTCTGCGCGATCGGCGTATATGGTTGTCACCAAATGCTTATCTGTATTGAAACGCCAAAGGTTCAAGCCAGAAATAGATTCGCCATCAACCTTGGAGATAAATATAAAGTCATTGGCATCTCGCGCCCAGACCCCGTTTCTCACAGAGACAATACTGCCCCAGTAATAGACTGCATCCTTAAATCACGAGCCATTTGCTGGGTGGTAGGTGCCCCCACTCTCCAAGTGCCATCACCGCAAGCATTAACGGCACTGCGGTCTTTAGCACCGAAAAGCCGATACGCATTTTGGAAATTCCTGCCGCCTGCATCACCACCAGCTCAGAGCTACCGGCCAACATACCAAGACCAATCAGCGAGCCGAGCAGCGCAGCCATAGAAAAGAACAGCTCCACATCACGTGGCATACCCAGCAGTACAAAGTACATGGCCGCCAACATGTCATAGCTGCCTTCACCGACGGAGCGAAGCTGCTCAACAAACTTAATCACGGCGGACAAACCTACAAACACCGACAATACCAGCAAAATGGTGGTAATAATGGTTCGGCCAACATAGACATCTAAAATTCGAAACACGTTTACGCTACCTCTTGCGGCTTACCGCGTCTTTTGCGACGCCATTTTTCTCTGACTCGTCTCACAGGTACGGTATCCCAGGTATTGACACTAATCGCCGCGACCAACAAGGCAAAATTCACGGGCCACAGACCAATATAGGTTGGGAATGCGCCATCTTCCAGCGCCGACTTCATTGCACTGATCGCCATAAAGTAAGCAAAATAAACGAATATCGCCGGCCCCATCTTGGCAAACTTACTTTGCCTTGGGTTCACCGCTGAAAGTGGCACCACCAGCATAGTCAGTAGTGGAATACAGACAACAAGTGAAATGCGCCAATGAAGCTCTGCTTGCGCTTTAGGCGTTGGATCAGAAAGCAAATCCAGCGTCGGAATTGCCATCCATGAACGACCTCTTGGCTTTACTTCACGTTGGCCAATCACCCCTTCGTAGTCAGAAAACTCCGTTATCATATACTCTAGGCGTGTAGGCACGCCTTCATAACGCGTACCGTCATACAAAGCGATAACCTGTCTGCCATCACTCAATTCTTTCACTTCGCCGGATCGAGCAGCAATCACACTCGGCAACACTGAGTCTCTAGGACTGAGCTGAGCCACAAATACGTTGTCGAGCTTACGATCACGAATATCGTCGATAAACACTACAGAGGAACCATCTGGCGTACGCTGGAAGCTACCCGTTTGAATGAGCTCAACAGAATTTTCCGAGGCCAGTTTTTCACGGATTTGCACTTCTTGCTCTTGCGTCCAAGGCGCAAGCCAAAATGCGTTAAACGCCGCTAGAGACGTGGTGATCACTGCAAGATACATCGCCGCGCGGATCAAAAACTTATTACCAATACCGGTCGCGTTCATGACCGTGATTTCACTTTCGGCGTAAAGACGGCCAAATGTCACCAAAATACCGATATAGATACTCAGTGGGAACATGAGCAGTCCCATGGTTGGCATGCTGATCCCCGCCAACGTCATAATTAATCCGGCGGGAATATCTCCATCCGACGCATCAGCAAGCACTTGGATAAATTGACGACTGAAAAACACGAGAAAGAGCACTAAAAAGATGGCTAATTGGCTCTTAACTGTTTCTCTGATCAAATATCTAACAATAATCACAGTGAAAACACCTATACAAAACTTGTTTTTTTGATTGAATCGCTATAGTTTTCGGATAAACCTTTTATTTTTTACTTTTTTGATCGATTCTTATCTTTAGATTATAGGCCGAACTGGCACATAAAATTCAAACACTAATAATCGATTATCTAACATTTAGTTCTATTTGTCTTTAGGATGTAGGAGTACGCATGGAGTTTAGTGTAAAAAGTGGCAGCCCAGAGAAGCAGCGCAGTGCTTGCATCGTAGTTGGCGTTTTTGAGCCACGTCGTCTCTCTCCGGTTGCAGAGCAACTGGATAAAATCAGTGATGGCTATATCAGCTCACTGCTTCGCCGTGGCGACCTTGAAGGTAAGCCAGGCCAAATGCTTCTTTTGCACCAAGTACCTGGAGTACTATCGGAGCGTGTGCTTCTTGTGGGTTGTGGTAAAGAGCGCGAGCTTGGCGAGCGTCAATACAAAGAAATCATCCAAAAAACCATCAGCACGCTGAACGAAACAGGTTCGATGGAAGCGGTTTGCTTCCTAACTGAGCTTCACGTTAAAGGCCGCGACACTTATTGGAAAGTGCGCCAGGCTGTGGAAGCGACTAAAGATGGTCTCTATACCTTCGACCAATTCAAGAGCAGCAAGCCAGAAACTCGTCGCCCACTGCGCAAGTTAGTATTCAACGTACCAACGCGTCGTGAGCTAAACCTAGGTGAAAAAGCGATTGCGCACGGTCTAGCGGTTGCATCAGGTGTGAAAGCATCAAAAGATCTTGGCAACATGCCACCAAACATTGCTAACCCAGCCTACCTTGCTTCTCAAGCGCGTCGTCTAGCTGATGACTATGAAACCGTAACGACTAAGATCATCGGTGAGCAAGAGATGGAAAAACTGGGCATGACCTCTTACCTAGCGGTAGGTCGTGGCTCTAAGAACGAATCTATGATGTCTATCATGGAGTACAAGGGTAACCCAGAGTCCGACGCAAAACCGATTGTTTTAGTTGGTAAAGGTCTGACTTTCGATTCAGGCGGCATCTCGCTTAAGCCGGGTGAAGGTATGGATGAGATGAAGTACGACATGTGTGGTGCGGCATCGGTATTCGGTACCATGAAGGCACTTGCGAAGCTAAATCTGCCGATTAACGTAGTGGGTATTCTTGCAGGCTGTGAAAACATGCCGGGTAGCAACGCTTACCGTCCAGGTGACATCCTAACTACTATGTCAGGCCAAACGGTTGAAGTACTCAACACTGACGCAGAAGGCCGCCTAGTACTGTGTGATGCCCTAACCTACGTTGAGCGTTACGAGCCAGAGTGTGTGGTTGACGTAGCAACGCTGACAGGTGCTTGTGTGATTGCGCTGGGTCACCACATCAGTGGCGTTATCTCTAACCACAACCCACTGTCTCACGAGCTAGTAAACGCTTCTGAACAAGCGGGCGATCGCGCTTGGCGTCTACCGATGGCAGACGAGTACCAAGAACAGCTCGCTAGCCCATTTGCAGACATGGCAAACATCGGCGGCCGTCCTGGTGGCACCATCACTGCTGGCTGTTTCCTGTCGCGCTTTGCGAAAAAGTACCACTGGGCTCACCTAGATATCGCAGGTACCGCGTGGAAGTCAGGTAAAGCGAAAGGCTCTACAGGCCGTCCAGTCTCAATGCTTGTCCAATTCTTGCTTAACCGCAGTGGCCAAGAAACTGAAGAGTAATCGAGAAAAGGGCCGCAAGGCCCTTTTTTAGTTTTGGGCACCAGCAAACCCTTTGTATATAGAAGTGACGATATGAATACTGCAACGTTTTACATTATTGGAGAAGACTCTGAGCAAGCGACACAGCAAGGCTGGTTTGCCTATGTGCACTTTCTCACTCGTCACTTCGTAGGCCAAGGTGCCAAACTCTACATCAATTGCGCCGATAGGCAGCATGCGGAAGCAGTAGCCGAGTTCTTCTGGCAAGTTTCACCAGAGCAGTTCATCGCTCATAATTTGGTGGGCGAAGGACCGAAGAATGGCACACCTGTTGAAATCGGTTTTGAGGGGCTTAAACCCAGTTGGAACCGTCAATTGATAATAAATATGGCCAATAGTCACGCAACCTTTGCGAACTCCTTTGGTCAAGTGGTAGACTTCGTCTCTTGCGAAGAAAAAGCTAAGCAAGTTGCGCGAGAAAGGTATAAAATTTACCGTCAAGCGGGCTATCAGCTACAAACCATTGAGATTCAGCATTCAGAATCCTAATCAAGGTCAATCCTTATAAGTAAGCGTGACACACTCTCGTTTATTTATAAGGTTTGGCAAATTTCTTTCACAGATTAAAGTAAGTATCCAAGAAAGCTATGGAAAAGACATATAACCCACAATCTATCGAACAAGCTCTGTACCAGACTTGGGAAGAGAAAGGCTACTTTAAGCCACACGGTGACACATCTAAAGAATCATACAGCATCATGATCCCGCCACCGAACGTCACTGGTAGCTTACACATGGGTCACGCTTTCCAAGATACCATCATGGATACTCTGATCCGTGCTGAGCGCATGAAAGGCAAAAACACCCTTTGGCAGGTAGGTACCGACCACGCAGGTATCGCAACGCAAATGGTTGTTGAGCGCAAGATCGCTGCAGAAGAAGGCAAAACTAAGCACGATTACGGTCGTGACGCGTTCATCGACAAAATCTGGGAATGGAAAGGCGAATCTGGTGGCACAATCACTAAACAGCTTCGTCGCCTAGGTGCATCTGTAGATTGGGATCGTGAGCGCTTCACTATGGATGACGGCCTGTCTAACGCCGTTCAAGAAGTCTTTGTTCGCCTATACGAAGAAGATTTAATCTACCGTGGTAAGCGTCTGGTTAACTGGGATCCAAAACTGCACACAGCAATCTCAGATCTAGAAGTAGAAAACAAAGACAAAAAAGGCCATATGTGCACTTCCGCTACCCACTAGCGGATGGCGTTAAGACCGCTGAAGGCAAAGACTACATCGTTGTTGCAACGACACGTCCTGAAACCATGCTTGGTGATACTGGCGTTGCCGTCAACCCAGAAGATCCGCGCTACAAAGATCTTATTGGTAAAGAAATCCTGCTTCCTATCGTTGATCGCCGCATCCCTATCGTGGGTGACGAGCATGCCGATATGGAAAAAGGTACGGGCTGTGTGAAGATCACACCTGCACACGACTTCAATGACTACGAGGTAGGTAAACGTCATCAACTACCGATGATCAACATCCTAACCTTCGATGCCAACATCCGTGACGCCGCTGAAGTATTTAACACTAACGGTGAAGCAAGCGATGCTTACTCAACAGAGCTTCCAGCGAAATACCACGGCATGGAGCGCTTTGCTGCTCGTAAAGCTATCGTGGCAGAATTCGAAGAGCTGGGTCTTCTTGATGAGATCAAAGATCACGACCTAACAGTCCCTTACGGTGACCGTGGTGGTGTGGTTATTGAGCCAATGCTAACCGACCAATGGTACGTTCGCACAGCCCCTCTTGCTGAAACAGCAACCAAAGCCGTTGAAGACGGCGAAATCCAGTTCGTACCTAAGCAATACGAAAACATGTACTTCTCTTGGATGCGCGACATTCAAGACTGGTGTATTTCTCGTCAGCTATGGTGGGGTCACCGTATCCCTGCATGGTACGACAACGACGGCAATGTTTACGTAGGTCGCACTGAAGAAGAAGTTCGTGAGAAGAACGGTTTGGCTCCAGTTGTTGTACTGCGTCAAGACGATGACGTACTGGATACTTGGTTCTCTTCTGCACTATGGACATTCGGCACGCAAGGCTGGCCAGAAAACACAGAAGATCTAAAAACCTTCCACCCGTCAGACGTACTGGTAACAGGTTTCGACATCATCTTCTTCTGGGTTGCGCGCATGATCATGATGACAATGCACTTCTGTAAAGATGAAAACGGTAAGCCACAAGTACCATTTAAGACAGTTTACGTTACCGGCCTAATCCGTGACGAGAACGGCGACAAGATGTCGAAGTCAAAAGGTAACGTGCTTGACCCAATCGATATGATTGATGGTATCGACCTAGAATCTCTAGTTGAGAAGCGTACTGGCAACATGATGCAGCCTCAACTAGCGAAGAAGATCGAGAAGAACACTCGTAAGACATTCGAAGATGGCATTGAACCTTACGGTACTGACGCACTTCGCTTCACTCTTGCAGCAATGGCGTCTACCGGTCGTGATATCAACTGGGATATGAAGCGTCTTGAAGGTTACCGTAACTTCTGTAACAAGCTGTGGAACGCAAGCCGTTACGTACTGATGAACACTGAAGACCAAGATTGTGGCTTCGGCGAAGGTGACATCGAATACTCACTAGCAGACAAGTGGATCGAATCTCAGTTTGAACTGGCAGCAAAAGAGTTCAACGCTCACCTAGACAACTACCGTCTAGACATGGCAGCGAACACTATCTACGAGTTCATCTGGAACCAATTCTGTGACTGGTACCTAGAGCTTACTAAACCAGTTCTATGGAAAGGCAACGAAGCGCAGCAACGTGGTACACGTCGTACGCTGATCACCGTACTTGAGAAGACACTTCGTCTTGCTCACCCAGTACTGCCATACATCACTGAAACTATCTGGCAAAGCGTGAAGCCGCTAGTAGACGGTGTTGAAGGCGACACGATCATGCTACAAGCTCTGCCTCAGTTTGAAGAAGCTAACTTCAACCAAGAAGCGCTGGATGACATCGAGTGGGTGAAAGCATTCATCACTAGTATCCGTAACCTTCGCGCTGAATACGACATTGCACCAAGCAAAGGTCTGGATGTTATGCTGAAAGTGGCTGACGAGAAAGACGCCGCACGCCTAGAAGCAAACAAAGCGGTACTGGCTTCGCTTGCTAAACTAGAAGACATCAAGGTACTAGCTGAAGGCGAGGAAACGCCAGCATGTGCAACGGCACTGGTTGGTAAATCTGAGCTGATGATCCCAATGGCAGGTCTGATCGACAAAGACGCTGAGCTAGATCGTCTAGCGAAAGAGATCGCTAAAACTCAAGGCGAGATCAAACGTATCGAAGGCAAACTAGGTAACGAAGGCTTCGTAGCGAAAGCACCTGAAGCGGTTGTGGCCAAAGAGCGTGAGAAGCTAGAAGGCTACAAAGAGACACTAGTTAAGCTTGAAGAGCAAAAGCAAACTATTACTGCGCTTTAATTAGCTATTCACAAAACAAAAACCGAGAGTGCTAAGCACTCTCGGTTTTTTATATTTAAATAACAGGGCTTACTTCAACACAGTCTCAAGCGCCTTCAAACAAAGCGCAACATTCTCTCTTCTCGCGCCATAACCCATCAAACCGATACGCCATGCTTTTCCAGCGAGCGCACCAAGTCCAGCTCCGATCTCTAGGTTGTATTCATCTAAAAGCTGCGATCTTACTGCGGCATCATCCACACCTTCTGGAAGATAGACAGCATTAAGTTGCGGCAGACGACTTTGCTCTTCAACCACAAAACTCAGCCCCAGGTTTTCGAACCCTTCGCGTAGCAACATATGCATATCTTTGTGGCGCTGCCACGCATTTTCTAGGCCTTCGTTCTTCAAAAGCACCAAGGATTCATGAAGCGCGTAAAGGCTGTTTACTGGTGCTGTGTGGTGATAGCTGCGCTTACCTTCCCCACTCCAATAACCTAGTACCAAGCTCTGATCCAAGAACCAGCTCTGAACAGGCGCTTGTCGGGACTTAATCACTTCAATGGCTGCAGGAGAGAGGGTTACTGGTGACAAACCAGGAACACAAGATAGGCATTTCTGGCTACCGGAGTACACGGCATCCAACTGCCACTCGTCTACCAATAGAGGAACGCCACCTAGCGAGGTCACTGCATCCACAATCGATAGCATGTTGTGCTGCTTAGCTAGCGTACCTAGCGCCTTAGCATCACTCACTGCACCGGTAGATGTTTCAGCGTGTACAAATGCTAGAATCTTCGCATCGGGGTGCTCAGCCATCACCGTTTCGACTTTAGAGACCGAAACCGGTGCTCCCCACTCATCATCCACTACAATAGCTTCACCGCCGCAGCGAACCACATTCTCGCGCATACGCTCACCAAACACGCCATTGCGGCACACGATAACCTTATCCCCCGGCTCAACTAGGTTTACAAAGCAAGTTTCCATGCCCGCACTACCGGGGCTGAGACCGCTATAGTAAATTCATTCTCGGTTTGGAATGCATACTTCAGCAGCGCTTTGAGCTCATCCATCATGCCAATAAAAAGTGGATCAAGGTGACCTATTGTTGGGCGGCTCAATGCTTGCAATACTTGCGGATAAATATCAGATGGGCCAGGTCCCATTAGGGTTCGGTGAGGGGGCACAAAGCTTGAAATGGTCATGGGCAGTTATCCTATTAGATTATTGTAGTTGTTGGGAAAAACATCACGTTGGACGTTAATGTCATCTACAATGGCGAAAAAGCAACATTTTTGCAACATCCAACCACTCAAGTTTTTCATGTGAAATGCATAAACATCCATTGACTTTTTGCACGCAAAAACGTTGAATAAACACACTATCTGTAGCCAATCGTTTTCATTGACGTTCTCGATGCTGCAGCGGAAGAGGAGCACTGCCCAGGCAAGTGATTTGTGAAGCCGCAACTTCAATACAATTCACTCATGGGGAGCAGTGCCGAGATGAACTAAAATTGTCGGATTTAGTTTGTCGGTTAAATGGGCTGAATCCCTTTAACTGTCACCAAGATTTGGTGAAGAGCTTCTGAGGTCTATTCTAATTATTCAGATTCCTCTGCTCTATTTCTCTCTTCAAACATCGGATGTTGGGTTACCAACCTTAAACTTTAAACTGGAAGTCCTGGAGAAACACTGTGAGCGCATTCAATGTAGCTAAATTTGGCGGAACAAGCGTCGCCAACTTCGAAGCCATGAGCCGTTGTGCTGAAATCATCGAAAATAACCCGCAAACCAAATTGGTAGTCAGTAGCGCTTGCTCAGGCGTGACCAACATATTGGTTGAACTTGCAAACGGCGTTAAAGACGAAGCTCGTCGTGCTGAGCTGATTAGCAAGCTTCGCGATATCCATACCGACATCATGTCAAAGCTCAATGATGTAAGCTCTATTGAAGCACGTGTAGACGCTCTGATCGAAAAGGTAGCAACGCTATCGGAAGCAGCTTGCATTGCAGCGACTCCAAAGCTTACCGATCACCTAGTGGCATGTGGTGAACGTATGTCGACACACATCCTTACTCGCTTAATGCAAGAGCGTGGTATCGATGCAGTGCGTTTTGATATTCGTGAAGCGCTTAAGACTGACAGTGATTACGGTAAGGCAGAGCCAAACATCGAAGCGACCAAAGCAGCAGCTAGCGAGAAGCTAGTTCCTCTTTGCAAGCAACATGTTGTCGTTACACAGGGCTTTATCGGCTCAGATGAAGATGGTGAGACTACCACGCTAGGTCGTGGCGGTAGTGATTACAGCGCAGCTGATTGCTGAAGCCGTAGAAGCTGCAGGTCTGGAAATCTGGACCGATGTACCAGGTATCTACACGACTGACCCACGCATTGCACCCAATGCTCGTCCAATCCCAGAGATCAGCTTTAGTGAAGCGTCCGAGATGGCGAATTTCGGTGCCAAGATCCTGCACCCTTCAACACTACTGCCTGCACTGCGTCATCAAATCCCAGTTTTTGTAGGTTCATCTAAAGCACCACAAGAAGGTGGCACTTGGGTTAGACAAACCGTAGAGAGCGCACCTCTGTTCCGCGCATTAGCGCTACGTAACAACCAAACTATGGTCACGCTACGTAACCCTCGAATGTTCCAGGCGTATGGTTTCTTAGCAAACGTATTTACTGTGCTTGCTAAGCACAAGATCTCTGTTGACCTAGTAACGACTTCTGAAGTCAGTGTTTCTCTAACACTTGATCAAACTGATACAGGTGGCGGTGCACCAGAACTTCCACTTGAAGCTCAGCAAGAGCTCGAGCAGCTTTGTACTGTTGAAGTCAAACAAGGGCTCAGCCTAGTTGCACTCATCGGCAACAACATGAGCGAAACCAAAGGCTCAGCAGCAGAAGTATTCGATACTCTAGACAGCTTCAATATCCGCATGATTTGCTACGGCGCAAGCCCTCACAACCTTTGCTTCCTTCTAGATGAAGGCGAAGCGAAAGATGCAGTAAAAGCATTGCATGAAGACTTGTTTGAATAGGCAATAAGCATTGAACAAAGGCGGTAGAAATACCGCCTTTTTTGTATCTATTGAATGGCAGATGATTGAACTTCAAAAAGCTATAGATGTAAAAAAGCCCTAGTCATTCGACGGGGACGCCTAGTTTAGGGCTTAGTATAAGTGGCGGAATGGCGGGGGCGCCTAGCCTGGGGTTGCACCCAACCGGGATTCGACTTCCTTGAAAAGGAAGCTACCAAATTTTAGATAATAAAAAACCCGACGCTCTCGCATCGGGTTCTCT